>DATAEE010000001.1:0-4084 GCA_036258175.1 Vicinamibacterales bacterium
GACGCTCACCGGACGACAAGCGTTTGCGGGCGAAACGTTCTCGGACGTCCTGGTGAGGATCGTCGAGCACGAACCCGACTGGCAGGCGCTGCCCGTGCGGACTCCGGCGTCGATTCACAGATTGCTGCATCGTTGTCTCGAAAAGGACCCCAGGCGGCGACTCGATTCTGCGGCGGTCGCCCGCATAGATGGACGACGCCGAGAGGGAGGGGACACGTGTCGTCGACGCGGCAGGCGCACGACGTG
Source organism: Vicinamibacterales bacterium (assembly GCA_036258175.1). GTDB lineage: Bacteria > Acidobacteriota > Vicinamibacteria > Vicinamibacterales > 2-12-FULL-66-21 > DATAEE01. Next base: position 247 of record DATAEE010000001.1, read on the forward strand.
GCCGGGTGTGGCAACCGATAGGTTGGGCCGCGATCGGAGCGGCCGTCGCGGCGCTCGTGACGACGATGATTGCGGGCCGGGCGCGTACGACCGAGCCGCCGGGCGCGTTGGTGGCCACTTCTGTTGTCGTTGATCGCATGAGGCCCGAGATTGTGCAGTCCGGAGTCCATTTTGCCGTGGCGCCGGGCGGCAAAACGCTGGTTTTTGCGGCCGTCTACGGAAGCACCAGAGTTCTCTATCGGCGCCATCTCGATCGAGTCAATCCCGAGCCTATCGTCGGCACCGAAGACGGAAGCGACGTTTTCTTCTCTCCTGATGGCCGGCGGCTCGCCTTCGAGAAGCGCAGCGAGTTATGGACGGTTTCTCTCGATGGCGGCACTCCCCAGATGTTGTTCCCCAACCAACCGCTGCGCGGAGGCACCTGGGGAGAGGGCGACAGAATCGTCGTCGGTCGCGTGGGCACGGGGCTGTGGATGGTTTCTACCGCTGGCGGCGAGCCTCGGCAGCTCACCGCTCCCAAGCAGGGTGAGCGACACGAGCTTCCCCAGATGCTGCCGGGCGGTCGCGCCGTGCTGTTTACGATCCTTGCGAACGAAAAACCGTCCCGAGCGGCCGTGCACCTTCTCGAGACCGGCGAGACACGCCTTCTCTTTGAAGGCATTGGCGCTCGCTTCGTCCGGGCCGGGTACGTCGTGTTTGGCCTGCAGGAGAGACTGTGGGCAGTCGCGTTCGATCCGGAGTCCCTGCAAACGCTTGGAGCAGCTCGCCCGGTACGCGACGACGTCCTGTGGACGGTAGCGGGCTATCCGCAGTTCGCAGTGGACGCCGGTCTGCTGGCCTATGTGCCCAGAAGTCAGGCTTCTATCAATCAGCGGAATGAGGTGCTGACTTGGGTAAACCGCCAGGGGCGGCGGACAGCGCTGCCCGTCAAGCCAGGCCGCTTCGGGCTGCCCAGGTTGTCGCCCCAGAAGATCGCCTTGTCTTTCATACCGGTGCCAGCGGGGAGCTCTGGGCCTATGATTTCGGCCGCGGCATCCTGACCAGGTTGACCTCGGACCGCATCGTCGCCTTTTCCGCTCCGGCCTGGACCCCGGACGGAAGCCGCGTGGCCTTCGCCACCTGGTTCGATGGCGAGGTCGGGCTCGGCTGGTTGCATCCGGACGGGAGCGGCCGGGTCGAGGAGATCATCAAGGGCAATGGCATGCGCTCGTTCGAACGGACTCACCCGGCGATGCTGCCGGATGGGAGCGGCGTGATCATGACCGGCCTGGGTCCCGGAGCAACGGTCGAAGATCTCCTGCTCGTGCCGTTCAACAAAGAGAAACGGCTGGAAGTCTTGTTTCAGGCTGCAGGTGTCGAGCGCAACCCCGCGATTGCGCCGAGTGGCCGTTTCATCGCTTACAACTCGGACGAATCGGGCCGCAGCGAGGTGTACGTGCGCCCGTTGCCGGATGCCGGCTCCCGAAAGTGGCAAATCTCTACCGACGATGGCACCGGTCCTGTCTGGACGCGTGGGGGGAGCGAGATTGTCTACCAGGACGGCCAGGGCCGCATGATGGCGGTTGCGGTCCGAAGCGAGGGAAACGTGCCTGATTTCTCAAAGCCAAAGGAACTGTTCAAAGTTGCACCCGGCGATCCCCTCGGCCTTAATCGTAGCTGGGATGTCGATGCGGACGGCGCGCGTTTCCTGTTTGTCGTGAACGACAGCGCCGCGGAAGAAACGGGAACGTCGCAATTGATTCTGATTCAAAACTGGGATGACGAGCTGAAACGTCTCCTCGACCACAAATAGACCGGCACGCCGAGCAGCAGCAGCCCCAGCCCCATCAACGAGCTTCGTGCCGACTCCACGAGCGTGTTGACGACGAATGCGGAGGAGACGAGCACGAAGATCAGAACCGTGAAGGGATATCCGGTCGCGCGATAGGGCCTCGGCCAATCGGGATGCTTGCGCCTCAGAACCACGACCGACAGCACGACCATCGCGAAGAAGATCCAGTTGGCGAACATCGACATCGTGATCAGGTGCTCGTAGCCACCCGTCAGCGTCAGCACCGCCGCCCAGCCCGCCAGCGCCCAGATAGCGTTGGCGGGTGTCTCGTAGCGGGGATGGACGTCGGCGAGACGCCGGAAGAACGTGCCGTCCCGCGCCATCGCGAAAAATACCCGCGGCCCGGCGAGCACGTTGGCCGAGATGGCGCCGAACGTGGAGCACAGGATCGCCAGAGTGATGAAAGACGCGCCGGCCGGACCGATCATCGTCGACATCGTATCGGCGGCGACGCGCTCGGAGCGGGCGATGTTCTGCTGGCCGAGAACGAAGATGTAGGCGACGTTGGCGGCGACGTACGCGACGATGACGATCGCGACGCCGATGAAGATGCTGCGCGGAACCGTTCGCTGCGGGTCGCGCATCTCGCCTGCCACGAAGCCGACGAAGTGCCACGCGTCATACGCGAAGAGCGTCGAGATCATCGCGACGCCCACAGCCGGGAACACGTCGGGCGTGAAGCGATCCGGGAGTACCGGCCCGAAATGCCAGATCGTCCCGTCCTGCGTCAGCAACGCGAGCCCGACAAGGGCGGCGAGGCCGCCGACCTTGAGCAGCGTGAAGACGTTCTGCACGCGCGCGCCCAGCTTCACTCCGCGAGCGTTGACGAACGCAAGGCCGAGAAGCAGGGCGATCCCCAGCGCCTTCTCGACTGCGAATCCGAGCGGCACGAAGTGTTTCAGATAGAGCAGGAACGCGCTCGTCAGCGCCGCGATCGACCCGGGAATGACGACGAGCATGATCGTCCAGCCGTAGAGGAACGCCCAGAACGAGCCGTACGCCTCGCGCATGTAGACGTAGAGCCCGCCCGACTGCGGGAGCATGGTCCCAAGCTCGGCCAGCGCGAGCGCGCCGCACAGCACGAGCAGCCCCGAGAACACCCAGATCGCGATGACGAGTCCGGGCTCGGGCACGCGCTGCGCAATCAGGCTGGGGACGACGAAGATGCCTGAGCCGATCACGGAGCCGACGAGCAGCGCGGCGCCGTCGAAAAGGGTCAGCTTGCGCGGAAGGCTCGCAGGCGAAGCGAGTTCGGTCGTCGCCAAGCGCGCATCTTAGCTCAGCCGGGTGGACGCTCGAAGACGAATTCGTTATTGCCGAGAGCCCGGCCGTCCGTCGTGAGCTTACGCAGCTCGAACCGGCGCTGCTTGTAGAACGCCACGATCGCCTCTACGCTCGCGACTTCGAACGGCAATCCTCCCAGCCAGTCGAACCAGTCGCGGAACACCGACATCCCGCGTTTGGTGGGCCTCGTGTAACGGCGGAGCGGGTTTCGCCGTTGGCGCACGTCGTTCGCAAACCCCGATGCCGCGAAGTACGGGATGAACACCGCGCACATCGCCGCTCTCCCGAGAAAGCCGGAGCAGTAGATTCGTTTGACGGCCAGCCAGCGGCGTGACGTAGCGCCCTGATCGTTGTAGATCGCGATGAACAGCCGGCCGCCCGGCGCGACCGGCAGCGCGGCATGCTCGAGCGCCTTCCACATATCGCCGGTGTGATGCAGCACACCCCACGAATACACGACATCGAACTGGCCCAGCGACCGTACGAAGGCCGGATCGAGGACTGAGCCTTGTTCGATGCGCCATTCCGAGTCATCGGGGAAGTAGCGGCGCCGCAGCTCTTGTGTGCAGGCGACCGACTTCGGGTCGAAATCGAAGGAATGTACCCTGGCTCCGAGCCGCCGCGCGGCGAGCGAGAACAGACCGCTGCCCGAGCCGATGTCGAGGAACGTCCGGCCCCGGAGATCGGCGGCCTCGAGCATTGTCCGGAGGGACTGCTCCGCAT
>DATAEE010000002.1:0-106909 GCA_036258175.1 Vicinamibacterales bacterium
TATGAAGATCACGTGAAGTCGTACGGTCTGATTCGCGTGACGGCCGATGAGGTCTCGCACCCGATCGCCGACTCGACACCGATCGGCGAGGCGTTCGACATGACACCTCGCGGAATCGAAATTACCTTTTCGCCGCCGGCACGCGCGGACGCGCTCGAGGTGAGCCTGTCGCGGAACGACACGTACAGGATTCTCTGGATGTCGAACGGGAACACGGTGGGGGACCAGACGATCCAGCAGCCGTTTGCGTCCGATGGCCGCTTCCTGACGCGGATTGTTCAGGTGCCGACTCGCGACGAGTTCGACGCGATTCGCGTGGTTCCCTCAGGCGGTGACTCGCTCTACTCGCTCGGCTCTCTCCGAATCGTGCGCTGATCCACAGCCGCTACGATGTTTGTCCCCCGAACTTTGCCTGCAGTTTGCGAAACCGCTCATCCGCACGGACGCGCGCGAAGGCAGGATCGTGCTCGACCCAGACGATGTTGTAGAAGCCGGGCGCCGACAGCATCGCGTCGAGCTCGGTCAGAGCAGCATCGACCTGTCCGAGCTGGGCGTGGATGTGGGCCAGCACATACAGGTAGACGGGCGCTTCGTGGGCGTCCGTGGTGACGGGAATCAGCTCGACCGCCCGCCTGCCGTGGCGCACGGCTTCGCCCGCGCGTCCGAGACCCGCGTAGGCAAGACCCAGCGCGGCTTCCACCTGATAGTCCTCGCCCCGATCTGGTTGTTCGCGCCGAAGAATCGTGGCGGCCGCCCCGTAGCGCTCCCGGGCCTCCGCGGCGCGTCCCATCGCGTCGAGCACGTGGGCCTCCGCGAGTTGCGCAGGGAAGCGAAAGTTCGTCGGCCACCAGGTGCGACCTGACGGGATGCTTCGGATCAACTCGAGCGCCCGGTCGTAGCGCCCGTCGAACAGCTCGAATCTGGACAGCAGCGAAGGGACGCGCTCGTCGATCCGAGGCGCTGACTCGAGGATCTGGCGGGCACGCGCCAGGTCCTTCCTCCAGGTGAACTGTGTCCACGCCTCGCCCACATAGAAAGGCCTCATAGGGTCGAGCGCGCGGGTTTGTTCAAAGTACTCCACTGCCTTGGGATAGTTCCGAGTGCTCATGCAGTTGATCGCCAGGCCGTCGACGATCCTCGGCGAGCGCGGATCCAGTTCGAGGGCACGACTCAGATTTGCGCTGGACGCTTCCCAGCGACCCTGGCGTCTCTGGATTATTCCCAGCAACTCCAGAACCTCGCTGGAATTGGGAAGCTGTTGCCGGGCGGTTTCCACTTCGGCCAGAGCGGCCTCGTAGTCGCGCTCGATTTGATAACGGTAGCTGGCCAGCGCGAGGTGTGCCTTGGTCAGGTCCGGTTTCAGGCGCAGCGCCATGCGAGCCCCCTCGAGCGCCTGCTCCCGGGCCTTGGGTGATCGGTCGACGCCAGTGTTGTACCGCGCGCTGCGCACGAGCGACAGCTCACTCCAGGCGAGCGCGAAGCCGGGATCCTGGGCGACGGCCTGCTCGAAGCTTCGGATGGCTTCCGCCTGGGCGTTGTCGTCGCTCGGCTGCTGCCGGTGATAAATGCCCTTGAGGTAGGCGTGGTAGGCCTCCAGATTCTCCGTTGGACGTGTTTCCAGCCTTTGCCGCTCCCCGCTTTCAAGCGCCACCTCGAGCGACCCGGTGACCCGCTCGGCGATGTCGGACTGCACCTTGAAGACGTCCTCGAGCGTCGCATCGTAACGATGCGTCCAGACGTGCGTGTCGTCGCTCACCCGTACGAGCTGCGGCGTGATCCGCACCCGCGACCCGTCGGATCCACGAGCCCAGCGGACGGTGCCCTCGAGCACGTAGTCCACGCGCAGGTCCTCGCCGATCTGTCGCAAGGTCTTTCCGGTGCGGTTGTATTGGACCGCGCTGGTTCGTGAGATCACGGCGAGCCCGCTCACGACGGCCAGTCGGCTGGTGATTTCCTCGGTCATGCCGTCGGCAAAGTAGGCATCGTCAGACGCGCCAAGGTTCTCGAAAGGCAGGACGACGATCCGTTTGCGGTCGTCAACCTGCGGCGCGTTGTCTGACGCTGTGACCGCGGAACGCGCGGACGACGTCGCGGTCTCACGTCTCCAGGGCGCCACGACTGCGAGTACGCCGAGCACCAGCAGGACCAGTCCAGCCATCCCGGCCCACACAATCGGGGCGGCGATCCGACGACGCTCCCCCGGTCGTTCCGGCGGTCGAGATCCTGTGCTGCGGTCGATCGCAACGAGCCCGGTAGACCGGAGATCCTCCAGCACCTCGGCGGCCGTGCCGTACCGGCTGCCGCGGGTCTTCGTCAGCATCCGCCGCACGATCGTCGTGACCTGCTCGGGGACGCCGGGCCGCTGCGGTTCGAGAGGACGCGGGTCGTCATGCAGGATTGACTGCAGCACGCCGACGCTCGTCTCGCCTGCGAACGGAGGACAGCCGGCGAGCATCTCGTAGAGGACCGCGCCGAGCGACCAGATGTCCGTACGCGCGTCCAATGGCTCGCCACGCGCCTGCTCGGGTGACATGTAAGCCGGCGTGCCCACGGAGACACCGGTCGCGGTCAGTGCGGGTGAATCGGCGAGCTTCGCCACGCCGAAGTCGAGAATCTTGACCATCCCCTGGGATGTGATCATCAGATTCGCCGGCTTGATGTCGCGATGGATGATGCCGTGCTCGTGAGCCCTGGCGAGGCCTTCCGCGATGCCGGCTGCGATGCGGAGCGCGTCGGCGAGTGGCAGCGCTCCACGGGTCAATCGCGCCTTGAGCGTCTCCCCGTCGTAAAAGGCCATCGCGAGGAACACGCGGCCGTCCGCGGTTTCATCGATATCGTAGATGGTGCAGATGCTCGGATGATCGAGTGCGGAGGCTGTCCGGGCCTCCTGCACGAACCGGGCTTTGGCTGCGGCGTCCCGGCTCAACCAGGGCGGCAGGAACTTCAGCGCGACGAGCCGGCCGAGTCGCAGGTCCTCTGCTTTGTACACCACCCCCATCCCGCCGGTGCCGAGCTCGTGCAGGATGCGGTAGTGCGACAGCGGTTCGCCAATCAGAGGTCCCCCGTCCGCATCCGCTCCTTGAGGAGATCCATCGTCCGCCAGCACATCGCGAGAATCGACCAGGTGGTGTTCTGCGTGCCGCCGGAGACGAACGGTGCGGCGTCGGCGATGTACACGTTGGGAACGTCATGCAGACGGCAGGAAGGGTCGGTGACCGACGTCTTCGGATCGGTGCCCATGCGCGCGGTGCCGATCTCGTGAACGGACCAGCCCGGAGGATACGCCTCGCGGACGATCCGGATGTCTTCGGCACCCGCGGCGATCAGCATCTCCTCGAGCGTGTCCGCCATGTCCTTCGCCATCTTCAGTTCGTTGTCGCCGAAGCGATAGTCGAACCGCAGGACCGGCAGATTCCACGCATCCTTGACATCCGGATCGAGCGTGACGCGGTTTTCCTTGCGCGGCAGGACTTCGCCGAAGCCGCCCAGGCCAAACGCCGCGGGATAGTACTTCCGGACGTTCGACTTGAAGGCCTTGCCGAATCCGGGGAGGTCGTGCGCCATCGACGGATACTCCGCGCAGCCGCCGCCGCCCTGGAAGTGGTACCCGCGAATGAAGTCCGGATGGCGATCGGTGACGTTGCGAAACCGCGGCACGTACGGCGGCACCGGGCGGCCGTCATCCAGCGTCGGCTCCGTCCCGATGCGCGCCGGGATGAAGCCAGTCCCCCTGATGCCCATGAGGTGTTCGCTCAGATAACAGCCCAGCAGACCCGACGAGTTGCCGAGCCCGTTCGGATGCGATCGGGAATTCGAATTGAAAAGGATGCGGGTCGTATCGAGCGTGCCCGCGCCGAGCACGACGATCGGCGCCGTGAAGTCCATCACGTCGCGCGTCTCGGCGTCGATCACGCGCACACCGGTCGCACGTGACGGATTCGCTTCGTCCACGATCACTTCCGAGACGATCGAGTACGGCCGGACGGTGAGGTTGCCTGTATCGCGCGCCGGGTAAATCAACGCGGTGGGGGAGTGAAAGTTGGCGTTGATGTCGCAACCGCGTCCGCAGCGGCCGCGGCCCACGCACTTCATCCGGTACTTGTTCATGACGCCGTCGGTCGTGACGCCGGCGCGGCCCGGGATGTAGTGCCGGCCCATCGGCTGGATGGCGCGCTTGAACGCGACCTCGACGCAATTGAGCTTGAGCGGACGCTGAAACACGCCGTCGGGAACCTGTTCGAGCCCCTCTTTTGTTCCGGAACAGCCAAGCAGGACGTCGACCTTGTCGTAATACGGCTTCACGGCCTCGTACGAAATCGGCCAGTCGACGTCGAAGCCATCGCGGCTCGCGGCGTTGAACTGCAGCGGCCCGTAGCGCAGCGCACCGCGGCCCCAGAAGTTGGTCCGTCCGCCCAACACTCTCGCGCGCACCCAGCTGTACGGCGTGCCGGTCGTTGGATGCTGCTTCTCGTCGACGACCCAGTTCCGCGTGAACGTGTTCGAGGCGTACGACGCGAGCTTCTTGTACTTTGCGAAGGCCGGGTTGTTGCCGTAAGGCCGATCGAGGAAGCTGTATTCCGCCACGCCGATCGCGCGCTCGCCCGCCGGGAGCCGGCCGCGCCGCATCGACGCGTACGGCCACTCCATCGTCCGGTATTCCTTCTGCCAGTCGAGCATCCGGCCCGCTTCGAGCAGCAGCACCTTGATGCCGGCCGTGGCGAGTTGAAACGCCGCCATCCCGCCCGCGGCGCCGCTGCCGACGACGATCACGTCCCACTTGGCGGAGCCCGGTTTGATCGACGCGGCGAGCCGCTTTGATTCCTCAGTGATGTTGGTCAGATCGAGGGAGAGCGTGCGGTCGGTCTGCATCCTTTATCCGTAGCAGGCCTGAAGGCCTGCGCTACGACTTCGATACCCGTAGCGCAGCCCTTCAGGGCTGCGATCGCGTCTGCATTTTCTGCCCGCAATGCGGGCAGTCCTTGCCATCTTCGGTCTCGCATCCCACGAACGACGCGAGGAGCTGGTTCCCTTTGTAGTGCAGCTCCTTGTGAATGCCGATCTCGGATGTGTAGTAACCGTGGATCGCCGCGTGCTTTGCCATCACAAAGAACGTTTCGAGAGGCGTCTGCGGCTTGAGCTCGTTCCGGCTGATCTCGGTGAGGAGCGACTCGGCCTCCGCCGGCTGGATCTTCGCAAACGGCTGGCTGAATCGCGTCGTCGCTTCTTCGTCAAGCTCGTCGATCCCGCCAAGCCACTGCAGCGTTACCTCGGGCTCGGACTCGCTGAGCAGCAGATCGATGTAGTCCGCGACCCGCGCTTCCTTCGCCCCGGGCGACCGATCGTCGGCTGGGATGATCGCTTCGACGAGCGCCTCGAGCGTCGCGTACTGCCCGGTCGAGAGCACCAGCAGCTTCGGCGGTGCCTTCGTGCTCTGGAGCCGAACGAAGGCGAGCAGGCCTTCGTCGGAAAGCCACGGCACGAAGGCGACGGCGCCGGCGGTCGTCCCGAGGGTTCTGAGCGCTTCGCGTCGGTTCATGGCGCGGGCGGACCCGGCTCCGCGCCGGGGACGGGAGGCGTCGCTTTGATCGTGACCGGTCCCATCGCGTACTGCTGCGGGCCGAGACGGGCCGTCGACGCCAGCAGGCCGTCCCACGCGATCTCTTTGCCGGTGTACGCGGAGTCGCGGCCCATGATCGCCATAAGCGTCGCCGTCGTCGTGTCTTTCACGGTGTTCATCGGCTTGCCGGTTCGAATCGCGGTGATCCAGTCCGCGTGTTCCTGCACCAGCGCGTCGTTCATCGGGCCGTCGTACTTCCAGATCAATTTGCCCGACCTGTCATGAATCGTTCCGTCGAGGTTCGCGACGCCTTTTGAGCCGGCGACGATCTCCTCGCGAACGTTCGAGCATCCGTTCAGCTGCCGAATGGTGGTATGGAGGTGCACGCCTTCAGGGAAGGCGTAGTCCACGCTGAAGAAATCGTACTGGTCGCCAGTCGGGCGGCGCAGGCGCGCACCCATGCCGACGGCTTTCTGCGGCGGCTGTCCGAGGATCCACAGCATCGCGTCCAGGTGATGGATGTGCTGTTCGACGATGATGTCGCCGGAGAGCCACGTCCAGTTGACCCAGTCGCGGATCATGTATTCCATGTCGGACTGGCCGGGCTGCGGCGTCCGGTACCACAGCGCGCCCTGATTGCGGAACGCGCGCAGCGACTGGATGTCGCCGATCGCGCCCCCCTGCACGCGACGCTGCACTTCCATCCGCACGAGCTCGCGTCGCAGCTGGGTGCCGGTCAACACACTCAATCCGAGGCTCGCGGCTTTTTCCGCCGTCTGCAGCACGGAGTGCGCGCCAGGCACATCGACGGCGACCGGCTTTTCGATGAAGACATGCTTCTTCGCCGCCACCGCGGCGGCGAAGTGCTCGGGGCGGAAATGCGGCGGCGTTGCGTGCAGCACTACGTCGACGCCGGACTCGAGCAGCTTCTGGTAGGCATCGAAACCAACGAAGCAGTGCGAGTCGGGAATGTCCTGGCCCTTCTTTTCCTTGAGCAGGCGCCGAGCCTCGGCGACGCGATCGGGGAAGACGTCCGCGAGCGCGGTGATCTGCAGGTTGGGGCCGGCCGACAGAAAATTGACCGCGGCACCTCTGCCGCGTCCGCCGCAGCCGATGAGGCCCGCTTTCAGCAGCGGACCGTCCGGCGCCTGAGGCGTCGTAGCACCCGAACGGACGGTCGGAGTACTTTGCGTCCCGCGGCTCGCCGGAGCGGCGCACGCCGACACCGCAGCCGCACCGATCGCCGCCACCGATCCGATGAAGTCCCGCCGGTCGATTTCTGGTTTTCTGATCTTCATAAAAATGTAGAACCCGGCTTTGGCCGGGTTGTAGCGTCCGGCTTCAGCCGGACCTTTGAAGGGGTAGTATACGACCCTCAGGAGCGCATCATGCAGAACCGCCGCACTTTCCTGACGTCGCTGGCCGCGGGCGTTCTGGCTGCAACTCATCGGTCCCGGGGGCAATCTGGCGGGGGCGCCTTAACCGGCATCCGCAAGGCCGTGCTCATCTCGATGCTGCCGAAGGAGCTCTCGTACGCGCAGCAGTTCGCGCTCGCGCGCGAGGTGGGCTTCGGGGGCATCGAGATGCGGACCGTCGCCAAGCCGGACGAGGCGGCGGAGATCAAGGAAGCCGCGCAGAAAACCGGGCTCCGCGTCCATTCCGTGATGAACGCCGACCACTGGCGCTTCCCGTTGTCGAGCGCCGATCCGACGATCGTGAATCAGTGCATCGCCGGGATGGAGACGTCGATGCGCAACGCAGCGCTCTGGGGAGCGGACGCGGTTCTCCTCGTGCCCGCCGTCGTCGATGCCACGACGTCATACAAGCAGGCGTGGGACCGGTCGCAACGGCTGATCAAGGAACGGCTGCTGCCGCTTGCCGCGGAGTTGAAAGTGATCGTCGCGGTCGAAGAAGTCTGGAACAAGTTCCTTCTCAGTCCATTGGAGTTCGCCCGTTACGTCGACGAGCTCGACTCACCTTGGGCGAAAGCCTACTTCGACGTTGGTAACGTGGTCTTTTACGCATACCCGCAGGACTGGATCCGCACGCTCGGCAAGCGGATCGTCAAGGTGCACCTGAAGGACTTTCAGCTGGATCGGCCCAACGGCCGCTTCACGTGGAAGAACCTCGGCGAAGGGGACATCGACTGGCCGGAAGTGCGCAAGGCGTTCGCCGAGATCGACTATCGCGGCTTCATGACCACCGAGATCGCCGGCGGGACGCAGGAATACTTGAAGGACGTAGTCGCGCGTGTAGAGAGGTTTCTCGCCGGGCAGAAGCCTATCGAGACGTAGGGCCTGGGGATTACTCCAAGCCCCAGGCTTCAGCAGTCCAGGCAGCGCACCTCGTTGAAGATCTCCTCGTGCTTCTCCGGGTTTTCGCGCGCGTAATTGACCAGGCACCGGATAGCCTTCGCGATGTCTCCCAGCGCGTGCTTCGTGACCATCTCCTGCAGAAACTGCACCTTTGCGGACTCCAGATCGATTGAGTAGCTCTTCGCGTCTTTCACGATCCGCTCCCTACTCGCTGCTCCTGCCGCCATTCGTCCTCTTCATCTTCTCAGGATCCCAATTGATGGCCCTTCCCTCGAAAAAGCTGTGGTTCGCGAGGACCGCGGGGCCGCCGGCGCGCAGGCCGAACGTCGCGTCTTCGATCACGGGCTGGCGCGAGCGCATCGCGTTGAAGAAGGTGCGGAAGTGCTCGACGGAATCGCTGTACTCGCGCGGCGCCATGAACACTTCTTCCGCGCCTGTCCGCAGCTCCGGACGCTCCGGGTACTGCGTGCGGTACTGCTTCATGAATTCCTCTTCCATCGCCTTCGAGAACGTGTCGGCGCTGTGGCCGGGCTCCTTCGGACGCTGCCGGCGCGCGAGCGTGACGGAGCCGCCGCCGATCGTGATGACGCCGTCCGGACCCACGAACCGGAACGCCTGACCTTCGCCCGAGCCATCGGCGAAGTTCACCTTCAGCATCAGCGTGTGCGCCGGGTGCGTGGACGTCTTCGGATAGTCGAACAGCGCGAGCATCACGTCCGGCACGTCGCGGCCGTCTTTCCAATATCTGATGCCGCCGGTCGCGATGATGCGCGTGGGACCGAGCGAATCCAGCACGAAATGGATGCCGCTGAAGAGGTGCACGAAGAGGTCGCCGGGAATGCCGGTGCCGTAATCGCGATAGTTGCGCCAGCGGAACATCCGGATCGGCTCGAACGGCCTCTTCGGCGCGTCGCCCAGGAAGCGATCCCAGTCGATCGTCTGCGGTGAGGCGTCGGGCGGAATCGAGTACTGCCACGCGCCCTGCGACGAGTTGCGGTTGATGTACGCCTCGACGAGGTTCAGCTCGCCGATCGACCCCGCGCGGAAGATGTCTCTCGCCTTCGCGTAGACGATCGAGCTGACGCGCTGGCTGCCGACTTCAACGATCCGCTTCGTGCGGCGCTCGGTCTCAATCAGCTCCAGGCCATCCTCGGGGTCCTGCACCATCGGCTTTTCGACGTAGACGTCCTTGCCCGCCTTCATCGCGTCGATGGCGACGCGCGCGTGCCAGTGATCGGGCGTCGCGATAATCACCGCATCGACGTCCGGTCGCGACAGGACTTCGCGATAGTCGCGCGTGGTAAAGACCTGGTCGCCGTGCATCTCCTTGGCGAGCGTCAGGCGGCCGTCGTACACGTCGGCGACGGCCACGAGCTCGACGTCCGGCACGCGCAGCGCCGCGCGCGTGTCGTTGATGCCCTGGATGCCGAAGCCGATCGTCGCAATCTGGATCCGGTCCGCGGCCGGGACCTCCGGCTGGCTCGTCTGCGTTTGCGCGCGCAGGATCGTCGTGGAGGCCGCCGCCGCGCTCACGCCCGCTGTTGCGGTCTTCAGAAAGTCACGTCGTCGCATAGTTCCTCTCCATCTCACCTATCAGGGGCAGCGCCACGGGCGTGCCGCCGAGCTCCGCCGATTGATCCGCCGCCAGACAGATCTCCATCGTCTTCTGCGCATCGAACACGCTGATCGAGGTCTCGCGCCCTTCGAGAACGCAGGCGACGAGCTCGTCCATCTCAGCCTGGAACGGATGATGGCTGACGTCGGCCGAGCCGGGCATCGCGCAGACGATGCGGACGGCGGGCCGGCCGAGAATGTCAGTGGTCGCTTCGAGCGTCACGTCCTCGGACGGATTCTCACGCCTCAGGGTGTCGAGATCCATCGGCCCCTCGAGCGACTGCAGCAGTTCCTGCCGCAGCGTCGCGCGATCGCCCATGAGTTCCACGCCGAAGTTGTACGGCAGCTTGAAGTCGGTCGAGCTCGTGACGTGCCCGAGCGCTTTCCCTTCGAGCTTCAGGTTGGCGATGATCGATGTCGGCCACTCGTAGCCTGGCGTGATGCGTGTGTGGAACGCGCTGACCTCGACTGCCTCGAGCCCCGAGCACCAGCGCAGCGCGTCCACGGCGTGGCAGCCGGCTGCCAGAAGGTGACTCCGTCCCTTCTCGCGTGTGCGGACCCAGTCCCAGCCCGAATACCAATCGGTCACGTGCGACAGGTACTGCGTCCGCGCGAAACGAATGTCGCCGAGCCAGCCGGACGTACGCAGCCACCGCGCGAACTTCAGGAAGGGGTTGTAGCGCAGCTCGAACGACACGATGGTGCGGACGCCGGCTTCGCGGACCGCATCGCGGACGCGCACGAGCTCGGCCACGTCGAGCGCGGTCGGCTTCTCGAGCACCATGTGCTTGCCGGCGCGGGCCGCTGCCACGGCTTGTTCCGCGTGCAGGTGATTGGGCGTCGTGATCGAGATGATGTCGACATCACGCGCGGCCAGGAGGTCTTCGAAGCGCGCGGTAATCCGCGCGTCCGGCAGGCTCAGCCTGTACTTCGACAGGTTCTCGCGCGTTCGATTTTCATCCCGGCCGCAGAGGACGGTGACCGCTGCGTGCGGATTCTTCTGAAAGGCCGCGATGTGCTGGGATGCGCACCAGCCGATCCCGCATACGCCGACGCCAAGCCTGCCGTCCCGGGTAGGCATTCAGAACTCCCGGAGAGAGGGTAGACTAGGGCCCGCCATGAACGCAAAGCCTCTTCTCCCGCTCGCGCTTGCCTTCGTCATGCTCTGCCCGGTGGCTGCTCAGGACGGATTTACGCGGCTCTTCAACGGCCGCGATCTGACCGGCTGGAAGGTGCCCGCCGGCGACAACGGCCATTGGAAGGTGGTCGACGGGGTCATCGACTACGATGCCGAGAGCGAGGCGTCCGGCGACAAGAGCCTCTACACCGAGCGCTCGTTCACGAATTTCGTCCTGCGGGTGGATTGGCGCATCAAGAGCACGCCGTACACGAACCCGTCGGTTCCCATCATCAAGCCCGACGGCACCCATAAGAAGGATGCGGACGGGAAGGAAATCCGGATGGCCGTGCCCGACTCGGATTCCGGGATCTACCTCCGCGGCGCGAGCAAAGCGCAGGTGAACATCTGGTGCTGGCCGGTTGGGTCCGGCGAGGTCTACGGCTACCGCATGGATGAGAAGATGCCGGCCGCCGTTCGCGCCGGCGTGACGCCGAAAAAGCTCGCCGACCGCGACATCGGCCAGTGGAATACGTTCGAAATCACCCTGCAAGGCGATCGGTTGACGGTCGTGCTGAACGGTGAGGAGGTCATCAGCAAGGCGCAGCTACCGGATGTGGCGGCGCAGGGACCAATCGGGCTGCAGCACCACGGCGCCAAGAAAGCGGGTGTGTGGTCGAGCCCGCCGGCCCTGGTCCAGTTCCGCAACATCTCGATCAAAGAACTGCCGTAGCCAGGCACGGATTTCACGGATCAACGGCCACAGGCTTCACCCGCCGAGCGCCATGGCGGCGCCCACGAGCAGCACACCGACGAGCATCATCGCCAGCCCGGTGAGCACCCGGTTCGCGTTGGTGTAACGCGCCCAGATGTATCCCACGCCGAAGAGCATCGCCACGAGCAGGCCGTTCGAAACGCGGAGCGCCAGTCGAGCGTCGTCGATCAGCATAAACGGCACGGCTGCCGGCAGGGCTGTGAGGAAGACGAGCACCGCGCACGCGATACCGCCGTAGAAGTCGGATCGCTCGAGTTTCGTTCGGGTCACGGCCTTCGGCCGGCCAGCGCCAGGATCGATCGGTAAAACCGCGAGCGCTCGTCGGCGGTCGTGATGTCCGCCAGCCCGGCGCCAAGCGTGAACGTGAGCACCATGATCAGGCCGAAGAAGACCTCCGCCAGGCTGGACGCCGGCGCGATGAATGTCTCGACGAACGACCGTTTCAGCGTGGGGGTGTTCGTCACTTGGACGTCCTAAAGGACTTTACCGGTCTCGTCGAGAGAACCAGCTCGACTGTCGTCGTGTGGTAACGCCTGCGAACCAGGTATCTCGCGGCGGCGCCGGGAGTCGTTGACTCCACTCGGGGCCGATCCTAAGATGCGCTTTCCTTCGGTCCTTCGGAACGGCAGGAGCCTCTATGCAGCTCTCTGTATCCATCCGCATCAACGGCCGGGATTACAAACAGACCATCGAGCCCCGGCTGCTCCTCGTCGACTTCATCCGTCACGCCGCCGGGCTGACGGGGACGAAGATCGGCTGCGACACGAGCCAGTGTGGCGCGTGCACGGTGCTCCTCGACGGCGTGGCCGTCAAGTCCTGCACCTGCCTCGCGGCGCAGGCGGACGGCGCGGCGATCACGACGATTGAAGGTCTCGCCACCGACGGCCGGCTGCACGCGCTGCAGGAAGCGTTCTGGACGAAGCACGGCCTGCAGTGCGGTTTCTGCACGCCGGGCATGATCCTCGCGTCGCATGATCTCCTGCGGCGGAACCCGACACCCACTCCCGACGACATCCGGCACGCGCTCGAAGGCAACATGTGCCGCTGCACCGGATACCAGAACATCGTGCGATCGGTGCAGGAAGCTGCGCAATCAGGAGGCCGGCCGTGACGACCGCGATGAAACCGTCGGCGTCGGCGACATCGTCCCGCGTGTTTGGCTCGGGCATCCGGCGGCGCGAGGATCCACGCCTCGTCACGGGCACCGCCCGCTACACCGACGACATCACGCTCCCCGGCATGGTGCACGCCGCGATTCTCCGCAGCCCGCACGCCCACGCGAAGATCAGGAAGATCGACACCGCGCGCGCTCAGTCGGCGCCAGGCGTCGTCGGTGTGTACACCGCACGCGATATCGAAGGCCACCTCAAGCCGATCCCGTGTCTCTGGCTCGTCCCGAACACGGATCTGAAGATTGGGACGTACTCCGCGCTCGCGACTGAGTATGTGCGCTACGTCGGCGACGCGGTCGCGGTCGCCGTGGCGGAAACGCCCTATCAGGCGTACGACGCGCTCGACTTGATCGACGTCGACTACGAGGTGCTCCCGGCCGTCATCGATCCGCAGAAGAGCGCGCAGTCTGACGCACCGCGCGTGCATGGAGAGTTCCCGAGCAACCAGGCGTTCCACTGGACGGTCACCGGCGGCAGCGACATTGAAGCGGCGTTCAAGTCGGCCGAGGTCGTCGTCAAGGACCGGATCATTCAGCAGCGGCTGATCCCGACTGCAATGGAAACGCGATCGGCCGTCGCGCAGTTCGTTCCGGCAACGGGCGAGCTCACGCTGTGGAACACGACGCAGAATCCTCACATCGTGCGGTTCGCCTGTTCGGTCGTGACCGGTATCCCGGAAGATCGGCTCCGCGTCATCGCACCGGAAGTCGGCGGCGGCTTCGGCAGCAAGATCGCGCAGTATCCGGGCGAGTTCCTCGCCGTGTTCTGTTCGAAGAAGCTGGGCCGGCCGGTCAAGTGGACCGAATCGCGCAGCGAGAACTACCAGGCAACGACCCACGGCCGCGATCACGTCCAGGAAGTGGAGCTCGCTGCCACACGGGACGGGCGCATTACCGGCCTGCGCTGCAAGGTGTGGGCAGGGATGGGCGCGTACTTGTCGACGGCCGCGCCGGGGATCCCGACCATCCTGCACGGCCTTATGCTGTCGGGCCCCTATCGGATTCCTGCCGTTCACGAAGACGTCTACGGCGTCTACACGAACACGACGCCGGTCGAGGCGTACCGCGGCGCCGGCCGCCCTGAAGCGACGTACATGCTGGAGCGGTTGATCGACAAGCTCGCGCGCGAGCTGAAGCTCGATCCCGTCGACGTGCGGCGCAAGAACCTGATTCCCCCGTTCAACGACGGGTTCGACGTCGTCACCGGCCTCAAGTACGACAGCGGCAACTACGAGGGGGCGCTCGCCAAGGCGCTCGATCAGGTCAACTACAAGGCGCTGCGCGCGGAGCAGGCCCGCCTCCGCGAACAAGGCACGTACCTCGGGATTGGCGTCTCGACCTACGTCGAGATATGCGGCCTCGGTCCCTCGCAGGTCGCCGGCGCGGTCGGCTTTCAGGGAGGCCTCTGGGAGAGCGCGATCGTGCGCTTCCACCCGACTGGAAAGGTGAACGTCTTCATCGGCGCGTCGCCGCACGGTCAGGGTGAAGAAACCACCTTCGCGCAGATCGTGGCCGACGAAGTGGGCGTCGCCGTGGACGACGTGAAAGTGGTGCATGGCGACACGGACGTGACGCCGATGGGCTGGGGCACGTACGGCAGCCGGACGACCGCAGTGGGCGGAGCCGCGCTGGCGGTCGCGACGCGGAAGATCAAGGAGAAGGCGAAGGCGCTCGCGGCCCACTTGCTCGAGGCTGCGCCGGAGGACATCGAGTACGCGAGTGGCCGATTCTCGGTCAAAGGGTCGCCGGATCACTTCAAGACGATTCAGGACATCGCACTGCTCGCCAACGTCGCGTGGAATCTGCCGGCCGGCATGGAGGCGGGCCTCGAGGCGACGACCTTCTACGATCCGCCGAACTTTTCGTTCCCGTTCGGCGCCCACATCGCCGTCGTCGAGGTCGAGGCGGAAACCGGCCGAACGGTGCTCAAGCGATACGTGGCGGTGGACGACTGCGGTCCACAGATCAATCCGATCATCGTCGAAGGCCAGGTCCACGGCGGTGTTGTCCAGGGGATCGGTCAGGCGCTGTGGGAAGAGTGCGTCTATGACGAGAACGGTCAGCTCCTCACCGGCTCGCTGACCGACTACGCGATTCCGCGCGCGGACGTGCTTCCTGACATCGAAGTGCTGTCGACCGTCACGCCGTCGCCGCATCATCCTCTGGGCGTCAAGGGGATCGGCGAGGCGGGCACGATCGCGTCGACCGCGGCCGTCTACAACGCGGTCATCGACGCGCTCGCGCCGCTCGGCGTCACGGGATTGCAGATGCCGCTGACGCCCGAGCGTGTCTGGCGCGCGATTCAGGAGCAGAAAAAGGGGGCGCGACGATGAATCCCGCCGGATTCGACTATTACCGGGCAAAATCCGTTGACGAAGCGCATCGCCTGCTCAAGGCGCACCCCGGCGCCAAGCTGCTGGCGGGCGGCCACAGCCTGATTCCGCTGATGAAGCTTCGCCTGTCGCGGCCTCCGGCCGTGGTCGACATCGGCAAGGTGGCCGAGTTGAGCGGCATCACGCTCAAAGGCGACACGCTTCGGATCGGCGCGCTGACAACGCACGCCGAGCTGTCGTCCTCCGCAGATGTCCGGAAGGCGGCGCCCGCGCTCGCCGAGGCGGCGGCCATGGTCGGCGATCAGGCCGTGAGAAACCGCGGCACGATAGGCGGCAATGTGGCGCACGCGGATCCTGCATCCGATCTGCCGACGGTGCTCGTGGCCGCCGACGCGCGCCTGGTGGCGATCGGTCCGAGTGGCGAGCGGACCATCGAAGCGGGGAAGTTCTTCAAGGGACTGATGGAAACCGCACTGACCGAAGACGAAGTGCTGACGACGGTTCTGGTGCCGGCTGTCAAAGCGGGCGAGGGAACGGCGTATGCGAAGTTCTCGCACCCTGCCTCGCGCTATGCGGTGATTGGCGCGGCGGCATCCGTGACGGTCCGCGACGGCACGTGCCAGTCGGCTCGAGTCGCCGTCGGCGGCCTCGTGCCGCGCGCGACCCGCGCGAGCTCGGTCGAGTCTGCGCTCTCCGGCCAGAAATTGTCCGCGGAATCGATCGAGAAGGCGGCCGAAAAGGTCGGCGGCGATCTCGGTGGCGACGTGCTGGGCGACATCTACGCGTCGGCCGACTATCGCCGCGCCATGGCTGCCGTCTTCGTCAGACGCGCGATTGCGGCCGCAGCAGATCGCGCGCGTTGATCACGACCATCCCGCAGTCGGTCGAGGAGCTCCAGCAGCTGCTCGGCGGTCAGCACTACATCGCCGATCGCGGCCTCGCGATTTCCCTGTTTCTCGCGCTGAAGCTTGGGCGCCCGATGTTTCTCGAAGGCGAGGCGGGCGTCGGCAAGACCGAAGTCGCCAAGGCGCTGGCGGCAGGCCTGGGCGTCGAGCTGATTCGCCTCCAATGCTACGAAGGGCTCGACGTCAGCCATGCCGTGTACGAGTGGAACTATCCGCGCCAGATACTCGAGATCCGGATGCGTGAAAGCGCCGGGACCGCGCTGTCAGCGAAGACACTCTTCACCGAGGAGTTCCTGATCAAGCGGCCGCTGCTCCGCGCGCTCGAAGCGGGCTCCGGTCCAGCCCCGGTGCTGCTCATCGACGAGATCGACCGCGCGGACGAAGAGTTCGAGGGGTTCCTGCTGGAGGTCCTGTCCGATTTCCAGGTCACGATTCCCGAGCTGGGCACGGTCCGGGCTCAGAAGCCGCCAATCGTGGTCATCACCTCGAACCGGACGCGCGAAGTGCACGACGCGCTCAAGCGCCGGTGCCTGTACTTCTGGATCGACTACCCGGACTTCGAGAAGGAGCTGCGGATCATCACGACGCGTATTCCCGACGCGCCTCGCGCGCTCGCGGCAGAAGTGGCCGCGTTCGTCCAGGAGATCCGCGGTGGCGACCTCCTGAAGGCCTCCGGGATCTCTGAAACGCTCGACTGGATGGCGGCGCTGATGGCGTTGAATCAGACCGAGCTCGACGCGCAAGTGGTCAGCGATACTCTCGGGATCCTTCTGAAGCAGCATGACGACATCGAGGCGATTCGCGGCGAGCGGCTCGACCTGCTGCTGAACCGGGCGCGGACACGGGGCGTCCGCCGCACGGACTAAATGCTCCTGAAAAACATTCTGTGGTTCGGCCGGCTGCTGCGCGCAGCAGGCATGGACGTCCACACCGGCCGCCTGATCGATGCGGTGCGGGGCCTCGTGCTGGTCGGCGTGACGGCGCGCGACGACGTGCGGCACGCGCTCAGAACGGCCCTGGTGCACCGGCGCGAAGATCTCGATCGGTTCGACCGCGCCTTCGATCTCTTCTGGCGCCGGCACGAGGCGAGAGAGGGCTCGTCCGAGCTCCACTCGCTCGGCGAGCGCCCGCGAAAGGTTGTCTTGAAGAGCGCGGCGCCCGTCCCCGCATCAATCGCTTCGGATGCCGGCGCGGGCTCGGAGCGCGATGCGCAGCAGCAGGTCGAAGCGGCGGTCAAGACATATAGCCCTCGCGAGGTTCTTCGCGTGAAAGACTTCGCGCGGTTCACTCCTGAGGAGATCGCGGATGCCCGGGCACTGATGCGCGACCTGAACTGGCGCGTGGGCCGGCGCCGGACCCGTCGCTGGGCGCCGGGCCGTGGCCGCGCGCTCGACCTGCGCCGGCTCGTTCGACGGAACATGAAGCACGGCGGCGAGCCGATCACGCTGCCGACGCGCGCGCGGAAGGAGAAGAGGCGTCCGCTGGTCGTCATCGCCGACGTCAGCGGCTCGATGGAGCGGTACTCGAGGATGCTGCTGCAGTTCGTGCACGCCCTCGTCCGCCGTCAGCCGAACATCGAGGCGTTCCTCTTTGCGACGCGTATCACACGCGTCACGCGACAGCTGTCCGCTGCGAAGATCGACGACGCGGTGACCGGCGTCTCGCGGGCGGTGTCGGACTGGGGCGGCGGAACGCGCATCGGCGACGCCGTCCGGGTGTACAACCGCCGATGGGGCCGGCGGTTCATCGCGCACGGGCCGGTCGTGCTGTTCGTCTCGGACGGCTGGGATCGCGGCGACCCCGAACTGCTTCGGAAGGAAATCGCGCGGCTGCACCGCGCGTGTCATCACCTGATCTGGCTGAACCCGCTGCTGGGGTCGCCGGCATACCAGCCGCTCACGCGGGGGATGCAGGCCGCGCTTCCGCACGTCGATGACTTTCTGCCGGTGCACAATCTGGTGAGCCTCGAAGCGCTCGCGGCGCATCTGAACCGCCTGGCCTGACGTCGCGGCAGCCCTGAAGGGCTGCGCGACGGGTGAATACTTCAGAATGCAGATCACCGGCAGCTACACGTTCGACGCGCCCGCGACGAAGGTCTGGGACACCTTGATGGACACGGCGGCCGTGTGTTCCTGCCTGCCCGGCTGCCGTGAGCTACGTCCGCTCGGGGGCGACAAGTACGAAGCGGAGCTCTCGGTAGCGGTCTCCGCGATCACGGGGACGTTCAAGGGAACGATCGCGCTCGAGGATCAGGTGCCGCCGCGGTCGTACAAGATGGTCGTCGAGGGCAGCGGCGGCACCGCATTCGTCCGCGGCCACTCGACGATCACGCTGACCGAAGAAGGCGCGAAGACGACTCTCGACGTCGCGGGCGATGTGCAGGTCGGCGGCGCCGTCGCGCGCGTCGGACAACGGCTGCTGTCCGGCGTCTCGAAGATGCTGATGGATCGGTTCTTCGAGTGCCTGCGTCAGAAGGTCAGCGCGTAGCTCAAGGGGCGATCAGGGACGAACCGCGCGCCCGTCGATCTCGGAGTAGTCGTAGGTCATTCGGAGGGTAGAGGTGCCGAAGAAGCGGACGTGCGCGACTGATTCGACGGCGACCGGCACCAGCGCGCCCTCGATGCGCTGGTAGGTGCGTACGATGTCGACGCGCTGAACCCAGAACGACGGGCTTCGCGCCAGCCTGCCCTCGACGCGGACGAGGTCGCCGTCGGTCGGCGAGAGGAACATGGCCCCGTTGATCAGGGCCGTTTCCTTCCGGCGCGGGGACAGAAGAACCTTGACCAGTCCGTCAGAATCGACTCCATCGAGCCTGAAATCGTAGTTGGTCTCGGCGATTGCAGACTTCGCGATGCCGCGCGCGACCAGCTGCTTCTCGCCTTCGAGCACCGCGCGCAGCACCTTCGATCTGATGGCTTCCGAGCCACCCTCGGCGAGAATTTCATAGCGAAAGCCCGATTCGGGGCTGAAGTCGGTGACGGCCTCGAGCCAGCCGCTCCTCCCGGATCCGGGATTCTCCGCGTTCATCCGGCGGAACGCGCTGTAACTGCTCGGGTCGTCGCGACGGCTGAGGAACTGGTCGACCGAGCTCTGCTCGGCCGAACCGGCACCTTCGCGGGGCGTCGCGTCCAGCGCTGGACCCGCAAGAAGAATGACTCCCGACGCGACCGTCAGCACGCCGTGTCCAAGTGCTCTCATGGGCCCCATCCGTTTCTCGTACGCGCCGAATCGTCTTGCAGCGGTCGTGCCGGGTCGGGCCTCTACGGATCAGTTTCGATCGGAGTCATCCGCGGCGGAGCATCTGGTAGCCGAGGGCGGAAGGAGAGAATCCGGCTTCCACAAGATGGGAGCCGAGGGGATGACTAGCCGCCGGGATGCCGTTGAGCTCGCCGACCAGCAGGCCGCCGAACAGCGGATCGCGAGCGAGCTCGGCGAGCCGGCGGGCCAGTGCGCGCGCCATGTGCGACCGCGCCGGCTCATCGTCCGGCAACCAGACGAGCAGTTGACGGCCGCCGCGGCCGATCCACGCAGCCAAAGCCCCGTTGATCAGGATTACGGTCGCGCCGACTGTGCGGGTCGCGCCTCGCAGATTGGCCGTGTCGGCGCTCGGCCAGCGAAGGAGCGTTCCGTACGGGTTCGCGGGATCGGTCGCGGCGAGGGTCACGACCTCCGGCTCGTCAGGTTCGTTCGCCAGCGACCGCAGCATCTCGACGGCCGCCGGCTGCGCGAACTGCATCGCGCCGACGCCGGCAACGAAGTAGCCGCGCCGGATGCGGCCCCGCTCTTCCAGCGCGCGAAACACTTCGTAAACCGCCGAGAAGCCGCCGGGCAGATCCTCGGCTGCAGCGACCTCGCGCGTGACCACTCCATAGCGAATCAGCAACTGCTCGGCGACGGCTGCGCTCCACTCGGTCGGTGAGACCGGTCGCGGCACGCGTGCGCCGACGAGCGACCATCGGCCTTCGGCAGTGGGAGGCGCCATCCGGCGGCTTCGAAACGCGCGACCACCAGTCGCGGGTTTGCGTGCGCGCTTCTCCGGTGGCCGCGTGTACGCCCGCAGCGCATGGAACGTGTCGTTGGTGACGAGTCCCCGCCAGACGAGCGTCCACAGCGCGTCGACGGTTTCAGCCGGATAGCCTCCGCCTGCGGCCTCGTGAATCGCGCCGAAGAACGATGCGCCGCGGTCGGCAAGCCACTCGAGGATGACCTGCTCGCGCGCGCTCAAATTGGGCGAGGATGCAGGCGTTCCCTTCACGGTTGGCCGAACCAGGCGCGGAAGCGCGTCGGTGAGGTACAGAGCGATGCGGCCGTCCCGTTCGCCGAGAGACCCGACGCCGACCCAGGCCACCTCGCCGGCCGACGCCAGGGTGTCGAGCTCGCCGGGCTGGTAGTCCGCAATCCGCGCCGGCAGAATTTCGCGCTCGAGGAGCGACGCCGGGATCGACGCTCCCTGCAGCGTTTCGACAACGTCGAGGAGCGCGTCCAGCCCACGCCGAGGCTGGACAACGCCCTGCCACCTCGTCACGAGACGACCGAGTGCTGCGGGCTCGACGGGAGCGACCTGCCGGCGCAGCTTCGCCAGCGATCGACGCCGGATCGTCTGCAGCACCTCCGGATCGCACCATTCACTCTCGGTGCGGGGCCCGAACTCACCGTGAACGAGCTGGCCAAGTTCGAGGAGTCGCTTGAGGATGCCCGCGGCGGCGTTCGGATCGAGATCGTAGCGGCCGGCGAAGTCGCCGGTCGTAAAGGGGCCGTTGGTTCGCGCGAAACGCCGCGCGAGATCGAGCGCGGCGTCCGGCGAGGGAGCCAGCAGCGACTCCGGCAGGCCCGCTGGAAGCTGCACGCCGACCGCGTCCCGATAGCGGCTGGCGTATTCGACCGGGATGATCCGGCTATCGCCGCCGACGGTGATGCGGACCGCACGCCGATCCCGCACGAGCTCGTCGATGATCCGCACCGCGTCGACCTCTTCGACGCGCTGTTCGACTTCCTCCTTCGTGAGGTCACCGAGGCGAAGCAGCAGATCGTGCAGGCCGTCAGCGCTTTTCACGCGCGCATGCGCCTCGAGTTGGCGGCGCTGCCGCCGGACTTCGTCGACGATGTCCGCGTCGAGCAGCTCCCGGAGCTCCGCCTCGCCGATGAGCTGCCGCAGCTGCGCCTGATCGATTGATAGCGCCTGAGCACGGCGCTCCGCGAGCGGCGCATCGCCGTCGTACAGGAAGTTCGCCACGTATCCGAAGAGCAGCGACGACGCGAATGGAGAAGGTCGTTCCAGGTCGATCGTCAGGAGCCGGATGTCCCGGTCGCGAATCTGCTCGAGCGTTTGGACGAGGGCGGGCATGTCGAATACATCCCGCAGGCACTCGCGGTAGGTCTCGAGCAGGATCGGAAACGAGCCGAAGCGGGCCGCCACGGCCAGCAGATCGGCCGCGCGCTTGCGCTGTTGCCACAGAGGTGTTCGACCGCCGGGCCGGCGCCTAGGAAGGAGCAGCGCTCGTGCCGCCGCTTCCCGAAAGCGGGCGGCGAAGAGCGACGTCATGCCCAGCTCGCCGAGGACGAGCTCTTCGACGTCGTTCGGATTCGGCAGCAACAGCGCCGGATCGGGCGGCTCGTCGGTCTCCGGAAACCTGATCACGAACCCGTCGTCGGTCCACATCGATTCGAGCTCGAGGCCGGTGCGCTGCCGAATCTGACGTCCCGCCGCCATCGACCACGGCGCATGGATGCGTGCCCCGAGGGGCGACAGCAGGCAGACACGCCATTCCCCGAGCTCGTCGCGCGAGCGCTCGATGATGAGCGTGCGATCGTCCGGCACGCCCCCCGTCGCCGCTTGATCGCGCAGGTAGCCGAGCAGGTTCTCGGCGGCTCGCGGATCGAGATCGTGCTGCGTGCGGAGGCGGTCCAGGGCGGCCGGAGCGGACATCGCGCCGAGGGATCGGACGAGCGCACCGATCGACCGTCCCAGCTCGATCGGCCGGCCGGCGGCGTCGCCTCGCCAGAACGGCATCTTGCCCGGCTGGCCCGGCGCGGGCGACACGAGGACGCGATCGTGCGTGATTTCCTCGATCCGCCAGGAAGAGGCGCCGAGAAGAAAGGTCTCGCCGACCTTGCTCTCGAACACCATTTCTTCGTCAAGCTCGCCGACGCGCGCGGCGCCTGGTTCCGCGCCCGCGAGGAAGACGCCGTATAACCCGCGGTCCGGGATCGTGCCTGCGTTGGTGACCGCGATGCGCTTCGCGCCTTCCCGCGCGGTCAGCCGATTCTTGATCCGGTCCCACGTGAGACGCGGGCGCAGCTCCGCGAATTCGTCGGAAGGATAGCGTCCCGACAGCATGTCGAGGATGCCGTCGAACGCGTCGCGCGCAAGCGTGGCGAACGGGGCGGCTCGGCGGATCGCGTTGAACAGGTCGTCGGCGTTCCAGGGTTCCAGCGCGACCATCGCGACGATGTGCTGCGCCAGCACGTCGAGAGGATTCCGCGGGTATCGCGTCGCCTCGATCCGTCCCTCGCGCATCGCGCGCGTCACCGTGGCGCAGGCGACGAGGTCGCCGCGGTACTTTGGAAAGATGATGCCGCGGCTCGGTTCGCCGACCTGGTGGCCCGCGCGGCCGATGCGCTGCAGCCCGCTCGCAACCGACGGTGGCGCCTCGATCTGAATCACGAGATCGACCGCGCCCATGTCGATGCCGAGCTCGAGCGAGGAGGTCGCGACGAGTGCCGGCAGGCGACCCGCCTTGAGCTGTTCTTCGATCTCCAGGCGCTGCGGGCGCGCAAGGGACCCGTGGTGGGCACGGGCGATCGGCTCACCGGCGAGATCGTTCAGAGCCGACGCGAGCCGTTCCGCGACTCGCCGGCTGTTCACGAAGATGATGGTCGACCGATGCGCCCGCACGTATTGGAGCAGCCGCGGGTGAATCGCCGTCCAAATGGACGGCCGGCCGTCGAGGTCATCCTTCGGTTCGGGCCCGATCCGCGCCAGGTCCTCGACCGGAACGTCGACGCGCAGATCGAGCCGCTTTCGCTCCCCCGTATCCACGATGGTCACCGGCCGCTGCTTCGGCTCGCGGCCCGTCCCGAACTCGTCGTGGATGTGATCTTCAGGGCCGGTCTGAAGACCGGCCCCTCCAGGAACCGCGCGTCTGGCCCGCGGCGGCTCGCACCCACCGAGAAATCTCGCGACCTCGTCGAGGGGGCGCTGGGTGGCGGAGAGCCCGATTCGTTGGAGGGGACGGTCTTTAGACCGGCCCGAACCAATCAATTCTTCCAATCTTTCCAGTGACAGCGCGAGGTGCGATCCGCGTTTGGTCGGGACGAGCGCGTGGATTTCGTCGACGATGATCGTGTCCGCCGCGCGCAGCGTCTCGCGCGGGTTCGACGTGAGCAGCAGGAACAGCGACTCGGGCGTCGTGATGAGAATGTCAGCCGGCTCGCGGGCGAGCCGTGCCCGTTCGGACGGCGGCGTGTCACCCGTCCGGATCGCGATCGCCGGCATCGTGTACGCGTGACCGCCGGCTTCCGCCGCGCGCGCGATCCCTTCGGTCGGCGCGCGCAGGTTGCGCTCGACATCGACCGCGAGCGCCTTCAGGGGCGAGACGTAGACGACGCGTGTGCGCGCACGCGCCTTGCCGCGCTCACCCGCGGTGTGACCGGCATCCGCCGGAAACATCAGCCGATTGAGACACCAGAGAAACGCGGCGAGCGTCTTTCCGCTTCCGGTCGGCGCGAAGACGAGTGTCGACTCGCCGCGCGCGATCGCGGGCCACGCTTGAGCCTGCGCCGCCGTCGGTCCGGCGAACGACGCGCGGAACCAATCCGCGACGGCCGGATGAAAAAGCGTGAGAGGATCGCGCGCCACTCTGCTACAGTAATTGATATGAGTGATTCGGGAGAAGGACTCGTCGATGCAGAGGCGCGACTGCAGGAGCGGATGGAAGAGCGCATCGCCGAGAAACGCCGCGCGGCCGTCGGTCCGGCGATCGATCCTGAGCGCGAACGTACTCGCGAGTCGTTGAGACTCGCGCGCGCCGAGCTCGCCCGTCAGGCCGAGGCCACGGCGCATCCAGTCCGTCGACAACAGATCGAGCAGGCACTCGCCGAGATCGATCGGCGCCTCGCGACTTAACGTTTCGGCTTTCCGACCATCGGGACGAATCTGACCGGGATCGTCGTCTTGCGTGCGATTCCCTGCGCCGTTTTCGTCACGATCGTCATCTCCTGAAACGACGTGCCCACGGGCAGCACCATCGCGCCGCCTGGCGCAAGCTGTTCCACGAGCGCGGGCGGTATCTCGTCCGGCGCCGCGGTCACCATGATCCGCGGGAAGGGCGCTTTCTCCGGCCAGCCCGCGTAGCCATTGCCCGTCCGCACATACACGTTCTTGTATCCGAGCCCTGCGAGCGTCTCCCTCGCGCGATCCGCGAGCTCGGGAACGATCTCGATCGTGTACACCTCGCGCGCAATCTCCGCGAGGACGGCTGCCTGATAGCCCGATCCCGTCCCGATTTCGAGGACGTGCTCGCCCGGACGGATGCCGAGCGCCTCCGTCATGTACGCCACGATGTAGGGCTGCGAGATGGTCTGCCCCTGCCCGATCGGCAGCGGCCCGTCGTCGTACGCGGCGTCGCGCAGATTGGGCGGGACGAACAGGTGGCGCGGTACCTTGCGCATCGCGTCGAGCACCGCCTGATTCGTGACGCCGCGCCCGCGAATCTGATCGTCGATCATCCGTCTCCGCGCCGGCTGCCAGGGGTCGGTTTGGATCGCCAGCGCTGCGGCGAAAAGGGGCACAGCAGCCAGGGTCGCTGTCTGCATTTTTTTATGCTCGCGGGGCCCCACCCCCGCTCGTCCTTCGACAAGCTCAGGACGACCCTGAGCAGCGTCGAAGGGTCGCTCGCGCTCGGCGGCGCGGCTTCGCCGCGCTTCCCTCCGGCGCCTCGCGCGGGCCGCAGGCGCTGCTATCCTTTTAACACGTGAGTCGGCCGAAGCGCATGCTCATCTGGTTCCTGGCCATCGGGTTTTCGGCGGTATTTCTGGCGCACACCGCGCCGTTTCCCTTCCTGCTCGAAGCGTTCAAGCCCGGCAAGTCCCTTTGGCGGGTCAAGCCGGCAGGCGGACCGCCGACCGTCTATCTGACGTATGACGATGGGCCGAATCCGGAGGCGACGCCGGCTTTGCTCGACGTGCTGGGGCGAGAAGGCGCGAAGGCGACGTTTTTTCTGATCGACGCGCATCTCACCGACGAAACCGCGTCGATCGTCAAACGAATGTTTGCCGAGGGGCATGCCGTAGCGCTGCACGCGGACACGCGCAAGCTGATGCTGAAGTCGCCGGCCGACCTCTCGTCCTATCTGGTGCGGAATGCCGAACGAATCGAGCGCCTCGGCGGGG
The DNA here is from genome assembly GCA_036258175.1 of Vicinamibacterales bacterium. Classification (GTDB taxonomy): domain Bacteria; phylum Acidobacteriota; class Vicinamibacteria; order Vicinamibacterales; family 2-12-FULL-66-21; genus DATAEE01. The sequence goes on from DATAEE010000002.1 coordinate 25,178, forward strand.
GCACGCCGTGCCGGCTGTTCCGTCCGCACGCCGGGTGGCGCAGCGGCCAGATGTACGCGGGCCTCGAGCGGGCGGGCTACCGGCTCGCCGGCTGGAGCTGGGGTCTCTGGGATTGGAACTGGTATCGAGGGCGTGATCCCGACGCCTTGGCCGCGCGACTGACCAAGCGTGCCTCACCCGGCGACATCGTCGTCATGCACGACGGCCATCACGTGGATCCCCGTGCGGATCGAAGGTATGCCGTGGAAGCGACCGCGAAGCTGGTTCCTGCGCTGCGGGCGAAGGGATATCATTTCCGCCCACTTTGTGAGTGAGGAGTGCCATGACTCGACGCCGCCCGCCCGTCGCCGTGCTGCTTCTGCTCGTCCTTGTCGTTCTGTCACCGTTCACCTCGCAGCCTTCAGGCCAAACGTCCACGTGGCGGCCCGCCATCCTTGCGGATCGCGGAATGGTCGCGTCCGGACATCCGCTCGCCTCTGAGGCGGGACTGCGAATCCTGAGGTCAGGCGGAAACGCCGTCGATGCGGCGATCGCCGCGTGGGCGGTTCAGGGTGTCACCGAGCCGGAGATGACCGGCCTGGGCGGCGACATGTTCGCGCTCATCTACATCGCGAAAACCGGGGAAGTGAAGTTCATCAACGGCACAGGACCGGCCGCGACCGCCGCGACGGTCGAGTTCTACAAATCAAAAGGCGGCCTGCCATCCGACGGTGCGTTGTCCGTGATCGTGCCTGGCGCGGTCGGTGGAGCGGAGCTCGCGGTTCAGAAGTATGGAACGAAGCCGCTCGCCGAGCTCTTCACGCCCGCCGTGGAACTCGCGGACAGCGGTTTTCCGGTGACCGAGTCGCTCGCCGGCGCGCTGCGCAGCAACAAGGAGAAACTCGGAAGAGTCCCGGCGTCCAAGAAGATCTGGTTCAAGGGTGACGAGCCGCTGGCGATGGGCGACCGCGTGGTCCAGAAAGATCTCGCGGCGACGTTGCGAACCATCGGCGCCAAAGGAAGCGCCGAGTTCTACCGTGGTGCCACCGGAGCGAAGATCGTCAGCCACGTCAAGGGCGCGGGCGGGATCATCGAGACGTCTGACCTGGCCGGTTACAGCGCGCACGAAGACGCGCCGATTCACATCAATTACAAGGGCGTCGAGGTCTACGAGTGCCCGCCGAACTCCCAGGGCTTCGTGATGCTTCAGGCGCTCAACATCCTCGAAGGGTTGAACGTCCGCTACCTCCGGTACAACAGCGCACCGTACCTGCACGCGGTGGCCGAGTCGCTGAAGCTCGCGTTCGCGGACCGCAACCGCTACGTCGGTGATCCGCGGTTCGTGCCGGGGATCCCGATGCGCGAGCTGCTCTCGAAGGAGTACGCTGCTCAGCGGCGCGCTTTGATCAACCCGGATCGCGCGATTGAAGGTGAAGCGCCCGCCGGGACGCTGCGCTCATCCAGCAGCTCCGCCTCCGCGGCCGGACTGCGCTATTCGACGCCACGCCCGGCTCCGGTCGTGGACGCGGGCGCGCCGGCGTCGCCGGACGGCCATACGACGTATCTGGCGGTCGTCGACAAAGATCGCAACATGGTGTCGATCACATCGAGCCTCTTGAGTCTCTTTGGCAGCGGGCATGTCGCCGAGGGGACCGGCATCATGCTGAACAACCGCATGGCGTATTTCTCGCTCGATGCGGACGATGTCAATCGCCTCGAGCCGCGCAAGCGGGTGCGGCACACCATCAACCCGGCGCTGGCGCTCAAAGAGGGCAAGCCCTACCTGGTCTTCGGAACGCCTGGCGCCGACACGCAGCCGCAGGCGCAGCTCCAGTTCTTCCTGAATGTCGTCGAGTTCGGCATGAACGTGCAGCAGGCGTTGGAGCAGCCGGCGGTCATCAGCAGCAGTTTTCGCGGTTCCTACTACCCGCACAGCGTCGAGGGGAAGCTGCAGGTCCCGGCGAGCCTTCCGAAGCACGTGCTCGACGAGCTGGCGGCGCTCGGGCACGACCTGGACGTGCGGAATGTTCGGGGCGTTGGGTCCGTGAAGGCCATCATCGTGCATCCGCGGACCGGCGTTCTGATGGGCGGCGTCAGCCCGACGCGGGACTCCTACGTCATGGGTTGGTGAGCACGCGCTCCAGTTCTGCGGTCAGATGGTCGGGGCAGCAGGGCTTCATCAGGAGCGCGGCGAGGCCGACGGCGGTGCCGCGCTCGCCGACGTCCGCCGACCAGTGGCCGGTCAGTCCGATGATGGGGATATCGCGGGTCCGCGGGTCCGCCTTGAGGGCGACAGCCGCGTTGAATCCGTCCAGCTCAGGCAGGGCAATGTCCGTCAACACGGCATCCGGCAGGCGCTCCCGGACCCGGTCCAGCAGCTCGACGCCGGTGCAGGCTTCGATGACGTCGTACCCCTTGGACGCGAGCAGCTCCGCATAGCCGGCCCGCGCCCCGCGGTCATCTTCGGCGAGAACGATCACTCGCAGACTCACATCAGTACTTCCTGCGTCCGTTTCAGAATACGGCTTGCGATCCGGATATCGACCGGTAATCGTGCAGGCTACAGACCCCAGTGGGGCTATGGCGCGCCGACCGCGACCGCGGTCTGGACGAGGGATGCGAAGGCCGAAGGTGAAGGCGGCCGCACGGAGGCATCCATGGCGAGGGCCGTCCGCACGACCTGTTCGAGCGCCGGGGGAATGACCGACTTGAGCGGCGGGACGCCACGCGCCTGGCGCAGGGCAATGTCCGCAAGCGGACCACGGCCGAAAGGCAGCTCGCCGCTCAGCATCTCGAAGGCCATGACGCCGAGGCTGAAGACGTCGCTGCGCGCGTCGAGCGGCTCGCCGCGGAGCTGTTCGGGCGCCATGTAGGCCGGTGTGCCGACGATCGTGCCGTCAACGGTCATCGTCGCGCCAGGCGCCCCGTCGTCGAGCCGGCGATCCTCGCCGACGAGCTTTGCGACGCCGAAATCGAGCACTTTGACCTCTGTCTCGCCCGCGGTCAGAAAGATGTTCTCCGGTTTCAGGTCGCGATGAAGGATCCCTTCGCGATGCGCGGCATCAATCGCCGCGCAGATCTGTGAAAGGACGCGGGCCGCGCGCGCGGGCGGGAAGGGCCCGTCGCGCGTCAGGATTCTGCGAAGGTCGTCGCCGCGTACGAGTTCCATGACCAGGTAGGCCGCGCCGTCGGGGAACGTCCCGTAGTCGAAGATCGACACGATCGACGGATGTTGCAGTCTCGCGACGAGCTGCGCCTCACGGCGGAATCTCCGGCGCGCGTCAGGATCATTCAGCAGTTCAGCGCGCACGACCTTGATCGCCACGTCGCGGTCCAGCCGCATGTCGCGCGCCCGGTACACGGAGCCCATGCCGCCGCGGCCGATCCGTTGATCCAGGCGGAACTTGCGGTCGATCACGCGATCGACGCCAGCCATGCGAACCAGCGTTGTCCCGTCAGCCGGGCACAGCTCCGGCCCGTCAGGGTCCTCGCACCGCCCGCACTGCGGGCACTCGCGCATCCCGACAGGCTTCTCAATGATTTTCGTCGTCGGATCACCGGAGGCCGCACCCGGTACGGCCATCAGCCGCCGCAGCCGGGCGACGTCGAGCGCGAGGCCGACCTGCGACGCGATGCTCGTGATGAGTTCGCGATCCTCAGACGTGTAAGGCTCCTCCGATCGCCGGCCGCCAAGCGCGATCACGGCGACCAGGCTGCGGTCCTCGCTCAGGATCGGCACGAGCAGGGCGACGCCGGCCTTTTGCAGCCAGGCCTGCTCACCGGGCGGCAGCCGCTTGACGCCCGCCCGGGGATCCTCGAAGAAGACTTCCAGCGGCTCGGGCGACCATCGCAGCATCGAGACGAGCCCTCCTTCGAGCGGCAGAGGATCGATCGTGCCGCGGGAGCTGGCGATCGGCGTCAGCCGTCCTTCCTCGATCCCAGACGCGAGAATGGCGACCGTCCGAGGGTGCAGGGCCTCGTCGATCTGGTTCACGACGAGCGTCGACAGCTCGCTGGGATCGGTTTCGAAGCGGACGCGGCTCGCAAGCGACAATAGGATCTTGCGCGCGTCGTACTCTTCGCGGAAGAACCGTTCGTCCAGCCACGCCTGCGCGCGGTCGCGATACTTCCACGCGGCGAGACAGAAGCCGATGAGCGTCAGGTAGAAGATCGGCGCGCCGCGGATGATTTCCGAGAGCGTACGGTTACGCGCCTGAATCAGGGAAAGGGTGAGCGCGGTGAACGGGATCGCGACGGCGACGCCGAGGGTCTTGCGCGCGAAGGCGTACTGCAGGCTGCGGCGCAGGACGATCCGCGGGCCGAGCACCTGATGGACCGCCACCGCGTACGTCGCGCCGAACGCGGGCAGCAGGATGAGCGCCTGGAGAAACGCCACGAGCCACCAGGGCAGCTCTGGCGCAGGCCGCTTTGTGAGGAGCCCGATGATTGGGATTCCGTCCTTGATGACGTAGGCCAGGATGCCCGGGACGAGGGTGTAAACGGCCAGCCTGACGCGCCGCTGCGCCGCAGGACTCAACGTCCGGTATCGATGGACGCCTTCGCCGACGGCGAGGAGGTTGATGCCGAGCGCGACTGCAAACAGCGCAACGTACAGCTCGCCGTTTGCCGCGTCGCGGACCGCCCAGGGCAGCGCGGCATCGACGCCCGCGAGGTAGAGCGCCGTCATCACGCCGAGGCCGAGCATCGGCGCGGCCGCCGCGAACGGCACCAGGTGCAGCCATCGATAGCGCTCGAGGATGGGCGACTTGGACGGGAAATGCAGGATCGCAAGCGCGATCGACGGAAACGCGAGCGGCGCGGCGATCCACGCGAACACGGTCAACGGGCCGGCAAAGGCGGACGGGAGGTTCCTCTCGACTCCCATCAGCGGTCCACCGCTGCCAACGGCGCTGAGCGTCAACGCCAGGACGCAGAAGGCCGCGGTCAGGTCCGTCGTGCGGAGCGCGAACAGGATGCCCGAGGCGCAGATGAAGACCAGGATCTGCACCGTCATGGCGAGATGACGGCGCGCCCACTCGCCTGGAATTTTCCCGCCGCTCCGCCAGAACGGACGGCGTTCCACCGTCAATTCGGCCTGCGTCCCGTCAGCGCGCTGAACGCGAAGTCGAAGGTCCCCTTGAAGCCCGAGCCGGTACGCGTCGCGCCAGGTCGCAAGCTGTTCCGGCGCCCCCGCCATCATCATCCCGGACAAGTCGACGGCCGCGCCGGTACTGACGTTGCGCAACGCCAGGATCTCGTCCCCCTGGCGTAGACCGGCCTCCGCGGCAGGGCTGCCTGGAAGGACGTCACGGACGATCGTGCCGCCGACCGGATGATCGTCGACTGCCGGCGGCCGCGCGAGGAGCTGCGCGCGCTCGTCCGACCCGCCGGCGAAGCGCGAATCGCCGGCGAGGCGCGCGCCGTGGCCGGCGGGCCAGAGGTACGGCCGGACGAGCGCCAGCTGCAGGACCAGATAGACGAGGCTCAGGGCGTTGACGAGCGCGACGGCTCGGGTGGTCAGCGGCACTCGCGCGATCGCGACCCGTTCCGGAGCGCCTACGTCCATTTGGGGCTTATTCTAAGCCGCAGATTCAAGCCGCAGATTCACGCGGATAGACGCAGATGGACACAGGTCAGATGGACGCAGATCAGACTGACTGGACTCCGGTCGAGCCATATCCCGGTGCAGGTACGCGACACAACTTCGTTTGCGGGGGCGGCGACGATGACCGGCTTCGGCTGGCGTACTTCAGGCGCGGGCGGGACGGTGCGCTCGTCGCACGCGTCTATTTCGGTCCGGGCAGCGAAGGGCCGCCGGGCACCGCGCACGGCGGCGCGGTCGCGGCCGCATTGGACGACGTGATGGGCGCCGGCGTCTGGCTGGCGGGTTATCCGGCCGTCGCGGCACGGATCGTCGTCGACTTTCGTGAAATGGTGCCGCTCGGCCTCGAGGCCGTGATCGAGACGCGCCTCGAAGGTACGGAAGGACGGAAAGTGACCATCCGCGCGTGGCTCACCGACGGCGACCGCGTGTTCGCGGAGTCAGAGGGACTGTTCGTGATCCTTGACCCGGAACAACTGGCTCAGATGTCGTCCCGAGCGCAGCCACGGATTTCCGCAGATGAAGGCTAACCACGGATTCCGCGGGGGGCGCTTGGGATCGCGAGCGCGGCGACCGCAATCGCTGAGACGATTGCCGCAAAGACCCGTGCCGGATTCATAAGAAGTAAGGATCCGAGTAATCCGCGTAATCCGTGGCTAGTCGCGATCTGTGGAATCCGTGGCTCGTGATCCCCGAAATTCGCGGCTCTAGTGCGCGCGGCGCGCGACTCCGTGGCGCTCGAGCAGCGACGCGATCTCCTCGGCCTCGAGCGATTCGAGGTCGAGCAGCGTCGTCGCCAGCGCGCCGACCGCGTCGCGATGGGTTTCGAGCAGGCTGCGGGCGCGATCGTAGGCGCGCATCACGATCGCCTGGATCTCCGCGTCGACGCGGCGCGACGACTCTTCGCTCAGCTGGCGGGCACGGTTGTCTTCCTGGCCTTTGCGGCTGAACGCCAGCGGGCCGAGCGGCGACATGCCGAACTCGCAGACCATGTGCGCCGCGATGTCGGTCGCGCGCTCGATGTCGTTCGAGGCGCCGCTGGTCATGTGCTCCATGAACAGCTCTTCGGCGGCGCGGCCGCCCATCAGGATCGCGACCTGCGTGTTGAGGTATTCCTTCGTGTAGGTGTGGCGATCGATCTCGGGCAGCTGCATCGTGACGCCCATCGCGCGGCCGCGCGGGATGATCGTCACCTTGTGGAGCGGATCCGCCTGCGGGAGGGCGGCCGCGACGACGGCGTGTCCGGCTTCGTGCCAGGCGCAGTTCACGCGCTCCGCCTCTGTCAGAGCGATCGATCGGCGCTCGGCGCCCATCATGACCTTGTCGCGCGCCGCTTCGAGATCAGCGGTGGTCACCGCAGACCGTCCCTCACGTCCTGCCAGCAGCGCCGCTTCGTTGACGACGTTGGCGAGGTCCGCGCCGGAGAAACCGGGGGTGCCGCGCGCGATCGACACGACGTTGACGTCGGGCGCGGCCGTGACCTTGCGCAGATGCACCCGCAGGATTTCGTTGCGTCCTTTCAGATCCGGATTCGACACGGTCACCTGGCGATCGAACCGGCCGGGACGCAGCAGCGCGTGATCGAGGATGTCGGCGCGGTTGGTCGCGGCGATGACGACGATGCCGTGCGTTTCGTCGAAGCCGTCCATTTCGACGAGCAGCTGGTTGAGGGTCTGCTCGCGCTCTTCGTGACTCAGCGAATGTCCGCCGCGTGCGCGGCCGACGGCGTCCAGCTCGTCGATGAAGACGATGCAGGAGCCGTGCTTGCGGGCGTCGCGGAAGAGGCGCCGGACGCGCGACGCACCGACGCCGGCGTACATCTCGACGAAATCGGACCCGCTCGCGAACAGGAACGGCACGCCTGCCTCACCCGCGATCGCGCGGGCCAGCAGCGTTTTTCCGGTGCCCGGCGGGCCGACGAGCAGCACGCCGCGCGGGATGCGCCCGCCGACTGCCTGGAACCGCTGTGGTTCGCGCAGGAAGGCGACGATCTCGGCGACCTCGTCCTTCGCTTCGTCCACTCCGGCGACATCGCTGAATCGGACCGTCGTCTCTTTCGGATCGGCGGTCCGGGCCCGGCCCTCCATCGAGGGCAGCCGGCCCGACGTCGTCTTGTAGACGGCGTAGCCCAGCAGGCCCATGAAGCAGATCGCGATGCCGATCGGGCCGTACTGGAGCGCACCACTCGGTGCGATGGGTTTGACCTGCAGGAGCACACCGCGGCGGGCGAGATCGGTGACGAACGCGGCGTTCGTACCGAAGAAGCCCGGCGGCGGGACCGTCCGGACGATCCGGCGATCCTTGAGCGCGACGTCGATCGCCGCGTCGGTCACCGTGACGGAGACGGCGCGGCCGGCGTCGACGTGGCGGAGAAACTCTGAAAAGGCGATCTCGGTGGGCGCGGACGTGCGCGACGTGCGCCAGTAGAATGCCGTCCCGCCGACGAGCGCGAGAATACCAAGGACAAGAGCGACGCGGGGCAGTAGTCGGACCATACCTCGTGCGAGCCGCCAGGGAGCGAGGTGCGGCCCGGCAATCCTTCCGGATTGAATGAAACCACCCCGCCGGGGATGTGGAGTGTGCCGATGATTGTACTCGACCTGCGCGCGGGAGTAAACGCAGAATGATTCGCTCCGTGGTGAAGACCCTCTGACCGCCTGGCTCGTCCATATCTATACGGCACTCGGCGCGGTCGCCGCGTTGCTGGCGACGCAGGCGGTTTTCGCCCGCGATGTCCGCACCGCGTTCCTCTGGCTCGCCGCCGCCACCTTCATCGATTCGACCGACGGCTGGTTCGCGCGGCTCGCGCGCGTCCGCGAGCGGACGCCGGCGTTCGATGGCGCCAGGCTCGACGACATCGTCGACTACCTGACGTTCGTCTTTGTGCCGGTCCTGGTGATAGTCGAGATGGACCTCGTTCCGCGCGCTTTGGAGGTTCCGATCGCGGCGGCGGTGCTTCTCGCCAGCGCCTATGGCTTCGCAAACAGCGACGCGAAGACGGATGACTACTTTTTCACGGGATTTCCGTCTTATTGGAATATCGTGGCTTTCTACCTCGTTGCGCTCGCCACCAGTCCGGCCGCGAACGCCATAGTCCTGCTGGCGCTCGTCGCGCTCGTCTTCGTGCGGACCGGCTATGTCTATCCCTCGCGCACTCCGGTGCTTAGAGGCCTGACCGTGGCGCTGGGGAGCATCTGGGCGGTCCTGGTGCTGGCCGCCACGTGGCAGCTGCCGGCGCCTTCGCGGCCGCTGGTGCTGGTTTCGCTTTTCTTTCCTATCTATTACTTCCTGCTCTCGTTCTACCTGCAGTCGGGCAGGGTGGCAGTACGAGGGACGAGGTCGGAGGCACCGCCCGAGGGACGAGGAACGAGGCACCGCCCGAGTCCCGAGGCCCGAGGTCCGAGGCACGGATGAAGCCTTGGGTCCGGCGGACCTGCATCGTCTTTTATGTCGGCCTCGTCGTCGCGAGCGTCATCGTGGCGGCGTGGACGTTCCGCTACTCGTATCTGATCCACAAGCTCACGAGCGGCGTCGGCGATACGGTCTTCTACGACGGCGCAGGGCGGCCCTGGTTCAGGATGGACGAGGACCGGCGCGACGTGCCGCTCGCCGCGATCTCACCGCAGCTCCGTCTTGCCGTGCTCGCTATCGAGGATCACCGGTTCTACCGTCATCCCGGCGTCGATCCAATTGCACTCATGCGCGCGGTCGCGCACAACGTCCGCGAAGGTGACCTGACCGAGGGCGGCAGCACGATCACGCAGCAGCTCGCGCGGACGCTGTTCCTGTCGAACCGGCGGACGGCGGGGCGAAAAGTTCAGGAAGCTGGGATCGCGATGCTGCTGGAGCTGCAGCTCTCGAAAGCGCAGATCCTCGAGCTCTACCTCAATCGCGTCTACCTCTCGGCGGGCCGCTACGGCGTCGAGCCGATGTCCAGGAATCTGTTCGGCAAACCGGCGAAGGACGTCACGCTGCCGGAAGCGGCGCTCATCGCCGGGTTGATCCAGGCGCCGTCGGCGCTCTCACCCTGGTCGAACCTCGACGGAGCGATCCGCCGCAGCCACGTCGTCCTCTCCCGCATGCGCGAGCAGGGGATGATCACGGCGGCACAAGAGGAACGTGCGCGGCAGGTGCGCCTGCAGATTCGGCCGTTCCCGCGAACCGAGGAATCACGTCACGGCTACGCGAAGGACTTCCTGCGACAGCAGTTCCGCAACCGGTTCGGCGGCGATCATCCTCCGGAGTGGAAAGCGCATACGACGTTTCTGCCGGAGCTGCAGGAGGCAGCTGAACGCGCTGTCGCAAACGGTTTGAAGCGCGCGATGCGGCCTTCGGCCCGGTCGGGACGCCTCCAGGCAGCGCTCGTGGCGATGGATCCGAGAACCGGCGACATCCTCGCGATGGTTGGAGGTCGCGACTACCGGGCGTCCACGTTCAACCGCGCGACGCGCAGCCGCAGGCAGCCGGGATCCGCGTTCAAACCATTTCTGTACGCCGCCGCGCTCGAGCGCGGCTACTCGCCCGTGTCAATCGTGACCGGCCTTGCCGATGCCGAGCCGGCCTTCGAGTCGGTTCGCGGCCGGCCGGAGGAGTGGCGGCCTCGGAACGCGAACGGCGAGGCGCCGGACGAGCTGACGCTGCGCGAGGCGTTGATCCAGTCGAACAACCGCGCCGCGGCGGTGTTGCAGCAGCGGTTAGGTTCCCGTCCCGTGCTCAGGCTCGCGTCGAGCGTCGGCCTGAAGGACCTGCCGGACGTACCGTCGCTCTCACTCGGGTCCGGGGAAGTGACGCCGCTGGAACTGACGACTGCGTTTGCGGCGTTCGCGAACGGCGGCGGGGCGATCCATCCGCGCGGCCTCGTTCGTGTCGTCGACGCGGAAGGCACGATCGTGCACGAGACGCAGCCGTACCACGAACGCGTCCTGACCCGCGAGACCGCATTCCAGATGCTCACGATGCTGCGTGACGTCATCGACCGCGGGACGGGAGCGGGCGCCCGCGCGCTGGGCGTCTACTTCCCGGCGGCCGGCAAGACCGGCACCACGAACGAGTATCGCGACGCGTGGTTCGTGGGCTTCTCGTCCGAGATCGTCGCGGGTGTCTGGGTCGGCTTCGATCAACCGGCGACCATCGGCGACGGCGCGTACGGATCGCGGCTCGCGCTGCCGATCTGGAGCGAGTTCATGCGCCGAGCGGCGCGCGTCCGCCCGCCGCGCGATTTCGAACCGCCCGCCACGCTGCGCGACGAAGTGCTCTGCCGAATCTCGTACCTGCGTCCCACGGATGATTGTCCGGTCTACGTGGAGTACTTCAAGCGCGACGACGAGGTCCCGCACGACACGTGCGATCTCCACGACATCTCGTGGGACGACCGCGCGCGAAAGGCGATCGAAGAGCTGTTCAGCCGGATCGGGCGCGTGTTCAAGGGGCGGTAGGGCGCAACCAGCTTTCTCGATTCTTCCTGGCCTCGCCGGTTCCGGTGGCTTCGGTGAGCCGCCACTCGATCACCGACTCTTTTTCGATCGTCATCTCGACCCGCTTCAGCTCGTCGCGTCGCGACACGAGAACCGATACCTTGTCGCCGATCTTGAGCGTCTCCGACCGCATCTCCCACTGATCCGCGAGCACGCGAAAGTCATTCACCGCAACGATCTCGTCGTCGACGACGAAGCCGGCTTCGAAGGAGGGAGTGCCTCGATAAATGTTGGAGACGAGCAGCCGCCCTTCGTCCGTGCGTAGCTTGAGGCCCTGCCAGATGTAGTGACCCTCTGGTAAGCGGCTCGGCCAGCTTGGCGCGAATCGCAGGCCGAACCACTCGAGTGCGTCGCGGTAGTCGAGCTCGTCTGCCGTTTCTACGACATGCTTCAGCCACTCGGCGACCGCAGGGCCCGCGATATCGGAGACGACCTTGCGGAAGTCCTCTTCCGTGAATCCCTTCGCTCCGGAGTATCGCTCGTACGCGAGCCGCATGACGTCGTCGAGGCTTTTCTGCCCCTGCGTCGCGTGGCGCACCTTCGCGTCGAGCAGCCACCCGACGACCGCGCCTTTCGTGTAGTAGCTCATCGCGACGTTCGGGCTGTTCTCGTCCGGCCGGTAATGCCGGATCCAGGCGTCGAACGACGCGGTCTCGAGCGGCTGCGAGGCCCGTCCGGGCGTGGTCTGCAGCGACTCGATCAGGCTGGACAACTCGCGCAGGTACTCGTCGGTCGTGGACAGACCGGCACGATGCACCGCGAGGTCTCCGTAGTAGTCCGTGAATCCTTCGCTGACCCACAGGCCCGTGGTGTACACCTCGCGCTCGTAGTCGAACGGCCCGAGCTCGATCGGCCGCAGGCGCTTGACGTTCCAGGCGTGGAAGTACTCGTGGCTGACGAGGCCGAGCCAGTTGAGATACCGCCGGCGTGTCGATGTCGCCCAGCGGCTCGCCATGAGCAGCGTCGAGTTCTTGTGCTCGAGGCCGCCGGACGCCTCGCTCAGCACGTTGAGGAAGAAGTAGCGATCGTAGGGCAAGAATCCCCACATCCGCCTGTACTCGCGGACGATCTGCTCGACGTCTTTCACGGCGCGCGCGCCGTCGAAGACGCCCGCCTCGCCTTCGTTGACGAGATAGTGCGGCTTGCCGTCGACGGTGAACTCGTACACCGCCGGATTCCCGGCCAGGATTGGCGAATCGACCACGGTGTCGAAATCGGGCGCGCGGTACCGATTCGGACTGCCGGCCGGGTCGAGCGCCGTCATCGTCCGGCTCCACGCGGCCGGCAGCTCGATGGAGATCTCATGCGCCCGCGGCCCCCGCTCGGCGAGCGTGATGAGCGTCGCTGCGCCGTTCAGCATGGCGAAGCTGTCCTCGATCCAGTTCGTGCGGACGGTCATCTCGCGTCCGTACACGCGATAGCTCAAGGTGAACGCCGGCGCGCTTCCATTGGCGACCCGCCAGCGGTTCTTCGCGGTCTTCTCGACGGGCAGCGCGCGGCCGTCGGATGCTTTTGCCAGGACGCCCTCGACGTGTCGCGCGTACTCCCGGACGAGATACGACCCGGGCGTCCAGACGGCCATGAAGAGATCGGTCCGTCCCTCGCGCGCAGCGGGTACCGCCGCTTCGACCTCGACGTAATGTGTTTGCGGAGCCGGGAAGCGCAGCGTGTAGCGGATGGGGCCGGCCGTCTGGGCCAGCGCTGGCGAGGCGCAGACACAGACGATGAAAGTGATAAATGCGGAAGGCTGAATGCCGAAGGCCGAACGCGTCACGTTGGGCGTATCGTCAGCGGTTTACGGCAAGACCTTCGGCGTTCGGCATTGGCCTTTCGGCATTCGGCATTCGGAATTCGTCATTCTCTGGTTGCGCAGATTCAGGGTCGAGCTGCACGCGGCCGTCCTGGTAGATCGCGGTGACGCGGTCGCCGTCGATCTCGAGGGCCGACGCGCGTCCGCCTTTGTAGTAGGTGGACAGCATTCCCGTGTCGATCAGGAAGATGCGCCGATCGAACCGCGGCGTGATGCGCATCGTCGACGGGACGGTGTGCCCCGTGACGAAGCGTTTGGCATGGTACTTTTTCAGCAGCTTCGTGACTTCCGGCGCATTTCCGGGAGAGGGCCACGTTGCGTAGCCACGGAACCAGAGGGGGCCGTTCGGGTTGAGCAACGACCAGGTGCCGAAGCGCGCGATGCCCTGCAGCACCTCGATGTGCTTGCGATCGACGTCGCTCAGGATCTGCGACTGAGCAAGCGAGGCGGACTCGCCGTTTTTCGCTGCGGTCTGCGCGGCGGTGATCGCCTGCGCCTCGGCCTGCACCGCGTCGAAGATTTCCTGCAGCGTAAAGAACGGCAGGATGACGCCGCGCGAGACGAGGTGACGGCTGTAGTCGTCGAAGTTCCGCAGCTCGCGCGCGACCTGCTTGTTGATGTCCTCGATCGAATCGGGCGCGGTGTCCGGATGGATGCCGGCGTGCATCATGATGCTGCCGTCGATTTGCGCGACTACCGGCAGCCGGCGCAACCACTTGCCGTAGGTACCCTCCGGGCCAAACGCCTCGCGATACTCGAGGAAGCCGGGCGGATGCGCCGTCATCCAGGCTTCCCGCGCCTGCGGTTTGACCGCGGCGGCGCCGAGCCTGGCCGCGCGCGCCGCGAAGAACTTCTCGTACTCGCGCCACGCCTCTTCGTGCCGCGCCTCCGACTTGTCGCCAGCGAAGGTGGCGAAGATGGCGGGCGTCACGTCGCGAGTTTCGCCGACGAGGTTCATGACCTCGTGGTTGCCGAGCAGAACCTGCACGCGGCCGCCCGCGGCAGCCGCCTGCGGCTCGAGCGCCATGAGAAGGTCCATCACGGCGCGGACGGCCGTCCCGCGGTCGGTATAGTCGCCGGTCTGGACGAGCGTCGCGTTGCCGCCGGTCCAGACCCGCCCATCGGCGAGTCCCGCAGTCCGCAGGATGCCCGTCAGGCCGTCGATCGATCCATGTATGTCGCCGATTACGACGACGCGGCCGGACGGCTGCCGCTGAGGCGCTCGGGGAGCGTCTGCTTGCGGGATCGCGGCAAAAAGGGCAATGAACGCGGCCGCGGTGGCCGTCCGACGGAGAATCGGACGAAGAATCATGGGACCATGACCGCCTGCTCGCCGCGTGACGCCGTCATTTCAGCGATCGTCCGCGCCATGCGATCGCGCCGCTCGAGAATTGCGCGGATCTCTTTCGGCGTCAGGTACGGACCGAGTGCACGGTGAAGCGTCGGCTCGTCGAGCGCCACCATCCGGTCCCAGAGCTCGCGGCAGATACGGCTCATCCGTACGGGGAGATCCCGGCTCGTGATGAACGCGCGATTGTGATCGATGAGGTAGAAGGTCCAGGAAGCATCCACCAGAAGGTTGCCTACGTTGCGATCTCTGTTGCAGATCAGATTATCGAACATCTTCATCCGAATTACCTGATCGTTCCACGCCACTCGGTCGGGCTTCGGCTCGTGCTCGACTTCATCCCACATGCGCGCCGGGCTCACCCAGAGAATCAGCGCGCCGAGCTCGCCGTTGACCCGCGTTTCTACCGACGGAGGCACCATGCGAAGATCCAGCAGCTTGTCGAGCTCGTACGCGGCGACCTCGGCCTTGTAGTTGTCGGGGAACCCACGATGCGTCCCGGGCGGCTGCGTCTTCCACGCGGCACTTTCGACCGGTCCTCCTGGCGCGAAGTACGCGCGCATCGGCTTCGACGTGCCAATCGGAACCGATTCGATCCGTACAATCTTCGCCTCGCGCATGTACCGCTCGATTTCCGGCTCGCGGCCGAGCCAGGTGCGGAGCGTTGGACGCGCGAGCGTCGCTTGTCCGGCGGAAGGGGTCTTCTGGCCGACGAGTGCCGCCGCCGGCGCGCAGATGAGCACCAGTGTCGCCACCGCCGCTGCGGTCTTGCGGGCCGGCGTCATCGAGCCTTCTCCGGGCTTGAAATTCTACCTCAATGCATATAATCCGCGGGTGATTCCGTCGGGCACGATCCTCGACAACCGTTACGAAATCCTCGGGCTGATCGCCGAAGGCGGAATGGGCGCCGTGTACCGCGCCCGGCGGACGCGGCTCGGCGACGAAGTGGCGGTCAAGGTCGTCCGCCCGGCGGACGACTCACGCACGCTGCGCGAGCGGTTTCTGCGCGAAAGCCGGGCCGCCGCGGGCCTTCATCATCCCAACATCGTCTCGATTTTCGACTACAGCGTCGACGGCGAGGGCCGGCCGTTCCTGGTGATGGAGCTGCTGAGTGGTCCCAGCCTCCGGCAGGAGATCGCCGCGGCGGGCGCGCTCGGTATGGACGCCGTACGGCGGTTCATCCCGCCCATCTGCACCGCCCTGCAGATGGCGCACGACGCCGGCATCGTCCATCGCGACCTCAAGCCGGGCAACATCGTCGCGCACCGTTTCGGCGGAGGGGAGCGCGCCTACAAACTGGTGGACTTCGGACTTGCAGCGCTCAAGGACACCGGTACGGACGAGACGCGGCTGACGGGAGCGTTCATGTTCGTCGGCACCGTGGCCTATGCGGCGCCGGAGCAGGTGGAAGGTCAGCTCGCGGATGCGCGCACGGACGTGTTCAGCCTGGCATCGGTCGTCTACGAGATGCTGACCGGCCGGCCGCCATATGGCGCGGGCGGCGTCTACGAGACGCTGGCAAAACAAGCCAGCGGCACGGTCGTGCCGCCGTCCCAGGTGCGGCCGGAGGTCCCGTCATCGCTCGACGAGATCGTCCTGAAAGGACTCGCCCGCGATCGCCACGCCAGATGGGCGTCCGCGGCGGAGTTCGGCCGCGCGCTCACATCGACGGTCGACGCGTCGACTGCGACGGCCGTCGGCGTCGCCTACGGGGGTGGAGGCTTCGCCGCCAGGTACGAGTTCGGCGCGCCGCTTGGCAAGGGGCGGCTCGGCAGCGCGGTGCACGCCGGGCTGCACCGCGCGCTCCGGCATCCAGTCGCCATTCGAACGCGGCGCCGCGGCGGCGAACGCAACTGGGACGCCATCCGCTCGCGTTTTCTGAAGGAGGCGCAGGCGTTGCAGGTCTCGCACCCGTCGATACTGCAGGTGCGCGACTTCGGCGAGGAAGGTGACACGCTCTACGTCGTCACCGAACTCGTAGAAGGGAAGAGCCTGCGCGAGACGATAGCGGAAGGGCCGTTGCCGTGGGTGCGCCTGCAGCCGCTCGTGTCGCAACTCGCGGACGCATCGGCGATGCTCGCGCGCCGCGGCACGCTCGTCAGCGGCCTCAGCCCCGAGATCATCCGCCTCACGCGGGACGGAGACGAACAGCGCCTCCTGATTTCGTCACCGGGCATCCACCATCTGGGCGATTTGCTCGCGACGCTCGACGAAGCGACGCTGCGCGGCGGCGCACTGGAACCGGAGCTGCGCTACCTGGCTCCTGAGGTGCTGACTGGATCGGCACCCGACGCGCGAAGCGATGTGTTCACGATCGGCACGCTCGCGTTCGAGATGGCAACAGGGAAGCCGGCCTTCGGTGCGGCGACGCTCCCGGCGCTCATCGGCCAGATGCTGCGCGAGGCAACACCAGACCCGCGCCCGCACGCGCCCTCGCTGCCCGAGGCTGCGGCTGTTGCCCTCCAAAGGTGCCTCGCTGAAAACCCGGTAGATCGTGTCGAGAATGCGGCGGCGTTCGAACGAGCTTGGAGGAATATTTCAGGTGCCTAGTGCCTGATGCCTGGTGCCAGGTGCGATCGCGGGTGCCTGGTGCCTGGTGGGTGCCTGGTGCGAAGAGGCGATGGCCTTTCGCCGAGACCTGTTGGACCGGCTGTCGCAGCCGATGACGCCGTCGGCGCTTGCGCGCGAGCTTGGGCTGAAGCGTCGCGACATCGAGGACGACATTCGGCACGTCGTCAGGTCAGCACTTGCCGCGGGGTATCGCGTGGAAATCGAACCCGCCCGTTGCAAAAACTGCGGGTTCACGTTCAGTGAGGAAAAACTGTCGAAGCCCGGAAAGTGCCCCGAGTGCCGCGGCTCGCGTCTGTTCGAACCCGTGATTCGGATCGACCGCTCTACTTCCTAGTCCCTAGTTCCTAGTCCTTTCAGTCTGCCCAATCTCAATGCTCAGCACTCTGAAGAGGAACGCGTAGATATCCGCTTCCTCGTCGATGATCTTCGTGATCGGCTTGCCCGCGCCGTGGCCAGCCTTCGTCTCGACACGAATGAGGAGCGGCGCCGGGCCACCATGCGCGGCCTGGAGCCTGGCCGCGAACTTCTTGGCCATGCCGGGCGCGACGCGGTCGTCCGTGTCCGCGGTGGTGGTGAGCGTGGCCGGATACGCCACGCCGTCTTTGACGTTGTGGAGCGGTGAGTACTTGATCAGATAGGGGAATTGCTTCGGATCGTCCGCGGTGCCGTACTCGGAGATCCAGAAGCGGCCGACCGTGAACTTGTCGTAGCGGAGCATGTCGGCAACCGGGACGCGGCAGACGACCGCGCCGAAGAGCTCGGGACGCTGGACCATGACGGCGCCAACGAGCAGGCCGCCGTTGCTGCCGCCTTCGATCGCCAGACGCTGCGGTCGCGTGTACTTGTTCGCGATCAGCCACTCCGCGGCGGCGATGAAGTCGTCGAACACCGTCTGCTTCTTCTCGAACATGCCGGCCTGATGCCAGGCCTCGCCGTACTCGCCGCCGCCGCGCAGGTTGGTGACCGCGTACACGCCGCCGTGGTCGAGCCATACGAAGTTCGCCGGATTGAAGGCGGGCGTCAGGCTGATGTTGAAGCCGCCGTATCCGGTCAACAGGACGGGACGGTTGCCGTCGAGCGCGAGGTCCTTCCTGTGGACGAGAAACATCGAGATCTTCGTCCCGTCCTTCGATGGATACCAGACCTGCTTCGTCTCGTAGGCGGCGGGATCAATGGTTGCTGGGCTTTTGGCGAACTCGTCGACTGCCTTCAACGTGAAGTCGTACCGGTAGCTCGCCGGCGGGTAGGTGAAGGATGTGAAGCCGTAGAAGAGCTCCGTGTCCTTCGTGCGGCCTGAAAGGCCCGTCACCGAGCCGATCGCCGGAAGCGAGATCTCCCCGACCGGTTTTCCGTCCAGGCTGTGGAGTTTCAGCTGGCTGCTCGCGTTGTGCAGATAGGACAGCAGCAGCGTCTCGTTCACGATGCCGCTCGCGTTGAGCTTGTCGGTTCCTTCCGGAACGATCTCCACCGGAGTCGTGGGGCGGGGCAGATCAACCGCGATGATCCGGCCGAGCGGCGCGTTCTCGTCAGTCTGGAAGAACAGCCGGGTCCCGACAGCGTCCGCGAACTGGTACGACGCCTTGAAGCCGGTGAAGATCGGCGACGGTTTCGACGCGGGCTTCGTCGCATCCATCCAGAACACTTCGGTCTTATCGCTGGATCCCTTGAACGCCGAAATCACCAGCGTCCGCCCATCGTCCGTGATGCTGGTTCCCATCACGATCTCTCGATCGTCCGGCCGTTCGTAGACGAGCACGTCTTTCGCCTGGTCGTCGCCCAGTCGATGGAAGTAGACCGTGCCGAAATAGTTCTCGTCGCCGGGCGGGACCTTGCCCGGTTCAGGGAAGCGTGTGTAGTAAAACCCGGAGTTGTCCTTGAGCCATGAGATGCTCGTGAACTTCGCCCACCTGATGTGGTCGGGGCGATCGGCGCCGGTCGCAACGTCCCGGACGTAGATCTCCTGACGATCGCTGCCGCTCTTCGAGATGCCGTACGCGATGAGCGTGCCCGGATCGTTCACCGCGAGCGCGGTCAGCGCGGCGGTGCCGTCCGCGGTGAGCGTGTTCGGATCGAGCAGGACCCGGCGGGTTCCCTTCAAACCCTCCTGCACGTAGAGCACCGACTGCGGCTGCAGTCCGGTGTTGTGGGTGAAGAAGTACCGGTTTCCGCGTTTCGTCGGGATGCCGGTGCGCGGGTAGTTGTAGAGCTCGGTGAGCCGCTTCTTTACCGCCCCGCGAGCCGGACCGTCGACGAACTGCTGGGTGAGTCTGTTCTGCGCTTCGACCCACTTCACCGTCTCCGGCGCGTTGGCGTCTTCCAGCCATCGATACGGGTCCGGCACCTTCGTCCCGTGGTACGTGTCGACGACAGGGCCCTTCTCGGCCGGCGGATACTGCATCGGTGTCTGCATCTGTGACGGGTTCGGGGAGGAGCACGCAGCGAGCAGGGCGATCAGCACCAGCACGGCGGCGAGCGGCATGCGGGAATTATAATCATTGCTGATTGTGGATTGTGGATTGCTGAGTGGTGGATGTGACCTTATGAAGCGCATTCCGATCGTCCTGATCGGCCTCGTGATCTACCTGGTGTCGCCGTCGGCCCGGCCGCTCTTCACCGACGCGTTTCCGCCCGAGGAATTCGCGGCGCGCCGTGCGCGGCTGATGACCGAGATTGGCGACGGCGTCGCCATCCTGCAGGGCGCGACGGAGCGGCCCGGCTATCTCAAGTTTCGCCAGAGCAACCAGTTCTTCTACCTGACCGGCGTCGAGGTGCCGCGCGCGCTGCTCATCATCGACGGGCGAGCAAAGACGACGACGCTGTTCCTGCCGGTGCGGGACGAGCGCATGGAACGCTCCGAAGGGCCGATGCTCGCGCCGGGCCCGGAGGCGGAGAAGCTGACCGGCATCTCGAAGGTGCTCGCGAGAGAGCAGTTCGCGGATGCGCTGGCCGCCATCGCGCCGGGACGGCCGTTGTTCCTGCCGCATCGCGCCGAGGCGCTCGGCGCGGCGACGCCGGGAAACGTCAAGGCGCACGACGAGAAGACACGTTCCGATCCGTGGGACGGACGAGTTTCACGCGAGGCGGCGTTCGTCGAGCAGGTCAGGGGAAAAGCTGGCGGCTCATCCGTCCAACCACCGGTCATCAGAGACCTCGACCCGGTGCTCGACGCCATGCGCCTGATCAAGAGCGCCCGTGAGATTGCGCTCGTTCGCGAAGCGTCGCGCATCTCCGGGCTGGCGATCAGGGAAACGATACGCTCCGCGCGGCCCGGGATGTACGAGTACGAGCTGGAAGCGATCGGCGACTACTTCTTCAAGAAGCACAACGCGCAGGGTGTGGCGTACTTCGGTCTCGTCGCGGCGGGCAAGAATGCCGCGTGGCCCCACTACCACGCGGCGCAGTCGCAGCTCCGGGATGGCGATCTCGTGCTGTACGACTACGCACCGGACTTCAAGTACTACACGTCGGACGTCACCCGGATGTTTCCGGCGAACGGCCGGTTCACGCCGGAGCAGCGGGAGATGTACACGATCTACCTCAAGCTGTACCAGGCGTTGATGACCTCAATCCGTCCCAACGTCGAACCGACCGTCGTGCTCGCTGATGCGCTCAAGAAGATGGAACAGATCATGGGCACGTTCGTGTTCAAGACGCCGAAGATCAAAGCGGCTGCCGAGCGCTTCGTCGCGGCGTACCGGAACACCGATCGCAACAGCCTCGGTCACTGGATCGGCATGGAAGTGCACGACGTCACCGCGCCGTACGACGTCCTCAAGCCCGGAATGATGTTCACCATCGAGCCGGCGCTGACGATTCCCGCCGAACGCGTCTACGTGCGGCTCGAGGACGCGATCCTGATCACGGCCGACGGCTACGAGAACATGTCCGGCTTCGTGCCGGTCGAACCGGATGCGATCGAGCGGCTCATGGCGGAGGAAGGGATGTTCGAGCGGGCCGACCGGAAACCGACAGAGACGACGCGGCGACCGTAACAAGCAGCAATCAGCAGTCCACAATCCACATTGATCAGTCACTCTGATTCGCCCTGACCGCCGCCCCGAGCAGCCCGGGATGCGGATGGAGAATCACGTACACCGGGATCGTCGCCATCAGATCGGTCATCGGTCCTTTCGAGCGGAGCGCATCGAGGAACCGGCCGTCTTCAAGCGCCGGCATGATCTTCAACGCGATGCCGCCGCCGACATATAGGCCGCCCGTGGCGAGCGAACGAAGCGCCAGGTTGCCCGCTTCCGCGCCGTAGGCCGACACGAAAATGTCGAGCACCTCCATGCACTGGCAGCAGCGCTTCGCCAGGGCCGATTCCGTCACCGCCGCGGGAATTGCGATGGGATCCTGGATTGAGCTCGCGGGGCACGGCCGGCTGGCGTGCGTGAACCGGGTCAGGTTGACGATGCCCTGGCCGGAGATCACCTGCTCGTACTCCGCGCGTCCGTAGATCCGCACGAGATCCTGAAAGAACTCGACCTCCCGTGGCGTCCGCGGCGCGAAGTCGGTGTGACCGCCTTCAGTGGGTGATGGCACGAACCGGCCGTCGATGTTGTGGAGCAGCGCCTCGCCGAGCCCCGTGCCAGCCGCAATCACCGCGGCGTTGCCGTCCGGCGCCGCCGCACCCTCCTGCAGGACGGCGAGCTCGTCGGGCTCGAGGACGGGCACCGCGTGGGCCATCGCCTCGAGGTCGTTGAGCAGCGAGAGGTGGCGAATCCGGAAGCGGTCCGCGATCGCTCGAGCGTCAACGACCCAGGGGACGTTCGTCAGGCGCGCGATGTGGCGCGTAACCACCCCCGCGACGCCGAGCCCGATCGCCTCCACGCGGCCGCCGGCCCCCGAGTCGGCGAGGAACGCGGCAAGCATCTGCTCGATCGACTCGTAGTCGAGCGTGATGAACTCCGCCGTCCGGACCGGCGTCGGTCGCTCCGGCGCCCGCGCGAACAAGCCCAGCCGCGTCGAGGTGCCCCCGACATCTCCGGCGAGCAGCATGCGCACATTCTGTCCGGTTTGGATTCCAGAATCCAGAGATGACGCGACTCTGCTCTTGACAGAAAAACGTTACTCTCGCATCTTTCTGTCACCGGGCTACCCCTTGCACCTCGAGACGCCGCAGAGTCTCTCGCCGTTCGCCGGCCAGGTCGTCACCTTCACTGGAAAGTTGTCGTCACTTGGACGCCGCGAGGCGCGCGAAGTCGTCGAGCGGCTGGGCGGAATCGCGAGCGAGGATGTCACGACCCGCACGACGATGCTCGTGATCGGTGCGGGCGGCGTCGCGCAGCCGAAGGACGATGCCGTTGATGATCCGGACAAGAGCCGCAAGCTTCGCAAGGCCGAACAGGTCAACGCGAAGGCGCCCGGCCAGGTCGCGATCCTGACGGAAGATGATTTCTGCCGCCGCGCGGGCGTGGCGGCACCCGGGGACCTGCGCCAGCACTTTCACGCCCAGCGCGATATCCTCGCGATGTATCCCGCGATCGGCGAGGCCCGGCTCGGGCACCTGGAGAAGTGGGGCGTCATCCGCTCCGTCGTGCGGACGAACACTGAAACCTACTACCGGTTTCCCGATCTCTCCGCGATCCGGCAGGTCGCGGCTGAGCTGGAGCGGGGAACGCCGTTCCGCGTGATCGTGCGCACGGCGCTCGCGGCGCGGGAGGGACAGCTTGCGCTCGACTTCCGTCCGGCACCGAGCGACGCACATCCGGCGCGCGTCGTCACACTCGAACGTAAGCCGCCACCGACGACCAATCTCGGCCAGCAGCGGGCGAGCGCCATCGATCCTCACGCGGCGCTGGCGGCCAAGTATTTTCTGGAGGGGGCGGCGCTCGACGAGGCGGATGCCGGCCCCGAGCGGCAGGATCAGGCGGCGGCCGCGTACCGCCGCGCGCTCATCATCGATCCCGAGCTGGTGCCGGCGATCGTGAACCTGGCCAACATCCACTACGCGCGCGACGAGCTCATCGAGGCGGAGGCGCTCTACGAACGGGCGATCATGCTCGACGGGGAGTGCTTCGAGGCGCACTTCAACCTCGGGAACATCCATCACGATTTGTCGCGCTACCAGGAGGCGGTCGCCTGTTACCGGGAAGCGGTCACGCTCAACCCCGGATACGCCGACGCGCATTTCTATCTCGCGGTGACGCTCGAGAAGATGGGACAGTCCTCGGAGGCCAAGCCGCACTGGAAGGCGTACCAGCGCCTCGCGCCCAACGGCGAATGGGTTGAGTTGGCGAAAGAATTCTCTGAATGATCTTTGCCCGCCGAGCGTTCGCCATAGCGGGCATCTACGGGCTGCTCGTCGTCACGCCGCTGTACTTCCTCGAAGATTTCATCGGCCGGGATCAGCCGCCGCCGATCACGCACCCGGAGTTCTTCTACGGCTTCATCGGCGTGACGCTCGCGTGGCAGGTCGCGTTTCTCGTCATCGCGCGCGATCCGGTGCGATATCGCCTGTTGATGATCCCGGCGGTCCTCGAAAAGGCGACCTACGTCATCGCGCTCGTCGTTCTGTTTCTGAACGCACGGGTTCCTGGTGTGGCGCTGGTGCCCGGGGCGGGGGATTTCGTGCTCGGTCTGCTCTTCGTGACGTCGTGGGTGAAGACTAGGTCAGCCTGACCGGCAGCGCCGGACTTACAGGACCGAGCGCCCTGACGGCGCTTCCGATGGCCGGCGCGACACAGACGATCGGCGTCTCGCCGGCGCCGGCGGACGGCAGATCGCGGCGGTCCAGCAGCTCGATCTCGATCGGCGGGATGTCGCTGAAGCGCGGGACGCGATATTGCTCGAGCGTGCCGTTGAGGATCCGGCCGCCGGTGAAACTGATCGCCTCGAACAGCGCGCCGCCGAGTCCCTGCACGACGGCCCCTTCCACCTGATTGTGCAGACCGTCCGGGTTGACGATCGCGCCGCATTCGAAGGCGACGACGAGCCGCTCGACTTTGAACCCGCCGGACGCCTTCGACACTTCCGCCGCCGTCGCGACGTAGCTGCCTTTCTCGGTGCCGCACGCGATGCCGAGCGACCGGTCCTTGCTCGATGTGCGGGGCTTACCCCATTCTGATTTCTTTGCAACGGCCGCCAGGACATCGCGCATGCGCGTGTCCTTCAGGTGCGCCATGCGGAACTCGACGGCGTCCCGGTCCAGCGCGCGCGCCATCTCGTCCATCTGCATCTCGCGCGCGTAATGATTCGCGGTCGCGGCGAGGCCTCGATACGAACCCTGGCGCAGCGGCGAATTCGCCGGATGGAATTGAATCCGCTGGTTCGGGATGTCGTATGGCGTTCGAATCGCTGATGCGCCTGAGTTCCAGTTGTCGAATTCCCACGCGAGAATCCGCCCGCCTGTATCGACCGCGCTCTTCACTTCGATCAGGCCGCCGGGACGGAGATACCCTCCCGAGAACTCCTCAGCACGTGTCCATACCAGCTTGACCGGCTTGCCCGCCGCTTTCGCGAGCCGCGCCGCTTCGATGGCGTGCTCACCGGAGTGCTTGCCGCCGTACGCGGAGCCGGTGTCCGGCACGATCACGCGAACAGCTTCTTCGGCAATGCGGAATGCGCTGGCGAGTTCCGACCGCACGCCGAACGGGCGCTGCGTCCCGGTCCAGACCGTGAGGCGGCCGTCCTTCCATTCCGCCACCGCCGCCCGCGGCTCGAGCGGGACGTGCGCGATGTACGGGATGCGATACGCGGTCTCGAACACGCGCGCCGCCTGCGCACGCGCTTGCGCTACGTCGCCGGCGACGACCGGACCGCTTGCCCTGAGCGAAGGCGAAGGGCCACGGGCGCCCGCGGGCGCTTCGGTTTTCTTGTAATGCTCGTAGACAGTTTCCGAGGTCGGCAGTCCCTCCGGAATGCGCCATTCAACGCGAATCGCCTCGGCCGCGCGGCTGGCTGCGCGCTCGTTCGGCGCGACCACGCCGATGAAGTCGCCGTCACGAACGACCGTCACTCCCGTCATCGCGCGCGCCTTGCTGTCGTCAACCGTGCCCAGCGTGGCACCGTTGGCGTCCGGCCGGACGATCCGGCCGTGGAGCATTCCCGGCCGGCCGATGTCCGACGTGTACTGATGACGGCCGGTCACGAAATCGCGGCCGTTGACCTTCTTGACCGGCTGGCCACGCAGCGTCCAGCGATCCGCGGATGATGTCGCTGGTTTCTCTGCGACGACACCCGTCAGCTTCTGTCCCTTCGTCAGCTCGCCGAATGCGACCGACCGGCCGTCCGGGTGGAGGACGCGCCCGTCGCGGACCGTCAGCGTGACCTTCGCGCGATCCGCCTGCCAGGCGGTTGCGGCGCGCTCGATCAGCATCTCGCGCGCTGTTGCAGCCGCCCGCGCCAGCTGCGGCGCCATCCGCGGCGTCGTCAGCGACCCGAACGTCCCGGCATCAAACGGCACGAGGTCCGTGTCGGCCATGACGAGAGAGATCGACGTGATCGGCGCGCCGAGCTCGTCGCCGACCGTCTGTGCGAGCGACGTACGAATGTTCTGGCCGATTTCCGTCTTGCCGGTGTAAACCGTGATCCGTCCCTGCTCGTCGATGTGCAGCCACGCCGCGAGATCCGGAGCCGGGCCGCGTCCCTGCTCGCCGCCGCGCCCCGATTCCTGCGCGCCCGCCTCCGCCAACGCGACGGCGACGAGTATCCCGCCGCCCAGCACGCGGAAGAACTCGCGCCGCTCGACTTCAAAGAGATACTTGATCGGCTCCTCGAGCTCATAACGCTCAGGCTCGATCTGCGTTGATCCGCGGTGTTCCGTGGCCTTCATCGTGTTGATCCGCGGTGATCCGTGGCCTGTGATCCGTGGTGATCCGTGGCCCGCATGCGCTCGGCGGCAAGCTTGACGGCCCGAACGATGCGCGGATACGTGCCGCACCGGCAGACGTTACGTTCGAGCATCCGCGCGATGTCCTGCTCCGATGGATTCGGATGCGTGCGAAGCAGGCCCACAACCGCCATCACCATTCCAGGTGTGCAGTAGCCGCACTGGAACGCTTCGACTTCGAGGAAGGCTTCCTGGACCGCGTGGAGGCGATCGCCGTTCGCGAGCGCTTCGATCGTCGTGACCGACTTGCCGCCAATCGCGCCGATGCGCGTGACGCACGAACGCGTGGCCTGCCCGTCGAGGAGAACCGTGCACGCGCCGCACTGGCCCTCGCCGCAGCCGTACTTACTGCCCGGCAGGTTCAGCTCATAACGAAGAACAGAGAGCAGGCTGTCGGCCGGCTCTCCCTCGACCTCGTGGACCCGGTCGTTGATGCGGAGCCGGTAGGTCGGCATGACTTCGGCGATCGTAGCACGCGATCGACCGATAGGCGATCGACCGATCGGCCGAAGTCATCGGGCGACCAATCCATTGGAGTATCTGGGTAAGGAATCGGGGAATCGGACGGTCGAGCTATCGAACTACCGGGTTATCGATGTATCGAGCTCATCGAAGAGTCGGACGATCGGCTTGTTCACGCGCGCGCTCAACCGGAGCCCGATCGCGCGATAGACAAAAATCCGATAAACAGAGAACCCGATAGACAGAGAGCCCGATAAACCGATCCCTTATCCCGATAGGTGATGGGCCGATCGCTCCATGACATCGCCCGATCGCCCGATCAACCATCGCCAGATCTGTCATCGTGGAACTGCGGTCATCAGTGCAGCCGCATTTCAGTACATGCGCCGTTTGGGCGTCGTATCGGCTATGAAGAATGAAACGAAATCCGTGATCTACTCCACCCGCAACGCCACCGACGGATCCACCCGCATCGCGCGCCGCGCCGGCAGATAGCTGGCGAGGACCGCCGATCCGATCAGGACGAGCACAACGAGCGCGAGCGTCGGCCAATCAATGGGCGTGACTCCAAAGAGGAGCGTCGTGAGCACGCGCGTGAGAGCCAAGGCGCCGGCGAGGCCGACCGCGACGCCGACCGCGGCGAGCAACACGCCCTGGCCCACGATCAGCCGGAGCACGCTGCCCGGCCGGGCGCCGAGCGCCATCCGGATGCCGATCTCGCGCGTCCGCTGCAGGATGCCGTAGCTCAGGACGCCGTGCACGCCGACTGCCGCCAGCGTGAGGGCCAGCGCCGCGAAGATACCGAGGACGAGCATCGTGAAGCGCCGCTGCGATACAGACCGGGCGACCGTCTCGTTCAGCGGCTCGACCGCGAAAACAGCGAGCGCCGGGTCGATCTCCCGGATCGCGGCGCGTGCCGCGGCGGCCAGCGTCAGTGGAGTCGTCGCCTTCACGAGGAGCACGCCTGAGTGAGACGGGGTCTGCGACAACGGCGCGTAAACCGCGATCGGCGCCGCCTCGGCCAGGCCGTGAAAGCGCTCGTTGGCGACGACACCCACGATCGTGCGTGGTGTTCCCCAGAAACGAATCTGACCGCCGATCGGATCGCGGTCCTGGAAGAATTTCTGAACCGTCGCCTCGTTGATCACGGCGACTGGCGTTCCCCGCGTCGTGTCGCTCTCGCTCAAAAGCCGCCCGCGTTGTAGCTTCAGCCCGACGGTGCGGAAGTAGCCGGGCGTCACGCTCCGGACGGAAATCTCCGGCCAGTTTTTTGCCTCCGCCTCGCGGCCCACGATCACGAAGGAGTTCGTGAATCCGGGATCCAGCGGATGGGCGCCGGCGATGGCCACACTATCGACACCAGGCAGCGCCGCTGCGCGCCGGATCAGCGCGTCGTTGAAGGCGTGTACTTCCTTGAAGTCCGGCCACTGTTTGAAGTCCCTTGGATAGCGCGGGACCGGAAGCTGGTATTCCGCCTTGAGGACGCCCTCGGCCGTGAAGCCGGCGTCCACTTGCTGCAGGCGCCAGAAGCTCTTGATGAGCAGACCGGCGCCGGCGAGCAGCACGACCGCCAGCGCGAGCTCGGCGACGACCAGCACCGCGCGCACGCGACTGCGGCCGCGGCCCGCGGTGCCATGGCGGCCGCCCTCACCGCGGAACGCGGCGAGCGGATCGACTCGGAGCGCCTGCAGGACCGGAAAGAGGCCAAAGATCAGTCCAACGGCGAGGGAAATGCCGACCGTGAACGCAAGCACGCGCAGATCCAGCGCGGCCTCATTCAACCTCGGCACGTCGGCCGGCGCGAGCGCCACCAGTGTTCGGAGACCAAGGAAGGCGAGGCCGACGCCCGCGGCGCCGGCCGTGATTGAGAGGACGACGCTCTCGGTGAGGAATTGCCGGGCGAGGCGCAGCGATCCGGCGCCAAGCGCCAGACGAACCGCGACCTCCCGCGCTCGTGCCGCGCCGCGCGCCAGGAGCAGGTTCGCAACGTTGACCGACGCGACGAGGAGCACGAGTCCGACGGCGCCGAGCAGCACGAACAACGCCGGTCGCACGGGTCCAAACACCACGTCCCGTAAGGGCTCGACGAACGCCCCGCGCCCGTCGTTCGCCTCTTTGTACGCGCGTTCGAGGTCGGCGGTGATGGCGGTCATCTCCGCCTGCCCGCTCTGACGCGTCGCAGAGGGCGCCAGCTTTCCGAGGACGAACATCGGGTGGGTGTCGCGGGGCGAGCTCTTCGGGTTCGGCTGCAGCGGCGTCCACACGTCGACGCGGACCCGCGTCCCTCGATCGGCGAAGGCCCGGCTGTAAGCGGCGCGCGTCAGGATCTGGAGCACGCCGAAGTCCGCCGCGTCCGCGACGACGCCCACGATCGTGTACGGCCGTTCGTTCAGCCGCAGAGTCGAGCCCACGATGGCGCGATCGCGGCCGAGCGATCGCTCCCAGAGCGACTCGCTGATCAATGCCACCTGTGGGCCGTTCGCCTGATCCTCGCCGGTGGTGAAATGCCGGCCGACGATCGGGTGGATGCCCAACATGGGCAGCAGGTCGTGGCTCACTCGCAGGCCGGCGAGCCGGACCGGCTCGCCCGAAGCGGGCGCGAGATTCGCCTCGCCGGCGATCAGGCCGCCGAGCGTCTCGAACGTCCGGCTTCGTTGCTTGAAGTCCAGAAAATCCGGTATCGACGCCGGTTCACGCGTCGTCCCCGTATGGCGATCGGTCTCCCACACCATCGCGAGCCGGTCGAGATCGGCCACCGGCGCCGGGCGCAGGAGCACACCGTCGACGACGCTGAAAATCGCGGTGTTCGCGCCGATCCCGAGCGCGAGCGTCAGGATGGCAACCACGGTGAATCCGCGGTCGGCGACGAGCTGGCGGACCGCGAACCGAAGGTCCTGAAGGAACGCGTACATGAGTCCTCCGTCAGGAACTCAGACGGTTGAGCGAAGGTGAAGGTTTCTTAGCGGACTAGTACTCGGGCCGTTTGCGGGGCGCGCGGCGGACCTTGAAGAACGAGCAGTCGGGGCACCAGGCTTCGGCGTTGAACCCCTCGCGTCCCGCCATCGGCAGCACGTCCCGGTGCGTGCAGAACTGGCCGTCCTCGGGCTGGGCCCGCCACCGGCAGCTCTTGAACCGCTCGACGGCCGGCGACTGCGGCGGCGCGGCGGGCACGTCAGCTCCCGACGTCTCCACCGTGGACGGCGGGTTGGGCGCGGGCGAGGGGCCCGGCGACGGCGGAATGATGAGCGTCTTGGGATCCTCGGGCATCATGACTGAAGAGCGGATGGCTCAGCACCGCCGTGCCGGGCGGGCCTCTCAGGCCCGCCATGAAGTTTCAGGTTGAACGTCTGCTCGAGCGCGGCCAGCGCGCGCCGCTCTTCGGGAGCGACGAGCGTCAAGGCCGTTCCGGTAGCCTCGGCCCGCCCCGTCCGGCCGACGCGGTGGACATAGGCGTCCAGATCCGTCGGCACCTCGAAATTGACCACGTGCGAGATGCCGTCCACGTCGATGCCGCGCGCGGCGACGTCGGTCGCCACAAGCACGCGGAACCGTCCGGCGCGGAACCCCTCAATGGCCGCGGTACGCTGCGGCTGCGTCCGATCGGCGTGCAGCGACGCGGTCGGAAGCCCCGCCGACTGCAGACGACGCGCGAGCCGCTCCGCGCCGATCTTCGTTCGCGCGAAGATGAGAACGGGGCCGCCGGTCCGTTTGAGGAATTTAATCAGCCACTCCACCTTCTCGCCTGACGAAGAGACTTGCTGCACGGTGTGCGTGATCGTCACGGCCGGCGCGCCCGCCGCGCCAACCTGGAGGTACTTCGCGTCTCTGGTGATCTCGCGCGCCTGCGCCATCATTTCCGCAGGCATGGTAGCTGAGAAGAGCAGTGTCTGTCGCTTGTCCGCCGGCGGCAGCGCGGCGACGATGCGTCGGACGTCAGGCCAGAAGCCCATGTCCATCATCCGATCCGCTTCGTCGAGAACGAGGATCTCGATCCCGTCGAAGTTGAAGCCATTCACGCCGCCCGTCCGCATGTGGTCGATCAGCCGGCCGGGCGTGGCGACGACGATGTCGACGCCCGCTTCGAGCGCGCGCGACTGAGGGTTCATCGGCACACCGCCGTAGATCGCGACGCTCGTCAGCGGCGTGTGATAGATGAGCCCCTGGACGTCGTCCTCGATCTGCACGCAAAGCTCGCGCGTGGGCGCGAGCACGAGCATCCGTGTACGACTTGTCGTTGTGGTGCCCGGCTTCAGCCGGGCTTCGGCGTCGCTGTTCAGAAGATGCTGGAACGCGGGCAGCAGGAATGCGAGCGTCTTGCCGGTTCCGGTCGCCGCGCAGCCGATCACATCCTGGCGCGCGAGCGCAATCGGAATCACCGCGCTCTGAATCGGCGTCGTCTGCTCGAACTGGCGATCGTGGACGCCGGACAGTAACTGGGGCAAGAGCGGTAGCGTCGCGAAGGGAATCGGCTTCGTGTCGCACTCGTGCGGAGCAACGCCGGGGTGCGCAGACGTCCTCGGGTGACGCGGCGCGGCATGTCCGTGCCCGTGGTGCGACCCGCGGGGTCCGTTTCGCCGCCGGCGGCCGCCGGGACCGGGCGACTGTTTCGATCGGGTGTGTTGGTGATGCAAGCTAGTTCAGCGGGCGCGGAAGGTGATGATGCCTCGAACCGGGTCGTACGGCGAAACGCCAACCGTTACCCGATCGCCCGGCACCACCTTGATGCGGAACCGGCGCATACGGCCGCTCAGCTGCGCGAGCACTTCGTGGCCGGAGTCGCATTGGACGCGATAGAGGCCGCCGCTGTGGACTGCCACGACCGTGCCCTGCACATCAATCAGATCATCCTTACTCAATCCCTGTCTGTCTCCTTCGACGCCGCAGCCCGCATTATGCGTGGAATCGGCGGCCGGAATCCAAACATTGTGCCACATTCCGACTGGGGCTGCAAAGCTTTGAGTTATAACCTTTTGACCGCCTCCTCCACCTGTCGAGCGAGAGCCGGGAAATCATCTCCCGTCAGATAGAGCGGTTGACCGAAGGCGACGCGCGCCCGTCCGGGCGTTGCCATCTTGGCCTTCTGGTGCAGGATCTTGTCGAGCCCTTCGAGCCGGACGGGAACGACGGGAACGTTCAGCCGGGAGGCGATCATCCCTACCCCGGGCCGGAATGTGCCGATGTCGCCCGTCAGCGTCCGCAGTCCTTCCGGGAAGATCAGGACCGAATAGCCTTCGCCGATGAGCTCTCCGATATAGCGCAGCGTCTGCCGGGCACCGGCCTCGCGCTGAGGTAGCGGAAACGCGTTGAAGAACAGCGACGCCAGGTAGTAGTTGAGGCTGTTGGTCAGCCAGGCACGGCGGCCGAAGTGTTCCGGAAAGAAGTGCGCCTTGAAGAATTCCTTCGCCATCGCCGGTGCAACCCGATACCTGAACCGCGCCGGAAGCGCCGCCACGATGGCGGGCGTGTCCATGTGGCTCTGATGATTAGCGGCGAAGAGGACCGGGCTCGTCAGTTTGTCGAGATGCTCCAGGCCGTCGACGCGAATCGACGCGAAGATTCTCGCGATCGGCAGAATCCATGTCGGCAGGCTGATCCGGCGGATCGCGCGCGCGGGCAGCGAACGGTTCCAGGAAGGGAAATCGATCGGCTCCGCGGCCAGAGGGCGGAGGCCAGCGGCCCTCGGCGCGGCCTCTGCCTTCTGATCCCCGGCCTCCCGTCCCCGGGCTCCGGCAGTGCCGACGAGCGCCGACAACTCACCTACGGTGCGCACACCGGAAAACGCCGCTTCATCGATCGTCGTCTCGAAGGCTTCTTCGAGCGCCATCATCAGCTCGACCCGTTCGAGCGAGCTGAGACCGAGCGCTTCGAGGGTCGTCTCCGGGAAAATGTCCCGCGTGCTGACGAACCGGCGCAGAACGTCTTCGACGCTCTTCGCGTGAACAGGCGCGCCGGCCCCGGTCGATCCCTGTGCGACCCAGCGCTGAAGCTCGCGCCGCTTCAGCTTTCGGGTGCCCTCGGTGCGCGGCAGTTCAGCGCCCGGCCAGGTCGAGACGCCACGGATGCGCTGGTAGTCCTCGAGACGCGCGTTGGCCGCTGCGACGATCGCTTCGACGCTCGCGTCCGGTTGGACGACGAGCACGGCGTGCACCCGTTCTTCGGCGGCCGCGCCCGTCGCTGACGCGCCCACGACAGCTGCCTCCTTGACGCCTGGCTGCGCCTCGAGCGCGCGTTCCACATCCTCCGGAAAGACGTTCAGCCCCTCCGGCGTGACGATCATTTCTTTCTTGCGGCCGCGGATCGTCAACCGCCCTTCGGCGTCGAGCGCGCCGACGTCGCCGGTATGAAGCCAGCCGTCCTCGAACGCGCGCGCCGTTTCGTCCGGCGCGGCGTAATAGCCGGTGGTCACGTTGTCACCGCGAACCAGGATCTCGCCATCGGGCGCGATCCTGACCTGGACGCCGGCGATCGGTGCGCCGACCGTGCCCCGCGAGGTACGGAACGGGTGGTTGAGGGTGACGATGGGTGCGGTCTCCGTGAGGCCGTAGCCCTGGACCACCACGTACCCGAGCTTCGACCAGAACGCTTCCAGCTCGGGGTCGAGCGGCGCGGCGCCGACAACGATGCTCCAGAACTTCCAGCCGAAGAGCCGATGGACACGTCGGTAGCGCCACCAGCGTTTGGCCCAGTGCTCTCCTTGAGCCGGGGGTTCCGCCGCTTCTGGAACGAGCCGCAACACGTGATCCCGCAATACCTCGAGGACCTTCGGCACGCAGACGAGCACCGACACACGGCGCGATTTGATCTGCCGGACGATCTCCTGAGGGTTGTAGCCGTGAATGAAGACGACGACCCCGGGAAGCATCGGCGGCACGAACGTGGCCATCGCCTGCCCGAACATGTGGCTGAGCGGCAGCAGATTGAGGAAGCGAATCGGAAAGAACGGCCAGCCGTATTTGCGGTACTTGATGACCTCTCGCTCGATCGGGACGATGTTGGCGAGGATGTTCCGGTGCGTGATGATCACGCCCTTCGGATCCGCGGTCGCGCCGGACGTGAAAATGATCTCCGCAGTATCGGTCGGTTGGATAGGGTTTACCGACGGTGTAGGCCCGACGTTCAGATCGGGCGTGTTCGAATTACCCGAGATCTCCGAAATTGGCCAGATGTTGAAGGCGCCATCGAGCGCGGCGCGATCGACCTCGTTCCCGACGAGGACAACGCGCGCGGACACCTTGTCCGCGATCCGTTCGAGATATTCAGCCGACGCGCGGTAGTCGATCGGAACGAGCACGGCGCCCTCGAGCAACGCGCCCCACAGCGCCACGACCCACTCGGCGCGATTCTCGCTCCAGATGACGACGGCGTCGCCTTTGTGGACGCCGTGATTTTTCAGCCGTTGCGCGAACGCGCGCGCCAGCACCGCGATCTCCGCGTACGTGTACGTCCGGACCCGATATCCGTCGTCGTGCGCGATGAACGGCCCGTCGAGCTCGGCGAGGCTGTCGAAGTAGTCGACGAGCGTGTCCCGGCGCATGCGATGACATTATGATACGGACCTGATGGCGCTTCCGCCCGCCTTCGCCGCCGGCGCGCTCTACGACAATCTTCTGCAGGCGGCGCTGCGGCAGTTTTTCGCGCGCGCCACCTTCGAGAGCGAGCCGACGCCGTCGGTCTCGTCGGACGGCCGCCTCGCGATCGA
Source organism: Vicinamibacterales bacterium (assembly GCA_036258175.1). Lineage (GTDB taxonomy): Bacteria > Acidobacteriota > Vicinamibacteria > Vicinamibacterales > 2-12-FULL-66-21 > DATAEE01. Next base: position 58,953 of record DATAEE010000002.1, read on the forward strand.
GCCGACCAACGATCCCTCCGAGCTGACGGTCCGGTGGTTTGGGAGCCGTCACATCCTTCGCGTGCCTCCATGGAGGCCTTTTACCGAGAACGAGGTGCGGCTCGCGCGCTCGATCGCCGAGGTGCTCGCGGCCAGGTACCGCGCGATATTCGACGCGAACGTAATGGCGACGCGCGCCGATCTGTTTCGCGGCGCGATCGAGGATCGCTACATTGGTGCGTTCCTCGACGGCGGTCGCTATGCGCTGCAGGGAGAAGAGAGTCGCGCAGACAGGCTCGCGGACGCGATTGAAGTGCTTCGCGTCGCCGCGCTGTCCAGCTACGAGAACCGCGCGATCTCGTCAGGCGTCCTGCACCTCGATGGCCGCCACGATCCCGTGAACCCGCATCGTGGCATCCCTGCCGGCGCGTATAGATACAACCAGTCGCTGACTGCCATCAAAAGCTTCTACCGGCTGTGCGACGGGCTCAACACGCTGTTTCTCGTGAACCGCGACGGCATCGTCCTCGACATCGTGGAGGTCCAGCGATGGGCGAGCGAGCGCGGGCAGCGCGCGCTGGAGGTTCCGTGCGCGGCGCCCTATCGCGCGCATGCGAGCGCGACGCTCGACGGCGGCGAGGCCTGCATCGTCTTGAGCCCCTCGCACGAGATCAAGGTGTTCGCCGAAGGGGCGCAGGTATTCACGTTCCGTAACGCACACTGGCACCTGCTGGACCTGGAAGCAAAGTACGCGCTGTGGCAGAAGGCGGTCGGCAAGGCAGCGCTCGCGCAACGCCTGTTTCAGACCGCGCTCGATCTTTCGGACGCCCGCGAGGGAGCGCTCTTCGTCGTTCTTCGAGACCCCGCGGTCGCCGTGCCGCAGCTGATCGCGCCGGCCGATCGGCTCGACACGATGGCGGAGTCGGTGGACGCCCGGACGTCCCCATCGCGCAGGGACCTCCTCTACCTGCTGGCTGGCCGCACCGCAACCAGCCTCGATCGGACGGTTCTCGAGGGACTGGCGACCATGGACGGCGCGACGGTCATGGATCAGGCGGGCGCGTTGCTGGCAGTGGGCGCGATCCTGATGCATCCCACCGTGCCGGACGCGAGCCTGGCCATCGAGGGCGCGCGAACCACCGCCGCAGTGGCAGCCGCCCGTTTCGGCCCCGTCCTGAAGGTCAGTGAAGACGGGATGATCACGTTCTACGACCACGACAGGGTCTGGGACATCTAGCCTCCAATTCCGGTGCGGAGGGCGCGTACTTGTTTTTGGGCGTATGACCGTTAGGTGTCCCACCGGACGGAACTTGGCTGCAGACCGCACTTGACTACGGCCCCGCCGGATCATTGAATCTCCCGCATGCGGATCTTCCTTACCGGAGCCACCGGCTACATCGGATCTGCAGTGCTTGACTCGCTGATGCGCGCCGGCCACCAGGTCACGGCGCTCGTCCGCACCGCCGACGCGGGGGCGCGTTTGCGCGCGCGCGGCGTGACGCCGGTCGTCGGTGACCTCGCGGAGCCATCGTCGTACTGCGCCGCGGCCGCGCTCAGCGACGGTGCGATCCACGCGGCGTCGGAGTCGTCGCCGCGCGGACCGGAGCTTGACCGCTCCACCATCGAACACCTCATCGCTCACGGCAAGGGGTTCTTCATCTACACGTCCGGTGTGTGGGTTTTAGGCAATACGAAGGAAGCGACCGAGCAGACGGCGATCAATCCGGCCGAACATGTGTCGTGGCGGCCGGCGCTCGAGCGGCTCACCCTTGACGGCGCCCGCAACGGCCTGCGCACCATCGTCGTGCGGCCAGGCATCGTCTACGGTGGTTCGCGCGGCATCGTTGCCGATCTGCTGAAGAATGCGGCGAACGGTCTCGTTCGCGTGATCGGCCCGGGCGACAATCATTGGGCGCTCGTCTACGACCGCGATCTGGGCGATCTCTACGCGCGCCTCGTGGCGGAACCTGAGGCATCTGGCATCTACCACGCGACCGATCACGGAGACGAGCGCGTCAGCGATATCGTCGATGCAGTCATTGCCGCGTCGTCGAACCCGCCGGCGGTGCGCCATGTGCCGATCGAGGAAGCCCGCAAGAAGATGAAGAGCTACGCGGATGCGCTGCATCTCGATCAGGTGGTCCGCAGCCCCCGCGCCCGGGCGCTCGGCTGGGCGCCCTCGCTGCATTCGGTCTCCGGAAACGTCCGCCGGCTCATGGAAGAATTCCGCCGCGGAAAAGAAGCGGCGTAGGCCGGACGGGCGCCACTCCTCGGCAGCCCTGACGGGCTGCGCTACTTGACTGAGATTCCCGCACTGATCACGAGCATCGTGGTGCGGAAGCGCGCGGCGATGTCGGGCTCTGGGTCGGTTGCCGCGATGTTGAAGATGCGGACGTCGAACGAGAATGCGAGGTGCTCCCGCAGGAACCATCTGGCGCCGCCGCCGTAGTCGACCGTCGGCGCGGCAGGTCCGCCGTCAGCGCCCTCGCGTGCGATCGTCAACTTCGTGTTGCTGATGCCGACGCTCACGTAGCTCCAGCCGGTTTTCCGGCCGAAGTTGAGCGAGAGCTGCGGCGCGACCGACAAGAACGTCGTCGTGAACCGCTCACCTGAAAGCTCGCTTTCCTGGGCACCCCGCGCGAGCGCCAGTGCGCCGCCAAGTCCAATCGTCACCGGGCCGAGACGGAACGGATAGAACGTCGCGGCAGCTCGGGCCCCGAGCCCGCGGTCGGGCAGGTTGGCTTCGATCGTGCCGAGGCTCGCGGCGCTCGCGCCGTCCTGCGGAAAGTTGGCGAGCGATCCCTGCAGGTCGACGGCAAAGCGGCCGATCGGCTCGTCGCCGACCCCGGTGGGCGGCGGGGCTTGCGCGAACGCGGTTGCGGGAAACGCGGCGATCAGAAGCAGCCCGATGAGTTTCATCGCGACCGAAAGTATATTGTGGAGCGCGGGCCTAGCAGGCCCCGCGTGAGAACCCGATGGACCTCGTCACCCTCGAAGAGATTCGGGCGGCTGCGGAACGGATTCGCGGCGTGGCGCGCATCACGCCGCTGATGGACGTGTCGCACCTCGCCGGCGCACCGGTCATGCTCAAATGCGAGAACCTGCAGCCGGCGGGTGCGTTCAAGATCCGCGGCGCCTACAACATGGTTGCGCAGCTCGATCCCGAGGAGCGGCGTCGCGGCGTGATCACATACTCGTCGGGCAACCATGGTCAGGCGATGGCGCTCGCGGCGCGCACGCTCGGCGCCCCGGCTGTCGTCGTGATGCCCACCACCGCCCCCGCCGTGAAGGCGGAGGGCGCGCGCTCGTTCGGCGCTGAGGTGATCTTCGAAGGCACCACGTCCTCCGAGCGCAAGGCGAGAGCGGAGCGCGAGGCGGCCGCCCGCGGCCTCACGATGGTGCCTCCCTTCGAACATCGCTGGATCATCGCCGGGCAGGGGACGGCGGGTCTCGAGATCCTCGAACAGGCGCCGACGCCGCTGTCCACCGTCATCGTTCAGATGGGAGGCGGCGGACTGGTTTCGGGCGTGGCCGCGTGCATCAAGCGGCTCATGCCGTCCACCCGCGTCATCGGCGTCGAACCAACGGGAGCCGCGAAGATGACGGCGTCGCGCGCCGCTGGCCGTCCTGTTACGCTCGATCGGACAGCGAGCGTTGCCGACGGTCTCATGCCCGTGCGCCCGGGTGACCTCACGTTTGCCCACGTTCAGGCGTTCGTGGACGATCTCGTGACCGTAGACGACGGCGAGATCGTCGAGGCAACGCTGTGGTTGTTCAACCGCGCGAAGGTCGTGGTCGAGCCAAGCGGCGCGGCGGCGCTGGCCGCCATCCTCGGCGGGAAGGTCGCTGTGACCGGGACCACGGTTGCGATTTTGAGCGGAGGGAACGTTTCGCTGGAAAAGATCGCGGAGCTCGCGCACGCAAGAATGCCGTAGGCCCGACCTTCCGCCTTCGCTCGAAGCTTCGGCGGACCGCCGTAGCCTTGGCGGAGGCGGTGAGGTCGGGCGTGCGCGGATCATCCCGACGCGATGAGGTTTCGAGCCAGTTCGATTCCTTCCTCTGTCGTCCGAATCTCACCATCCAGCTGCCGTTCGTAGACAGATTTCAAAATCTCGCCGATCCTCGGACCGGGCGCCAGCCCCAGCGCCAGGAGGTGACGGCCCAGCAGCAGCGGCGCCGGCGGCGCATGCTCCACACCGAGTCCGCGCGCACGCTCGAGAAACCAGTCCATCGCCGAGCAGTCGAAGTCGCCGGTTCGTCCCAGGCAATCGGACTTGGCGAGACGCGCAAGCAGCTCGAGATCGACCTTGGCGGCGAGCCGGCGAAACGCACCGTCGCCGACCTTGTCTCGCGCTTTCCAGAATTCCCCGGGCTTCAAGTGATGCGCGACCATGCCGAGCACGTCGCGGCGAACGTCGTACCCGTCGAACGAGTGCACGTTCAGCCGATCGAGCAGCGCTGACGCCGGCGCCACGCCCTGCGCCTCGTGGTCGATCGACCGGATTCGGCCGTCCACGAACGCGGTGGTCAACGGCTTGCCGAGATCGTGACAGACGGCGCCCAGCATCATCGCAATCTGCTGCGGCCGAGGGAGATCGTCGATCCGCGAACGCGCCTGGTCGATCACCATGAGCGTGTGAATCCACACGTCCCCTTCGGGATGCCACTCTGGCTCCTGCGGGCACTCCACGAGCGCCTTCAACTCGGGAAACAACTTATCGATAACGCCCAGGTCGAGCGCCAGCTCGAAACCGATCGACGGGCGCGCGGCCAGCAACAGGAGCTTTTCGACCTCGCCCCAGATTCGTTCGGCCGGTAGATCGTCGAGCGCGATCGATCGGCAGAGCGCCCGCGTCTCGTTCTCCATCGTCAGATCGAACCGCGCGGCGAGTTGAACACCCCGAAGTACGCGCAGGCTGTCGTCGCCAAACGTCGTCCGATCGACGGCCTTGAGGCGCCCGCGAGTCAGGAGATCGGCGCGACCGTCGAACGGGTCCAGGTACTCCTCAGTCAGCGGATCCCAGAGGATCGCGTTGATGGTGAAATCGCGCCGCCGCGCTGCCTCTTCGATGCTGAGCGTCGGATCGCCGGTGACCGCAAAGCTGCGGTGCCCCCGTCCTGTTTTCGACTCGCGGCGCGGCAACGAGACGTCGACGTCGCCGACCTTGTAGACCCTGAAGCTTTCTCCGACGATGTTCACCGGGCCAATCTGCTCGAGCAGCGCGCGCAGGCGATCGGCGGGTACGCCAAAGACCTCGATGTCGACATCCTTGGTCGGCCTGTTCAGCAGCCGGTCCCGGACCCACCCGCCAACGATGAACGCGCGGCCACTCGCGTCCTTGACCGCGAGCGCCATGCGGCGGGCGATGTCGACGGAATCGGTCATGGCTCGTTCTGCGCGGACGCGGTCACCGCCGCCGCTCGTACTTCTCCATGAACGTGTCGACCAGGCCGGGTGCGACGGCGTTGAGGATGACGAGCGCGCGCGATTTCCAATAAGGATAGACCTCTGCTCGCGGGTGCTCCACGCACCAGGCGATGACGCGGGCGACCTCCTCGGCCGACTGGCTCGGACCGAGCGCCGCCTTGGCGCGGCCGAAATCGCGACGAATCGTCTCGTGAAATTCTGAGATCGTCGAGACAGGGAAGACCACGCTGACGTGGACGCCGGTCCCCGCCAACTCCACCCGGAGCGATTCGCCGAAGCGGGCCTGGGCCGCCTTGGTCGCTGCGTACGCCGTGCGCGAGCCGACGGCGCGTTGTCCCGCAATGGACGACACCAGAATGAGGTGTCCCTCGCGTTGCTGCCGGAAGACGGGAACCGCCGCCCGCGCGGCGTAAAACGTGCCCATGAAGTTCACGTCGATCAGCCGTCGCATGATCTCGGGCGAGGTCTCCTCGAGCGAGCCGTGAAACCCGATGCCGGCGTTTGCGATCATCACGTCGAGCCGGCCGAATTCGCCAACCGCGCGGGAGACCAGCAGGGCAACGTCGGCTTCATCCGTCACGTCGCCTGGAACGGTCAGCGCACGTCCGCCGGCGGCACGGATCGATTGCGCGATCGCTTCGAGCCGGTCCGCGCGCCGCGCCAGGAGCGCGACGGACATGCGCAGGCGGCCGAAATGCTCGGCAGCCGCCCGCCCGATTCCAGATGACGCGCCGGTGATGGCAACGACCCTACCCATGGTGGCATTAGAATATCGGCCATTCAGCATTCAGCCATCCACATTCAACAATGGACTTCACTACCCGCCTCCTTCGCGATCTCGTCGCGGTCGACAGCGTCAACCCGTCGCTCGTGCCGGGAGCGGCGGGGGAGGGCGCGATCGCGGATGTGATCGCGCGCGAGCTGCGCAGCCTCGGCCTCGCCGTGGAATTGCAGGAGGTTCGCCCGGGCCGGCCCAACGTCGTTGGCATCCTCGAGGGGCGCGGCCCCGGGCGATCCCTGATGTTTTGCGGCCACATCGACACCGTGGGTGTCGAAGGCATGACGCGGCCGTTCGATCCGGTGATCAAGGACGGCCGATTGTTCGGGCGCGGATCGCAGGACATGAAGGGCGGCGTCGCCGCGATGATCGGAGCCGCGCAAGATCTCGCGCAGGCCGGCTTGCCGCGCGGAAAAGTCGTCATCGCCTGCGTGATCGACGAGGAGTACGAAAGCATCGGCGCCGAAGCGCTCGTCACGAAATGGGGTGCGGACTTCGGCGTCGTCACCGAACCGACCGATCTGCAGATCGCGATCGGTCACAAGGGATTCGCGTGGGTCGAGATCCAGACCAGCGGCCGGGCAGCGCACGGCAGCCGTCCGCGTGACGGTCGCGATGCGATCGCGCGCATGGGCCGCGTTCTCGTGCGCCTCGAGACGCTCGACCTGGATCTGCAGGCGCGCGCGGCGCACCCCATCATGGGAACCGGCTCACTGCACGCGTCCATCATCAGCGGAGGCCGCGAGCTGAGCAGCTATCCGGACCGCTGCACGCTGCAGATCGAGCGGCGGACGATCGCCGGCGAATCGCCGGACACGGCGCTTCGCGAAGTGACGTCGATTCTGGACGAACTGCGAAGAGAGGATCCGGAGTTCGAAGGTCAGGCGCGGGCAATGTTCAGCCGGCCGCCCTATGAGATCGATCGGCGGCACGAGCTCCCGCAGGGGCTCGCTCGAGCGGCGGCCGAGGCTGGCCGCGACGCTCCGTTTGTCGGTATGAGTTTCTGGACTGACGCCGCCGTGATGGGCGTCGCCGGAATTCCCTCGGTGCTGTTCGGCCCCGGCGGAGCCGGACTCCACAGCACCGAGGAGTACGTGAATCTCGACGACGTAGCGTTCTGCCGCGACGCGCTCGCGCGTCTCGCGCGGACGCTTTGTTGAGCGGCGTTTCAGCTTCGCGCGCACGCCCGACCTCAAGGTCGACCCTACGCCGTCTTTTTTAGATCCGCATCGAGCTGGAACCGCTCCTCGTCCGCGTGCGCATATCGCACGTGCGGGCGCCGGTCGTTGACTTCCCACCCGGGCGAGTCGTATCCGCACGACGTGCAGCGGAGTCGGACGCGGTTCTCCTCGAAGTGGAGGACCGAGTCGTGGCCGCGAACCGCGCAGAAGCGCTGGCTGACGAACTCAACCGCCCGTGCGACCAGACCGTCGTCTACTGCTGACCGTTCCACCGCCGGCGCCGCCGTGAGTTGCTGGGGATAATTGCTGACCATCGCTTCCTCGTCCGAAATTCTCCTCCGGATGTATCTCCTCTAAGGACGCCACCTCAACCGCATCCGTTCCGCGTCCCTGTCACGTTGCGCGGCGAGTGTGCGCACTACAAGCTCTATGCCACGACGGTTTCAGATCTGGAAGTCGGTGTGGTGACTGGGGTTAGGAGAACGAGGCAGCGTGGGCGGCGGCCGAAGTGAGCACTTGGCGCGCTAACTCGAGCGTCGGCACCCTTCGCAACGCCATACACGAGCGTCGCCAAACCCGACAGGAGACTAGGCGCGCCGTTCCTTGAAGACGCTGCCCAGCACGAACTTGACGTTTGCCGGGCGTTCGCCGAGGCGGCGCATGAAGTATTGGTACCACTGGCGACCGAACGGCACGTACACGCGGACGGTGTAGTCCCGCGCCAGCGCGGTCTGCAGATCGCGGCGGATGCCGTACAGCATCTGGAATTCGAACCGGTCACGGCTCAATCCACGCGCGTTCACGTAGGCGATGGTCGCGTCGATCATCGCCGGATCTTGTGTGGCGATTGCAGGATAAGGGTTTTCGTCGAGCAGCGTCCGCATCAGGCGCACGAACGCGGCATCGACGTCGGACTTCTTTTGATACGCGATATCGGCGGGCTCTTTGTACGCGCCCTTGACCAGGCGGACGGGGATGCCGAGCCGGCTCAGCCGGCTGGCGTCCTGCTCGCTTCGACGAAGATACGACTGCAGCACGGCACCGATCTGGCGGTAGCCTTGATCCCACAGCGTTTCGATCACGTCGAGCGTCTGCGCCGTGTAGGCCGAGCTCTCCATGTCGATGCGAACGACGAAACGGTCGCCCGCGCGATCCAGGAGGCGCCGCAGATTATCGATGCAGGTGACACGGTCGACGTCGAGCCCGAGCTGCGTCAGCTTGATGGACAGGTTCCGCTCAACGCCGGAATCGACGACCTGTCGTACGATCGAGACGTACTCGCGCGTCGCGACGTCCGCGCCGGCGGAGGTGGCGACGCTCTCGCCCAGGAAGTCCAGGGTCGTGCGAAGGCCTCTCGCCTGGATCAGGCGCGCCGCGCCGATGGCTTCTTCGATCGACTCCCCAGCAATGAACCGGCGGGCAAAGCTGTCCTGCCGGCGCATGCCGTAGCGCGCGGCGATCGTCCTGAGGGCGCCGCTCCCGGCGAGGGCATGGAAGAAGGCTCGTGAGAGCGTATCGATCATCAGTGCGTTCGAGACGGTCTTCCTGGACCTGGCGACAGATGCTGGATCGTCCTCGCGTAGTAGCGGAGGACGGCGCGCTCGCGCACCCGAATCCGTCCGCTGCGCTCGAGGACCAGCACACCGCGCTCACCGAGTTGTTCGAGGCCCTCGTCGACCGCTTGCGCCGCGGACGTCACCGCGAGGTTCGCCTGGCCGGCACGGAGCTCGGCGATCAGAATCTCGACACGATCTTCGAGGTCCCGCCGCATGACGGACGGCCGCATCGCGGCAGCCACGAGCGCGGTCGGGAGCACCTTGTAGAGGCGACCGATCGTTTCGCGGAGTGCCTGCGCGAGATGCAGGACCTCGCGGCGCGACTCCGGGTCGAATCCCTTGAGCGGCACCGGTGCACCGAAGGTCACGAAGGCCCGTGACTGGTACCCCACAGCGAAACGCACCATCTCGGCGAGCTCGCGCGTGAACGGGCGCTGCCGCCGCTTTTGCGCCTGCCGCGCGAGGACGTGATCTTCGAGCACCAGATCGTACGCGATGGCAACCGGTACGGCGCAGAGATCGTCGCGGCCCGCCTGCAGCGCCGCGTGGAGCAGGCCGGTTTTCGGCGGCTTGATCTCGCCGCTGTAGCTGCGGCCGCCCTCGAGGTAGAACAACATGTCATGCCGGTACAACAGTTCGGCGACGTACGCCTTGAGCGTGACGAGGTACGCCGGGTCTTTCGTGTTGCGGCGGATTGGAATCGCGCCGGTGACATGTTTGTGGAGCAGCCCGAGCGGACCGCCAAACAGATTGATGCCGGCGGCGATGATCGGCGGACGGATACCGTGGTCGTCCAGTACGAGCGGCTCGACCAGATAGTCCGTGTGACTCTTATGATTGGAGACGTAAAGAACGCGCCCGCTGCGTGATGCGGCCTGAGCGAACTCGATGTGCTCGTCGAGGCGCTCGATCTTGCGGAGGATCGGATACAGCGGATGCTTCAGCGCGCGATAGAAGGCATACCGCTGCGTGGTCCGCAGCTCTTCGAGGTAGCCTTCGACGCGTTCGCGCGCCGCTTCCTCTCCGCGGCCGTGTGCGCCGCGCAGGTAGCGCGCGACTTCCTCGCGCGCCATCACGGCGCGGGAGATGTCGTCCAGCATCGCCGTCGGCACTATATCAGACCCTGGCGCCCGCGTGGTCGAGCGCGCGGCAGATTTCCTGCGTGAATTCCGTGGTTGTCGCCGTCCCGCCGAGGTCCCGCGTGCGCACACGGCCGGCGACCAGCACACCGCCGAGCGCGGCCAGGATCCGGTCGGCCGCCGCCAGCTCGCCGAGGTGACGGAGCATCATGAGCGCCGAGAGGAGCAGCGCCGTGGGGTTCGCGAGATTCTTCCCCGCGATATCCGGTGCACTTCCGTGCACCGCTTCGAACAGCGCGGTATCGCTTCCGAGGTTGGCCCCCGGGACGATGCCCAGCCCGCCGACGAGGCCGGCACAGAGATCGGACACGATGTCCCCGTACAGGTTCGGCAGCAGCAGCACGTCGAACTGTTCCGGCCGCATGACGAGGTGCATGCAGGTCGCGTCGACGATCTTCTCGTCGTACGGAATGTCGCCGAACTCGCGCGCGACGGTCCGGACCGACTCCAGGAAGAGACCGTCGCCGAGCTTCATGATGTTGGCCTTGTGGATCGCGGTCACCCGCTTGCGTCCGTGCTTGCGCGCGTACTCGAACGCGAAGCGCGCGATGCGCGTCGAGGCGCGAGCCGTGATGATCTTCAGGCTTTCCACGACGCCCGGGACCACCTCGTGTTCCAGGCCCGAATACAGATCCTCAGTGTTCTCGCGGACGATCACGAGATCGACGCCGGTGAACCGGCTCGTGACGCCGGCGAGATTGGCGACCGGTCTCAGGTTCGCGTAAAGATCCAGCCCTTTCCGCAACCCGACATTCACGCTCGTGAAGCCTTCGCCGATCGGCGTCGTGACCGGTCCCTTCAACGCGGTCTTGTTGCGGCGGATGGAGTCGAGCAGTTCGGCCGGAAGCGAGGCGCCGAAGCGCTTGAACGCCGTGACGCCCGCATCGTGTCGTTCCCACTCGATGTCCACGCCGGCGGTCTGGAGAATGCGCACGACCGCTTCAGTCACTTCGGGGCCGATGCCGTCTCCAGGGATGAGCGTGACGCGATGCCGCATGAATCCGTTAATTATAATTGACGCGATTCGGATGACGGAGTCCGCCACATCCCTGGCCTGGCTCGCATGGACCGACGCGTGCGCACGTGCCCGCGCCGAGGACCGGCCGATCGTGCTCGTGCTCGAGACACGATGGGCTCGCCCTCCGGAGGCGTTTCAAAGCGTCCTGAACGACGAGGCGGTTCTGTCCGCGCTCAGCGGAGCGGCGTTCCTGGCGGCGAAAGCCGACGCCGACCGCCGTCCGGATCTGGCGGACCGCTACGGCTTCGGCGAGTGGCCCAGCATCGCATGCCTGACCCCGTCGTGCGCGCTCATCGGCGGCGCCGCCGCGACGTCGCCGGAGCTGGCGGATCTCTTACGGCGAGTTGCGGACGCGTGGCGCTCGCGACGCTCGGACGTCGAACGCGCCGCCACACGAGCGCAGGAACCTTCGGAACCCGCAGAACCCACCGAACCTCTGGAACCCATGGAACCCATGGAACCCTTGGAACCCTTGGAACCTTTGGATCGAACGGAACCTTCGTGTCCGGACGAGATTCGCGTTCTGTTGATGGAGAACCCGGACGCCGCCCGGACCGCGCTGGATCGAATCGCAGCGGCGCCGCAGGCGACGCTCCTCGCGTCCAATGCCGATATCCTCGATCTGTTTACACATGCTGGAGTGCTGCTGAGCGAGGAGCGGTATCTGGACCACGCCGCCGGGATCGCGCGGTTCGTCCGCACCGCCCTTGTCGATCCTTCAGGTGGATTTGCCGCCGGTATCCTTGCCGATCCCGCCGGCGTCGACGCGACGCTGTATGTCGATGCCAACGCGCGAATGGTGTCCGCTATGGTGCGTGCGGGCGCCGTGCTCGACGCTCCCGATCTTACGGAGACAGCCATTGCTGCGCTCGAGCGCGTCGTGCTCGCGACGTATCGCCCGGGCAACGGTGTCGGCCACGTCTGCGACGACCCGGATTTCCGGGGCCTGCTCGTGGATCACGTCTGGCTCGCCGAAGCGTTGATGGATGCCTACGATGCCACCGCCCGCGAGCCGTACGGCATGCTCGCCGCTGAGCTCCTGCACTACTGCGTCCGCGTGCTGTGGGACGCGAACGGCGGCGGATTCTTCGATCGCGCCGAGCCGGCCCAGCCGTTGAAGCCGTTCGCGCTCAACTGCCGGGCGGCCCGTACCCTCCGGCGAGCCGCCGAGGTCTGCGGTGAGCCGATGTTCGGCGAGCGCGCGTCGACAACGCTCCAGGCGCTTACGCCCGCGGCCCGGCTTCATCAATCTGATGCTGCCGCGCTGGCCCTCGCGCTGCTCGACGCGGAAGCGAAATGAGTTAGACTCCGAGATCCGATGTCCAGTAACACGCCTTCGCTCGACGCACTCCGCAACGTTGCTACAGCACTCCGCCTCGATTCGGTCCGATCGACGTCCGAAGCAGGCAGCGGTCATCCCACGAGCTGTCTTTCGGCCGCCGACATTGTCGCGACGCTCTTCTTCGCGGAGATGCGCTTCGATCCACAAGATCCACAAAACCCGGACGCGGACCGTTTTATCCTGTCGAAGGGACACGCGGCGCCAATTCTGTATGCCGCATGGGCCGAGGCGGGCGCCTTCGACCGCACCGAATTGGCGAAGCTTCGCTCGATCGATTCCGATCTCGAAGGGCATCCGACGCCGCGCCTGCCGTTCGTCGACGTCGCGACCGGATCGCTCGGCCAGGGCATTTGCGCCGCCGTCGGCTCTGCGTTGAACGCTCGCCGGATCGGCTCGGACTACCGTACTTACGCCCTCATCGGTGACGGCGAGAGCGCGGAAGGATCGGTCTGGGAAGCGGCGGAGGTGGGCGCGTACTACCGCCTCGACAGCCTGTGCGGCATCACCGATGTGAACCGGTTCGGGCAGAGCCGCGAGACACAGCTCGGCCACGGCGTCGAAGCGTACGCGACGCGCTGGCGCGCGTTCGGCTGGCACGCGATCGTCGTGGACGGCCACGATCTCGAGGCGCTGCTGCGCGCGTACGACGAAGCGCGCCGCACCAAGGATCGCCCGACGATGATCGTGGCGAAGACGCTGAAAGGAAAGGGTGTCTCGTTCATCGAGGACAAGGACGGCTGGCACGGCAAGGCGCTCAAGAAAGGCGAAGAGCTCGATCGTGGCGTTGCGGAGCTCGAGCGGCAGCTCGTGCCGGGCGTTCCCCGTCCGGTGATCAAAAAGCCCGCCGCGGGCCGCCGCCAGGCCGCCGCGTTCGACCCGTCGGCGATCCCGGCACCGGCGTACAAGCTTGGTGACAGCGTCGCGACGCGCGAAGCGTACGGCACGGCGCTCGCCGCTCTCGGCGCCGACCCGCGCGTCGTCGCGCTCGACGCCGACGTCAAGAACTCCACGTTCAGCGAGCGGTTCGAGAAGGCGCACCCGGAGCGCTTCTATCAGATGTTCATCGCCGAGCAGGCCATGGTGGGCGCGGCGATGGGCCTCGCCGCGCGCGGGGCGATACCATTCCCGTCCACGTTCGCCTGTTTCCTCTCGCGCGCCGCCGATTTCATCCGGATGCTCGGCATCTCGAACCTCAACGTGAAGCTCGCCGGGTCGCACGCCGGCGTGTCGATCGGCGAGGACGGGCCGTCGCAGATGGCGCTCGAGGATCTGGCCATATTGCGCGCGGTGCCGAACTGCACCGTGCTCTATCCGTGCGATGGCACGAGCGCCGAGCGCCTCGTTACGCTCGCCGCGTATCACCCGGGTCCTGCCTACATCCGCACGTCGCGGCCGAAGACCCCCGTCATTTATGAGGCGTCAGAGCGGTTCCACGTCGGCGGCTCGAAGACGCTTCGATCGAGCAAGGAAGACGTGGCGACGGTCGTCGCCGCTGGCATCACGGTCTTCGAGGCCTTGAAGGCGCACGACGAGCTGAAGCGCCAGGGCGTGTCGATTCGCGTCATCGACGCGTACTCGGTGCAGCCGATTGACGCTTCCACGCTCTCGAGCTCCGCGCGCGAGACCAACCGCACGATCATCACGGTCGAGGACCACTACATCCACGGCGGCCTTGGTGACGCGGTGAGCGAGGTGGTTGCCGCCGACGGCATTTCCGTGCACCGCCTCGGGGTCGTCGAAATTCCGCGGAGCGGCAAGCCCGAGGAGCTGGTCGACCGCTTCGGCATCTCGGCCCGCGCCATCGTCGCCGCCGTCCGCCGGGTGAGCGCGACCGCGGCCACTCGATCCTGACGCGCTGCGCGTCCGAGGCACCATCATGAAATTCATGGTCTTGATCTACACGGACAGTTCGCTGCTCGAGGCGCTGCCGCCCGGGCAGTTCGACGAGATGATGCGTCACTGTCTCGACAATGCGGACGAGCTGCGGGAGAAAGGGCGGCTGTCCGACTCGCAGATGCTCCAGGCACCCGCAACCGCTCGATCAATCCGTGTCCGGAACGGTCGTCAGACGGTTGTCGATGGTCCCTTCACGGAAACGAAAGAGGTCCTGGGCGGCTTCAACCTCATCGACGCGCCTAACATGGAGGAGGCCGTTCGCATCGCCTCGCAGTTCCCGTGGGCGCAGGTCGGCTGTGTCGAGGTTCGTCCCGTCCAGGACATCGGAGCGGTGCGCCAGCGCGTCAGCAAAGCGAGCTGACCTCAGGAGCTCTTCGGCGCGACGTAGCTCTTGCGCGCGCGCGGTTTCATGTCCTTCTGCTTCACACGCACTTCAATGTCGTGAGTCTTGCCGTCGCGTTTCGGCGGAGCGAAGCCGATCAAGTACTGAGCGTGCAGCTCGTCGGCGACGCGCGCAAAGGCGGCGCCGAGATCCTCTCCGTAGCGAATCTCTGTGTAGCCGCCTCCAGTTTCCTCCGCGACGCGCGCGAGGCCGGGGTCCGGCAAATCGGCCGTCAGCATCGCCTGCAAGCCTTCGCGGCCGACGCCTGGCGTCATCGGCCGGCGTCCCCGGCTGCGCATGCCGATGCCGTACACCATGACGTCGCCGGCGCGCGCGTGATCGATGACGTCGACCTGGGTGATGAAGCCCTGGCTGAAGTTCATCGGCCCGCTGTCCTTTCCGTCACTCAGCACGAGGATCACGGGCCGCCCGCCGTCCTCCTGTCCGAACACCTTCATGGCGTCGTCGATCCCACGCCAGAGCGGGGTCGGGGCATCTGGCGCGATTGACGTCGGCAGCGCTGTCCGCAGCGCTGCAGGATCGCGCGTGAAAGTGGGGCTGATGGTCACCTCGCGTCCAAACGAGCCGACGCGCGCCAGATCGTCCGGCCGAAGCCGCGCGAACAGCTGTTCAGAGCCGGCGCGAAGCAGCGGCAGGTTGCCTTCCATGCTGCCGGACACGTCCAGCATGACGATCAGCCGGATGGGTTGAGGCGTGTTGTCGAAGAGGGTGATGGGTTGCGGCTTGCCTTCGTCGCGGACTTCGAAGTCGTCCTGTGTGAGCGCAGGGACGAGCTTCCCGTCACGGTCGGTGACCGTGACGAACACACGGACCGCTTCACCCGTGCCGCGGAAAGTTGGTTGTTGCTGGGCCGCGCCGAGAACGCCAAGAACGCTCACGGCGAGTGTCGCGAGCGCGAGAAACCGGTTCATGCACACCACTCCGTCAAAGTGCAGGCCGGCATTACCAGTCATACCACGGAGCCGTCGTCCAGCATAGAACCCCGAACCCACCTTGAACCCTGAACCTTGAACGCTGAACCTTGAACCCTGAACCCTGAACCTTGAACCCTTTGGTCGGCATGAGCGGTGCAAGCTGTGCCGATAACACGGAATACGGGCGCTATCCCGGGCAGAATGCTCCGGCGAGACTGCCACTTTCGTAAGTGGGTGTGCCATTTTCGGGGGAATGCTGCGCGGATCTGCGCGTTCGCGTGTCTCTTGATCGGAGGAGCTTCAATGACCACTCTGCGATGGTCGGCCGGCGTCCTCGTTATCGTCCTGGCGACTGCCACGTCTGCGCTTGCCCAGCAGCCGGCGGCCGCGGGCCGAATCAAGGTTGCGTCCGGCGCGGCGTTCATCGTGCGCGGCGGCGCGGAGATCCCGGCGAAGGCGGGCGAAGTCGTCTATGCGGCCGACAGCCTTCGGACGGGCGCGGATGGAAGCATCGGCGTCACCCTGAAAGACGATACGCGTCTCTCGCTTGGGCCCACGAGTGAAGTGCGACTCGAGCGCTTCGCGTACGAGCCGGGCAAAGATGTCGGCATGGTTCTCAGGTTCGTCCGCGGCGTCGCCGCTTACGTGTCGGGTCGGATTGCCAAGCTCGCGCCCGACTCGATCCGTCTCGAAACACCGGCGGCGATCGTCGGCGTGCGCGGAACCAGCCTGATCTTCCGGGTCCAGGAGTAGTGAGGATCGGCCGAACGCTCACTGTCCAGCTCGCGGCGCTCGCCGCCGTGCTGGCGGTGGGCTGCGCTCCGAAGCAGGCCCCGGTCGTCGCGCCGTCCTCCGGTCAGACGCTCGTCGTCCTCCTGCCGGACGACGAGAACGGCGGCGCCGGCCGGGCGGGACGGGCAACGGTCACGAACGCCTCGGGCGCGGTGCAACTCACCGCATCACACGATTCGACGCTCGCGTCGCCCAGCCAGGCGCCTGCACCGGTCACGAAGATGAGTGAGGCGGAGGTCAAGAAGCAGTTCGGCAGCGTGCTGTCGGCGCTTCCGCCTGCACCGCGACATTTCCTCCTGTTCTTCAAGTTCGAATCCGACGAGCTCACGGATGGATCCCGCGCGCTGGTGCCCGAGGTCCTCAAGACGGTCAAGGAGCGCGCCTTCCCCGAGGTCGCGGTCGTCGGCCACACCGACACGATGGGGCAGCCGCAGGCCAATATCGAGCTCGGTCTGAAGCGCGCGACGTTCGTCCGGAACCTCCTCGTGGAGGTCGGCCTCGACGCGAAACTGATCGAGGTCACGTCGCACGGCGAAGCGGATCAATTGATCTCTACTCCCGATGCCACGCCGGAGTCCCGCAACCGCCGGGTCGAAATCGTGGTTAGATAATCGTTCCAGCTTGAAGAGATCGTCCACAGCCGGCCCGACTCGTCGCCGTCTGGTTTTCCTCTGGGGCCTGATTCCTGTCCTGGTCACGGCCATCGTGGCCGTCTACCGTCCAACGATTCTCGCGCGCGTGGAACACACCGTGTACGACATCCTGGTGCGCTCGGCGTCGCCGCGCCCGCGCGGGACGGGCGTCGTCATCGTCGACGTCGACGAGCGAAGCCTGGCGACCGTTGGCCAGTGGCCGTGGGGCCGGGACCAGGTCGGCGATCTCATCACGCGCCTGCGCGACCTCGGCGCCGCGACGGTCGCGCTCGACATCGTGTTCGCGGAATTGGATCGTGCGAAGGCGGACGACGTGCTCGCCGCGAGACTTCGCGAGGGGCACGTCGTGCTGGGTTACGCCATGCGGTTCGATGCGGGAGCGGATGAGCGCGACACGTGCGTACTGCATCCGATCGGCCTCGCGGTCCTTCATCCCGGAGAAGACACGGGCGACTCGCCCTACTTTCAAGCGACCGGCGTCGTCTGCAGTCTTCCCAACCTGGCTGAGGCGGCCGGCGCGTCCGGCTTCCTGAACGCGGCACCGGACGCGGACGGCATCCTCCGGCGCGTCCCGTTGATCGTCGGCCTGAACGGCCGCGTGTATCCGAGCCTCGCCTTGCGGGCCGTGATGGCGACGACCGGCACCAAAGAGATCGTGCTCGAGATCTCCAACATCAATGCCGCGTCGCTGACGATTGACGACCGTGTCGTTCCGGTCGACGGCAAGAGCAATCTGCTGCTCCGGTATCGCGGCAAGAAGAAGACATTCCCATACGTGTCAGCGGCGGACGTGTTGAACGACCGTGTTCCGGACGGGATGATGCGGGGCAAGATCGTCTTCGTCGGTACCACCGCGCTCGGCACGCGCGAGGTCGTGGCCACGCCCCTCGACACGCTGTTCGCCGGCGTCGAGGTTCAGGCGACGGTCGCGGACAACCTCCTCGAGCTGGACTTCCTGACGCGTTCTCAGTTCGGCGCGATCGTCGAGAGCCAGGCGGGGCTCGTGCTCGGCCTGGCGGTCGCGCTGCTTGTCGCGAGGACCGGCATCACGATCGGGCTGATCGGCGGATTCGGGAGCATCGCGGCGCTCTGGATCGGCGCCGTCTGGCTGCTCTCCACTCGCGGCGTTTTCGTGTCGCCGCTGTTTCCTACCCTGGGCGCGATCGGAGGCCTCGGCGTGATGACGGTCGCGAAGTTCACGGTTGAGCGCAGCCGCGCCGAAACGGCCGGACGCGACAAGGCCGCGGCTCAGCGCCTGATGGTACAGTCGCTCCTGTCGCTGACCGAGACGCGCGATGCCGAAACCGGCCGTCACTCACGCCGGACGCAGCAGTACGCCCGGCTCATCGCCGAGCAGCTCGCCGCGAACCCCGAATACCATTACTATCTGACGCCGGAGCGCATCGATCTCCTGTCGAGTCTCGCGCCGATACACGACATCGGCAAGGTGGGCATTCCCGATCGGATTCTCAACAAGCCGGGTCCCTTGACGCCGGACGAGCTCGCAGAAATGCGCACGCACCCGGTGCTCGGCCGCGACGTCATCCTGAAGGCGCAGGAAAAAGTGGGTGTGCGCGACGACGCGACGCTCGCGATGGCGAAAGACATCGTCTACACGCACCACGAGCGATGGGATGGGACCGGCTATCCGCAGGGACTGCAGGGCACGCAGATTCCGATCGCCGGCCGCGTGATGGCGATTGTCGACGTCTACGACGCCGTCGTGGCGAGGAACCTGTACAAGCCGGCGATGTCGCACGATGCCGCCGTGAAGTTCATCGTCAACGGCAAGGGCACGCATTTCGATCCAGCAGTCGTCGATGCGTTCGTGACCGTCGAACCGATCTTCCGCCACGTAGCGCTGGAAACGGCGTCGACGTGAAAGCCTGCGGCCGTCAGACCGCGGACTCCATCGCCTCATCCGATCTGAACAAGGCTTCGAACAGCTGCTGGAGAAGAACGGGCCGCTGCCCGGCAAGGTCGAAGAGCTCCGCGCGGTCGATCCGGAGCGCGGTGCCGCCACGCGTCACGTGGATTGAGCGCCCGAAGGGCAGTCCGGCCATCGTCTCGTAGAGTCCGACGACGTCGCCCTGCCCGGCCGTCAGCGTCTGCATTCGAGGTCCGGGATCGCGGGGATCCTGTGGTGGCGGTTCGACCGACAGCTCCCCGGTCACGACCGCGATGATGCCTGCCGAATCTCCCTCACCCGCGAGTGGCGTCCCCGACTCGAGCTTGGTCTCGGCGGCGATCGCGGCGACTTGCAGCAGCTCGTCGGCGGACACGCGCGCGAAAACCGGCACGGCCTGAAGCACGAGGACCTTTTCGATCGGCGTCAAGCCATCGGCCGCACGCGCCTGAACGTCCTGCGTCGCCGTGCCCTTGATGACCGCGCGCGCGTCGGCCGCGCCGACCGGGGCGGCTTCCACGAGCGTGCGGAACAGTCCCTCGACGAGGTCCGTGTTGTCCGCGAGCAGCTCCTGCACGGCGTCAGCCGGGATCGACAGCGCGACGGCCTGGCCCGACGCGCGGACGGTCTCCGTCATCGGCCGGCCGGCGAGCGCTTCCTCGAAGCCAAGCGTCGCGGGCGCTTCGATCTCCCGAGCGCCCTCTCCATGGCCGCGCGCGACGACGGTGCCGTCGAGCAGCACGTGAACCGCCTCCGGCAACGACCCTTCCTGCAGTAGGACGCGGCCGCCGTCATGGCGGGTCTGACGGCCTGCGCCCGCGATCCGGAACAACTCGTCGACCCAGAGCGAGGCGAACAGCGGGAGCCGGCGCAGGCGCGCGGCGATCTCGACCGCGGGCAGCGGCTCCAGCCAGAGATCGCGGCGCCGCGCCTCGCCGACGCGGCGGGCGGCGAGCGTCCAGGAGGCCGCTTCGAACACGTACCAGTCCTTCACGTCGCGGTGCGCGAGCACATGCTCAACGTCGTCTTCGAGCGCCCACAGCTTCAGCTCGCGGACGAGATCGATCGCTGCGGCTGACACGACCTGGTCCTCGTCGTTGATCAGTTCGAGGAGCGTTTCCTCGATGTCCCGCGGGCGCGATCGCAGCTGGACGTGCGCCTGGCGGACCTTTTCCTCGAGCGGCATGTCCTCGAGGGCAGGGACGATCCGTTTGCGGAGAGCGCCGGTCAGGATGTTGTCGAGATACTCGGAAGCGCTCGACTTCGCGCGCGCGTCCCCGTGCTCGAGGCCCCAGCGGACCGCGGCCACGTCCTTCCATGGATAGATCAGCGCCAGCAGGCGATAGACGCGGTCCGACGTGCGGCGGATCTTTTCCTTCAGGGCATGGGCAAGGAGGGAGTCCTGCCCGACGTTGGCGCGCGTCAGGTTGTGGTGCAGCGTGAGATACAGGAAGAAGCGGCGGCCCTCCCGCAACACCAGCGCTTCGATCGGCTCGCGCGGAAAATTCAGGTCTGGGCCAGCGCGCCGCAGCCGTTCGAGACCGGCGACTGCTTTGTAGCGCAGGAACCCGTCAGGTTCCGAGAGCGCCGCCGTCAGGATATCGACGGTGCGCTGCGTCTCGAACTGCGCGATGGTCGCCGGCAGGTGCCGTCGGACCCAGACATCCTCGTCCTGGTCGCGGAGGAAGTGGTCGAGCGCGTCGAGGACGGGCTCGCCATAGCTGACGAGGACGTCGCGCGCCGCGCTCTTCAGCCGGCGGTTGCGCAAGAGCGACACGAGCGTGGGAACGTAAAGGAAGTCGCGCGGTCCCAGCGCCTTCGCCGTACGGAGCGCTTCCTCGGCGACCGACCGGTCCGGGTCGTACAACAGCGGAATCAGCAGCGGGCGCAGGTTGGGGTGCGCCAGCCGGCCGAGCGCGGACGCGAGATCGCGACGCGCCGCGGCCGATTCCGCCCGCGTGTCCCCGGCGATCCGCACGAGCGCCTGCTCGGCATCCTCGCGATCTTTCTCGTCACCGCTGCTGGCGAGAACGACGGCCGCCGTGCCCGCGATGCGCAGATCCGGATCATTGATGAGCGGCCGCGCGAGCCCGGCAGCATCCTCTCCGCGAATGGTCGCGAGCGCGCCGACCGCCGCGGCACGCACCTCTGCGTTCTGATCGCCGAGCATCCGCTCGACCAGGGGCAGCCAGCGCGCAGCGAGGTCGGGCCGCGCGCTCGACAACGCCATGAGGGCCCGTGCCCGCACGGCCGGAGACTCGTGGTACAGGAGCAACGGCGTCACGAGATTGCGCTTGTCCAGCGACTCGAGGACTTCAATCGCGTAGACGACGCGCGCCTCGTCCGGGTGGGCCAGTTCTTCGACGAGCGTTTCGACCGTCGCCAGGTCGCCAGTCGGCAGCCGCATGTCGGCCGCCCTGACTTCGCGCCGCTCGATGCTGCGCCGGAACGCGGACAGGTAGCCCCGCTTCGCCGCGAGAGCCGCGAAGATCCAGAGGCCAGTGATCACGAGGCTCGCGTAGCTGATCCGCCGCCAATCCCATGCGAGCCCCCACGGCTGGACGAGCACGAGCAGCAGCAGCGCCGCGACACCCTTGCCGAAGCGATCGACCGTGACATCCACGAACGGCTTCGCGCGCATCTTGAGGCTGGACGGCAGCGGCAGGAACAGGATCTCGCGCGTCGTCTTGTCTACGGTGTAGCGCAGCGACTGATCCAACACGCGGGCGACGCCGGGTGACCAGACCGCGGCGGTTACCAGCATCAGGACGGCCGTACTGCCCAAGCCGACCGGAAGGACGAACAGCGCGAACCCGATGCCGAGGAACCGGTGAATGCGGCTCGTCAGGTAAACCTGGATGAAGAACGCCGCGACCGACATCCACAACCCGATGCGGGCGAGGAACTCGGTGATTGCATCGACGTCGCCGCGTCCCTTCGATGCCTCCGCCGCCATGTTCAGCTGCTGCTCGACGATCTGCGCGCCGATCGCCGCGAACATGATCACGAGGGCGATGACCTGGAGGTGACGGGATTCTCTCAGCAGGCGCAGCGCCTCGCCGGGACCGACCCCCTTTTCCGCGTCGGCGCTCGCGCCGACGCCGGCGTCGGCCGCCTGCTCGCGCGACACGACAAGCGTGACGGCCAGGGCCGACAACAGCATGATCGCCGCGCTGTACAGGAGGAGGTTGAACGTGCCAATCGTCCTCGCCTGGGTGCCCAGCCACCCGGCGAACGCGCCGCCCAGGGGAGCCCCTGCGCCGATGAAGCCGAACAGCCGCTTCGCCTGGCGCGCGTCGTAGATGACATTGGCCAGCGTCCAGAACTGGCTGATGAGCAGGATGCCCATCAGCAGTCCCCACAGGTAGAAGGCGGCGGCGACCCACCAACCCTGCGCTCTGAACAAGAACCAGAAGACGACCAGGAGCGCGGCCATGCCGACCTGTGTCAGCGGCACCCCCCACCGCCGGGGTAGCCGCTGAATCAGCCACGTATAGATACCCATGAGGCCGGCGATCAGAAACGCCGTGGCCAGCGGCATCCAGGGCAGGTTGTCGGCGCCCAGATCTTTAATGAAGGCCGACCGGGTGATCGGCTTGATGACGTTGTAGCCCGCCATCGCGCAGAACGACGCGACGAACATCATGAGAGCGGTTGTACCCTCCCGTTCGCGGAGTTCGACCACGGGTGAGAGCAGGCGCTGGGTCAGCGACATGGGAGGAGAGAAGCCTATCGTAGAATCTTCCGGGTGGTCCAGCGCCTCCGCCGATTCTTTGATATCCGGGCAGGGGAGGGGACGGCCGTCGCCCTGGTGTTCCTCTACATTGCGACGGTCGTCGCCTCCTACCTGCTGGCCAAGCCGATCCGCAACGGCTTGTTCCTAAAGGAGTACGGGGCGTACAAGCTGGTGTACGTCTACGCCGGGGTCCCGGCAGCCCTGACGGGGTTTGTCGCGGTCTACAGCCGGATCGCCCTGCGGGTCGGAAGCCGGCGCCTGGTCATCTTGTCCCTGTGGTTCTTCTGCGCGAACGCCGCGCTGTTTTGGTACGCGTTCCGGTTCGCCAGTTTCCCGGGCCTGCCCGCCATCTTCTATGTCTGGGTGAACTGTTTCGGGATTATCGCGCCGGTGCAGGCCTGGGCCTTCGCCGGCGCGATCTTCGACACCCGCCAGGCAAAGCGGCTCTTCGGCGTGATTGGCAGCGGCGCCTCGCTCGGAGCCATCGCCGGCGGGGTGCTGGGCAGCCTGCTCGTCCGGCCGCTCGGGACGGTCAACCTCCTCCTCGTTCTCGCGATTCTGATCGCGCTCGCGGCGATTATCGTGACGTTCGCGTCGCGACGGGTGCCTCGGAGCGGCGCGCGCACCCGCCGCGCACGCGTTCCATTCCGTGAAACGCTGCGCATGATCGGCGACAGCCGCTACCTGCGCCTGATTGCGGCGCTCGTCATCTGCGTCGCCATCGCGACCCAGTGGATCGGATTCCAGTTCAGCCTCATGGCCGAGGCCCGGTTTGGCGACGATGCGGATCACCTGACGGCATTCTTCAGCGCCTTCAACTCATCGCTCGGCGTGGTGGCGTTCGCCATCCAGCTCCTCGTGACGGGCCCGATGCTGCGCCGCTTCGGGCTGTCCTCGACGATCCTGATCCTGCCGTCGCTGCTCGCGATTTCGTCCCTGGTCGTCGTCGGCGTGCCGCTGTTCTGGCCCGTCGTCATCGCGAACGCGTTCGATCAGGGCTTGCGGTTCTCGCTCGACAAGGCGACCTTCGAGCTCCTGTACCTGCCGATTCCAGGCGCGCTGCGCGCGAACGTGAAGGCGACCATCGACATCATCATCAATCGCCTCGCGGATGCCGCGGGCGCGATCGTCCTGGGACTGGTCACCAAGGGATTCGTGGGGTTGGGCGGCCTCGAGCTGGAACTCCGCGGAACCGCGATGCTCATTGTGGCGGTCACCATCGTGTGGCTCTACATCGCGAACCGCCTCCGCGGCGAGTACGTCGTCGCGATCCGCGAGAACATCCACAAACACCGCATCGACTCGGAGCGCGCCTCCGCGGTGGCGCTCGATCGCTCGATGGCCGAAGCGCTCGCGGCGAAGCTGAAAGCCGACGAGCCGGCGGACGTGCTGTATGCGCTGGATCTGCTCGAGGCGCAGCCCAACCCGCTCCATCCCGCGCTGCACGGCCTCGTGTCACACGAGTCCCCGGCGATCCGCCGCCGCGCGATCGCGCTGCTGAGGACAGCGGGCGACCGCTCGGCGCGGGCGCAAGTCGAGGCACGGCTCCAGGATGACGATCTCGAAACCCGCACCGAGGCGCTTATTTACCTCTCGCGCCACTTCGGGGTCGATCCGCTGGCTCGGATCGAGGAGGCGGGAGACTTCGCGGACTTTTCGATCCGAGCCGGCACCGTCGCGTTTCTGGCGAGCGAGGGCCCCGCGCAGAATCTCGAGGCCGCCGCGCTGATTCTCGACGGGATGATCACCGAGGCCGGACCCGACGGCGCGCGCGACCGCGCCGAGGCGGCTCGGCTCCTGAAGCGATTGCCCGTCGATCAATTCGAACCGCAGCTCGCGCGGCTTCTCGCGCCGGAAGAGACGGACCCGGAAGTCCTGCGCCATGCGATCCGGGCCGCCGCCGTCGGCCGATCGCGGCGCCTCGCGACGCTCGTCGCCGCCCGGCTCGGTCATCCCAAGGTTGGGCGCGACGCCGTCGACGCGCTCGGACAACTCGGTGACGATGTCGTCGGGCTGCTGCGGGAGCGGCTGCAGGATCCGTCCACGCCAATCGAAGCGCGGCGCGAGATTCCGGACGTCTTCGTCCGCGTCGCGTCGCCGGCCGCCGAGCGTGCGCTCGTGGATACGCTACTCGAGAGCGACCCGACGCTGCGGCATCGCATCATCGCGGCGCTCAACAAGCTGCGCCGCAACAATCCCGACATTCCCACCGAGCCGGAGGCAGTCCAGATGCTGCTGACAGCCGAGATCTTCGGGCATTACCGGTCGTATCAGGTGCTTGGCGTTCTGCGAGACCGGCTCCCCGAAGACGATCCCGTCGTGCAGGGGCTGCACCAGGCGATGGAGCAGGAAGTCGAACGGATCTTCCGGTTGCTCGCTCTTCTTTATCCTCACCAGGGACTGCACGACGCCTACTTCGGTCTCCGCGCCGCGAACCCCTCGCTGCGTGGCGATGCGCTCGAGCTGCTCGAGGAAGTGCTGCCGTCGAATCTCGATCAACTTCTGGTTCCGCTGCTCGACAGTCAGCTGAGCCTGTCCGACCGAGTGATGCGCGCCAACAGGCTGGTCGGTTCCGAGGTTCAGACGATTGATGAAGCCGTCGGCGTGCTGCTCGCGAGCGAAGACTCGTGGCTGCGATCCTGCGCCGCCTTTGCTGTCGGCGCGCTGCGGCTCGAGACGCTCGCCCCCGAGCTCGAGAAGCTCGCCGACGCTTCGGACCCGCTGCTGCGCGAGACCGCGCGGACCGCGCGGCGCCGCCTGGCGGGGGAACCGGTGGGCGAGGGGATGGCCGAACCTTCGCTTCCCTGGGCGCCGCGGCCGGGGATCGAAGCGCTGGGGGGCTGACTACAGGTTCGGAATCGGTGCCAACGCGCGTTTGTGCTCGCTGGCGCGCATCAGCCGTTCGATCTGCTCGGCCAGCGCGGGCAACACAGATCCCGCGCCGTTACTGAGATATCGCTCCAGGTCGGCGTAGGTGAAGCCCATCTCCGCTTCATCGGTCTGACCAATCCAGAGGCCGGCGCTTGGGGCCTTGTCGATGACGGGCGCAGGCACGCCCAGCTCACGCGCCAGCTCACGCACCTGACTCTTCACCAGGTGACCGATCGGCAGGAGATCGACGCCTCCGTCGCCATACTTCGTGAAGTAGCCCAGAACGAGCTCGCTGCGGTTCCCCGTGCCAGCGACCAGGTAGTTGAGGGTGTTGGCGATGAAGTACAGCGCCGTCATGCGAAGCCGCGGCTTCACGTTGACGTGCGGCAGCCGCGCGCGGATGTCGTCCGCCGTGCCGCCGCCGGAGCCGGGGATCGCCGCCGTCGTGTCGAGCAGTCCGGAGATCAGGGCGTCGTACGACTGCGCGAGATCGACGCGCAGCGTGCGCAGCTTGAACTGATCCGCGACGAGCCGCGCGTCCGCTTCGTCGCGCGCGTCGCTGTGGCACGGCATCAGGACGCCGACGACGTTGTCGCCGGCGGCGAGCTGCGCGAGCCGTGCGACGACGGCCGAATCGACTCCGCCGCTGAGGCCCACGACGAAGCCGAGTGCGTGGCTGCCGCCGAGACGCTCGCGCATCCAGCCCGAGATGCGATCCGCTTGAGAAGGCATGGCGGCCCTATTGTGGCACAATCCTGCGAGTGACTGTCCCGGCGACCATCGGCCGTTTTCGTGTGCTCCAGACGCTCGGCGAAGGAGGAATGGGCGTCGTATACGCGGCGCACGACGATCGGCTCGACCGTCCGATCGCCATCAAGATGATGCGTGCATCCGATGCGGTGGCACGCGAGCGCCTGCTCCGCGAGGCACGCGCCGCCGCGAAGTTGAGCCACGCGAATATCTGCCGGTTGTACGAAATCGGCGAGGCCGATGGCGAGCTCTTTATCGCGATGGAGCTCCTCGAGGGCGAGTCGTTCGCGTCGCGGCTGTTGCGCGGGCCGATGACGGTGACCGAGGCTGCGCCGGTCGCGCTTTCGATACTCGACGCGCTGACCGCGCTTCACGCCGCCGGGCTCGTGCACCGCGATCTGAAGCCGTCGAACATCTTCCTCACGCCGGCCGGTGTCAAGCTGCTCGACTTCGGCCTGGCGCGGCAGACCATCGGCGCTGGTAGCCTGGATGCGGCCGGCGAAACTCGCATCACGCTGCCCGGCGTCATCGTCGGAACGCCCCACTATATGGCGCCCGAACAGGTGACCGGCGACGCGCCGGACGCGCGCGCAGATCTCTTCGCGCTCGGCGCCATCCTCTTCGAGGCGCTCGCCGGACGTCCGGCGTTCACGGGTGCAGCGATGGTCGACGTGCTCCACGCTGTGGTGCACGAGCAGCCGCCGGCGCTGATCGGATCGCCGGCGATCTCGGCGGTCGACCGCGTGCTGCACCGTGCCCTGGCGAAACGACCGCCGCAGCGATTCCAGGATGCGGCGGAGATGGCCCGCGCCTTGCGCCAGGCGATGGCAATCGCCGACACTGGCGAGATCGCCCGCGCCAGAGCGACTGTTCGCCTCATCGTGCTGCCGTTCCGGATGCTGCGCGCCGATCCGCAGGTCGACTGGCTGCCGTTCAGCCTCGCCGACGCGATCACGACGTCGCTGAGCGGGCTCGAGACGCTCGTCGTCCGGTCGAGCCTGGCCGCGGCGAAGTACGCGAGCGCGGCGGTCGATCTGAAGCAGATCGCCGTAGAGGCCGAGGTCGACGCGGTGGTGACCGGCACGCTTCTCTCCTCAGGGGATCGCCTCCGCGTGAGCGCGCAGCTTGTCGAAGCGCCGAGCGGAACCGTGCTGCGATCGGAAACGGTCGAGGCGGCGCTCGGAGACGTCTTCCAGGTCCAGGACGATCTGACGCGTCGGATCGTCGAGACGCTGAAGGTGCCGCTCAGCGCGCGAGACCGTCGGGCACTCGATCGCGATGTCCCCGCGAGTCCGGAGGCCTACGAGTTTTACCTGCGCGCCAACAAGCTCGCCATCGAGCCGCAGAACTGGTCGGTCGCGCGCGAGCTGTACCTGCAGGCGGTAGAGCGCGATGCGCGCTACGCACCGGCGTGGGCCCGCCTGGGCCGCATCCATCGCGTGCTGGCAAAGTACGGCTTCGTCTCCGATACGGCCGACGAGATGGACCGCGCCGAAAAAGCATTCCAACGCGCCCTGGAACTGAATCCGGATCTTTCGCTCGCGCACGGCCTCTACACGGCTTTCGAAGTCGAGGCGGGACGTGCCGAAGCGTCGATGCTCAGATTGCTCGAGCGGCTCCTGGTGCGATCCGACGATCCCGACCTGTTGATCGGACTCGTACTCGCATGCCGATACTGCGGCCTGTTCGAAGCATCGGTCAGTGCGCACGAGGAAGCGCGGCGCCTCGATCCGTCCGTGCGCTCGAGCGTCGCGCACTCGTTCTATCTTCTCGGCGACTACGAGCGCGCGATTGCCGCGAACGTCGAGGAGCCCCCGTATGTGACGTTTATGGCTCTGATGCATCTGGGACGCGAAGACGAGGCCCGGGCGCTGTCGGAACAGGCGATCGCCCGCGCCTACAATCCGCATTTGACCGCCATCGTCCAACTGATCCGAGCCATCCTCACGCGCGATTCGGTCCTCGGCACCGAGGCGGCACGCAGGGCCGAAGGGATTGGCACAGCGTTCGCCGATCCCGAAGGTTTCTACTACTGGGGGATTTCACTGGCCGCCGCCGGGAACAGGACGTACGCCCTGGATCTGCTCGCGCGGGCCGTTGCCGGCGGGTTTGCCGGCGACCGCGCGATGGTTCTGGAGCCGTGGCTCGATTCGGTCCGCGGCGACCCGGCGTTCATCAGGCTGCTGCGCCAGGCTGAGGAGCGGCGACGGAAAGCAGAGGCCGCGTTCGCGTCGGCCGGCGGTGCCCACCTGTTGCTCTGGGCCGATCGATTCGGCGCGCTCGACAACCTGTTGCGAGAACAACAGTCGAACGGGGGGAAAGCGCCCTAGCGCAGCCCGACGCGCCGCCGCCACTCCGCGTGAAACGCGTTCGGCTGCACGTGGTACTCGAGCAACGCGTCGTCGACCGAGCTGCCGTTGCCGACCATCCGCAGGAAGGGGCCGATGTTCGGACCGAGCTGCGCACAGAGGATCTCTGCCGCTGTCGCGCTCTCGGCATAAGCAACCAGCGCGTCCTGTTCGTCGAACCTCCCGAATCCGTTCGTCAGATCCTCCAGAGGGACGATCGTGGTCGCGCTGCGCAGGACATGGGCCGCCCACGAGCGGTTCGTCGACTCCAGGTGCGAGGCGAGGCCTTCGTTGAGCCACGCCGGGATACCGCGCGGCGCCGCGGAGGCGATGACGGCGTGCACCAGTTCGTGCATCACGATCCGATCGAGATCGCGCGGCGGCTCGAGCGCGCCGCCGATGGCGATGCGAATGCGGCCGTCGTAGCGGCCGGTCGCCCACGACGGCGATCTCGTCAGGTCCTGAAACTCCCGATTCGAATGGAGGATGACGCCAATCGTCTCACTCGGATAGGTATTGAGCGTGTTGCCAATCGTCCGGTAGCCGCGTTCCAGCACCCTCGCGACCTGATCGCCGATGCTCTGCTGAGTGCCGCCCTCGTACATGATCTTGAAGTGTTCGAGCTCGCGGCTGAAAAGCGGTGTTCGTTCGGTCTCGCGCCGCTCCGGCGGCGCCCACGACGCCGACGCGGCGATCTCTTCGGCGGGCGCGCCGTTCAGAAACTTGGCGACCGACAGCGCCGAAAAGGTCACCAGGAATGCCAGAACCAGGACACCCAGTGCGGTGCGGACGTTGAGCATCGCTGGTGCAGCGCGCAAGCGGCATGCCCGGCCGCTGACCCTGGAACAGGGCGTGTTTTCACCGGAGTGGCCACGGCCGCGTTACTACTTTGCGCAGCCGCCGTCAGATGCGTGATTGGCTCATGTCGACCGTCGCCGGCGCGGGCCGCGCCGGGATCGGACGTGCGACATACCACGCATGCGCGAGGCGCGACTGGAACAGCGCCGTTTCCGATGCGACGAACACCAGCCTCGCCCAGAGCCTCGCCAGGATGAAGAGCTGCATGACGAGCAGCGTCCAGACGAGCGCCCATCCGGAGACAGCGGCGCTCGGCGCGACGATCGCATACAGGCCCAGGACCGCAGCGAACACGAGCACGTTGATGCCATAGAGGCCGGCCGCGGCCAGCGGCTGCCGCGCCACGAAACGCAATCCGGACGCGAGCGCGCCGATCGCCGAGCGCCGGTCTTCGACGACGAGCCTGATCTTTGCGAAATCGAC
Organism: Vicinamibacterales bacterium; assembly: GCA_036258175.1. GTDB lineage: Bacteria > Acidobacteriota > Vicinamibacteria > Vicinamibacterales > 2-12-FULL-66-21 > DATAEE01. The sequence goes on from DATAEE010000002.1 coordinate 88,924, forward strand.
AACGAGATTGACGGCGGCCACGACGAGGATGAAGGCGATGGTCGTGAGCGCGTACGCGGCGAAGGCGTGCCGTTCGACAGTGAAGTCCTGCGTCCACGATCGTTGAACGGCATCCATCGCGGGACGCGCGAACATGAAGAGCAGCTTGTAGATCGCCAGCGCAATGATCCCGAGCCGGAGTAGCCGGAAGAAGGTCGCGCCGCAGGCCGCGAGGAATCCATAGGAGCCCAGCCGCGTGTCGCGCGCGAAGCGGTCGACGATGCCGCCCGCGAGGAAGATTTGAAGCACGACGAAACCGCCAACAGCGGCCACGACACCAGACGGGAGCGGCAGCGCATCTGCCACGCTGCTCAAATTGCCGAGCGGGGCGGCGAAGCCCAGGATTGACGGGGTGAACGTTCCGGCGGGGCCCGAGGCCTGCGACGCGAACTCCTGCCACCACTCGTAGTTCACGCTGTCGGCCGCGCGTTCGGCTTCGAGGCTGCGTCCCAGATGAGCCTCGATCGCGCTGCGAACCGCCCACATGGCGGGCGCAGCCGCGATGATGGTGATCAGCCAGCCGCCGAAGAGCAGCGCCGGCGCCCGTCGCACCCTCCCCAGTCCCGCGCGCCACGCCGCGGCCGGCCCCATGGTCAGACGAAGGACGCCCAGGTGAGCATCAGATCCTGCAGCCACGTCATCCAGACGAGCGACCACTTTCGAGCCGCCTGCGTCGCTCGCGGTTCGAGCGTCAGGCTGTTGTTGGTGAGGTTCACGTCGAGGAGGAGCACGCGGTCCGGATCGACCTGCGCCCGGACCGCTCGCGCCTTCGTCGTGTAGCGGAGGATTTTCCAGCGTTCGCTGCGTTCGGCGAACGACGCGAGTTGATGGGAACCGTCCTCGAAGTCGACACGGATATCTACCGGAAACACGGCTTCGCCGTGACGACGAACGACAACGGTCGTCTCGAACATCGGGTCGGAAGATGGGAGTGGCCAGCTCCGCAGCTCCTCCACCGCATAGTCGAACGCGTTCGAGCTCCGGTGTACTTCGTCGAAGAACCACTCGGGCACCCCGGCGTCGTGCGCGATCGCGAAGAAGTCGTCCGGCTTCGGGTGCTTGAACGCCCATCGATGGAAAAAGGTCGACAGGATCGTCTGCAGCTTCGGCCAGCCGATCCATCGCTCCAGCGTGTTCAACCAAAGGGCCGTCTTGAAATACGTGATGTAGCCTGTTTCGCCCGGAAACTGCCGGAAAGTCAGTGTCGACTGGACGTCGCCCTCGGCGTGCGGACGAAAAGCTGCGAGGTAATTCAGGTCGGTTTCGCGCGCGAGGCGGATGTCCCGATAGACCCACGGGATAAAACCGCCGAAGAACCGTTCGGAAGGGTGACGGCCTGGAAACGCGGTGCCCATCACGCGTCCCTCTGAGAACTGGGTCAACCCTTCATCCATCCAGGCGTGCTCGAACTCGTTCGTGGCGACGACGCCGTACCAGAGCTGATGACCGGCCTCGTGGACGGTGACGTCTTCGGGCTCCGTCGTGCCCTCGGGCGCGAGCCAGCGCGTGCCGGCCGTGAAGAACGTCGGATATTCCATGCCGCCGCTGCGGCTCTGCCAGGCGGGATCGACGATCGTGACGTGGCCGTACGGGTACGGCCCATACCACTCGCCGTAATAGCGCAGCGCCGCGCGCGTCGCCTCGAAGTGACGGGCCTCCTGATTCAGGTGCTCGGGCTGAAGCAGCAACCGCATGTCGGCGGGCGGGAGCCCAGGATGTTCGAACCGGGCGCGCCGCTCGACGAAGTCCGGGCTCGTCGTCCAGGCAAAGTCGTGGACGTCTTCCTGATAATAATGATGCGTCGTCGAGCCGTCGCCGTTGTCGCGGCGATCCTTCTCGCGGCCCGTGGCGCCGAGGATCCACCCGGCTGGCACGGTCAGCCGGACGTCGTACACGCCAAAATCTGCAAAGAACTCGGTCGCGCTGTGGAACTGGTGACAGTTCCATCCCTCGGCCTCGAGGACGCCGATCTTCGGGAACCAATGCGCGATGAAGTAGTAGTCGGCGATCGCGCCGGTGCGCGAGTACGGCCGCGGGACCCGGGATCGCCATTTGAGCTGGACGCTGATGGTCTCTCCCGGCGCGACCGGTCGATCCAGCGGAACCGCCGCCACCGTCCGATCGTAGGCGTTGCCATCGTCGGGGGCGATGAACCGCAGACGCGACGTCAGGTTCGAGCCGTCGACCGAGATCGAATCGAGGTCAATGGAGCCTCGATCGCGTTCCGGACGGCCGTGCAGCCGGAAATCGCCCTCGAGCGCCAGCTCGCGCATCCACGTCGATCGATCGTCCCGCCATGCGTTCCAGTACAGATGGAAACGAAGCTCTGTAGCGGGGAGGGGCGAGTCATTTCGCCACCGAAGTTCACCGGTCCCAGTGATGACACGGGCAGTTGTATCGAGGCGCGCGTCGAGCGTGTAACTGGTGTTTCGCGGCGAGAGCGCGGGACGCTCTTGCGTGCCGGTCGTCCTTACTGAAAGAGCAGTCGCGAACGCGAGAGTGTATATAATCGCGTGTTCTCTCATCAGTCGAGGAGCCATTCTACATGCCGCGCAAGTCGTCGTCTTCCATCAAGGTTCTGCATTTCGGTCTCGGTCCAATCGGGACCGCTGTCGTCAGGCAAGTTGCGTCGCGCCCGGGGTTCCGCGTCGTCGCCGCAGTCGATATCGATCCGGCGAAAGTCGGCCGCGATCTCGGCGAGGTCGCCGGCGTGGGGCGCCCTCTGAAGATAAAGGTGTCACCCGACGCGAAGAAGGCGCTGAAGGCGTCGAAGCCGGACGTCGTCGTGCTGTGCACGAGCTCGTCGCTGACGCGCGTGATGCCGCAGATGGAAACGATCCTGAAGGCCAGAGTTCCCATCGTCTCGACGACCGAGGAGCTCGCGTATCCCGCCGGTGCGAACCTGAAGCTCGCGCGCAAGCTCGATCGGCTGGCGCGCAAGGCAAAGGCGGCGGTCGTCGGCACCGGCGTCAATCCCGGCTTCGTGATGGATGCGCTGCCGATCACACTGACAGGCGTCTGCGAGCGCGTGGACGCGATCCGAATCGATCGCATCCAGGACGCGCGCATCCGCCGGCTTCCGTTTCAGCAGAAGATCGGCGCCGGGCTCACGCGCGAGCAGTTCCAGAAGAAGGTCGATGACGGCAGCGTCCGGCACGTCGGGCTGACGGAATCGATCTCGATGATCGCGGACGCGCTCGGCTGGAAACTCGATCGCATCACGGACGAGATTCAGCCGAAGATGGCTTCAGAGACCGTCAAGAGCGAATTCCTCACCGTGCAGCCGGGATACGTGTGCGGGATCATCCAGGACGGCGTCGGGTACCGGGACAACCGGGCGGTCATCACGCTGCACATGGAAGCCTACCTGGGCGCGCCGGAGTCGTTCGACGCCGTCCGAATCGAGGGCTCGCCGGCGTTGAACACCAAGATAGCCGGCGGGGTACATGGCGACGTCGCGACCGCATCCATCGTCGTCAACTCGATTCCGAAGATCGTTGCCGCGCCGCCGGGTCTGCACACGATGCGCAGCCTGCCGATCCCCTCGTTTTTCGGCGGCTCGATCGTGCGCTGACCCGGACGGCTATCCCGACTTCCGCGTCGCTACCGCGAAGGCGGCGACGGCGTGTTCCTCTGTGTCAAACGTCACCAGGATGTGGTCAAGCCTGACGATCGAAAGCAACTGCCGGATGCGCGCGGGCGTCCGAAGCAGGTGGACGCCACCGCGGTTCCGCTGGAACCGGATGTGGGCCGCGATCAGGTGACCCAGACAGGTCGTGTCGAGGTGCGCGACGTCCTTCAGATCGATAACGACCTTGACCTGGCCTCGCTTCGTCAGGCCTTCGACGATGTCCTGGAAATAGCTCTCGCCGGCGCCGCAGTCGAGTTTGCCCGCCAACTCGAGCACGGCGACGTCTCCAACGAGGCGTTCGACGACCTTCATGATGGTTCTCCCTGCTTACCCCAGATAGCGCACTACGAGCACGGCCATGTCGTCGCGCTGGCGGCTGCCGCGCGTGAAATCGGTGACGGCGTTGACGAGCCGATCGCGGATCGCCGCCGCGGTGGCGGCCGGCTGCGTCACGATGTCGACGATGCGAGCGTCTCCGAATTCCTGATCGTCCCGGTCGGCTGGTAACGCACCGTCGCTGAACACGACGAGCGTGTCTCCCTTCGCGATCGGGAGCGACTGTTTCTTGTAAACGTCGTCGTCGACCAGGTCGGACGGTGCCCTGCCCGCGCCGAGGCGTCGAACCTGCGATCCGTCCACGAGTATCGGCTGGCAATGGCCGGCGCAGCAGTAGGTTAGCCGGTGATCGCGCGTCATGACGCCGTAAAAGAGCGCCATTCCTCGGGTATCGCTGAGCCGTACGTGAAACTCCCGTTCGCTCTGGAGGAAGTCGTAAAAGTCCCCGCTGACCAGGCGGCTGGGTCGAACGGCAGCGGCCGCATCGACGAAGCCAGAATTGCACGTAGCCGGAGGCCTCAGCGACTGCTGCACGGCGGCCGCGCGTCGAAAGGCGGCGTGCGACGGCAAGATGTAAGGCGTCGGTAGCGGCGTTTCAGTCGACATAAGGCTCACTTTCCCGGGGGAGGGTGACGGATCGAGCCCGTCTACCCGTATATGGACGGACGCGGTGGAACATTTCGGTGTGCCGGGGGAGTCGGGCCGTTGCGGGGAAGGGGGGAGAGGACTAGACTAGCGGGCTGCCACCCTGAGCTTCTCGTCCACAGCGTCGTCTGGGGGCTCACCCCAGGGAGCGCGCCGATGCGGAGTCTCGCCGACGGCGTTCACCGCACACTCACTGAAATGGACCGTCCGGAATCGCCAGTACCCAACGAAGAAGCCGCGACCAGCGAGCTGAAAAGGAGAGACCATGTCCCCCTACACCGAACCCGGATGGCTCGTCATGTTGTACCTCGCAGGGGACAACAATCTGACTGAGGAAATGGTCCGCGCACTGCAGTCGCTTGGGGAAGCGGACCCGATGCCGGGCACACGAATCGTTGCCCAGCTGGACCCGAGCGGACTCGGGTTGCCCACTCAGAGGTATGACTTTACCTCCGTCCAGCCAGGTCAGAGCCTCGACAGATACCTGCAACCGTGTTGCGCGATAGCGGAGACTAACACCGGTAACCCGAACGCGCTAAGCGACTTCATCAAGTGGGCCAACGATCTTCCCTGGACCGATTCGCGCCACCCAAAACCTGAGAAGCAGTTCCTGATTCTATCCGGGCACGGAAGCGGAACGACCGAAGACTTCCTGTTGAAAGACGAGAACTCGGCCGACGCTCTGTCGATTAATGAGCTCGCCATCGCGCTGAAAGACGCCCATACAGCAACTCGAAAAAAGATTGACATCCTGGGCATGGATGCGTGCTTCATGAGCATGTTCGAAGTTGCGTACGAGGTCCGGGATTACGTCAATCTGCTGGTTGGTGCGGAAGGGCTGGAGCCGGAGTTCGGGTGGCCGTATTCCAGGATTCTCGAAAAGGCCCGCGAAATATCAAACGCGCAGGGTCGACACATAGGTCCCGAGGAGCTGGCGCGCACGATTGTCAGGGAGTACACCGAGTTTTACTCCGACTACGATCGGACAGCCGGCCGGTCGGCGGATCTGGCTGCGATCAATCTCGTCGAGACTGACGATCGGCGCGGCATGGCTGCGTTAGCCGCCGCGGTAACCTCGCTCGGCGATTCTCTGATTGCCAGCTTCGTCCACGACCCACGAAATCACGATCTCGTCACCCTCGCGCACTGGAAGGCTCAGACCTACAAATCCGATCAGTACGTCGACCTGCACGACTTGTGCATCCAGCTTTACGAGGTTTTCCCTCCTAACAGCGACGTCCGGAGCGGCTGCGAAGGCGTCATCAAAATGCTCGATGGCGACAGACTGGCGCTGGACGCCATTGACGATCCCACCAAGGTCTTTGCGACGAGCGGCACCGGCTGCATCGTCAAGTCCGGGTGTACTGGCTTCGCGCACCAGCATTCGTATGGCACATCGATTTACTTCCCCTGGGCTCTCGTGTCCAAGGACTACGAAAACCTCGCGTTCTTCAAGGAAAAGAGATCAACAGTCGGCGGCTGGCCCGAGTTCCTCAATCAGCACGTGAGCGCCACCCGTCGCAAGCCCAGATTTGCCGAAACTGGTAAGACGACCGCGGAGCTGCCGACTGAAGAGATTCTCGCGTCCGTTCAGTTGAGTCTGATTCAATCGATCATTCCCAGGGAGATCCAGGTCCAGGTGCCAGACCTGAAGCGGGTGTTTGCCGATAGGATTCGTGCGCGGAAGGCACGGCTCGAAGCGAGAGGTGTTTCGCGAGTGGATACGCTTGACGGAGTATTTGACGTGGGAAGCGGCTTTGGCGGGAAACTGGGTCGTTTTACCGGCGTTGGGAGCCGCTTTACGGGCGTAGGCAGTAAATTCACGGGCGTAGGCAGCAAATTCACTGGCGTCGGCAGCCGGTTCCCTGCGGATCGAGAGAGGGCCGTGAAAAATCTGGCGCCCGCGATTGGGATCGCGTACTGGCCCCCTGAGGGTGGCGAACGAAATCGCTCGACCGGGGGACCGGCGACCCGCGAGAAAGACCAGCTCATATCACCAAGATCTGATGGGTAGCGAGGCAGCCGGAGTTCGCAATCGAGACGAGCAACGGGGGAGATGTCCGTGCGAGGACGAACGACCTGCGTCGCGGTAAGTGCATTCGTCCTCGCAGTATGTGTCGCGGGTTGTTCCAGGCCTGACGCAGCCAAAGCGTTCGCCGAGGCGGAGCAACTCCACTCGGAGTACGAAGAGAAGGCCAGCCAGAACGCCATCGTCAGGTATCGCGAGGCCTTGGTCGAATGGAAGAGACAGGGAAAAACCCGCGATGCCGTGAAGGCGAATCAGCGCATCGGAGCGACCTACGAACAGCTGGGTGCGCTGGGAGAATCACGACGGAGCTACCTCGAGACACTGTCGCTCACTCAAAAGCTGTCTGACCGCCTGCTCGAGAGCGAAGTCCGCAGCGACGTAGGTGTGGCGCACTCGCGGCTCGGCGAGTTCGATTCCGCATTGCCGGAATGTCAGAAGGCTCTCGAGCTGGCGCAGCAGGAACGAGGCGCGCGGGAAACGGCGCTCGCGCTGATTTGTGTCGGTGAGGTCGACTACTATCGAGGAAACTCGAAAGAAGCCATCCCCCTTTATCGCAAGGCCGAGCAGCTGTGGGAGACCGTCGGGGATCGACGAGGACAGGCCGAGACCCAGCTCCTCCTCGGTTCCGCTCACGCGGATCTCAATGAGCTCGAGCGGGCCAGTCAGCATCTAAACGCCGCGCTGGCCCTCTGGACGGAGCTTGGAGGCAAACGCGGGCAGGCTCTAACTGAGTTTGCTCTGGTGCGACTGCAGTATTTCCCGGGCAAGTATCAGGAGGCGCTCAACCGATTAACGCGGCTGAAAGAACGATTCCGGGCGGCAGGAGATGCCATCTGGCAGGCAGCGTGCCTGAGCAACACCGGATATGTCTATGAGCAGATGGGTGAAGGACGCCGGGCGCTTGGCTATTGGGAAGAAGCGTCCAGGCTCTTCGAGTCGGCGGGTCTTCAAATTGCCGCGCTCGAGATGTTCATAAAGATCGGCACGGCCCATCTTGGGACCGATGTGGCGGCCGCTTTGAGCTGGTTCGACAAAGCCCGCGTTTTGAGCGAAGCCTCCGGCAACCGGCATATGCAGTCCTGGGCTTTGAGATACATCGGAGTCGCGTATATCGCACGGAGGGACACAGCGAACGCGCTGCGCAATCTCGAACGTTCGCTCGACATTCAGCGGTCGGTCGAGGATCCGCTGTTCCGAGCGGGAACTCTCGCTGATCTTGGACGGGCGTACGAGCTCAGCGGCAACCGCGACCGTGCGACGAAGTTCTTCAAGGAGGCCCTGGTACTCAGTCAAACCGCGGGGGACCGTGTTGGAGAATCGAGGGCTCAGTTCGCGCTGGCGCGAGCGTCGGCCGCCGGAGGACAGCTGGACGCCGCGAGAGGCCACATCGAATCAGCGCTCAGGGTTGCGGAGTCACTCCGTACGGACGTGGAAGACCGCGAGCTTCGTGCGTCCTACTTTGCGTCCGTGCACCAGTATCACGAGGTGTATGTGGATGTGCTCATGCAGCTGCGCAAGTTGCAGTCTCGAGAGCAGTTGGCGGCCGCTGCATTCGAAGCCAGCGAGCGGGCGCGGGCGCGCTCGTTGCTCGACAGTCTGTCGGAAGCCCACGTCGACCTCCGAAGCGGCGTCGATCCTGATCTCCTGAAGCGGGAGCAGCAGCTGAAAGTTGCCTTCGCCGAGTGGGCGCAGCGTCAGCGAGAAATGCTCGGCGCGCCCGCGCGCGACGCCGATCTCAAGGCTCTTGCGGCAAACCACCGTCAACTCGAGGATCGCTACAACCAGGTGCAGGCCGAGATTCGAAGCAGGAGCCCGCGCTACGCCGCGCTCGCGAAACCACAGCCGCTGAGCCTGAGAGACGTTCAGAAGCAAGTCCTAGACCGCGATACGCTGCTGCTGGAGTATGCCCTCGGCGACAGGCGCAGCTACTTGTGGGTCGTTTCGAACGCCGACCATTCCACCTACGAGCTCGCGCCGCGTGCAGAGATCGAGCAGGCCGCCCAGAAACTCTATGCGCAATTGACGGCTCGCCTGACCGCCAGCGGCGACGCGCGCGCGCGGCGGCGCCTCGCCGAGGCGGCGGATGCGCAGTATTGGCGGGAAGCGGCCCGGCTCAGCGAACTGCTCCTCGCGCCGGCCGCAAAAAAACTGATCGGCAAGCGGCTTCTGGTTGTTGCGGATGGCGCGCTTCAGTATTTGCCATTCGCCGCACTGCCAATTCCAGGTAAGCAAGGCGATCCTGTGCCGATGCTGGTCGAACACGAGATCATCAGCCTGCCTTCTGCGTCGGCTCTGGCGGTTCTGCGCCGTGAGAATCGCGACTCGAAGCCGAGCGCCGCAGTTGCGGTCCTGGCGGATCCCGTGTTCGAGGCAGACGACCCGCGGCTCCGCGCGGGAAATGGCGCGGGCCGCGATGTGGCCAAGGCTGCTGCCATTCCACCGGTTGCTGCGAACGCCGACGCCGGGCTTGAGCTTGCTCTGCGCGATTTCGGATTCATGCGCGACGGCAAGCTGAGCGTGCCCCGGCTCGCAGCGACCCGTCACGAAGCGGACGCCATCGTCGGCGCGGCTCCAGCGGGGACCACGTTGCGGGCGATCGACTTCGACGCCAACCGGGCCACGGCCATGAGCCCCGAGCTCGCAAAGTACCGCGTCGTCCACTTCGCCACCCACGGCGTCTTCAACAGCGACGATACGGCGCTGTCGGGCCTCATCCTCTCGATGTTCGACAAGCGAGGCCAGCCTCAGGATGGGTTCCTCCGCCTGCACGACATCTACGGTATGCACCTGCCGGTGGAGCTCGTGGTGTTGAGCGCATGCAATACCGCGCTCGGCAAACCGGTGAAGGGAGAAGGATTGGTAGGCATCGTCCGCGGCTTCATGTATGCCGGCGCCAGCCGGGTCATCGCCAGCTTGTGGAAGGTGGACGACGATGCGACCGGCGCGATGATGGGACGCTTTTACGAAGAAATGCTGAAGAACAACCGGTCGCCCGCCGCCGCGCTGAGGCAGGCGCAGCTCGCGATGTGGCAGCAGGAGAGATGGCGTCCGCCATTCTACTGGGCAGCGTTCGCGCTGCAGGGGGAGTGGAAATGACCGGCATCCTCAGGCGGTCGTTGACCGAGGAGTCGTGGGATGCCCTTTTCGACTTCCTCGATCCAGGTCGGTCAACGAGAACGGGACCGGACCGGAACGCCGCGGCTGAAGCCAGGTGCCTGGAGATTACGCGGAAGCTGGTGTTCTTTTTCGCCGGCCGCGCGTGCGGCGATGCCGAGGATTTGACCGCCGAGACGATCCTCAGGGTAGCGGGAAAAGCCCGGGAAATTGCCAGATCGCCCGGCATGGATCCGCTCGCCTATTTCTTCGGTGTCGCGCGCAACGTCCATCTCGAATGGCTTCGCGACGCACGGCGTGAAACGACGCGGCGCGAGTCGGCCGTGCGTGACCCGGGGTTCTTCCCGATTCGAGATGTTCGGGCGTGGCGCAACGATGAAATCGTCCATCGGTGCCTGGAGCAGTGCATGGCGACGCTCGGCCGGGCTGCCAGGCAGCTGGTGATCAGTTATTACAGCGATGACAAGACGGCGAAGATCGAACGCCACCGCCAGCTCGCGGCGGAATTCGGCAAGTCGATGAACGCGTTGCGAATCGAAGTACACCGAATCCGGAAGGTGTTGAGGGAGTGCATGAGCGGATGCGTGCAACCCGAACTCGCGCGGGTGAGCCAGTGAGCGGCAGAGCGCCCGACGACGCTGTGCTTCGCCGCTACCTGCTCGGCAACGTCGCCCCGGAGGTGCGCGAGCGAATCGAGGCGCGGCTGTTCTCGGACGACAAAACGTTCTGGGAGCACCTCTGTCTCGTCGAAGACGAGCTCATCGAAGGCTACGTCGCAGGAGAGCTCGAGACGGACGACGCGCGGCTGTTCGAGCGATCTTTCCTCTGCACCGACGAGCGCCGGAGCAAGCTCGAGTTCGCGCAAGCGCTGAGGGCGTACGTCACGACGCAGCAGCCGGTCCGAATTACCCTCTGGCATCGACTCCAGGGCATGGTCTCGGTGCCGGCCTGGGCCGTGGCGGCAGCAGTTGCCGCTCTCGTCGTATTGCCTGTCGCAAGCGGGTTCTTTGGCAGGCCCGCCGATCGCGCAGCCGTGGGCGAAACCGACGTCGTTGCCTCAGTATCGACCGGTCTCGTCAGAGGCGCGATCGCCGAGCTGCCACGCGTGCAGTTGTCGCCGGATTGCAAGCTGCTTCGACTCAGAGTGGAGCCGGACCAGGATCACCCGCGGTACGCCGCGACGCTCTACGAAGTCGGCGGTGAGGAAATCTGGTCGCAGGGCAACCTGACGCCGTCCGAAGTGGATGGACGCACGGCCGTCACCCTGACGCTTCCATGTGAGATGCTGGCAGCTGGCGACTACTACGTCACCTTGCGGTCGGCGGGACCCGAAACGTCCGCGACCACCGCGACGACTGCCGCGAGCAGGGCGAACTTCCGCGTGCTGCGTCCATGAGCCCCGATCATCCCACCAGCAGCCACACAGCGATCGCGACCGCATAGCCGGCGATCGCATCCGCTGCGAAATGATACCGGCCGGCGACCGAGCCGACACCGACGCCAATTGCAAACGGGACGAGCGCTGCGGCGACCGCGGGCGACGCGCGCGCAAGTGCGAGGACGACGGAGAGCGCCTCGGCCGCGTGCCCGCTCGGGAACGTATTGCGCTCGTGGCTGAAGCCGCCGAGGACCATGAGGTTCAGCCGCCGTACGAAGGAGCGAGACGCGGGCGCCTCGCCCTCCAGCGCGCGCGGCGTCCGCGTCTGCGCCCAGGGCATGCACGCGAAGCAGATGTAGTCTGCCGTCAGGATGATGGTCCAGTAGCGTTCGACCTCCGTCACGCCGGCGGCGGCGTACGCGACGAGCGGGCCGAGGCCAACCATCGCGTACACCGCGAGGTAGCTCACCTCGAGGAACTCCACGGCGGCGACTGGCAATCTCGGGCTCCATGCGGCGGCGCCGAGACGGCGGTCGAGCGCCACGAGTCGCGTCTCGAGCCGCGGCATGGGCGCGACGTAAAAGAGGCCGGAGAGATAGTAACCGCCGAGCAGATACGCGATTGCCGGCAGGATCCAGTCACGCAGCAGAAGGCTGTTGCGCCACGGCGCCAGGGGCGCGAAAGCGGCAAGGCCGCCGAGCGCCATCGCGATGAAAACGATGGCGGCGCGGCGGCGCGCCGGAAGCGCCGGCGCGACGAGCGCCGCGATGACGCAGTAGGTGCAAAAGCCGACGGTCACCCATTCGAAATCGCGCACCGCGGGAGCGTATCATTCCTCCATGACCGACCCTCACACCGACCGAGTAGCACGCTTGATGAGCGCGTTCGACGAAGCGATGGGGAGGCTCATCACGCGCGTCGAGCGTGCAGGCGACAACGGGTTGGCCGCGCCGGCTGCCGGCGGATGGAGCGTCGCGCAGATTGCGTGGCATGTCGCGACCGTCAACGACAGCTTCGCGTCGATCATGGCGGAAGGGCGCGGCACAGAACCTGCGGCCTCGGGTTTCGTCGAACGCACCTGGCGCGACATCGTCGCTGGCATGCCCCCGAAGCTCGAAGCGCCCCGAAGCGCGCGGCCGCCTGAGCTCGTGGATGCGCAGGCGGCGCTCGTCCGGCTGCGCGAGTCCGCGGGGCGGGTGCGGGCAGCGATTGCCGGCCTGACGCCGGAGCGGGCCGGCAAGTGCCTGCACTCAGGGATCGTCGGGACTATTTCGGTGTATCAGGTTGCGGAATGGGCCACCGCGCATGCAATCCGCCACAACTGGCAGGCGAAGCGGGCCCTCGGTGAAGCTACGACGCGCGAGGCTGGACGCCCCAGCGGCGCCGCTTGAGAAACAGCCCCTTGCGAGAGATCCCCAGCAGCCGCGCCGCTTCCTCGAAGCGCCCGTCGGTTCTCTCCAGCGCGCGGCGAACCATCACACGTTCGATCGATGCGAGCGCATCGGGCAGTGACTGATCGACGCGCACCGTGATCTCATCGATGACGGGTTTGGCGACCGCAACCGTTCGACGCGACGCCTGCACCTCTGGCGAGAGCGCGGCCGGTTCCAGGATGCAGTCAGGTTCCGCGAGCGCTGCCATCCGCCGGATCTCGTTCGACAGCTGCCGCACGTTGCCTGGCCAGGCGTGGAGCAGGAGGTACTCCATCGTTTCGTCCGACAGGCGCAGCCGGCCCTTGCGGAATTCCTCGGCGGCGCGCTGCAGGAAGTGCCGCGCCAGCGGTGGAATCTCCTCACGCCGCTCCCGCAGCGGAGGCAGCTGAAAGCGGATCACGTTGATCCGGTAGAACAGGTCTTCCCGAAAACGGCCCTGACCCACCATCTGATCGAGGTTGGCGTTGGTGGCGGCGATGACCCGGACGTCGACCCGGATGGGCTGTGGCTCGCCGAGCGGATGAATCTCATTCGTGTCGAGAAAACGCAACAGCTTCGGCTGGACGTCGAGCGGCAGATCGCCGATCTCGTCGAGCAACAGCGTGCCGCCCGCGGCGGCACGGATGACGCCCGGGAACGGCTCCTGCGCGCCGGTGAAGGCGCCGCGCCGGTAACCAAAGAGCTGGCTTTCGAGCATGTCGCGCGGGACTGCCGTGCAGTTGAAGGCGAGGAACGGGCGTGCGGCGCGCGGCGAGAGGCGATGGATCTCGCGCGCGAGCATCTCCTTGCCGGTGCCGGTCTCGCCCGTGATGAGCGCGGGAATCGGAAGCGGCGCGACTTTCCTGGCGGTCGCGAGCGTCTCGAGCATCGGCGCGGAGGCGACGATGTCCTGCCCGCCCGGCTCGAGCTCGCCGGCGGGCCAGAGCGAGGCGCGCTGGCGCTCATCGCGGCGATAGTTTTCGATCGAGAGCGCCGCGGCGATGACCTTGCGGATGGCGACGACGGTGCAGCGTGAGAGCAGGTCGGCGGCGGGCTCGACGATGAGGTCGAAGCTGCGGTCGCCGCGCTGGCCGAGCGCGATGATGGTCTGCGGGCTCGCGGCGCGGGCGGCGGCGGCGGCGCGCGCATCGTCCCAGCCGTGCGAGGCGAGGATCTCGACGCTGCGCCTGGGCCGGCGGGAGACGAGCGCGAGGCCCGTGCATGCGCCGGTTTCCTGGAGCAGCGCGAAGGCTTCGCGGCCGATCAGTTCAGGGTTGCTGGAGAGGTCGAGCAGCGCGGCGATGGAGTCGAGAGTTACAGCGACTCCGGACCTTTCCGATGAACTTCGGTCGGTCTGGATGGTTCGCGCCTTGATGTCTTGAAGGGTCCTTTCGACATCCAACCTAAGTATAGGCCCCAATTGTTCGGCAATGTGTTGAGCTCGTGTGACTCTTCGCATTCCAGCGCTGATGTGATTCCTCGACGCTAGAAGGAGCCCGGCGACTCTATGCAGTTCTGCCTTCAGCGCCGGAGATTGACGATCGAATGCAGCCTCGACTTGAACCAGTCGATCCTCAGCTTGCTTCACCGCACTGTTCTTTAGTAAGCACTCCGCGGCTAGCGTGTTGAAGATCTCTTCTAAGATTCGGTCCCCTCGCGCGTGCGCGAGTCGACCCGCCTGATCCGCAAGGTTGAGGCCGTCCACCCACCTCGCGCGCCTCATAGCCAGGCGGATCGAAGTTTGGTGAGCCTCGAGTTCTTGCCAACTCGTCCATTGTTCAGGATGCTGACGTACTCTCCTGGAAATCTCAGCGAGAACTAGGTCACACTTCTCAAGGTCGCCGCGCAAGAGCAAAAGCTGTGCGTAATTGTCTAGTGGGCCGATCTCCTTGGTATTTGTGAAATCTGGAGGGACTACGCTTCGCAGATTCCGCTCCGCCTCTTTAGTTCGTCCTGCGAGCAGCAAAAAGAGTGCGAGGTTCCTCTTGGCACCATCCTCGGTCTGTTTGTGGCCAGAGACCTGTGAGGTGGCGATTGCATCCGATGCGTGCTGAACAGCTTGATCAAAGTCGGTGCCGAGGGCTGCAACACCACTCGACACGAGCGACCATTGACCACGCACGAAATAGTTCTCATGCACTACCAAGATTTCCGCCGCGCACTTTAGGTGCCGCCACGCCGTGCGTAAGGATCCTCTCTGAGCTTCAATTCTCGCTAAACGAACGTGAAACGCCGCGAGGAGTGACGGATCGCCTAGCACTAAAACTGACTTTCTCGTTTCGGCAATGAGGGGTGCCGCCGCATCCGCCGAAGCACTATCCGCTATCAGTGCCATGCGCATTTGGCGGCATTCGCAAGCAAGGTAGGCGTCCCCATATTGGCCTGCTAGTGTTGAAGCTCTAAGAAAGTGCGAAGCAGACAGTTCAAGGTCACCTCTGCTCAATGAAACAAGTCCTCGAACCAAGAAGACACGCGCCTCTTCGGCTTGTCTAGGTTGAAACTGGGGGACAGACCGAATTGCAAGTTCCGCTTCCGCCATTCGGCCGACCAGTGCGGCAAGCTGCGCCCTCGCTAGTCTGAGTTCCAGGACGTCGGTGTTTGTTTTTTCGAGGATCTGTAGTGCAGTCAAGAAACGGCCTTCGCGGAACGCTGAACTGAACCCAGGAATCGTAGATTGGAGGTGCATCGCGATCCGCTCGGTGATTCGTTCTAATGAATCGATTTCCCCTTATCGAGCGAAGACTCGGATCTCTTAGAGGTGGGTTGAATTCTCTGACGAGAGACTGTTAAGAGGTCATCAACCATTGTTCCGTCTTGGGGTGCTGTCGCGTGTGAAACACGCGTCGCGTAATGTGTCTGACTGGATTCCCTTATCCCCGGAACTTCGGTTTTTAGCGTGCTGTCGAGCCTGTCCGCCACCTGAGAACATGTTTGCGAGTCAGTATTGAGGAAAAGAGCGACGAACTCCTCGTCGGAACATCGGCACAGGACATCGGTGCTGCCCAACACTTTTCGCATCGATGTCACGACACCTTCGAGCAATCCATGTGCACCAGCGGTGCCGAGCTCTGACCTGATCATCGCAAGGTTATTTACCCTCACTAAAATTAGTGAAAATGGGTAAACAGTCTCTCCGCCCGCCAGCGGAACCACCAAGTTCTTTACGTGATCCAGCTGAGGCAACCCAGTCACGCCATCTCTTAAACGGCTTGGCCGCGAGGATTCATAGTCAATCGACTTACGAACAGCTTGACCTACTTGTCCGGAGATACTTTCGACAATGCGCCGGTGATCTTCCGAAAACGAGTCGCGCGCCGTTGAATAAAGACTTAACACTCCGACCAGCTCCGTCCTTACTAGTAGTGGAGTACTAAGGCAGCTACGCAGGCGCGGTCGGAGATTCCTTGAGACTTCACCCAAATCGAGAACAGGATCGGAGTTGATGATTGTCTGACGATTTGCCGCGACCCAGCCCGTAAGCCGTTGACCTAGAACGATCCGTAAGCCCTGAAATATGTGAGAGTGTTCTCCCGCAGCATGGGCCGCAACCAGTTCGTCAGTTTCGATGTCGTAAACGAAAAATACGCATGTTGAAGCTGGCAAGATCCTGCGAAGGTGTTTGAAAATGACGTCCCCTGCATCATCCAGTGCGGTGTGTCCGCTGAGTCCCTTAGCCAGCTCGTAAAGGGTAAGCATCTCTTCGGTGCTGGCGCTAATGTCTTCGAGTCGCGAAACCTCACTTGAAGGCATCGCGGGTTGTGAAGAAGCTTCAGTGATGGCCGCAAAGGCTGTCCTATTCGATGTCACCGGGAGGTCGCTCTGGGACAGCGCTGGATGAATTCGTAGGAAACAATCGACAACAAATGGGTCGTACATTCGCCCGCGTCGCTCTTCGAGAATTCTTATGGCATCGACGTCAGACAATCTAGGTCGGTAGGGACGATCAGAGGTAAGTGCGTCGAAGCAATCAACGACCGACAAAATTCTAGCACCAATTGGGATTTCCGCTCCCTTCAGTCCGTCTGGATAGCCCGAACCATCCCAGCTCTCATGATGATGACGAACGATGGGGACAACCGGATACGGAAACTCAATGGACGACAGAATGTCAGCACCGACGCTCGCATGTAGTTTCATTTTTTCAAACTCGGCGGGCGTTAACGCGCTAGGTTTGTTGAGAATGTATTCGGGCACCGCCAGCTTCCCCATGTCATGGAGAAGGGCAGCTGCTTCGATTGCTCTAAGTTGCGCTTCCTCCCGGATGCCAGTGGCTTTTGCGAGTGACACCGCATAGTGCTGCACTCGCCGTATATGTCCGTGAGTAATCTGGTCCTTGGCATCAATCGCCATAGCCAGGGTCTCGATCGTGGACATGTAGAGCGAGTTCAGTTGAGATAGATGACGATTCGCGTCTTCGACGCGACCCATCGAAGCAGTAAATGTTAGGTAAAGGACGAGTAGCAGAGGAATGATTAACGCGAGAGACGTAAAGTCAAGGTTCTTGGCAAGACTGCCGAGAAGTACCGCAACCGATGCGCCGCAAAAATAGTTAACAGAAAGCCAAGCGAAATTCTCGCGCCAGATTTTGAACGGCGAGCCGCCCTTCTCTAATGAGATCGCTATAGCGATCAAGCCGCTGTTGAGCGAGAAATAAGTAATTGTGAAGACGAACAGGGGCCAAAGGAGCTGCCGTACTGGCGTTTCTTGAACGCTCAGCGGTGGTACACCGGCTAGTGCGTAAAAGAGATGGGCGCCCAACCACATGGCGACCGGTAAAACACCGACGTTGAAAAGAACGCGATAGAAAGGGACACCCTTTCTTGCTAACCAAAACGAAATGACAAGGGCGTCAAGGGTGACGGTTAGAGTTCCGGCGGCAGCGCCAAACAGCAGGACGGAAGCAAAAACAAACGTTTCAGAGACTGTGATAGTGGCAGGAACCGACGGAAGCCTTACAGTTGCGGACCCAGTCCCGAGAGTGAGGAGCGCAAGGATCGCCCACTCCTTCTCGACCGGTCGTGTATAGAGCTGATAGAAAGAATCAGCAATAGCGGCCGCACCAGCCAACACGACGGCATAGACGTAGAACTTGGCATTCGCACGAAGCTCGCTAGATGCCATCGAGTGTCATGGTGCCGGGTCAGATTCCCCCGACACCTTCCGCATTAGCAGGTTTAGGCGCCCCAAACGATTATCGGCTTCACGATGACCTCCCACTAGACATGCGCGGTGCGCGCAAGTCAAATCTCGCCAGTCGCCCAGTTGCCCCACGCGAGGCCGTTCCCCCACGCGAGGCCGTTCCCCCACGCGAGGCCGTTCCCCCACGCGAGGCCGTTCCCCCACGCGAGGCCGTTCCCCCACGCGAGGCCGTTCCCCCACGCGAGGCCGTTCCCCCACGCGAG
>DATAEE010000003.1:0-2521 GCA_036258175.1 Vicinamibacterales bacterium
TCGTCGACCGGACGAGACGCTGCGGCTCTTGAAAGCCTGGGGGCGCCTTCATGCCGTCCGAAGTGCTCTCAGTATTGCCGCGTCGGTGCTCTTCGCCTGGGCGGCCACGCGCTGAGGCGGTCGACTTCCCTTGGTTTGCAGCATCAGAGAGGACCCATGTCGGCATTTACATTGGATTTCGAGAAGCATCCCCAACTTCGGTTCCGCATCGACAACTTTGCCGTTCCGGCATCGGCCCGAGCGGATTTCCAAGCGGCGATGCAGCGCAACTTCGCGTTTATCCAGACGCTTCCGGGCTTTCTCTGGCATCTGGTCTTTGAAAAGGCGAGCGGTCCCTCGACCTTCAATATCGTCACCATCGCCGTCTGGGAGAGCCCCGAGGCGATCGAGAAGGCGATCGCGGCCGTGCGCAACTATTACGAAACAATCGGGTTCAACCCGGGTACCGCGACAGCCGAGTGGGGCGTGACATCTGAGGTGGGCCAGTACCACGTGCTCGACGATATGACGGCTACTGATCGGTGAACACACGGACCTCGGCGATGTGAGTGCAGGTGACGAGAGCGATCTAAGGCGAGTCGATCCTCGTGCGGGAGAGGTCCTCGAAAGGCTCCAAATGCCGCCAAGAGTGGCGTTTCGGGCTCGAGTCCCAAGCCACTACGCGGACGATGCAGTCTTTGTGAGCCCCTCCGTACTGGTCAGGCATACTACGTCAGACGGCCGTGCCGGTCGTAGTCAAAAGCGCAGGGTGCTTGAGGCGCGGTTCGTCAGATCCTCCACGCATCGAATGAACGCCACGACGCGATCAGGCTGGTTGGCCAGTCTCGCGGTGTCGCTCACCCATCGCCTATTTGACTGGTGGCACGATGTAGTGCTCGACGGCGCCGATTGCCACCAGCATGCCAAGCACGAGCGTCATCCCAACCCACGGAACGGTGTTGACTGCGAACACCACGATTGCGACGAGCGGCGCCATCGCCCAGCGCCATGGTAGCGGGCGGCTGACAGCGCGCCACATTCCTGCCGCAGTTCCGCAGATGAACAGCATCGCGCCAACACCGAGCGCGCCGCGAAGATCGGCCGAGAGGACCGCCTCCGGATGCGCGAGCGCAGCCTCGGTGGCAGCGGCAATGGCAATCACCCCGCACAACATGGGGAAATGCAGAACGCTGAACACGTCTCTGGCAAGACGTGAGCGGGCGGTCCCCGTGCGCGTGGCCAGCGCGTGCTCCAGCGCCTCCCGCGCGTGACGAAAGTAGCTCCACCACAGCCCGCAGGTCACCGCCACTGCGAGCACGCCCGTCGCAATGACCGCCGGCGTGCGCGTGGCGCCGACCAGACCGGCGGCCGCGACGATGAGCGTTTCCCCGAGCGCGATGATGACGATCAGTCCGTGCCGCTCGACGAAATGTTCCGGATGTAGGTTCCAACCTTCGAGCTGTCCGCCAATCCCGGCGGCGATGAGATCCAGCACAATGGCCAGCCCCCACATCCAGTACAACGTCAGTCCGCCCGCCGCTGCGCCGGCCATCACCGCAACAAGACCGGTGATTGATACGAGTGCAAAGATCCGGACGGCCTTTCGCTGTGCGGCATCCCTGGACGCGACGAGGTCGTACGCGAGCAGGCCGACGACGCGCAAAGCCACATAGGGGCCAGCGAACCAGAGCGCGTCACGGCCCAGAGCGCCAGGGATGCCCACGGCGAGTAGAAACGCGATGGCTGTCGCCAGCAGCGTAATCACCTGAATGCGAGGGTGTTCCGTGTTCGCGGCATTCAACGCCCACGTGAATTGCGTCCAGGCCCACCAGACGAGCCAGAACACGAGAAGCGCGGACCCTGCGGACTGCCAGTCAATGTGACCGTGGAGAAGCGTCACGACTTGTGTGACGCAGTAGACGAAGACCAGATCGAAGAACAGCTCGACAAAGGTGACCTTCTGGTCGTCAGGCGAGACGATGGCGAGCGAGTGTCGCGTCATGCGGGCGCGAAGCGGTCTCGATACGCACGAGGCGAAATTCCGACGTACCTCGCGAACACACCGCGCAGCTGCTCTTCACTGCTGAAGCCACACCGTTGCGCGATGTCCTCGATTCGGTCGTCGGTTTCCTCGAGGGCCCGCCGTGCCGCGTCGACTCGAATGCTTTCAACCGTACGAGCCGGTGGCCGCCTGCGCGCCTCGGTGTAGCGGCGGGCGAAATTGCGAGGACTCATGCCGACTCGCTCCGCGAGTCGCTCGACACGCAGATCAGCAGTCAAATGCTCGGCGATCCAACGTTCCAACTCCGCGAACGCGTCGCTCGCTGACTCTACTTGCGCGGCCAGCAGCGCGCTGTATTGCGACTGACCCCCCATGCGCCGTAAATAGACCACCAGCACTCGTGCCACGTGCATGGCCACGGTTCGTCCACAGTCCTCCTCGATCAATGCGAGCGCCAGATCGATGCCGGTCGTGACGCCGGCTGATGACCACATCGGGCCGTCGCGAACGTAGATGGCGTCGGGCTCTACTCTGAGGTCC
>DATAEE010000004.1:0-7117 GCA_036258175.1 Vicinamibacterales bacterium
CCCGTCGAGGCCGTCCGCAGGCTGAGCGAGCTCGGCGCGTGGGGCGTCAACTTCCACGACAACGACCTCGTACCCATCGACGCCTCCCCCGCCGAGCGTGACCGCATCGTCCGCGATTTCCGCAAGGCGCTCGAGACCCACGGCATGACCGTGCCCATGGCGACGACCAACCTTTTCACGGACCCGGTCTTCAAGGATGGTGCGTTCACCTCGAACGACGCGCAGGTGCGCGCGTATGCGGTGCAGAAGACGATGCAGGCAATGGATCTGGGGGGCGAGCTCGGCGCGCGCACGTATGTGTTCTGGGGCGGCCGTGAAGGGGCGGAGGTGGACGCCGCCAAAGATCCGATGCTCGCGATCAAGCGCTTCCGGGACGCACTCGACTTCCTCTGCGAGTACGCGCGCGACCAGCGCTACGAGCTACGGTTCGCGCTCGAGGCCAAGCCGAACGAGCCGCGCGGCGACCTCTACTTCCCGACCACCGCCTCGTACCTGGCGTTCATCGAGACGCTCGCGCACCCGGAGATGGTCGGCGTAAACCCCGAGGTCGCGCACGAGCACATGATCGGCCTCAACGTTTATCACGCCGTCGCGCAGGCGGTCGAAGCGGGCAAGCTGTTCCACATCGACTTGAACGATCAGAAGCTGCTGCGGTTCGACCAGGACCTGCGGTTCGGATCGGAGTCGATCAAGGAGTCGTTCTTTCTCGTTAAGCTTCTCGAGGAATCCGGCTACGACGGCCCGCGCCACTTCGACGCGCACGCCTACCGGACGGAAGACACCGAGGGCGTCTGGGGCTTCGCCCGGGGGTGCATGCGGACGTATCTAATAATGAAGGAAAAGGCCTGCCGGTTCCGCGAGGATAAGGAGATCCAGGCGCTGCTGAACGACATTAATAAGGATGGCACCGACGCGTGGATCGGCAAATTTACGCGGGAACGGGCGCAGAAACTGAAGAATCAGCCGTTCGACCGCCAGGCGCTCGCCGCGCGTCCCCTACCGTACGAACGGCTGGACCAACTCGTTATCGATCTGCTGCTGGGTGCGAGGTAGGCCGCGGATCACCGCGGATCCAGGATGGCCAGGATCACAACGGATCAACGCGGATCCACGATGGCCACGGATCACCACGGATCAACGCGGATCAACGCGGATCCACTATGGCCACGGATCACTACGGATCAACGCAGGTCACTGCGGACCCGCTGTTCGCACTCCGCGTACATGCGCAGCAGCCCGCCGTACATGAGATGACGGGCTGGATCCGGCTGCACGCGCGTCGCCGCCACCGGCTCCGCCACACCTCTGACTACGTCGTCCCACGAAATCCGCTGACCTTCTGAAGCCACATCGGCCTGGAACGCCCGGAGCGCGGCGCCCAGGCAAGCCGAGTCGCCGACTTCGAACTGATAGACGTCGGCACCGAAGACGTCCGCCATGACCTGAAGGATGTCGCGGTTGGCAGAAGCACCGCCGGTGGCGTGGATCGTCGTGATCTTCACGCCCATCCACCGCGAATGCAGCGCGAGCGCCATCTGCTGCGCCTCCACCACCGCGCGCACGTTCCCGGGGCCATCGTCAGCGCTCAGTCCGAAGCGATGGACGCCGGGCCGCGGCACGTCCGGCGTAATCTCCGGTTCGAACCACGGGAGGAGTATCCGTCCGTGATTGCCGGGCGGTGTGGCGGCGAGCGCGCTCGAGAACTCGGGCCAGGTCAGGCCGAACGCGTCTCGGATGCGCTCGCGCGCGAGCGAGCCGTTCTTGAACACCGTGATGCCCATGTAGTCGCCCGTCGGCGCGCCGAATACGTGGCCGGTGCCGGTGGGATCGACGCGCGGCTCACGCATCAGGCCGAAAATCGTGTCGCTCGTGCCGAGCGAGATCGCAACGCGTCCCTCGTCCACGAGTCCAGTGCCGATCAGGCTGCACGGGTTGTCGCCGGACCAGGCGACGATCTTTACCGCCGGCAATCCGTGGCGCGTCTGCCAGTACGGTGAGAGCCGTCCGACGACGGCGGCGCTCGGCGCGATGGCCGGCAGCTTCGCGCCAAGGTTCGGCGCGGTGGCGTCCATGGCGGCCGGCCACCACTGACGTGTCGAGAGATCCATCAGGTTCATGCCCGATCCATCGCCCGGATCGATCGGCGCATGCTGTCCCGCCAGCAGGGATGCGAGGAACGAGCTGACGAGGTGGATGCGATCGGTTGCCGCGTAGCCGTCCGGATCGCGTTTGAAGAACTTGCGGATCTGCGGCCCCGTGAATCGCTCGAACGCGCGCGAGCCAGTGCGCTGCGCGAGCGCTGCTCTGCCGCCGACGGCGGCCTCGATCTCCCGGCATTCCGTCGACGTGCTCGAGTCCCTCCAGATCGGAGAAACTTCGCGAGACAGACCCTCGCGGATCTGATCGTCGACGGCGCGATTGGAATCGAGGCTCGACAGGAGCGTCGCGGCCCGCGCGTTCAGGTAGACGCTGCCGTGCTGCTGCGCCGACCCCGCGATCGCGGCAAGGCGGCTGAGCTCGACACCGCTCGATGCGACGCGGCCGAGCATGGCGTCGAGCGCTTCGGCCCACATGAGCGGCGACGACACGGCGACGGCCGGATCGTCATCCTTGAGGACACCGTGGCGGGTCCCGTATTGCGGGAGCTCCTGATCGAAGTTGAGCGAGGATTCGAACACGACACGCCGCTTGTCATCCTCGACGTCCAGAAGGATCGCGGTGAGGCTCTGGGTGCTGGAGTCGAGACCGAGATAGAGGGCCATTGGTGTCAAGGAACGCCCGGCATCGGCGCGGGCAGCGGTTTTCCGCTGAATTGCTGAAAGTACTTCAGGCATTTATCCCGCCACGCCGCGGCATCTTCGACCTGCTGCCGAAGCTTGCGCGCCACGGCTGCGTGCCGCTCGTCGTCCACTTGCCCGCGAAGCGCAGTCCATCGGGCTTCCAGGGTCTGTGCCGCGGCTGCGCCGCTCGTGTAGTGCCGGACCAGCTCGTCCCACAGCGTGCGTCCCGAGCGCATCCGGTAGTCCCACGGCAGACGGTGGAACCACAGCAGAAACTTGTCCGGCGTCGTTGACGGATCGTTCCACTGCTCGCGAAGCGGCGGGCGATACTGATCGACCGCCGCGCTGCCACGACGCGTACGATCGAATCCGATGCCGGACGGGTCGGCCCGGTGGTAGTAAATCGCCGACCAGTCGGCACGGCGCGGATCGGGGTTCTCCGGCATCGGGGCGTAGTGGTCGCCACCGATCAGATGATGGAGCCCGAGCGGCATCGTGTAGCTGACAAACGCCTCGTGGGATTCGAGCATGATCGATCGGATCGTTTCGACGACGCGCTGGTCGTGGCCCCACGTCATCCTGATCCACTCGTCGGCAATCGTGCCTGAATCGAGCGCCGGATCCCAGGCCAGGCGCCCATACGCGTACCAATTGGCCTGGCCGAAGTCGTGGCCCGTCCAGTTGCGATCGGTTCCGGTATTGGCGACGCCCGCGATGCCGGCAGGGACGTCAATCGCGTCGAAGAATTCCCTCCACATCGGCGCCAGGTACACGAGGTGCGTCGAGTGGCCGAGATATTCCTGGGTAATCTGCAACTCCGCGAGGAGCGGCGTCTTCACCGCGCCGAAGAGCGGCGAGAACGGCTCGCGGGGCTGGAAATCGAGCGGGCCGTTCTTCACCTGCACGAAGACGTTCGGCCGGAACTTGCCATCGAGCGGGACGAACTCCTTGTACGCGCGCTTGACGCGGTCGGGATCGACGTCTGCGTCGTACACGAACGCGCGCCACATGACGACGCCACCGTGCCGTGCAACAGCATCGGCGAGCACGCTGGCGCCGTCGGCGTGGGTCCGCTTGTAATCCTGCGGGCCGGGCTGCCCCTCGCTGTTCGCCTTGACAAGAAACCCGCCGAAATCCGGGATGAGCCTGTAGATCTCGTCCGCCTTTTCCCGCCACCACCGCGCAACGACCGGATCGAGCGGGTCAGCTGTCTTCACCCCGCCGATCGTTTTCGGAGCGGCGAAGTTGGCCGACAGGTAGACGCGGATGCCGTACGGCCGGAACGCGTTCGCCAGCGCGGCCGCTTTCTCGAGGTACGGGCGCGTGAGCGACTGCGGGTTGGCGTTGACGCTGTTGATCGCAGTGCCGTTGATCCCGATGGAGGCGTTCACCCGCGCGTAGTCCTCGACCCGCGGATCGACCCGCGCCGGCAGTTCATCCCATTTCCACAGCGAGCGGCCCGCATACCCGCGCTCGATACTGCCGTCCAGATTGTCCCAGTGGTTCAGGACGCGTGTTTTCATCTTCGGCTGCGCCGCGATCTCCAGCCGATCGATTGGCTGGCAAGTCTGGATCAGCCGCAAGAAATGAAACGCGCCGTAAAGTGTTCCCACGTCCGACGTCGACCCGATCGTCGTGATCTGACGGCCATCGATCGTCGTCGAGCGGATGAAGTACCCCTCGCTACCCAGCCGCTGCAGGTCGGCGCTCCACTCCGGCCGGTTGGCGAACATGTGAGAGCTCGACGGCGTCGCCACGACCACGACCGTTCCCGCCGCCGGGAATGACGTCGTGGCCGTCAGGTTCAGCCCAAGCAGACCGTTCAAGCCCCGCTGAAGCTCGCTCGCGATCACGCGACCGGTGGGCGACGACGAATAGACGACGAGCGAGGAGATTGACTTGCGATAGGTTTCCCGGAGCGCGCCATCCTCGATTGGAAGGTATCGGAGCCAGAGGTCGTAACCGTTTTCGGCGCGCACGCGGACCGATCCGGCAGCGGCGAGAACGAAAAAAACGATGATGCGGGCGCCCCAGATGCGAAACGGCACGATGTTCCCGTATTCTACGCATCGCCTATGTCCAGAGCCATCAGCCGTCCCGTTGCGTTCGTAGCCCTGACTGCCATTTCTCTTGCCGTGCTGCATGCACAGGACGGCCCTTCGACTGCGCTCAGGGCAGGCGCGCGCTACCGCGATCCGGCGCTGCCGGTCGATGCGCGCGTGGCCGACCTGCTCACGCGCATGACGCTCGAGGAAAAGGTCGCGCAGCTTATTGGCATCTGGGGCCAGAAGGTCAAAATCCAGGACGAGGCCGGCCGATTCGTCCCGGCGATGGCCAAGGCGCTCATCGGCCAAGGCATCGGGCAGATCTCGCGGCCGAGCGAGATCGCCGGACCGTCCGCAGGCCGGCCCGTGCGCCAGCCGCGCGAGCATGCGGAGTTCGTCAACGCCGTGCAGAAATGGGTAGCCGAGAACACGCGGCTCGGGATTCCGGTGATGTTCCACGAGGAGGCACTGCACGGCCTCGCGGCGCCGCGAGGCACGCATTTTCCGGTGCCGATTGGACTCGGTAGCACGTGGGACCCCGCGCTGGTCGAACGGCTGATGAGCGTCGCCGCGAAAGAAGCGCGCGCCCGCGGCTGCCAGCATGTGCTTTCTCCGGTCGTCGATCTGGGTCGCGATCCGCGGTGGGGACGGATCGAGGAAACCTACGGCGAGGATCCGTATCTCGTCTCGCGGCTGGGCGTAGCGGCCGTGCGCGGCTATCAAGGCACGAGCCTGCCGCTCGCCCAAGACAAGGTGTTCGCGACGCTCAAACACTTTGCCGGTCACGGATCGCATGAAGGCGGCATCAACACCGCGCCGCCGCTCGTCTCGGAGCGGCTGATGCGGGCCGAGTTGCTCGTGCCGTTCGAAGCGGCGGTCAAAGAAGCGGGCGTCTACGCCGTCATGCCCAGTTACAACGAGGTGGACGGCGTCGCCATGCACGCGAACCGCTGGCTCCTCGAGGACGTGCTCCGCCGCGAGTGGGGTTTCCAGGGGATCGTGGTGTCGGACTATTTCGCGGTCGAGCAGCTCGTGAGCCGGCACCACGTGGCAGCGGACAAAGGGGAAGCAGCCCGCCAGTCGCTCGAGGCAGGCATCGACATCGAGCTGCCCGATCCGGATGGCTTTCCGGAGCTCGTCGCCATGGTCAAGGATGGCCGCGTCGCGCAGGCGAGCGTCGATCTGGCCGTCAGCCGCATGCTCAAGGCGAAGTTCCTCGCCGGACTCTTCGAGAATCCGTACGTCGATCCGGCCGAAGCGGAGCGCGCCGCGAACACACCAGAGCACCAGAAGCTGGCGCTCGAAGCGGCGCGGAAGTCCATCGTTCTTCTGAAGAACGATCGCGAACTGCTTCCGCTCAATCGCGCCAAGCTCAAGACCCTCGCCGTCATCGGCCCGAACGCGAAGGGCGTCCACCTGGGCGGCTACTCGCGCGATCCCGGCCGCGGCGTCAGCCTGCTGACCGGGATCACCGACAAAGCAGGCGCCGGCGTCAAAGTCGTTCATGCCGAGGGCGTTCGCATCACGGAGCACGAAGCGAACTGGACCGCGGACAAGGTCGTGATGGGCGATCCCGCGCTCAATCGCCAGCGCATCCAGGAGGCGGTGAAGGTGGCGCGCGGCGCCGATGCGATCGTTCTTGCTATCGGGACGAACGAATCCACCTCGCGCGAAGCGTGGGCCGACAATCATCTCGGCGACGTCGCGGATCTGACGCTCATGAGCCAGCAGGAAGAGCTCGTCGACGCGATGCTGCAGACCGGCAAACCGGTGGTCGTGGTGTTGATCAATGGAAGGCCGCTCGCGATTCCGCGAGTCGCTGAGCGGGTGCCAGCGATCGTCGAAACGTGGTACGCGGGCCAGGAAAGCGGCACGGCGATCGCGGAAGTCCTGTTCGGTGACGTGAACCCTGGCGGCAAGCTGCCGGTCACCTTCCCGCGTCACACGGGTCAGCTGCCCGTCTACTACAACCGTCGTCCGACATCATTCAGATCGCACCTCGATCTCACGCGTGAGCCGCTCTGGCCGTTCGGCCACGGCCTGAGCTACACGACGTTCGCACTCACGAACCTGAAGGTGACGCCGACGACGATCGGCCCTGCGGGACACGTGACGGTCACGGTCGACGTCAGGAACACGGGTCCGCGCGCGGGAGACGAAGTCGTCCAGCTCTACATACGCGACGTCGTGAGCTCGGTCACGCGGCCGACGAAGGAGCTTCGCGGCTTCGAGCGCGTCAGCCTCGGGCCCGGCGAGACGAAAACGGTGACGTTCACCCTGGGCCCCGACGCA
>DATAEE010000005.1:0-13243 GCA_036258175.1 Vicinamibacterales bacterium
CGAGGTCTGGCACGGTCTCGTCCGTGCCGATGTAGGCGATGGCCGCCACAGCCTGGTACCTCACCATCTCGTCGGGCGATCGCATGAGGCTGCGAAGCTCGTGATGGATCCGGCCCGGCTCGACACCGCGGTTCGCGAGGATGCCCAGCAGCCAGATCTGATGCCGGCCGTCCTTCGGGCTGGCCTCGATCTGCGCGAGCAAAAGATCGACCTGTTCGGACGTCTTCGCGACGTCGAAGACGGTGAGCTCGATCTCGAGCGCGGCGGCGCGGACCCGCAGATCGGATCCGTTGATGGCAACGTCCAGCAGTGTGGCAAGCGGGTCGGACCGCGTGATGGTGCCTCGCCAGCTCTTGATGCGCCGTTTGATCTCGTCGGTCGCTCCAATGTGATGGGAAATCGCGTACTGCAGAAGCCGCTCCGCCTGCCCCTGCGGCGGCAGCCGCGCGACCATTTCCGCTTCGACCTCTGAAAGCTTCTCCGTTGTCCCGTCCACCTTCTCGCCAGGCACCCGAATCTTGTGACCCGCGATCTCGCCGGGAGCGGTCTGCGCTCGCATCGTCGCCGCCGGCGGCGACACGAGGGCGATCGCCAGCGCCGCAAGGACGAGTGTGCGCGCAGTCATGGGGCAGCTCCAGCGCTGCAAGCGCAACACCTGCACGTGCATCCGACGGATCTGGGTGAAAACGCAGCGGTTGCGCCGCCTGGCCGGCCCATCCCGGCCTGACATCCGTGGGGCGCGCGTCTTCGCGACGATCACTGACTTCGCGCGTTTTCCCGAATGGCGATCGGAGGTCAGGACCGTCGAGCTGCTGGGTGACGACGGGCGTGGAATGCGCTTTCGGGAGGATGGCAAGCACGGCGTCGTGACGTACCGCGTCGAGCGGCGCCAGCCGGACTCGAGGCTGGTGACGCGCATCGACGATCCGTCGCTGCCGTACGGCGGAACGTGGACGCTCGAAGTAAAGCCTGCGCCGGAGGGCGCGGCGCTGACGATCACCGAGGATGGCGAGATCTACAATCCGATCTTCCGCGTTCTGTCGAAGGTGATCTTCTCGCCATACGCGACCATCGATATCTATCAGTCTGACCTGCGCAAGCGCCTGACGTCATGAGGCCGCGGGAAACGCGCGCTGCAGCGCGGCGGTCACGCGATCCTTCGAAAACGCGCGCTCGTCGCAGAGATAGTTGATGATTCCGGAAATATCGACAGGACCGAAGCTCGTCGTGTAGTCATCGGTGACGTCTGGAGCGAGGTAGATGGCGCGGACGTCGCGGACCACCGGGCCCACCACGTCGCGAATCTCTGCCGGCATGTCGTCGATCGATCCGTACCGCTGCAGGAGCGCGAGCGCCTTCTTGGGCCCGATCCCTTTGATGCCATTGTTGAAGTCGGTGCCGACGAGGATCGCGAGGTCGATCAGCTGTTCCCGCGTCAGGTCGAGCGCGCCAAGCAGCCTCTTTTGATCGATGAGCTCCGGCGTGATGGGTCGCGACGTCCCGCGGCTCGGCAGAAACTCGCGGCCGGTGATCGTGAGAAACCGCAGCAGCCGCGGCGCGCCGAACAGGAGCGAGTCGTAATCCTTGCTCGCGGCAGCCCAGACCGCGCCGGCCCGCGCCATGTGCGCCGCCTGCGCCTCCCCTTCGGACGGCGCCTGAACGGTGGGGATCCCCATCAACTGCAAGAGATGAATCGCCTCGTCCACCATCTCGCGTGTCAACCGGGACGTCATCGTTGCCTTCGAGTACGCGCGGGCGAGATCGCCGGCCGCACGCGCGGCGGCGAGCTCCTCGTCGTACCGCCGGCGCGTGGCGCGACGGCGTGCGAGCTCGGCCGACTTCAGCGCCGGCGGCGCGCCGTCGAACACGAAAACGAGCTCCAGCCCGTAGTCGGCGATCAGGCGCGTCGTTCGATAGAACAGCCCCGAAAGGTGGGACGTCACGCGGCCCGTATGGTCATGGAGAGGCGTTCCGTCGGGAAGTCGGATGAGGGCCAGGAATTGGTAGAGCTCGCCGTTTCCGTCGACGGCGAGCTTCTTCCCGTGCAGGTCCTTCAGACCGAGCGATTCCTTGACGACGATCGGGGTTAGCGGGACGCCCATGATCAGCAGCCCTGAAGGGCTGCGTTACACCAACGGCAGCCCTAAAGGGCTGCGCTACTTTTTGACAAGCAGCCCTAAAGGGCTGCGCTACTCGATGCGGAGCGCCTGCAGGGTGGCCGCGTCGAACGGATTCCGACCCTGCTTCAGCGTCACAATCCAGGATTCACATTTCTTGATGAGCTCCGTGCCGACGCCTTCCTTTGCGTTCGAGAGGAAAAAGGTGAAGTCTTCGACGGCCCGGTGTCATCACCCAGCATCGCGCGCGCCAAAACCCCTGGGCTGGGTCTGAGAGCTGATGTTCGAAATTACGGGCGGGCCGGCTGTCGCGTTTTGACGGCCGGCGGACGGATCCCTCACGGATTGCTGATTGCTGAGTCCGGAATGCTGATTGAATTCAGCATTCAGCAATCCACACTCAGCAATGGGCTCTAGTGCTTTTCCTCGGCGAACGTGAGGACGTAGCCGTCGGGATCGACGATGGCGAATTCGCGCATGCCGTAGAACTTCGTCTCGAGCTGGGCCTCGACCTTCGCGTGCGGGAATACCCTCGCGAAGTAGTCGTCGATGTCCGTCATCGTGACGTAGATCGTCAGCGATGCGCCGATCGGCTTGCCCTTGAGCGCGTCGTACTCGTCGCCGGCGGTGGTTGCGTCGTTGAGAAAAACGTTCACGCCGTCACGCTTCACCCACGCGAAGACGAACGACGACGAGTCGGGCGGCATCGTGGCGACTACCTCGAAGCCGAGAACATCCCGGTAGAATGCGAGGCTCTTTGCAACGTCGCGCACGAGCAGGTTGGGGGTGACATCGAGGAATGGCATGGGCGGAAAGATACGGGCGCGAACACTATCACAAGCCGCGCGTGGCGTTCAAAGCGCGCACGGCTAGCCGGCGGAAAAGTTCTCGCTGTCCGCCGGTCACGAACATCCAGGTCAGCACGCCGACCGAGCGCGGCGGACGCCGTCCGGCCGCCCGCGCGGCGTCACTGAGCGCTTCGAGCGTCGCGAGCGGACGATCGCGAATCGCGTCGACGACCGCGACGCGATGCACGCACGAGACGGTGCAGTGCGGTGCGCAAGACTTGACCGACGAGTACTCCCGGTCGAGATCTTCAGGACCGTATCGCTCCAGCGGCACGCCCGGATAGCCGCGCTGCTGCGAGCACCAGTGGACGAGCCCGGCCTCGCACACATAGAGGTAGCGCGCGCCCGCGCCGCACTGCCACTCGTTCGTCGTGCCACGGATGAGGTTCTCCTGAAACAGACGGTCGTGCGCATGCGAGTAGAACCCACGCTCGAGGTCCTGCAGCTCGTCGTACACCTGGCGCTGAATCGGATCGAGCGGGGCAAGCTGACCGGATCGATCGTGAATGAGGCCAACGGACGTGCCGAATCCAAGGCTCAACGCGCGTTTCGCGATGAGCAGTGCGTCGGTCGGATTGCAGACGCCCGCGCCCAGCACGGTGTTCACGTTCACGTCGAACGCCGCGTCCTCCGCCAGCCATCTCAGTTTCTGATCGAGGACCTTGAGGCTCTTGTGCGAAACGTCGTCCGGCAGGACGTTGTCGATGCTCATCTGCAGGCGATCCAGGCCGGCATCATTCAGCGCCGCGATGCGTGCTCTCGTGAGCAGATAGCCGTTCGTCAGCAGGCCCGCGAACATCCCGAGGCTGCGGATCCGGCTGACAATCTGTTCGAGGCCGGGATGGAGCATCGGCTCGCCGCCACTCAGATCGACCATCGCGGTGCCGAGCGCGGCCAAGCGATCCACGCGCGCGAGCATCACCTCGAGCGGGATCGGCGCTGAGGTGCTGTCGAACTCGTTGCAGTACTCGCACGCGAGATTGCAGCGCCGAGTGGGAACGATCTGGGCGAGGATCGGATGCCGGCGTGATTGCAGCGCGCGCGCGATGACCCGGGCCATCCGCAGCCGCCGCGTCAGCGCACGAAACCCGCGAGGAAACCGCTGAGCCATGTGAGGGTTCCTCCCGGGATCCTATCCGACTGTCACGGTTTTGCCTGCTGAAGAATCCTGTCTATGAGCTTCGAATCAGCTGGCAGCAGATCCGACTTCGGCAAGCGTGGCGTCAGCTCAGCCCAGTTTTTGTCGGCGGCAAAGACTTTTCTGAAGATCGGCAGCGAATCTTCGACGCGTCCCATGTTTACAAGTGCGACGGCGTGCCAGTACATCATCTCGGTCAGGCGGCTCTGCGGAATGCCTTCTGCGCCGGCCGCGAGCTTTTCCGCGGCGGCATACTCGCGCAGCGCGGTCTCATTGTCTTTGCGCTCGACCGCGAGGTCGCCCGCGTTCATGTGGTTATAGGCGCGGTTGACCGTGACCAGCCGTCGCAACTCTTTCAGCGGCTCCGGGTGATCGTCGACGCGGAGGTCGAACGTTTTCGCCCACGGTTTGTCGCTGCGCTTGCCGGACACGACGATCAGCGCGGCGGACTGGCGGCCGCGGATGTCGCCCCCGACCGCCTGCGCCGCTTCGAGCGCCAGCAGCATTCGCTCGGCGAGGTCGCCTTTGCTCTCCTGAAACGCCTTTGCCATCGCCGGCCAGACCTTGTCGTTGAGCATCAAGTTGGCTTCGACGGAGAAGCCGGTGCCGACGCTGAACGTCCCGCCGTCGACCGTTGGGGCCGGACTGGGTGCCGGCGCCGGACCGGCGGTGTGTCCGGCGGCCTGGATATCCTTGGCGCCCGTCCAGACGCCAACCCGCCCTTCCGCGTCGATGAACGCGACTTGCCGTACGGCGCGCGCGTCATCGCTCATCAACAGGCCGCGCAAGCCATCGGGCGCGCTTTTTCCGGCGCGCATCAGATCCAGTCCGAGCGGCCCGTAGCTCGGGTCGACGAACGACTGCGTCGCGACCGCACCGACGCCAGGCTCCGCCCAGGCAACGATGCAGCCGACGCAGAACCAGTGGGATTGCACGGCCACGCCGATCTCGCCCGTCGCCGGGTCGCGCGCGACGATCGAGTAGGTGTGGACGGGCCGGCTCTGGGCGCCGGCGGTCGTCAACGCTATCAAGGCGCACAGGACGGTGGTCGCAACTCTCATATTCGCGTCCAAGGAAGCTAGGAAATGACGTACTCGCTTTGAACGAGGCCGCTGGCGTACTGCCGGGTCGCAACGTGTGTGAGGGCGATGTCGTGCTGCAGTGGGCCGAATAGCGGAATACCGGTACCGATTAGGACAGGAACGCGGGTGATGATGAGGCGCTGAATGAGCCCCGCTTGGAGAAACCGCTGAATCGTGATCCCGCCATCGACGTAAACGTGCCGGATGCCGCGCGCCGCAAGCTGCGAGACGATATCGGCCGGATTGCCGGCCATGTGCTCCACGAAAGCGCCGTCTGGAGCGGCGGCGAGCGGCCTCGTGCTGAGGACGAAGACGCGCTTTTCACCATACGGCCATTCATCGAACGTTAAGACCGTCTCGAACGTTTTTCGGCCGATGACCAACGCATCCACCGTCGCAATAAACTCTTCATAGCCGTGTGGCTCACCACCTCCGGGCGGCAGGAAGTCGAGCTCGCCGTTGGCTCGAGCGATGAACCCATCGAGGCTGGTGCCGATGAAGACGGACGCCAGTGGCTTGTCAGTTCCCATCGTCGGTTACTCCGTACTGGGCCAGGAGCGCGATGAGACCATCGCGTTCGGGCCCTGACGCCGGAAGCGCATCGAAGACCGATTCGCCCAGATCGGTGCGATATCGGGGATCAGCTCCCCCTTCGAGGAGCACACGAATCATCCGCTCATTGGCTGACAGCACCGCGATGTGCAGCGCATTGTCCCTCGTCTTCGAAACGGCGTTGGGGTTTGCCCCGTGCTGAAGGAGGAGCTCCGCTATGTGGTCACGTCCCAGCGTCGCCACGTCGATGAGTGGTGAATCGCCGAACTCGTTGACCGCGTTGACGTCCGCGCCGTGCTCGGCGAGGAACTTGACGCCCTTGTAGAAACCTTCGACGGCCATGAAGTGAACCAGCGATTCGCCGTGGACCCAGCGCGCGTGGATCAGATTGGGGTGTTTCTGCAGCAGGGCCAGCGCGCGGGGTTGGTCTGCCTCCGCGGCGTCGATGAACTCGCCTATGAGCTCGGTCGGCAACGTGGTCATTGCGGCTATCCTACTATCGGCCCTGATGACCTCGATTGAAACGATGCGGTTGCGGCTCCGGCGAACGGAACTGGCAGATGCGGAGCCGTTCATGGGCATCCTCTGGGACCCGGAAGTCGTCGAGAAGAAGCAGGTCACGCTGACCGAAGATCCTGGCGACATCGAGCTGGCGCGACGAAAGACCGCGAGTCTGATCGATCACTGGGACTCGCACGGCTACGGGCTCTGGACGGTCGTCGAGACAGAGAGCGGGCAGGTCATCGGCTGTGTAGGGCTCCAGTTCTGGAACGGCTGGCCAGCCGTCGAGCTGGCCTGGGTCATCGACCGTTCACGCTGGAATCGGGGATATGCGACCGAAGCAGCGGCCGCTGCGCTCAGCTGGGCGTGGCGTCACACAGAGATCGATCACATCGTCAGCCTCATCAACGCGGACGACCTGCGGTCAATGAAGGTGGCGACCAAGGTCGGTGAAACATTCGAGCGAGCCGACGTCGACCCGATCAACGGCGAAGCGATCCATGTGTATGGGATCGATCGGCCGACTCGGGAGTGACGCTCAGAACGAGCCCTTACTGCCGCGTCAGCCACTTGCTGTGCAGATCGCGGACGACGGCGATGGCTTCATCCGCGGTCTCGAGACACTGCGGAATCCCGAGATCCTCCGGGTTGGCGAGCGCCAATCGTGGGTCCAGCATCGCCACCCTCGCCCAGTCGACGAGCCCCTTCCACATCTTGCCCACGAGAATGAGCGGCACATTGTCCATGTGCCGCACCTGCAGGAGCTGCCAGATCATGAGCATCTCGAGCACGGTGCCGATGCCGCCCGGCACGACCACGAATACGTCGGAGGCGATCACGAAGTGATGCAAGCGTGTGAAGAACGTCTCGTGCTCGAAGGCCTGCTCGACGAACGGATTCACGTCCTGCTCGAACGGCAGCTCGATGCGGATGCCCACCGACCCGAGCGCACCGACGCTGGCCGCGCCCTCATTGGCCGCCTGCATCAGCCCGGGCCCGCCGCCCGTGACAATGTCGCAGCCCATCGACGCGAACGCAGCCGACGCGCGCTTCACTTCCTCGTACACGAACGTCCCGGGCTTGGCGCGGGCCGAGCCGAAAATGGCGACGCGATACCGCTCGTGCTTCGACGGCCGCAGCCGGGTGAGATTGTTGACGACCTTCCAGAGGTCGAGGACGGTCGTCCTCACGATCTCCCTGACGCGCTCCTCGTCCGCCAGGCTCACCAGGCGCGTTTCATCCGATCCCTGTGGCGCGCTCGACATCGTGTGCTCCTGTAGCTCAGACGTTGTCCCCTTCCGTGGAGCTGCGCCGGCCGGCCGCGGACGGCTGCGCGCCCCACCGCCAGTTCAGAATCCGCGGGTCGTCCTCGCCGTACTTGGTGATGTACTGCCGGTGATCGATGAGCGCGTCACGAATCGCCTGTTTGGCGTAGGCCGCGCGCGAGCCGAGCGCCGGCACGCGGTCGATCACCTCTCCTACCAGACTGAACCGGTCGAGACCGTTCAACACGCACATATCGAACGGCGTCGTCGTCGTGCCTTCCTCGCGGTAACCCCGTACGTGGAAGTTCTCGTGGTTCGTGCGGCGGTAGGTCAGGCGGTGGATGAGCCACGGGTAGCCGTGGAACGCGAAGACCACCGGTCGATCTTTTGTGAACAGCGCGTCGAAGTCGTCGTCGCTCAAGCCGGACGGATGCGTGTTCTTCGGCTGCAGCGTCATCAGATCGACGACGTTGACGACGCGCACCTTCATGTCCGGCACGTGTTTGCGAAGGAGCTCCACGGCGGCGAGCGTTTCGAGCGTGGGGACGTCGCCGGAACAGGCCATCACGACATCGGGATCGCCTCCGCGATCGTTGCTCGCCCAATCCCAGATGCCGATGCCTCTGTCGCAGTGCTTGATCGCCTGATCCATCGTCAGCCACTGAGGCGCCGGCTGTTTGCCGGCGACGACAACGTTGACCAGGTTGCGGCTCCGGAGACAGCGATCCGTCACGTACAGGAGGCAGTTGGCGTCCGGCGGCAGGTACACGCGGATGATCTCCGCCTTCTTGTTGACCACGTGGTCGATGAAGCCCGGATCCTGGTGGCTGAACCCGTTGTGATCCTGGCGCCAGACGTGGCTTGACAGCAGGTAGTTCAGCGACGCGATCGGGCGGCGCCAGCGGATGTGACTGCAGACCTTCACCACTTCGCTCGCGAAACCGGCCCGTCTCGTCGAAGAGCTCCCCCGGGCGGTAGCTTTTCAGCCACTCTTCGAGCACCTTCACGTGGCCCGGCTTGTCCATCTCGCCCATCGGGACCTGGTGTGAGCGCCAATAGTCTTCGCAGAGCTTGCCGTCGATCGTCTTTGGACAGGTCCAGCCCTTCGGCGTTCGCAGCACGATCATCGGCCAGCACGGCCGGCCGCTGAAACCGGTACGCCGCGCCTGGCGCTGCACAGCCCGGATTCTCGCCACGACCGCATCGAGCGCGGCGGCCATGTCCTGGTGTATGCGGGCCGGATCGCGCCCTTCGACGAAGTGCGGTTCATATCCGTAGCCGGACAGCAACTGCTCGAGCTCTGTTCGCGGGATCCTGGCGAGCACGGCCGGGTTGGCGATCTTGTAGCCGTTCAAGTGCAGGATCGGCAGCACCGCACCGTCGTGCACGGGATTGAGGAACTTGTTGGAGTGCCAGCTCGTGGCGAGGGCGCCCGTCTCCGCCTCGCCGTCGCCGATCACGCAGGCGGCGATGAGATCGGGGTTGTCGAAGACCGCACCGAACGCGTGAGACAGCGCGTAGCCCAGCTCACCGCCCTCGTGGATCGATCCCGGCGTCTCGGGCGCGACGTGGCTCGGAATCCCGCCCGGAAACGAGAACTGAATGAAAAGCCGCTTCATTCCTTCCTCGTCCTGCGAAACGTTCGGATACACCTCCGTGTAGGTGCCTTCCAGATACACATTCGCCACGAGAGCCGGGCCGCCATGGCCCGGGCCGGCGATGTAGACGACGTTCAGGTCGTGGGCCTTGATGATGCGATGCAGGTGGACATAGATGAAGTTCAGACCCGGCGTCGTGCCCCAGTGCCCGAGCAGGCGCGGCTTGACCTGCTCGATTCTCAGCGGCGTGCGAAGCAGCGGGTTGTCGAGCAGGTAGATCTGCCCGACCGACAGGTAGTTCGACGCGCGCCAGTAGGCGTCAACCTTGCGGAGCTCATCGGCGGTCAGCGAGTCTCGCGACGAGCGAGCCTGGCGCGGCCGGGATGCGCGATTCGTGGTCGTGGTTTTCTTTGACGGCCGAGGCGTCATGACGTGTCTCGCGAGGGCCCGATGCGGAATCGGGTCGATCAGAACTCAATGATGTCACGATAGGCGGG
Source organism: Vicinamibacterales bacterium (assembly GCA_036258175.1). Lineage (GTDB taxonomy): Bacteria > Acidobacteriota > Vicinamibacteria > Vicinamibacterales > 2-12-FULL-66-21 > DATAEE01. Next base: position 9,599 of record DATAEE010000005.1, read on the forward strand.
CATCTCAGCCGAGAGGCCGAACTGCTGTCGGATGCGGTCGCGCAGGGCCTTGCGCGGCCCATCCTCGCCATGCCGGCGCTTCAAAATCGCACCAACTCCCAGCAGAATCAGGACGTGAACACCCGTTTCGTGAAACAGTTCACCGACAGGATCCAGGGGCGCGAGAACGAACCGGCCGCGCAGGTCTTCAAAAACATCCAGATCCCCTGGCTGAAGACAGTCGAGGCGCGAACGTTTCTTGGCATCATGAACGGGGGGTACAGTCGCGCTCTCGGTGTGCAATGCACTCATTGTCACGTCGAGGCGGACTTCTCGAGCGACGAAAAGCGGCCGAAGCGCGCCGCGCGCGAGATGGCAAGGATGCACCGCATGATCAATGAGCAGCTGGAGAGAATGGAGGACCTCGAAACGCCCGCGACTGATCGTTCGATCAATTGCGCGACCTGTCATCTCGCGGCGCGGTCAGTCCCCTGGCGGCCGATCGCTAGCGTGCGGCCTGCTCGTTCGAGATTACGGCAGCGGTCACGTCGATGATCTGGTCCCTCCGTTCGATGCCGCGCTTGAACATGCAGGGCGGATTGCCGCAGGACCAGATCCATTCATCGCCAGAGCGCTCGCCCTCCATGAATGACGTCGATTTGCAGTAGGGACAGGGATCGAGCACGGGCCGTTTCTTGTTCATTTTCGCCGTGGAGGAATAACGTTGGCCACGTCCAGTGGTCATGACGCGACTCGGCGGCTGCGACAGCCCAGCTGGCCAGCTGAGGATGAAGCCCGCCAAGTCGTCGTTATCCCAAACGATAAAACAGGGAAGCCGGGGAGTCGTTGCGCTAGAGCAACCAGCCAATTCGAGCGAAATGACGGTCCGCGCCTGACCGAAGACTCGCACTTAGCGCCGAGGCCGAAGGCCGGAGGCGCACTGACCTAGGTATCGGTACGAATCGCGGCCGGCATCACCTCGGATGGGGAAAGGCCGATATTGGCTGCTGAGAATCCGAACCGCCACGCGGAAGGTGACGGCCGTCCCGTGCGGTCCTGGTGCTGAGGTCCCGGCATTTGCATAGCGCCTGCAGTTGGCCCTCGTAGTTGAGGACCCCTCACCAGGACGCGCCGACAATGAGAAAACGACTAGCCTGTCTGAGCGTCGGACTTCTCTTCTTGCTGGGCGTCTGTTCGCAGGACGTCGCCGCCGACCCTATTATCGTGAACTTCGATGTCAACGTGACTTCCGCCCTTGGATCTTTTGAGGAAATCTTTGGCGTGGCGATCGGTGTGGGCGATCTGCTGAGCGGACATTTCACTTATGACCCCAGCGCGCCCGATAGCAACCCGCTCCCAAACCTGGGAATTTACCCGGCCTCGGGTCAGACCTTGCATGTCGAGTGGGGCACTGGTTTGACGGTGCCGATTTCGGCCTTCCGCGTTCGCGACAATATGACGTGCGCTGCTCCCTCGTTCGGAGTGTGTGACGAGTTCGGAGCGGCCACCTCGGTGATCCCCCCCGGATTCGAGCTTTTTCAGGTCAGTGCCAACTTCCAGGCGCCCGCTGCTTCTCGGCAGGGCGACGCGCTGCCGCGAGACTTTGCCGAGATTAGCGCCATCTACCCAACTGGCAATTTTAGGCTCCAGGCGTTCAGGGAGCCCGGTCCTACTCCCGGGGTCTTTAGTCTCTTCGGCACGCTGAGTCCGCAACCCGAGGCGGTGGTTCCTGAGCCTGGAACGCTCCTGCTCGTTGGAACTGGCGCCTTCGGTGTCCTCGGCCGCGCCTTGCGGCAGCGCCGGACTTCCGGTAAGTAGGTCACTGATCGAGCCGAGCGCTGTGTTGCTCACGATACTCGGTCGCCCTCGATGGCGGGCACCCCGTAGAACCTGTCAACCTTCTTGACGACAGCAATCGATCTCCATTCGCAAGACTCGAACTTGCGACCTCCTGGTTCGTAGCGGGCTAGACTCGCAAGGCAGGCGCAGCCTGGGCGCGGTCTGCGACGGAAGCGCAGTTACTCGGTCCTGTAGAATGACGCGGCCGTGAGGCGCTCTCGAAACTGGCCGTTGGCGGAACGTCTTCTGTTACTGGCGCTGTCGACCGTCCTGTCGTTGGGTTGTGCCGAGGTGATCTTCCGCTGGTACGCCCATTGGAAGTTCGGCAGGGAATTCCCGCCCTGGACGGAAAACCTGGTGGTCGTTCCCGGTGCGCAGGTCTTCCGGTTCAAGCCCAACGCGTCGGGCGTCTTCCCTGGCAACGTCGACAGCAAGCGGACGTTTCCCTATCGGACCAATTCGCATGGCTTGCGCGATCGCGATCGCGCCGCGAAGCAACCCGGCGCGAGGCGCGTGCTCGTCATGGGCGACTCGTACACGTGGGGGTATGCGGTCGCCGAAGCGGAAGCCTATCCGCAGGTCGCCGAACGCCTCCTCACGGAGCGCGGCTATTCCCAGATCGACGTCATCAACGGCGCCATTCCGGACTACAACTCGCGACAGGAGCGGAAGCTGCTCGAGCAGCTCATGCCGGTCTACGAGCCTGATGCGGTATTCCTCGGCTACGTCGTGAACGACGCGGAACCGTCAACGGCCATGCCGACGACCCCGGACGAAGTCTATCGGCACTCGACGTCGTGGTTCCTCACCGAGCTGGCCGAACGGCTGAACCGGCGTGTGTTCAGGCGCCGCGTCCTCCCGTCGGCGAAAGACAGCGCCGGCAGCAACTACCTCGACGGATTCGACGAGGGCTCGGTGAAGTGGCGGGACTCGAAAGAAGCGCTCCGCGAGATGCGCGACCTGTGCGCTACGGCGGGCATTTCCTTCACGATCTTCGTCATGCCCGACTTCACCCAGAACTTCGACGACAGGTACGCCTGGCGGAAGATTCACGACGCGGTCGCCAGCTGGGGTCGCGAGCTGGATATTCCGGTCTTCGATCTCCTGAACACCTTCCGCGGCCAGGACCATCAGGCCTTGTGGGTACCCTGGGATGGCCATCCCAACGCCGAGGCCCACCGGCGCATCGCGGAGTTCTTGGTGGCCCGGGTCCTCGAGGACGCCAGGTTTTCAAGCCCCAAGCCCCAAGACTTGCACTGAAGCCGAGGCCGAAGGCCGGAAGCGCACTGACCTAGAGATTGCAGGGCGGCCAATTCGAGCGAAGCGACAGCGTGGCGCGCCGAGGCGAAGACTCAGTCAGTCGTTGGTGGCAGCCGCCACAATGACGCCGAGGATTGCAGGGCAAGCCACCTCGCGAACGCAAGAATGTGGCGCGCTTGGCGAAGACTCGGTCTTTGGGGCCAACTGGCCCAATGACCCCGAGGATTGCAGGGCAAGCCACCTCGCGAAGCGAGGTGGCGCGCCCTGCAAGACTCGAACTTGCGACCTCCTGGTTCGTAGCCAGACGCTCTATCCAACTGAGCTAAGGGCGCGCGCGGTGGGTAAGGCGAGCCCCGTGCGAGGCCCGCAAAACCGCGATTATATCATGGTGACATGACCTTCCTCCTGCGCCTGCTCGCCCTCGTCACTGCCGCCGGGCTGTCGATCGCAGGCGCCCGCCAAGATGGCGGCGCGCGCGTCGACGCGGTCGTCCGCGCGGAGATGACGCGTCAGAAGATCCCAGGGGTTGCCGTCGCGGTCATTCATCGCGGCGAGGCCGTGACCGTT
>DATAEE010000006.1:0-75984 GCA_036258175.1 Vicinamibacterales bacterium
CGCTCGACGACGACATCCACGGCGGCGGTCAGATCCGGCATCAACTTCGGGTGGGACCCGGCGATGGACACGAGCGCCACGAAGGTCCGGACCTTCGGGTTGAGGGTGCTCACGACGCCGAGCGGCGAGACCTGCTCGACCCGGCCGTTGAAGACGAGATCGGGATAGGCGTCGAGACGGATGCCGGCGGTCTGGCCGACCTGCAGATGGCTGATGTCCGCCTGGTTGACCTGCGCGCGCACCTGCATCCCCGCGGGATCGACCACCTCGACGATTGGCACGCCGGCGCGGACTTCTTCGCCCTCCTGCACTTCCGCGAGCTGGTTCCCCTTCCAGATGCTCTTCAGCACGGCCATGCCGTCGAGCGGCGAGGCGATCGCCATCCGCTCCGCGTTGCGCTCGGCGTGCTCCATGGCGTTCCGCGCGCGATCGCGCCGGATCTCGAGAATCCGCAGGTCGGCGGCGGCAGCGCGGCGCTTCAACTGGAACGTGTTGCGGAGCTGCGCCAGCTTGGCCTCGGCTTCTTCGAGCCGCTGTGTGTTTTTCTCCGCCTCGATGCTCGGCAGCATCTCGTTCTTCAGCATCTCGAGACGCGCGCGCGACGCGTCGTTCTCCGACTGCGTCAGCTCGGTCTCGTCCTTCGCGCGCGCGGCCGTCTGTTCGGCCTGTTTGCGGCGGATCTGCTCCTCGAGATCGAGATACTCGGCGCGTCGATCGAAGGCATTGCTGAGCTGCTGCTGGCGGTCGAACTCGACGAGCAACGACCCGCGCGCGACAGACGCCCCGCCGCTGACGAGCCGGGTGATGACGAGCGATGCGGTATTCGGCCCCGACAGCCGGGGCGCCGAGATCACAGTGGACCGGATGGCCATCACCGTGCCCGTGACCCGGACCGTCCGGACGAAGTCCCTTCTGGCGGCGACCGCGGTAGCGGGGTCGGAGGCCGAATCAGGCGATTGTGACGGTGACGGCTGTTGGGGGGTCCGGCTGAGCGCAACGAGCGCCGTCAGCCCTGCCAGGAAAAACGCGCTGAAGATGACCCAGCCAGTGGCGCCACGCGGGGGGAAGTACATGCTGGTATTCAGCCCGTCCGGGCAGTCTATCAGACGACTTAGACACCGGTTTGGTTGGTTTAGATGCGCCCCGCTACCTCACCGGCGTTGCCTCCGGTTCGTACGCCAGGTTCGGCGACAGCCACCGTTCGGCCTGCTCGAGGCTGATGCCCTTGCGCTTCGCATAGGCCTCGACCTGGTCGTGACCGAGGCGGCCGACGTTGAAGTACTTCGCCTCGGGATGACTGAAGTACAGCCCGCTGACGCTCGCCGCCGGCAACATCGCGCCCGACTCGGTGAGCGTCATGCCGATCCCCCCCGCGTTGAGGAGCTTGAACAGTGGGAACTTCTCGCTGTGATCGGGGCACGCGGGGTATCCGAACGCCGGACGGATCCCGCGATACCGCTCCGCGATGAGCTGCTCGTTCGTGAATCGTTCCGCCTCGCCGTAGCCCCAGTCTTTGCGTGCCTGCGCGTGCAGGTACTCAGCGAACGCTTCCGCGAGCCGATCCGCAAGCGCTTTCACCATGATGGCGTGGTAATCGTCGTGGTCGCGCTGGAACTCCGCCGCCACCTCTTCGGCGCCGTGGACGCTCACCGCAAACATCCCGACGTAGTCCGGCGCGCCGCTTCCGCGCGACGCGATGAAGTCCGCGAGCGATCGGTTCGGCCGCCCGTCCGCGATCTGTTCCTGCTGACGCAGCATCCTGAACCGTGCGAGCTCCTTCCGCCGGGAGTCATCGGCGTACAGGATGATGTCGTCGTCATCGCTCGCGGCCGGCCAGAAGCCGTAGACGCCGCGCGGCTCGAGCCGGCGGCCGGCCGTAAGCTGGGTCAGCAGTGCCTGCGCGTGCTCGTACAACTCGCGCGCCGCCGGGCCGTACTGTGGATGCTCCAGGATCCCTGGAAAACGACCCTTCAGTTCCCACACAGAGAAAAAGAACGTCCAGTCGATGTAGGGCGTCAGCGTTTCGATCGTGACGTCCTGCACGATGCGCCGGCCGACGAACCAGGGCGCCGGCAGCTCGAGGTTGTCCCAGTCGGTCTTCAGCCTGTTTGCGAGCGCCGCCTCATACGAAAGCAGCGGCTTGTCGCGACGCGCCCCATACTGCTCGCGCAGCGTCTCCTGCTCGTTGCGCGTACGCGCGACGAACGCGTCGGCTGCCGCGGGATTCAGGAGGCTCGACACGACGTCGACGGCACGCGACGCGTCGAGCACGTGCACGGTCGCCCGGCTGTACTCCGGCGCGATCTTGACCGCGGTGTGCTGCCGGCTCGTCGTCGCGCCGCCGATGAGCAGCGGCACCTTGAATCCGCGCCGCTCCATCTCGCGCGCGACGAACACCATCTCGTCGAGCGACGGCGTGATGAGGCCGCTCAGACCGACGATGTCGACCTCGCGTTCGATCGCGGCCTTCAGGATCTTGTCGGCCGTCACCATGACGCCAAGGTCGATGACCTCGTAGTTGTTGCACGCGAGCACGACGCCGACGATGTTCTTGCCGATGTCGTGGACGTCGCCCTTGACGGTCGCGAGCAGGACCTTGCCCTGGTTCCGCTGGCCCCCGGAGCGCTGCTTCTCTTCCTCCATATAGGGAAGCAGGTAGGCGACCGCCTTCTTCATCGCCCGGGCGCTCTTCACGACCTGTGGCAAGAACATCTTGCCGGCGCCGAAAAGGTCGCCGACGATCTTCATCCCGTCCATCAGCGGGCCCTCGATGATCTCGAGCGGCCGCGCGTACTTCTGCCGGGCTTCCTCGACGTCTTGATCGATGAACTCGACCATGCCGTGCACGAGCGCGTGCGAGAGGCGAGCTTCGACCGTTCCCTGCCTCCACACCACATCGACTTCCTTCTTCGTGCCCGAGCCCTTGACCTCGCCGGCGAACTGCACCAGCCGCTCCGTCGCATCCGGGCGGCGGTTGAAGATGACGTCTTCGACCTGCTCGAGCAGGTCCTTCGGAATGTCCTCGTAGACCACGAGCTGGCCGGCGTTCACGATGCCCATGTCCATGCCGGCCTTGATCGCGTGATACAGGAACGCCGAGTGCATGGCCTCGCGGACGACCTCGTTCCCGCGGAACGCGAACGAGAGATTGCTGACGCCGCCGCTGATCTTCACGCCAGGACACATCTCTTTGATGATGCGCGTCGCCTCGATGTAGTTCACCGCGTAATCGGCGTGCTCCTCGAGGCCGGTCGCGATCGCCAGGATGTTGGGATCGAAGATGATGTCTGATGGGTCGAAGCCGGCCTTTTCCGTGAGCAGGCGGTATGCGCGCTGGCAGATCTCGACCTTTCGCTCGATCGTGTCCGCCTGTCCGCGCTCGTCGAACGCCATCACCACGACACCGGCGCCGTAGCGGCGGACCGTCCGGGCTTTCTGCAGAAAGTCCTCTTCACCTTCCTTCAGGCTGATCGAGTTGACGACCGCCTTGCCCTGCACGCACGCGAGTCCCGCTTCGAGCACCGACCACTTCGAGCTGTCGATCACGATCGGCAGCCGCGCGATCTCCGGCTCGGTCGCGATGTAATTGAGGAACGTCGTCATCGCCTGCTCGGAGTCGAGCATGCCTTCGTCCATGTTGACGTCGATCATGTTGGCGCCGCCGCGCACCTGATCGAGTGCGACCTGCGCCGCCTCGGCCCAGTCACCCGCTTTCACCAGCCGCGCAAACCGCTTCGAGCCGGTGACGTTGGTCCGCTCGCCGATCATCTGGAAGTTGCTGTCGGGGCGAATCGTCAGCGTCTCGAGACCCGAAAATCTCGAGAAGGTTCGAGAGGGTTCGAGCAGGTTCGAAGGGGTTCGAGGGGGTTTCAGGTTCTCGATCGCCGTCGCGATCGCGCGTATGTGATCGGGCGTGGTGCCGCAACAGCCGCCGATGATGTTCACGAGGCCGGATTCGACGAACTCCTGGAGCATCGCGCTGGTGTCGCCGGGCTGCTCGTCGTACTGGCCGAACGCGTTCGGCAGGCCGGCGTTCGGATAGGCGCTCGTCCAGCAGGGCGCGAGGGCGGCGAGCTCGGCGAGGTAGGGCCGCATATCGCGTGCGCCGAGGGCGCAGTTCATGCCGACGCTGAACGGTTTCACGTGCTCGACTGAGACGTAGAAGGCGTCGATCGTCTGGCCCGAGAGGGTACGGCCGCTGCGGTCGGTGATGGTCACCGAAATCATCACCGGTGGGGCCTGGGGGTTGGGGCCTGGGGCGTGACCAAACCGTTCGCCATAGACATCCTGAATAGCGACCAGCGCGGCCTTGGCGTTGAGCGTGTCGAAGATCGTCTCGACGAGCACGAGGTCGACGCCGCCCTCGAGCAGGCCGCGGACCTGTTCCGCGTACGCGTCACGGACCTGAGCGAACGTGACGGCGCGGAACGCGGGGTCGTTGACGTCGGGCGAGATCGAGAGCGTGCGGTTGGTCGGGCCCATCGCGCCCGCGACGAAGCGCGGCTTGTCCGGATTCTTCGCGGTCCACGCAGCGGCCGCCGCACGTGCCAGGCGCGCGCCGGCAACGTTCAGCTCACGGACGAAGGGCTCGAGGGCGTAGTCCGCCTGCGAGATCGCCTGCGCGTTGAACGTGTTCGTTTCGATGATGTCCGCGCCCGCCTCGAGGTATTCGTGGTGGATGGCGGTGATGACGTCGGGCCGCGTCACGTTGAGAACGTCGGCGTTGCCTTTAAGCTCTTTGGAATGATCCCTGAACCGCTCGCCGCGATAGTCGGGTTCACCCAGCTTGTACCGCTGGATCATGGTTCCCATCGCGCCGTCGATGACGAGGATGCGGCGCGCGAGCAGGCCGTTGAGCGTGTCGAGTGTCGATGTCATTCCAAGGTCCTATTGCTTGCGGCCGCTGGCCACGAGCACGGTGAAAGGATCGCCGGACTTGCGAGCGCCGACGCCAACGCGGACGTCCTTGAGCCCGGCATCCTTCAAAAGCTTCGCGAGCGCGTTGTCTTCGAACCCCTGCCAGCGATCGCCGAGGCGATCGCGCACCCAGCCCTCGCCATGAGCGCGCAAGTCGAGGACGAGCACCTTCCCACCGGGCGCGACGATACGCGCGGCCTCGGCGACGGCGCACGCGGGATCGGCGGCGTGGTGGAGCGCCTGCGACAGCACGGCGACGTCCACACCCGCGTCCTTGATCGGCACCTTCTCGATCTCACCGCGGCGCCAAATGACGTTCGACACCTTGCGGCGCCGTGCGAGCGCCCGCGCGCGCTTCAGGACCTCGGCGGATCGATCGACCGCGATGACCCGCGACGCGAACCGGCTCGCCTCGACGGTGAGGTACCCCTCGCCGCATCCGAGATCGGCGACGCGCAGCGGCGGCAGCAGATGCCCGAGCGCGCGCGCCCACGCCGCCCAGCTCCGGCCGGGCACGAGCTGACCGGTGCGCCTGGCATCCGGGCTCGCGTGCACGTCGAAGTTCTCTTTCCGCAACCGGAGGACTTCCTGCAGCCGCGCCTGGTCCTCGCGGGCGCGCGGGTCACGGGCGCTGTCGGCAAAGTGGGCGTGCAGCAGCTGACCTAACGCGCCGTTGTCCGGTTTCAGCCCCGGCGCGAGCGAAAACCAGGTAAACGCCCCCTCGCGGCTCTCGGTCACGAGCCCGGCCTCCGAAAGCAGGCCCAGGTGCCGGGAGGCGCCGGACTGAGCGATGCCGAGAACGGTCGTCAGCTCCGATACGTTCAGCCGCTCCGAGGCGAGCAGCCGCAGGATCCGGAGCCGCGCCTCGTCCCCCAGGAGCCGGAACAGGCCCGGGAGCGATTCCACATCTATAAATCTATATCCGTTGATGCAGTTCTGGCAAGCGAGCCTGCCGCGCCGACGCCTTAGCGTAGGCGGGGGACTCAGCTGCGGCGCTTGGAGCGGTGGCGGGTCTCCGCTTCGTCGATCGAGTGGGACTCGGTGATCCGCGACTCCCGCTTCGCCAGCTTCGCGAGCGTGCGATAGTGCTCGTGCAGCACACGCAGTTCCTGCTCGTCGAGGTCCTCGACGTCGATCAGCCGGTTGCTCGCTCCCTTCATGGCGGCGACGAGCTCGTTCAGCTTGAGCTGCAGCGCCAGCGATTCCTTGTTCTGCGAACGCTGGATCAGGAACACCATCAGGAACGTGACGATGGTCGTGCCGGTGTTGATGACGAGCTGCCAGGTATCCGAGTAGTTGAAGATCGGGCCGGTTGCCCCCCACACCAGAATGACGGCGAGGGCGGCGCCGAATCCCCACGAGCTGCCGGCCCACCTCGTGACGCGCTCGGAAAGATGCTCGAGTTGGTGACTGAGTTTCGTGTGGCGTGCCATGGATCCTCCAGCCGCAGATCAACAGCCGCAGCTCAACAACCGCAGATCAACGCAGATTTACGCAGAGACGCGCGCGACCGGCGGACGATAGGTTTCGAGGTTGTCCGGCTTCCACGCGATCACACGTCCCTCCTCGGCGCTCATGTAGCACGTCATCAACAGCTCGGTCACGTCGCATCCGACGCGGAAATCCTGATCGGGCTGGATCCCGTCGAGGAAACACCTGGTGAAGTACCGGTTCTCCGCCTCGTACCCGTACTCCGCAAACTCGTTCCCGATGACCGGCATCAACCCCTGCTCGGCGTTCTGCTTCTCGACGAGGTCCTCTCCTTCCGGCCCCTGGAGCCGACGCGAGAAGAACACCCGGGTGCCGCCGTCGAGCGAGCTCATGGACAGCGAATACTCCGGTCCGAGCAGCTCCATCGACAGCCGCAGGCCGGCGCCGACGAAGCTCCAGGAGGTCGTTGCCTCGACGACGAGCGGCGTCTCCTGCTCGTCGACGTAAGTGACGCTGGCGCGCGCGAAGTCCTCGGCCGGATGACGCCGGTAGTCGACGTCGCGCGACATCATCTGCTGCAGAAGGGCCGCGTACTCCGGGCGCGACCACTTGAGCGTCGCGATCTGCGCCGAGACGCTCACGGGCCGGATGCTGTCGCGCGGCGCGCCTGGCTTCGTCAGCAGGTAGCGGCCGACCTCGAGGCTGTGGCACATCATGTCGTTGAGTACGCCGCCGCCCTGGAGATCGCCGCGCCAGAACCACGGCATGTGGGGACCGCTGTGCTCCTCCGCCGCGCGGGCGAGATACGGACGGCCGGCGAGCGCGGCACCGCGCGCCCAGACGATCGCCCGGCCGCGCTCGAGCCCGGGCAGAAACAGCTGATTCTCCAGATACGCGTTGCGGAGGCCCGCTTTCTCGACGAGCTCCACCATGCGGCGTGCTTCCGCGGCGTTTCGGCCGAGCGGCTTCTCGCACGCGACGCCCGCGAGCTTGGCGCCTTTGCCGACCGCGGCGACGATCCGCTCCATGTTCTCGACCCGCGTGTAGTTCGGGCCGCAGATCCAGATCGCGTCGATCGCCGAATCGGCCACCATCTCCTCGATCGATCCGAACGCGCGCGCGTCGCCGGCCCGGAGCTTCCGGACGAGCGCCGCCGCGTCCTCGGCATGCTGCCGGTTCGGACTCCAGATCCCCCGGATATCCGCGTCGCGCACCGCCTCCCACGAATGGATGTGGAACCGCGCCATGAACCCGCTGCCGATGAACCCGACGCCTAATCTGCCGTTTTTCATGAATGGAGATTGTCCAGATACACGGTTCAGGGTGCAAGGTTCAGGGTGCAAGGTGGGGTGCAAGGTTCAGGGTTCTGAACGTCGAACCGCCCCTTGAACCTTGAACCGCGAACCTCGAACCGCCGTTATAGTCAGGTTCATGGCTCCATCATTCGTTGCCGCCTCCCCACCCGCGAAAGGCGCCGTCGTCCTTGCGCATGGCGCCGGCGCCGGTCAGCGCCATCCGTTCATGACCGCGGTCGCCAAAGGGCTCGCGCGGCGCGGCTGGCATGTCCTCACGTTCGACTTTCCGTACCTGGAGGCGGGACGGAAGGCGCCGGACAAGCCGGACGTGCTCGAGGAGTCGATGGCGGCGGCGGTTCGAGCACTGAAGGATCGGAGCGAAGTGACGCCGAAGCTTCCGCTCTTCGCCGGCGGCAAGTCGATGGGCGGGCGGATCGCGTCGCAGGCGGCGGCCCGCGCAATGCTGCCGGACGTGAAGGGCCTGTTCTTCCTCGGCTATCCGCTCCATCCGCCCGGCAAGCCGCAGCAGGTCCGCGACAAACACTTGCCTGACGTCCGCGTTCCCATGCTCTTCGTGCAGGGATCGCGCGATACGTTCGGCACTCCGGACGAATTGCGGCCGATCCTCGATCGTCTGGGCGACCGGGCGGAGCTCTTCGAGATCAAAGGTGGCGATCACTCGTTCGCCGTCCCGAAATCAGCCGGGTCGCGCGACCAGATTCTCGAGAGCGTGCTGGACCGGCTGGCGAGCTGGATGGAATCTAGAATCTAGGCGCCACGGCGACGCGGACGAGAAGCGAGAGCGCGAGCACGAGGCCGACGTACTGCGCGAGCGCGCCATTGTCCGGCGAGGCGGGCGCCTCGCTTGCCGCAGCGCGCACGACCGCGACGATCATCAGCAGGAGCAGTAACCCGTCGCCGCAGATGAACCACCCGGCGCCGATCGCCGCCGTCGCCGCCCAACGCTGCTCCTTCGTGAGCACCGCGAAGCCGCGGCCGCCGTCGAGCTGCCAGACCGGCAGCAGGTTGAAGAGATTGATCCACGCGCTGATGTGCGCGATCGCCATCCAGAGCGCACTGCCACTTGCCATCGCGGCCGCATACGCGACGAGCGACGCCCCGAGTCCCCAGATCGGCCCCGCGAGGCCGATGCGCGCGTCCTCGCGCGGATTGACTGGCCGCTGTTTCATCCGGATGAACGCACCGAGCCCGGGAATGAACATCGGCGCGCTCGCGGCGATGCCGTACCGGCGCAGCGCCGCGACGTGCCCCATTTCGTGGACGTAGATGCTGAGCACGAGACCCGCGGCAAACCACATTCCCCACTGCGTCCAGTACACTCCGAATGCGAGCAGCATTGAGGTGAACGTGCTCGCCTTGGTCAGTCCCAGCATCAGCAGCTTCGCCTTGCTGGCGACGGCGACGATCAGGAATTTGAACTTCCAGAGAAGCAGGCCGGCAGGGCCGAGCGCCGCCAGCCACTTCCAGCGGCCGCTGGGCTGCTGTTCGCGTTTGCCTTCGCTCGTTCGCGACAGCTCGGCGACTCGTGCTGCGATCGTCGCGTACTGGCGCGAGCCCTGCGGCAGAAGGTCGAGCGAGGCCCGCCACGCGATCAACTCGGCAGTGGTGTCCTGACGTTCAGCGGCGGCCGCCGCATCCGCGGCCAGCTCTTTCAACCGGCCGGCGTGAACCAGCCGATGACACGCGGGACACGCGAGGAGGGTGCCGGCGACTTCCGTGCGGCAGGCGTCACATCGAACAACGACCGCTGTAGAGGTTGCTCCCCCGCTCACACCGCCGCTGCCTGCGCCGCCGCCGGAGGCTTCCAGACGGCGTGCGGACCGGTGACCGTCAGCTCCGTTCGCTTGGTCAGCTTCCACGCTTCGAACAGGCCGATCCCGAGGATGATGAGGCCGATGATGTTCTCCGCGCCGGAGAGGAACGGCGCGGCGCACGCCAACGCCATGAGGAAGATCACACCAACGACGAACCGCACGATGCCCGCTTCGCCAGCTGCCGCGGCGCCGATCGTATCCGGCTCGGCCGCTATCTGCACGACCGCGGGATCTTCGGACGACTCAATCACGCCCGCGGCGGTTTCCTGTTCCCGGATCGCTTCGACAATCGGCGGGACATAGGTGCCGACAATCGCGAGGTACGTCAGCACCACCGCCATCACCTGATACCTCCACCCGCCGCGGCCGTTCGATCCCCAGCGGACCGCCGACCCGACCGCGAAGCCGACGACGATCGCGATCAGACCGAACTCATACCCGGTCAGCGCCGCGATCCCGTAGTAGAGAAGGAAGCCGAGGAACGCGGCGACCGTCCCGGCGCCGAACGCACGCGCGAATCGGCTGTACCGCGTGCCGCTCGTCCGCGCGCGCTCGAGATCGTTTCGGCACAGCCCGCAGAGCGCGCTGTCGCCGGCCAGATAGTAGGACGTCGTGATGGCCCGCTTGCACTGCGCGCACACCATCTCCGCCGGTGCCTGCGCGTAGTCCGCCTGGTCAAACTGGAGGCCGCCGGCTGCATCGGACATGGTTCACCCGCTGGGCCGGAAACCGGAGATGCTGCTTGGGAGGTAATAATTGTAGCATCCTCGGCCGCTCGGGCCGGGCTGCCGCCCTGCACGCAACTGCGCGGCGCTGCCAGGGGGCCGATGTATAGTGACGGCCCGAATCGAGGATTGAGCATGACGCGAGACGAGATCCTCGCATTCTTCGAACGCCGGCTGGAGACGTGGCGCCGGCACGACGCCGCCGCTCTCGCGGCCGACCACGCCGAGGACAGCCTCGTCCAGAGCCCGACGCAGCCGCTGCAGCGCGGGCGTGAAGCCATCGAGTCGGTCTACAAGCTGTGGTTCACCGCCTTTCCCGATTACCAGTTCATCCAGGAAGAAGTCATCATCGACGGTCAGCGCGCCGCCGTCATCGCCCGCATCGTCGGCACGCACGAAGGAGAGTTCTTCGGGATGGCGCCGACGAAGCGGCGGTTCGAGTGCCGCGTGGTGTTCGTCTACACGATGAAAGACGGCCAGATCGTCCACGAGCGCCGCATCCTGGACTTCACCGGCGTTCTCCTGCAGATCGGCGTGCTGAAAGCCCGGCCGGCGTGAAAGAGGACAGCCACCTTTTTTCGTGTAACGTAAATCGGTGACTGTCCCCGTTTCACGCGCACGCGAACGCACCGATGTGCCCGAGCGCTTCCGATGGAACCTCGCGGACATCTATCCCGACTGGTCCCAGTGGGATGCCGCGTTTCAGGATCTCAGCCGGAAGATCGACGCCTTCGCCGGGCTGAAAGGCACTTTGGCTCTAGGTCCCGGCGCGCTCCTGCCCGCGTTCAAGGCGAGCGACGAGCTTGGCCAGCTCGCGTACCGTGTCTGGTACTTTCCTTCGCTCAAGTACGACGAGGACCAGCGCGACAACGCCGTCAACGCCCGTCGTCAACAGGTGCAGATCCTGTTCGCGCGATGGAAGGAAGCGGCGGCCTGGTTTAACCCCGAGCTGCTCGCGATCCCGCTCGAGACGGTCCACGCCTGGATGGACGCGAACGAGGAACTGAGGCTTTACCGGTTCGCGATCGAGGATCTGTATCGCCAACAGGAGCACGTGCTCGACGAGAAGGGCGAGCGGTTGATGTCGCTCTCGAGCCGGCTGGCCGGTGCGCCGAACGACGCGTACTGGTCGCTCTCGACCGCAGACGCCAAGTTTCCGACGATCACACTTTCGACCGGACGCGAGGTAACGGTTTCGTACGGCCAGTACCGTGCAATCCTTGCAACAGAACGGAACCAGTCGGATCGCGAGCGCGCGTTCCGCGCGCTGCACGACACCTACCGCGCCAACCTCAACACATACGCGAGCCTCTACAACGGCGTCTGCCAGCGGGACTGGTTCCAGGCGCGCGCCCGCGGCTACGCGACGACGCTCGACGCGGCGCTTCACGGCGACAACATTCCGACGTCGGTCGTGGAGAACCTTATCGAAACGACCCGCGCCGGCGTGGAAGCGCTTCGGCAGTACCACCGCCTCCGGCGGCGCGTCCTCGGCGTCGACCGCTACGGCGTGTACGACTTCAGCATTCCACTGATCGAGTTCGACCGCCGGTACCCGTACGAGAACGTGCTCGACCACGTTGTGACGTCGGTCGCGCCGCTGGGCTCGGACTACCAGGCGACGATGCAACGGGGATTTGCGGGCGGCTGGATCGACGTCTACGAGAACGAGGGAAAACGGTCCGGCGCGTACTCCGCGCCAGTGTACGGCGTGCACCCGTACATGCTGCTGAACTACAACGACACGCTGGATGACGTGTTCACGCTGGCGCACGAGATGGGGCACTCGATGCACACCCTCGCCGCCAACGAGAAGCAGCCGTTCATCTACTCGAGCTACACCATCTTCGTCGCCGAGGTCCCATCGACGCTCAGCGAAGCGCTCCTCCTCGAGCACATGCTGAGCGTCTCGAAGGATCCGGTTGAGCGGATCGTCCTCCTGCAGCACGCAATCGACAACATCACGAGCACGTTTTACACGCAGGTCATGTTCGCGGACTTCGAGCTGCGGGCGCACAAGTGCGTCGAACAGGACGAGCCGATCACCGGCGAGATCCTGAGCGAGCTGTACCTGTCATTGATGAAGGACTATTACGGCGACGCCGTCGACATCGATCCGCTGGCGGCGGCCACCTGGGCGCGGATCCCGCACTTCTACAACACGCCGTACTACGTGTACCAGTACGCCACGTGCTTCGCGTCCGCCGCGCGGATCGCGCGCGAGATCATGGAAGGACCGGAGGAAGGGCGTGCGGCGGCCAGACAGCGGTACCTCGATCTGCTGGCCGCCGGCGGGAGCGACTACCCGATGGAGCTGCTGAAGCGCGCCGGCGTCGATCTCGGCAAACCCGAGACGGTCCGTGCCGTGATCGAACAGCTCGACGTGCTGGTTACGAGGCTGGAAAAGGAACTGGCCGTACGGTAGGGGCGGTTCGCGAACCGCCCCTACATGAACGCGTCAGGACGTTTTCACGCGCACGTTCTTGATCGTGACCGGCTCCACCGGCACGTTCTGGTGCCCGCCCTTGGTCGCGGTCGCGACGCCTTCGATCTTGTCGACGACGTCCATACCGGCGATGACCTTGCCGAACACGGCGTAGCCATACTCGGGCGGCGACATGCCCTTGTGATCCAGCGCCGCGTTGTCGGCTGTGTTGATGAAAAACTGCGACGTCGCGCTGCGGACTTCACCGGTGCGCGCCATCGCGATCGTGCCGCGCGCGTTCTTCAGTCCGTTGTTGGCCTCGTTCTGAATCGGGGCCTTGGTGCCGGGCTTGCGCTGCATGTCCGCGGTCAGCCCGCCGCCCTGAATCATGAAGCCCTTGATGACGCGGTGGAACGTCGTCCCGGGGTAGTACCCGTCCTTCACGTACGACAGAAAGTTCTCGACCGATACCGGCGCCTTCGCCTTGTCCAGTTCCACCGTGATGTCCCCGATCGTCGTCTCGATCACGACCACGGGGTTGCCGGCTGCCGTCTGACCGCCCGTTCCTGCTGCCATCGCCATCATCAACACTCCGCTCAGCAAACCGTTCATTGGTCCTCCACTGCTTTGGTCATTGTCTGCACCGGCAGGCGGCCGCCCAGCAGATGCCTCACCCAGAAGTCGTGCGTCTCGCGGTTGGCGTGCGCGCGCTGCGACGACTGCAGCCCGTGCCGGCTGCCGGGATAGAGCATCAGCTCGAACGGCTTGTCGTGCGCCGTCAGCCAGTCGACGATCTGCATAGAGTTCTGCATGTGGACGTTGTCGTCAATCGTCCCATGCGTGATCCGCAGCCCTCCCTTGTAGCGATCGATCCACGTAAGCACCGCGCCGTTCCTGTAGCCCTCCGGGTTCTCGGCAGGCGTGTCCATGTAGCGTTCCGTATAGACGGTGTCGTAGAGGCGCCAGTCGGTCACGGACGAGGCCGCCTGTCCGTAGTTGAAGTGCCCGGCTCCGAAGGTCAGCGCCAGCATCGTCGTGTAGCCGCCGTAGCTTCCTCCGGCGATGCCGATCCGGTCGCCGGCGATGAACGGCTTCGTGCGCAGCCAGGTCGCCGCCGTGGTGAGGTCCTGCATCTCCCACTTGCCCAGATTGCGATGCATCAGGGCGACGCCTTTCTTGCCGAACGCGCCGCCCGCGCGATGGTCGACGCTCACAGTGATCACGCCGCGTTCGGCCCAATAGTGCGCCTGGTGATCGAGCCACGCATTGCGCACGCGGCCTGCGTCCGGGCCACCGTAGATGCTCATGATGACCGGATACTTCTTGCCCGGATCGAAATCGGGTGGAAGCACCCAATACGTAGGCAGATCGTAGCCGTCGCCTGACGGGACCGTGAACAGCTCCGCCCGACCCCACGCGTATCGATCGAACTCTGAGCTGCGAGCGTTACCGAGCGCACGAACGAGGCTGCCGTCGGCGCGATGCAGATTCATCGCCGCGGGAGTCGAGACGTTGCTGGTCGTGTCGATGAAGTATGAGCCGCCAGGCGACACGCGCGTGTTGTGCTGGCTGTCACCTTTCGTGAGCGTCTCGAGACCGGTCCCATCGAGGCGCACGCGCATGAGCGCGCTGTCCCACATCCGGCCGGCCTGACGGGCGCTGAAGTAGACCAGGCCACGCGCTTCATCCACGCCGGCGATGCCCGTCACGCGCCACTCGCCAGAGGTGAGCCGCTTCTTCAGCGCCCCGTCAGACGCGTAGTAATAAAGATGATCCCAGCCGTCGGCGTTCGTCCGCAGCAGAAAGCCGCTGCCATTGCGGAAGTAGTAAAGATCCTCGAAGAACTCGACCCACGAGGACTGCCGCTCCTCGAAGATCTGCGTCTTCTTCCCTGTGGCGGGCTCACAATTGAAGAATCGGATGGTGTCCTGCGCGCGGTTCATCCACTGGACCGTCAGGGTCTTCGAATCCGGCGTCCAGAACGGCCACGCGATGTAGTGATCCGCTTTCGGCTCGAAGTCCGTCCAGACCACTTTGCCGCCGCCCGCGCCAACGATGCCCAACTGGACGTACGGATTCGGGTCGCCAGCTTTCGGGTATCGCTGCCGCTCCAGCTCGCCGTGCTGACCGTTCGCGTGATAGATCGGGAATACGGGCACGGGCGAGTCGTCGAATCGCATGAACGCGAGCTTCGAGCTGTCCGGCGACCACCAGAAGGCGGCGTACTCCAACGGCCGGCCGAGGATCTCCTCGAAGTAGACCCATGATGCCCGACCGTTGTAGACGGTTTCGCTCCCATCGGACGTCAGCTGATGCTCGAGACTGTTTTCGATGTCGTACGTGTACAGATTGTTCTCGCGCGTGTAGGCGAGCCACTTGCCGTCCGGCGAGAAGCGGGCGTTCCGTTCATCGGCCGGGTTCGCGGTCAGGCTACGCCACTTGTTGACCGTCAGGTCGAACAGGTGCAGGTCGCCCTCGCGCGTGAAGACATAGCGGTTCCGGTCGGGGCTCGCGGTCGCGGTACGCGGGTCGTAGCCGCGCGGCAACGCCGCGCGCATGGCGACGTAGTCCCGATAGACTTGCGCGTACCCGTCGGATGCACGCACCGCGTAGAGCCGGCGGTCGTGGCCCTTGTCCGTACGCAGTTCGAGATATCGTTCGTCGTCCAGCCACCCGGTGACGTTTGGAAGCGTCGTAAGAATGTCATCCCGGACCGGCTCACCGGAGTCGCGCGCAGGCTGGACCCGGAAGGCCTGCTCGTAGGACAGCCAGCGCCCGGTCCGTGGCGCCGACTGAGGACTGCCGGCGAGCAGCGCGGTGCTGCCAAGGGCCGCCAGGAAGGGGACCAAAGTCCTTCCGTAATGAGAAAGTCGCATACGTTCTACGGCGCTCCGATTCAAACGGATGGATTGGCGATCTTAGGCCACGGATCGAAGGAGATCAATCAGGAGCGGCAATCGCCGAACTCGACACGAATGTCGCGGCTTTCGAAGCGGACGGCGTCCCGGTCCGGACGATTGGAGCGCTGGCATCCAATGTGCTCCGGGTGAACAACCCGGACACGCGTCCCGGCGTGGCACATCAACCCGGTCCGCCTCCGCCGAGGCTTCGGCGCGACAGGCGGGCGGGGACCTCGACAGAGGGAGGGGCGGCAATGGTTACCGAACCCAGGGCTGACGAGAAGGAGCTGGCCGAGGCCATCAAGCTCGGCGCAAGCCGCGGTCCTCAGTGTTTCGGAAGCTACTTCGACGAACGGGGTGGATCCTGCGCCCTGGGTGCCGCCTATGAGGGGATGTATCACCTCCCGCGCGAGCACGGGCAGGTAGTACCGAAGCACCTCGAGCGCCTGTTTCGCTGCCTCGAGGACGTCACGAAGAAGTGCCCGGTGGGATGCAAGAAGAAGCTGCCGCTAGGCTCGATGATCGTTCACTTGAACGACGACCATCGCTGGACGCGCGAGCAGGTCGTCGAGTGGCTCACAGCGGAGTCTGAATAGCCGGCCGTCAGGTCCGGCAGGTGGAAGGTCGTAAGTGTCGCTGCTCGATCGCTTCAAACCCCAGCCCAGGTGGAAGCATGCGGATCCCGCAGTCCGGGTCTCCGCGATCCAGGCGCTCGACGACGCGGACGACAGCACTGCGGAGGTCCTGGCGTCGCTGGCGGCGCAGGATCCGGACGTGCGCGTCCGGCGCACCGCGGTCGCGCGCCTGCTGGATCCTTCCGTGCTCGGCCGCGCCGCGCGCGACGATGCGGACGAAGCGGTGCGGCAGAAGGCGGTCGAGCGGCTTCTCGCGCTGGCGCAAAATGGCGTGACGCCGAACGGAACGGGCGGCTTTTCACGCGCGGAAGCGGCGCTCGCCGCGCTCGACGAACCGCGGCACCTCGCGGTCGTCGCCAAAGGGGAAGCGGACGACAGGCTGCGCCGCCGCGCGCTCGAGCGTCTCACGGACGCGAAAGCGCTCGGGAGCGTCGCGCGGCACGCAAAGGATGCCGCGATCGCGGCGCTGGCTGTCGAACACATCAACGATCCTAACGAACTGTTGAACGTTGCGATGAAGACCGATCACAAACAGGCAGGTGTCATGGCCGTCGAGCGTCTCGCAGTCGCGTCGCCCGCGGACCGCAATGCATTCGAGCAAATCGCCGACCGCGCGGCCGAGAAAGCGGTGGCGAGGCGAGCACGTGCGGCCGTGCAGGCGATAGACCACGCCGACGCGGCGCAGCGCGCGGCCGAAGAGGCGGAACGGGAGCGTCAGCGCGAGCGGGAACGCGAAGAGGCGCGGCTGGCGCGCGAGCGCGAGCAGCAGGCCCGCGAAGCGGCGCGCGAGGCGGCGCTCGCGCCGCGGCGGGCGCTCTGCGAGCGGATGGAATCAGCGGTCGCCGAGGCGCAGGCGGACGACGTCCAGCGGGCGCGTGCGGAATGGGAGGGGCTTCCCACATCCGACGAGGGGACCGAGGACGTCGATGCCCTCCGCGCGCGGTTCGACAAGGCCTGCGGAGACATCGGACGGGCGATCGAAGCGCGCGCGGCCGCGGACGCCGCCCGCGCCAGGCTGGAAGAGCTCGCGGCCTCGGCAGAAACGACCGCGGCACTCGAGAGCCTCGGCGAAGCCAGGATCGGTCTTGGCGCGATCGAGCCCGAGTGGCGGGCGCTCGAACCGCACCTGGACGCGCTCGGCGAAGCGGGCGCAGCAACGCGCGCGCGGTACGCCGCGGCGCGCGAACGCGTGGCAGCCCGAGAGGCCGAGCGGCACGCAGCGGAAACCAAGGCGCTGGCGGACAACCTCCGCCGGCTCGAGCGCCTCGCCGATCGAATCGAAAAGCGAGCGCCGGCGCAGGATCTCACCCTGCGCGAGGCGGAGCGCGCGATGAAGGAGCTCCGTCCGGCGATCGACGAACCGGGCCCATTGCCGACGACGCAGGATCGCGACACGATCATCGAGCGGCTCAAGAAGGCGCAGGCGGCGCTGGCGCCCCGCGCGCGCGAGCTCCGCGAGATGGACGACTGGAAGCGTTTTGCGAACGCGGCGGTCCAGGAGGACCTCTGCGCGCGCACCGAAGCGCTCCTCAAGAGACTGGGCGAACCGGATCCTCCGGGGCTGGATGCCGTCGCGAAGGAGCTTCGCGAGATCAACGCCAAGTGGCGCGAAGCGGCGGAGGCGCCGCGCGCGCAGGCGCAGGCGTTGTGGCACCGCTACCGGCGCGCATTCGATCCGATCCAGCTGCTCTGCCGCGAGCACTTCGCCGCGCAGGCCCAGGAACGTGCCGCGAACCTGACGGCGAAGCTCGCGCTCTGCGAGCGGGCCGAAGCCGTCGCCGAATCGACCGACTGGATCAAGACGGCGGACGAGCTCCGGGCGCTTCAGGCGGAGTGGCAGAAGATCGGGCCGGTTCCGCACGAGCAGTCCAAGGCGATCTGGCAGCGGTTCCGCAGCGCGTGCAACCGCTTCTTCACGCGTCGCCACGACGATCTCGCGAAGCGCAAGGAGATGTGGTCGGCCAACCAGGCGAAGAAGGTCGCGCTGTGCGAACGCGCCGAGGCGCTCGCCGAGTCGACGGAATGGGACAGCGCCGCCGCGGAGCTACGGCGGCTCCAGAACGAATGGAAGACGATCGGCTCGGTGAAGAAGACCAAGGCCGAGGCCCTCTGGAACAGGTTCCGCGCGGCGTGCGATCGGTTCTTCGAACGCTACAAGCAGCGCGACGCCATCGCGCTCGACGCGCGCGTCAAGAACCGCGAGGCGGCGGTCGTGGCGTTCGAAGAGCTTGCCGCGACCGCCACGCCGGATCGGGACGCCACCGAGCTCCGCGACGCCGTCCGCGAGGTTCGGCGGCGATGGGATTCGGCGGGACCAATCCCAACCGATCGCATGGCGCCGCTCGACGCGCGCTATAACGAAGCGCTCGAACGCATCCTGAGCGCGCGGCCCGATGTGTTCCGCGGCACCGACCTGGATCCCGACGCGAACCTGCAGAAGCTCGAAAAGCTCTGCGTCCGCGTCGAAAAGCTTGCCGTCGACGAACCGTCACAGCCAACGTCGTCCGAAGCGCTCGCCGCGATGCTCCGGGAGGCGCTCGCCGCCAACACCATCGGCGGCCGGCCGAGCGAGGAGTCGCGCATCAAGGCGGCGATCGAAGAGGTCCGGCAGGCCCAGGCGGCTTGGAAACGCGTGGGCCCTGCGCCGCGCGACGCGGTCAACGAGCTTGCCCGGCGCTTCCACCACGCGTGCGATCGCGTCTTCGAGCAGCAGCGGAAGCGCGTGCCCGTCGGACCACCTGCCCGATAACGTCGCATCCGGGTGATCCCAGCACGCCCGGCCTGTAAGGCCGGGCGTACACCGTTGGTGTATCATCCGGGCCCGCCATAGAGGTATTCCATGACATTGCGTGCTCTGGCTCTGTCCGTTGCTGCCCTGGCTGCCGCCGGTGTGACCATCGCGGCACGCGCCGAACCGACTGAAACGCTGCTCCTCTCGCAACCCGCGACCGACGGAACGCAGGTGGCGTTCGTCTACGCCGGCGATTTGTGGGCGGCGCGGCTCGAGGGGTCGAACGTCCGGCGCCTGACGACCGATGACGGCGTCGAGTCGAACCCGGCGTTCTCGCCGGACGGCGCGCTGATCGCGTTCAGCGCGCAATACGAAGGGAACACCGATGTGTACACGGTGCCGGCCGCCGGAGGCGTGCCGAAGCGATTGACCTGGCATCCTGGTGCCGACCTCGTCCAGGGCTTCACGCCCGACGGGAC
This sequence comes from Vicinamibacterales bacterium, assembly GCA_036258175.1. GTDB lineage: Bacteria > Acidobacteriota > Vicinamibacteria > Vicinamibacterales > 2-12-FULL-66-21 > DATAEE01. Next base: position 19,374 of record DATAEE010000006.1, read on the forward strand.
AGCCGTGACGTTCACGTCGGCTCGAACCGTGTTCACGAACCGCCACACGCGGCTCTTCACGGTGCCGCTCGACGGCGGCTTCGAGACCGAGCTGCCGGTGCCGCACGCGGCGCGCGCGACGTGGGCCCCCGACGGACGGCGCATCGCTTACAACCCGCTGGCGCCAGCCTTCCTGCAGTGGAAGCAGTACCGTGGCGGCCGCGTGTCGCGCGTGTGGCTGTACAACACGGGCAACCACGCGATCGAAAAGATCACGCAGCCCGCTGGCCGCTCGAACGACGCCGATCCGATGTGGGTCGGCGACAAAGTGTTCTTCCGATCCGATCGCAATGGCGAGTTCAACGTCTTTTCGTACGACATCCGTTCGAAGAACGTGTCGCAGGTCACGCGGCACGAAGATTTTCCCGTCCTGAGCGCGTCGGCTGGAGGCGGGAAGATCGTCTACGAGCAGGACGGCAGAATCCATCTCCTGGATCCGGCAACCGGAACGAGCCGGCGGCTCTCGTTCACTGCGCCGGCCGATCTGCGCGAGACGCGGACCCGCTTCGTGAAGGGTGCGAAGTACATCCGGAACTTCAGCCTGTCGCCATCCGGCGCGCGCGCCGTGTTCGAATTCCGTGGTGAAATCGTCACCGTACCGGGCGAGAAGGGCGACGCCCGGAATCTCACGAACACGACGGGAGCGCACGAACGCTGGCCTGTCTGGTCTCCGGACGGAAAGCAGATCGCCTATGTTTCGGACCGATCTGGCGAGTACGCGCTCCACATCGCGCCGCAGGACGGCAGCGCCGAGGCCCGGACGATTCCGCTGTCAGGCGCAGGCTTCTACAGCCGGCTCGCATGGTCGCCCGACGGTCAGAAGATCGCTTTCGAAGACAACTCGCAGAGCATCTTCTGGCTCGACGTGAAGAGCGGCGCGGCGAAGAAGGTCGCGTCAGCTCGCACGTACTCACCGATCGACGACATCAGCTTCTCGTGGTCCCCAAATTCGAAGTGGATCGCCTACACGCTCGACACCCGTCCGCTGGCCCGGTCGGTCTTCGTGCACTCGATCGATCAGGGCAAGTCGTTCGAAGTGACCGACGGCCTGAGCGCCGTCAGCACGCCGGTATTCGATCGCGGCGGAAATTACCTCTACTTCTTCGGGTCGACCGACGAGGGCCCGGTCCGTGACTGGTTCGCGCAGTCGAACGAGGACATGCGCGGGACACGCGTGATCTACATGCTCGTCCTGCGCAAGGACGTCCCCTCGCCGCTGGCGAAGGAGTCGGACGAGGAGAAAGGGGCGGAGAAGAAGGACGCGGAGAAGAAAGACCCGGAGAAGAAAGAACCTGAAAAGCCCGAAGCGTCAAGCCCGAAGCCCGACGAGTTCCGTATCGACACCGACGGCATGGAGTTCCGCATCCTCGACCTGCCCGTACCTGGAGGCGATTACCGGAACCTTCAGGTCGGGACCACGGGCCAGGTGTACTTCCTTAAGACCGTCGATAACCGGACGTCGCTGCAGCGGTTCGAGCTGACGACGCGGAAGACGGAGCCCTTCCTCGCCGACGCAGACGACTACATGGTGTCGGCCGACGGGAAGAAGCTGCTCTACCGGACGAAGACCGCCTGGTCGATCGTGGCGACGACGAAAAAGGTCGAGCCGTCGGAAGGACGCATCGCCACCGATTCGATCGAGGTCAGGATCGACCCTCGCGCCGAGTGGGAGCAGATGTTCGACGAAGCGTGGCGCATCAACCGCGACTATTTCTACGCGCCGAACATGCACGGCATCGACTGGAAGGCGGCGCGCGACAAATACGCCGCGTTCCTTCCGCACGTCGCCACGCGCCAGGATCTCAACCGCCTGCTCCAGTGGATGTCGAGCGAGCTCGCAGTGGGCCACCACAACGTCGGCGGCGGCGACGCGCTGACCGAGCCGAAGACCGTTCCGGGTGGACTGCTCGGAGCAGACTACGAGATTGCGAACGGACGCTATCGGTTCAAGAAAGTGTTCGGAGGCCTGAACTGGAACCCGCAGCTCCGGTCGCCGCTCACTGAACCGGGCGTCAACGCCCGCGCCGGCGAATATTTGCTGGCGGTTAATGGCCGCGATATCAGGCCGCCGGCAAACGTTCATGCCCCCTTTGAAAACACCGCCGGAAAGATCGTCTCGATTACGGTCGGGTCGAACCCGGACGGCGCCGACTCCCGCGTCGTCCAGGTCGTGCCGGTCGAGAGCGAGGCGGCGCTCCGCAACCGCGACTGGGTCGAAGGTAACCTCCGCAAGGTCGATCGCGCGACGGGCGGCCGCGTGGCATACGTGTACGTCCCGAACACGACGGCGCTGGGACATACGTACTTCAAGCGCTACTTCTACCCGCAGGCGCACAAGGACGCGCTCATCGTGGACGAGCGGTTCAACGGCGGCGGTGCGATTGCCGATTACTACATCGACATCATGCGGCGGCCGCTCGTCAGTTACTGGGCGATGCGGTACGGCGACGATCTGAAGACGCCGGCGGCGTCGATTCAGGGACCGAAGGCGATGATCATCGACGAGACCGCGGGATCGGGCGGCGACCTTCTGCCCTGGATGTTCCGGAAGTTCAGCCTGGGACCGCTCATCGGACAGCGCACGTGGGGTGGCCTGGTGGGAATCCTCGGTTTCCCGGTCCTGATGGATGGCGGTGGGATCACCGCGCCCAACCTCGCATTCTGGACGCCGGAAGACGGATGGGCGGTCGAGAACGAAGGCGTCGGGCCGGACATCGAGATCGAGCAGACCCCGGCCGACGTCATCGCCGGTCGCGATCCACAGCTCGAAAAGGCGATCGCCGTCGTAATGGACGAGCTCAAGAAAAACCCGGCGGCGAAACCCAAGCGTCCGCCGTACCCGGTGAAGGGGAAGACGCAGAGAGGGACGGTGACGACGACGTCGCAGCGGTGAATCAGTCGGCTGCCGGGTAACGGAGGATACGGAGGTATCGGAGATACAACGGAGGAACGGGGTTAACGGAGATTAGGTCAGTTAGGTTTCGTCCCCGCTGCCTCCGTTCCTCCGTTGTTTCTCCGTTGCCTCCGCAGCCTCCGTTAACTCGACAGCTGCTATTTGACGCTAATCACCTCGACATCCACATCCTGCCGTATCACTGTGACGCCGACATCATCGCGGTGGCCCTCGAAGCGCAGGTCGATCGTGCCTGGGCCGACAGCCAGGCCGCGGACGGAGACCTCGCGCAGATACTCGGGCAGGCGAGGCTGGTGGAGCGTGATGCGGCGCGCGCCGGCGTCGATTCTCACCCCGAGGCACGCTTCGAGCAGCAGGAACACGGCGCCAGCGGACCAGGCTTGCGGTGCGCAGGCGACCGGATACAGGGTCGGCCCTTCATCGGGGCGGCGGTGGAAGCCGCAGAAGAGTTCCGGCAGCCGGTACGAGCCGACCCACTGGCTGGCATCGAAGAGACCCGTCAGGAGCCGGAGCGCCTCCGCCTTGAACCCGTAACGCGCGAATCCGGCCGCGATGAGCGCGTTGTCGTGCGGCCAGATCGATCCGTTGTGGTACGACATCGGGTTGTACCGCCGCTCGTCGGCGCCGAGCGTCCGGATTCCCCATCCGCTATACATGGCTGGACCGACGAGATCGTTCATCAGGCGCGCCGCGCGAGCGGGCGCCGCAATGCCGGAGAAGAGCGCGTGGCCGGCATTCGACGCGCGGACGCGGCAGGGGCACTTCGATCCATCGAGCGCAAGCGCGTAGGTGGAGAGATCCTCGAGCCAGAACTCCTGCTCGAAGCGCGCGCGAACCGCCTCGGCTTCCGCCCGCAGCGCGGCGGCGCGGCCGCCGTCACCCAGCCGCTCCGCAAGTATCGCGGCCTGACGCTTCGCGTCGAAGACGTAGCCCTGAATCTCGCACAGCGCGATCGGCGGGGCCGCGAGCTGCCCATCGTCGTGGAAGATCGCGTCGGCCGAGTCCTTCCATCCCTGATTGACGAGCCCCGTCGAGCTGCGGCGCGCGTACTCGATGAACCCGTCGCCGTCGCGGTCGCCGAACCGGTCGATCCACGTCAGCGCCCGATCCAGCGCAGGCCAAATCGATTCGATGAACGACAGGTCGCCGGTGCGCTGGTAGTACGCGCCAGCGAGGCCGACGAACAGCGGCGTGGCGTCGGCGCTTCCGTAATACCCCGCGAAGGGGACCTCGCCGAGCGTGGCCATCTCGCCTTTCCTGGTTTCGTGCAGGATCTTTCCCGCCTCCGCGTCAGCCCGCTCGTCGAAGTGATCGGCCTGGGTCGCGGCGAGATACTGGAGCACGCCGCGTGCGAGCGTCGGCTGGATCCACAGCAGCTCCCGTGCGGTGATGATGCCGTCGCGGCCGAATGGAGTGCTGAACCACGGCACACCCGCGTAGGGATACTGGCCGTGCGGCGTCTCGGTCACCATCATCCGGAGATCCGACCAGGAACGGTCGAGCCAGGCATTGAACCGCTCGTTGGACGTCCGGATGGCGCACTGCACGCCGAGGTTCACGGCGACCGCGCGTTCCGCGGCCGCGTCCGGGACCGTCAGCGGCTGGCGGCGCTCGCGGCCACGCGCGCACAGCACGCTCACCTCGAGGCAGATCGACCCGCGCGGCTCGAGCTGGAGCGCGTATTGGGCCGACAGCGCGTCCAGCGAATCGGGTGCGGGTGAAAAGAGCAGGGCGGTTCGGCGGATCTCGCGATCGAGGCCTTCGTATCCCAACTCCACCTGCCCCCGCCCGATGACAGGATCGAGCGTACGGCCGCGGCGCTCGCGCACGGTGCCCCGGACTTCGAAGATGTCAGCGTAGTCCGCGCCGAACGCGATCCAGACGGGCACAGCGATGGCAGTTTGGGCGTAGTTCCAGATTCGCACCTGCTCGTAGAGACCTTCTTTCCAAAGGAAGCGCCGCCGGAAGAGGTGGACCGTGTCGCGCGGAAGCACGAGGGCGCCCTCGCGCGTCATGTCCGGATTCGTGAGGTCGGCGCCGAAGCAGTCGTTGTCGGCGCGCACCCGCGAGCTGAGGAGCAGCGGCCGCTCGGTGCCGAGACGCAGCGTCAGGCGCGACAGATACCGGGTGTCTTCGAAATACAGACCCTGCTCGCCCAGGCCGGGCCCCTGGATGTCTCCCATCCGATCGAACACGACGAACGTGTCATCCGCCTTCAGAACGCCGGCGGAGTCGGGCGACCGGAGCGCGGTCGCGAGAATGTAGAAGTGTTCCTGGTGCCGGATGACGTCTTCGGGCATGACAGGGCGTTCAGAGGCGCGTTGCGAGTGCCTGACCGGCAGCAATCCGGGTTGTCGCTGCCACCGACGCGTAGACCTTCTCGTATTCCCTGGCCATCCGCTCGACGGAAAACCGCATCTCGACCCGTCGGCGGCAGCGCGCAGCGGGCACGTCGAGCGCCCGGACCGCGTCGACCATCTCCTCCACCGACTGGCAGACGACCCCGGCATCGCCGACGACTTCGGTCACCGATCCGCCGGCCAGCGCCAGGACGGGCGTGCCGCACGCCATGGCCTCGATCATAATCAGGCCGAACGGCTCGTTCCACTGGATGGGAAACAGCAGCGCGCGCGCGTTGCCGAGCAGCTCGTTCTTCATTTGAAGGTCCGCCTCGCCGACGTACTCGATCGTGCGGCCATCGAGGTGCGGCTTGACCTCGCGCTCCCAGTAATCCGCAAACAACGGCTGGACTTCGCCGGCGAGCTTGAGCGGGAGCCCGGTGCGGCGGGCGATTTCGATTGCGAGGTGCGGCGCCTTGCACGGCGTCATGCGTCCGAGGAAACAGAGGTAGTCCTGCTTGCGCTCGACGAACGTGTACTGCGACGCGTCGATACCGTGATAAATCGTCTGGCAACGAGACAGCCGCTCCTGCCGCCGCTGGAAATCGCTGATCGCGATGTAGTGCGGGCGGCGGTATCTCGAATACAGCTCCGACAACACGTCGACGTGGGGATGATGCAGGGTGTGAACGAACGGCACGTCGACGAACTCGGAGAAGTGCAGTGCGGCGACATCGTTCACGTGGATCACATCGCAATGGTCGGCGGCGTCGCGGACCGCCCAGCTCGAGTGCGTGAGATTCTTGAGGCTGGCTCGATGCGGATCGTCGATCGGCCAGTCAGCGTCGCGATAAGTCCAGCGCAGCTCGCACGGCACGTGCGAGGCACCGATCGAGTACACGACCGGCTCGTGGCCGAGCGCGGTGAGCCCCCGAGCGAGCAGCGCGAGGAACAGCTCGGTTCCTCCATACCGGGACGGAGGAACCGCGATGAAGGGCGGGGCAACGAGTGCGACGCGCATGCCGCAGGGGTTGCAATGCGAGTGCCACGTCGGCCGCGTTAATGGTCGGGGCCGAGCGGGAACAGACGATCGAAGTTGCCGCTGAGAATCGCGGCGCGATCCGATTCGGCGAGCCCGAGCGTATCGAGCGCGGCCGTTTGCGCATCGTACACGCCGCGCTGCCAGCCGCGCGGGAAAAACGACGAGTCGGTTCCGAACAGCAGCCGCGACGATCCCGCCACGTTCAAGGCGTGGCTGAAGACGACCTCCAGCGTGAGCCCCGGGTGATAGCGGATCCAGCCGTTGGAACTGGAAGTGTCGAGGTACAGGTTCGGCGCGCTGTCGGCTGCCATCAGCGCTTCGCGAAATAACCCGGCGCCGAAGTGCGGAATGATGAACGGCATGGACGGATGCCGCAGCGCGAGCGCGGCAACGCCGAGCGGATCGGCGAGGCGAAGATCGAATCGACTCGGCAGTCCGAGTTTCTTCCGGACGCCGACCGAGAGCACACCGCAGTGAACGAACACGGCCGCTTTGTGCGCTTCCGCCCGCCCCACGATGGCTCCCACTCTCTCATCGTCCAACTCGTACCGGTGCATCGCTGGAAAGAGACACGCGGCACGCAGATGCATCTCCGTGAACGCGCGGTCCGCGCGCGACGCGGCATCGGGCGCCGTGGGATCGACCATGAAGAATCCGACGAACCGTGAGGGATGACGCCTGACGGCGGCGGCGACAGATGCTTCGTCGCCCGGCATGCTGGCGATCAGCGCGGCGCGGCCGACGCCGTGGCGATTGAGCTCGGTCAGCCATCGCTCCGCGAGCGTCTCGTCGGTGCCGGGCGCATCCCATCCCAATCGTGCGGGGAGGTCGACAGGCGGGTTCGGCACGTCCTTCAGGTCGCGCGCCAGCGTCGCAAAAAAATGTGACGAGAAGAAGTGGCAGTGCGCGTCGTTCATCTTGAGTACGATATCCGATCATGGCTCAACACATCGGAATCGTCGCCTGCTCAGCCGAGGGCGCGGCGCTCTGCTATCGGACCATATGCGTCGAGGGTGCGGAGCTCCTCGGTCCCCACGCCCATCCCGAGGTGTCGATGCACACGCATGCGCTGGCCGAGTACGTGAAGTGCATCGATCGCAGCGACTGGCCCGGCGTGGGTGAGCTGATGCTCTCCTCCGCACAGAAGCTCGCGGCCATCGGGGCCGATTTTCTGATTTGCCCCGACAACACAATCCATCAAGCCCTTCCTCGTGTTGAGCCGCGATCGCCGCTGCCCTGGCTCCATATCGCGGAGGTGGTCGCCGACGAGGCCGCCGCGCGAGGTTTCCGGCGCGTCGGTGTGACAGGCACGCGCTGGCTCGTTCAGAGCGAGGTGTATCCGGACAAGTTGACGGCGCGCGGAGTGAAGTACCTGACGCCGACTGCTGCCGAGCGTGAGGAGATCAACCGCATCATCATGGATGAACTGGTGAAGGGCCTGTTCAAGCCGACGGCGGTCTCGTACTTTCAGCGCGTCTTCGGGCGCATGAAGGGTGAAGGCTGCGATGCGGTGATTCTTGGCTGCACCGAGATCCCGCTGATCATGAACGACTCGAATTCGCCGTTGCCGACACTCGATTCGACTCGTTTGCTGGCGCGCGCGGCGCTGCGACGCGCGGTGCAGAGCGCGACGGCGAGAACGTGAGTCTCGTCGGCGGCGTCGCGCACGCGCGTTGGCACCGATGTTGTGCCAATATTCAACTCGGTCCGGGCCTCGAACGTGTCCTTCGCAGTCGGCGATCTCCTGACGCTCCCCGCGGCGCGATACGACGCGATCCTCTGTCGCGGCGTTCTAAATGACTGGATCGACGATGACGACCGTGAGCAAGCGTTCGTGACGTTCGGCCGGGCGCTTCGGCCGCAGGGCGTGCTGATCCTGGACGTGCGTGAGTGGGAGGCGTCCGCGGAGCGCAAAGCGCGCGAACCGCTGTTCAGAAAGAGCGTCGACACGGATCGCGGCAAGCTCACGTTCACGAGCGTGACGACCGTCGATACGGACAACCGCCTGCTTCTCTTGTCCGAACGACACACCGTCATAGACGCCGCGCACGAGCGCTCGGCGGAGTATCAGTTCGCGATGCGATGCTGGACGCGCGCCGAACTGGCGGCCCGGCTCATGAAAGGCGGCTTCGGCCGGACGACGTACTTGGGGGCGTACGACGCCACGGTAGCAGCCGGTGAAACAGATCGTCTCGTCGCCGTCGCTCAACTCTGCTAGGGTGGCGCGTGACATGCCGACCCGAAGCCGACTACGGACCCCGAGGCGTCAGCCGACCATCGATTCAGCCGCGGTGAATTTCTTCAGGCCCCATCCCTGGCATGGCCTCGAGGTGGGCCCGGATCCACCGGAAGTCCTCAACGCGTACATCGAGATCACGCCCTTCGACCTCATGAAGTACGAAGTCGACAAAGTGTCTGGATACCTTCGCGTCGATCGACCTCAGCGCTCGTCGTCCCAACATCCAACGTTGTACGGATTCGTCCCGCGGACCTACTGTGACGAACGCGTGCGGAGGCTCGCACCTGGCGCGAGACGCGGCGACGGCGACCCGCTCGACATCTGCGTCCTCAGCGAACGCGCGATCGCGCGCACCGAGATCATCGTCCGGTCCAGGGTCATCGGAGGTCTCCAGATGATCGATGGCGGAGACGCGGATGACAAGATCATCAGCGTCCTGGACAACGACTACGTGTGGGGCGGCGTCCGCGACATCCGCGACGCGCCGTCAGTGCTCGTCGAGCGCCTGCAGCACTACTTCCTGACTTACAAGCTCGTGCCGGGCCAAAGGGCGACGGCCCGCATCGGAAAGGTGTATGGACGCGTCCATGCGTTCAAAGTCGTCCGGGCAGCGATGGCCGACTACGCCGACCACTTCGCGCGAGAGGTCCATCAGCCTGTGAACCGATAGCCGATCCCATGCACCGTCAGAATGAACTGCGGCCGCTTCGGGTTCGCCTCGACCTTCTGCCGCAGCCACGCCACGTGCACGTCCACTGTCCTCGTTGACGGCATCGCGTGATAACCCCACACCTCGTTGAGCAGCTCGTCGCGTGACAGCGCGGCGCCGCGATGCTCGATGAAGTAGCGCAGCAGCTGGAATTCACGTGCCGACAGCTCGAGCGCTTGTCCGTCACGTTCGACCTCGGCGCGCCGGAAGTCCACCCGTACGTCGCCGAACTGATAGCCGTCCGCGGCCGCCGGCGCGGCAGGTGGCGTTCGTCGCAGCCGCGCCTCGATCCGCGCCACCAGCTCCGCCATCTCGAACGGCTTCGGGATGTAGTCGTCCGCGCCGATCTTCAGCCCGACGACGCGGTCGACGAGCTGGCCGCGGGCCGTGAGCATGACGATCGGCGTGTCGATGCCGCGCTGCCGGAGCGTCTGACAGACGTCGAAGCCGCTCATGCCGGGAAGCATCACGTCGAGGAGCACGAGGTCGAAGCCGCCTTCGGACGCGCGGGCGAGGCCGGCCGCGCCGTCGCGGACCGACTCGACGTCATAGCCTTCCCCTTTCAGCCGATCGGTGAGCGTCAGGACGAGGCCGGGCTCGTCTTCGACGAGGAGGATGCGTCGATTCATTCTTGATGGGGCTCCGCCCCACACCCCTTAGATCGGCGGAACACGCGGAACCGGGTGTTCGGACACACCCGGGTACTCCGTAACCTCCGGGGACACCGTCGGCAGGTGAATCGTGAAGGCGCTTCCCTCTCCGGGCGCGCTCGTAACCGTCACGCGACCGCCGTGGGCGCGCGCGATGCCCTGAACCACCGTGAGCCCGAGGCCGGTGCCGTGGATTTGCGCCGCGACGACGACGGAGGCGGCGCGGTAGAAGGGATCGAAGATGTGAGGCAGATCGGCGGGCGCGATGCCGGCGCCATGGTCGCTGACCGTCAGCGCGACTTCCCGGCCCTGAACGCGGGCGCTGACGCCGACCCAGTTGGCGTTCCCGCCGTACTTGATCGCGTTGGTGACCAGATTCGCCACCGCGCGGCCGAGCGCCGACGCATCGGCCAGGACTCGTGGCAAGTCGGCCGGGACGTCGGTTTCGATACGAGCACCGCTGCGATCGACGGCGTCCCGCGACTGCGCGATGCCGAGCGCGACGATGTCGGCCGGGGCGCAGGGGCGCCGCGCCGCGGCCGCATGCTGCGATTGGATGCCCGCATACGCGAGGACCTGCTCGACCAGATCCGTCAGCCGCTGGCCTTCGTCACGAACGAGTGTCCCATAGCGCCGCACCTGCCCCGCATCTGAGACAACGCCGTCCGCGAGATTCTCGCCGGCGGATCGAATGACTGCGAGCGGCGTCCGCAGCTCGTGCGAGACGCCGGCGACGAATTCGACCTGCTGTGCCGCGAGCCGCTCGGCGCGTCGCGCGGAGAGCAGCACGAACCCCACGCTGATGGCGAGCAGACCGAGGATGCCGGAACTGATCAGCAGGTTCCGCCGCCGTACACTGGCAACCGCTGCTTCCAGCGACCCCGCACGATGGCGCATCGTCAGCTCCCATCGCGGGCCGCCGGGACCCGGTGCGTGAACGCTGCCTCCGGTCATTCGAATCGGGCCGGTCTGCAGGATGCTGAACGAGAACCGCCGCTTGCCGTCCGGGCCGGCGTCGCCGAGAAGGCCGCCCGTCCGAAGGTCCGCGAGCATGTCGAGACGGAGGTCGAAGAGACCGACCGCCGCGTCCGGCGGGTCGGTCGCGGCCGCCCGCGACGCGTCGGATGCGTACAGCACCTTCGCGGGCTGCTCCGCGTCGCGGACGATCGCGTCGTACTCGAGCGCGGAACCCGATCCGAACTGGCGGCGGAGAAGCTCCGGCAGCATCTCTCCGGTCAGGTACTTCGCATCGAGCAGCGCGAAGACGCACGCGACGGCGTGTCGACCTTCGATGGCCTCGATCCGTACGTTGCCCCGGCTCACACGCAGATCCGGCGTCGGCATCACGAGCGCGGGAACGTCCGGTCTGATCGGCTGGATGACGGGCCCCCACTTCTCGAACCAGTCGCGGAGCGGCACGGCCCGCTCCGGCCACTCGGCCGGCTCGAACGTGCCGGCCTCTGCGTTGAACCGCTGGAGCGTGATCGATCCCTCGGGGCCGCGCTCGGCCAGCAGCAGATCGCTGACCATTCCGGGGAACGCTGACGAATTGCGCCACGCCTGCACCCGCGCCGCGTAGACCGGCCAGTCGCGCTGTTCGCGCGTTTGCGGATCCAGCTGCAGCAGAAAGTACGCGCGCGTAATCTCGCGGTCGAAGGTTTCGCCGACCTGCGTCGCCCGCGCGCGCACGCTGGCGCGCATGCGATCGCGCTCGGCGTCGCTCACCTGCCCAAGCCACCGGTATTGCAGCGCGGCAAGCCCGCCGACGAGCAGGGCGAGAGCGACCGAGACCCAGAGCGATCGTCGCATTTTCAGCGAGTCTAGCACGCGAAATCCATCGTCTACGGCCGCCAACCTCCACCTTTTACGTTCTTAACAAACCCTTTGCTCACGCTTAACAACTGGACACGACGCTTCGCGTCATAAAGGTTCGAACAGGTTCGAGGAGGTTCAATGACAAGAGCAGTAGCCGTCGCAGCCGCGCTGGTCCTTGCTGCGCCGATGACGATGAGTGCGCGAGCGGACAAAGGCGCCGAGGTGCTGGCGGAGGCGCGCAAGGCGATCGGGGGCGACAACAAAGTAGACGCCGTGAAGACTATTCTCGCGACCGGCAAGAGTCAGCGGCAGATGGGCGAACGCCAGATGGACGGAGAGATCGAAATCGCCATCGCGCTGCCCGATCGCTATCTCCGCACGCAGGTCGACAGCATCATGGGCAACTCGGTGACGCGCGAGCAGGGGTTCAACGGAAGCGCGCTTCTGGAGCGCAGCGCCGCGCCGCCTGGAGCGGTCGTCATGTTCCGCGGTCCGGATGCTGGCGGCGATCCGGAGCGCGCGAAACAGATGCGGCTCCAGTTGCAGAAGAACGAGCTGTCGCGGCTCCTCGCTGCGTGGCTGTTGACGACGCCGGCGTACGCCCAGGCGGAGTTCACCTACGCGGGCGAAGCGGAATCGCCGGACGGGAAGGCGGATGTGCTCGAGCTGAAGGGCGCGGACAACCTCTCCTCCCGCGTCTTCATCGACAAGAAGACGCGCCGGCCGCTCATGCTGACCTTCCAGGGCCGGCCTCCGATGATCCGGACGCAGACGATGGGTGGGGGCCAGCGGCCCCCTGCCGGCGGTCATGGAGAGGTCGAAGCGACGCCGCCGCCGATGACAGAGATTTCGTGGTTCCTCGACGACTTCAAGGAAGTCGGCGGTCTCTGGCTGCCGCATCGGCTCGTGCAGGCGGCTGATGGCAAAACGATCGAAGAGTGGGAATTCTCGAAGATCGTCGTGAATCAGCCGATCAAAGACGACAAATTCCGGTCATGACGGCCACTTTCCTGCGCACGCTCGTGCTGGTCCTGTGCGTCAGCTCAGTCGCGTGGGCCCAGACGCCATCCACGACGACGACGTTGTGCGTCACGGTGTCGGACCCGAGCGGCGCCGTCATCGTCGGCGCTCAGGTGCAGGTGACGGATCCCGCCGGCGCGGTGAAGACGCAGCCGACGGGCGCGCAGGGTGAGGCGGTCTTCGAAGGGCTGGCGCCCGGGCGGTACACGATCGTCGCGGAGTCGGCCGGGTTCGAGCGCGGTGAGCTGAAGGAGGTGCGCGTGCGCGGCCGCGAGACGCGCCGCGAGCTCCGCCTCGCCATCCAGCGCGTCGCGGAAGACCTCGTCGTCGGGCGCGATCCTCGCGAGGCCCGTACCGATCCTCGAGGCGATTCGTTCGCGACGGTGCTTACGCCTGAACAGATTGCCGCGCTGCCGGAAGATCCGGACGAGATGGAAGACACGCTCCGCGAGCTCGCAGGACCCGGTGCCGTGATGCGGGTCAACGGCTTCCGCGGCGGCCGGCTTCCGCCGAAGTCGCAGATCCAGTCGATCCGCTTCCGCCGGAACCTCTACGCGGCCGACACGCACGAGGCTGGCTTCATCATGGTCGACATCTCGACGAAGCCGGGCGCCACAAGCTGGCGATCGACGTTCGACGTGGGGTTCCGCGACGATGCGCTCAATGCGAGGAACGCGATGGCGCCGCGGAAGGGAGACGAGGCGCAGCAGCGGCTCGGCGTCAGCCTCGATGGCCCGCTGAAGAAGAACAAGACCACGCTGGCGTTCAACACCGACGGGACGACATCCTACGACTCCTCCACGATCGTCGCGGCGACCCCGGACGGTGAGACCTCGGATGTGTTCCGCCGGCCGCTCGACCGCGTCAACTTCAGCGGCCGCCTCGAGCACGCCCTCTCGTCCTCTCACACGCTGAGGGGCGAGTATCAGCGCGGTACGACGGATCAGCGCAATCTCGGCGTCGGCAACTACGACTTGCGGACCAGGGCCTACGCGCGCGAGCAGGACGACCACGTCTTCCGCCTGGCCGAAAGCGGATCGGTGGGCGCGAAGGGGTTCAACGAGCTGCGGTTCCAGGCCCTCACCCGGTCGACCAGCGCGGATCCGTTTACGACGACGACGACGGTCCAGGTGCTCAACGCATTTACGGAGGGGTCGGCGCAGATCGTCGGCGGACGCGATACCACCGCGTTCGAGCTGGCGGACAACTTCGACTACTCCTCGGGCCGCCACGCGACGCGCGCCGGCTTTCTGCTCGAAGCGGCGCGGTATCGCAGTGACGAGGTCCGAAACCCGTGGGGCACGTTCACCTTCAGCAGCCTCGAGGACTACGAAGCCGGACGGCCCGCAACGTATTCGCAGCGCACCGGCGACCCGCTCGTGGAGTTCTCACAGGTGCAGTTCGGGTGGTACGTGCAGGATGACATCCGCGCGCGGAAGGATCTGACGGTCAGCGTCGGCCTGCGGCACGAGGTGCAGTCGCACCTCGACGACTGGAAGAACTTCGCGCCGCGCGGCGGCGTTTTGTGGTCGCCGTTCCGCGATGGCAAGACGACGTTCCGGGCGGGCGGCGGCATCTTCTACGACTGGTACGAGGCTGGGACGTACGAGCAGACGCTGCGCGTCGACGGCATCCAGCAGCAGGATCTGGTCATCAGCAATCCGTCGTACCCCGATCCGTTCGAAGGCACGAGCCCGTCAGCGATTCCGCCGGGCCGTATTCAGGACGCGGACAGTCTCGAGATGCCGATGCTGCTCCAGACGTCGATCGGCGTTGAGCGCCGCATCGCGACCGGTGGTCAGCTCAATGTGTCCTACATGAACGTCCGCGGCTGGGACATCCTGCGCGGCATCAACCTGAACGCGCCGCTCGACGGCGTGCGGCCGGATCCAACGCTGGGCAACGTGACCGAAATTCAGTCGAACGCCGAGTCGCGGACCGATCTGTTCACCGTCAACTTCAACTACAACCGGATGGCGCCGCGGATGTTCCTCGCGCTCAACTACACGCTCGCGCGGGTCAGGAACGAGTCGGACGGCGCGTTGAGCCTGCCGATGGACAACGCCAACCCGCACGCCGACTGGGGGCCAGGACCGAACGACATCCGGCACCGGCTGACCGGCATCTTCAACGTGCCGATCTGGAAGCGGCTGCGGCTCGGATCGACCTTCCGGATCGCGTCGGCGCCGCCGTACAACATCACGACCGGCTTCGACGACAACGGCGACACGGTGCTCAACGACCGACCGGCCGGCGTCGGGCGGAACAGCGCGCGGGCGGATGGACAGATCGACGTCACCGCGCGACTGAGCTACACGTTCGGCTTCGGTCAGCGGCCGCAGACCGAGGGCGGGCCGCAGGTCCAGATCGTGCGGATCAACGACAACAACATCCCGGCGGGCGGCCCGGTCATGGGAGTGGCAGGCACCGAACGCGTGCGCTTTGAGCTCTATGCGGCGTTCCAGAACTTCCTGAACCGCACGAACCTCGTCGGCTTCAGCGGCGTAATGACGTCGCCGTTCTTCGGCGAGGCGACGTCGGCCTTGCCGGGGCGGCGGATGGAGCTTGGAGTCCGGATAGCGCTCTGACACGTTATCACCGCATTCTTACCAAACGCATACCGAATCCTGACGAACCCGCCCCACCATCGGCCCGTAAGATCTCTTATAAGTACGAGGCATGAAATGGGACGCCTGGGATTATTTCTGATACGCGTCGTTGTCTGGGCGACGGATCGCCTCTCGCAAAAGCCGGAACGACTACGACATTATCTGGTCGCCGGCGCCGCTCACGCTGCTCTGGCTGGTGTGACGGCGATAGGCTCGAGCGTCGACTGGCTTACGCTCCCGACATGGCGTTCGAACGGTGATCGGCTCCACGCGCCGGTGACCCGCTGACGAAAGCCCATGTCACCGCTGATGATTGCCGTGTCGTGCATGATCCTCATGGGTCACAGCACCGCTTCCGCACATGTCACGCCGGATGAGGCCGAACGGTTCCTGGGTACCTGGACGGCCGTGCTGGAGGGTCCGGCGGGGCCGGTCAGTCTCCGGATCGCTATCTCGGTTGACGAGGGCAGTGTCGTCGCACTGGTGAGCTCAGATCTCATGAGCGACGGGAGAACTCAAGAGATTACGAAGCTGGACCAGGGAATCGCTCTTCACTACACAGCCGAGCTCTGGGGGTACCGGGCGCCCGTGGACCTCACACTTGTTCCCGTGCGAGACGGGCTCGAGGTGGACGGTTGGGTCATGCGTCAATTCGCGCTGCGAGGGCTCGCAACGTCCTTCGCAACGGCCAAAGCGAGGTGAACTGACTCGACGCTATACTCGCCCGCATGCAGTCTGTCGCCATCATCCTCCTGCTCTGTCTCGCGGCCAGTCCGGCATACGCACAGTCGTGGCAACCGCCGACCGACGCCCAACGGTGTCCGTCGAAATGGGGCGCTGCCGACGAACGCGGCGCCGGCAACCTGAAAGGACCTGAATCGGTCCTGCGCGCCACGAAACTAATACGCACCGGCGAAGTCATCGAGCTCGGTCAGGTGCTGTCGGCCGCCATGCCGCTCAACCCCACGCGGCAGTTCAACCTCCACACGAAGCGAACGACGATGAATCCGCAATCGAACCGGCGCGGCTCGAACGAGGAGCTCATCGTCGCCGAGTTCGGGCAGGTCGGCACGCAGTTCGACGGCTTCGCGCACCAGACGATCGGCGACAGCATGTACAACTGCTTCAAGGTCAGTGAAGTCGGCACGCGCACCGGTTTCACGAAGCTCGGGGTTCAGAACGTCGGCGCCATCGTGACGCGCGGTGTGCTGATCGATGTCGCAGCGGCCAGGGGGGTCGACACGCTGCCCGAGGGGTCCGAGATCACGGTTCAGGATCTTCAGCAGGCGCTGTCGAAACAGGCCGTAACGCTGCAGCCAGGCGACGCCGTCCTTATTCATGCCGGGTGGAGCAGGCTGTGGGGAAAGGACAACGTTAAATATCAGGCGGCTAATCCCGGCATCGGCGTCGCCGCCGCCGAGTGGCTCGCGCGACAGAATCCGATTTTCGTCGGCTCGGACACAGCGACGGTGGAAGTGAGCCCCAATCCGGACCCCCAGCTTTCGCTGCCAGTCCACCAGATCATGCTCGTCGTCAACGGCATCCACCTGCTCGAGAACCTCAAGCTCGACGAGCTCGCGGCCAAACGCGTGTACGAGTTCGCGTTCATCGTCGAGCCGCTGAAGATTCAGGGCGGAACCGGATCGACGGTCGCTCCGATCGCGATTCGGTAGCGAGGATATGCCCATCCCTCCCGACGACTGGCCACGCGTGAGGGCCCTGTTCGAACAGGCGCTGACGTTGCCAGTGCCCGCGCGCTCGCAATACGTGAGTGACGCCTGCGGCAGCAGCACGGCTGTCCGGCGGGAGGTCGAGCGAATGCTTGCCTCGCACGAGCAGGCTACGGGCTTCCTGGAAACACCGATCGCCGTATCACTCGCTGACGTCGACGTCACTTCGAACCTTGAAGGCGCGACCATTGGGCCCTACCTTTAGTCATAGCCGACGGAAGGGCCGACAGGAGGAGCCATGCGCAGGGGCATCACACGAGCAGTTTTCGTCACTGTCTTCGGAACTCTTGTCGCCTCGTTCACCCCGGCGACCGACACCAACGTCGGGGCGGTGAACCACACGATCTGGGTGGCGAACCGCCTTGCGAGTGTCAGCACGATTCGGGGCTTCGACGCTGCGACCGGCGACGAAGTGCGTACGGTGGCGATGGCGCCGGGCTCACAACCCGGTGACCTCGCGTACGCAAAAGGGAAACTCTACGTTGCGGAGGAATTCGGCTCTCCCCCGGCGATCGCGGTCGTGGACGCCGAGACGGGCGAGATCCTGAAACGGATCCCCTTTCCAAGCCTGCCGCCCTTTATGACAGGCTGGCGCCCGCATCACGTGCATGCAAGCGTCGGCGGGAATCTCATAGCAGTAGGGCTGTTCGGGACGGACTACGTCGCCGTCATCGATACGCGCGATGACTCGCTCCTGGGTCCGTGGGACAGCAACGTCGACGCGACCAACGGCCGGGTGCATGCGGGAGTGTTCTCCAAGAACGGGAACATTCTGTATCTCGCGAACGAAGGCGCCAATGAGGTCGTGGCCATCGATCCACGGAGCGGCTACGTCTTCTGGCGAATGAACGTGCCGTCTGTGCATGAGCTCATCGTGACGCACGATGGCAAGCGCGCTTACGCCAGTCGCCGCGGCGCGAACAAAGTCGCCCTCATCGACCTCGAGAACCAGACTTACGACGACGTGCTCACACTAAGCCTGCCCGACACGATGCAGTTGTCGGCCAACGAAAAGCTGCTGACGATCGGCCTTCGTACTTCACCGGCGCAGCTCGCGGTCGTCAACACCGACGACTTCAGCTACGAGCTCGTCAATCTGGGAGGAGCAGGCACGACGGCTGGCCATCAGTGGACATCGCCGAGCGGGCGGATTACCTTTGCCGCGTTCGAAGGGGGGACGGCGCCCGGCGTCGCGGTCATCGATCACGGCGACGGAAACAAGGTGATTCAGACGCTTCCGTATACAGGCCGGCCGCACGGTGTCACTCGCGCACTGCCATAGGGGCGCCAACAGCTTTCTGCATGACGGTCGATGAATTCGTGCAAGCCAGGGTCCTGCCGGAGTATCGCGGGATCGTGAAGGAGCTGCGTCAGCTGATGCGCAAGCACGCTCCGTCCGCCGACGAAATCATGAGTTACGGCATCCCTGCTTACAGGTGCTGTCGAATCATCGCCGTCATCAGCCCAACGAAGAAAGGCATCACGTTCGCTTTTTCGCGCGGCGCGGAGTTCGCGGACAAGTACGGCCTGCTCGAGGGCGTCGGCAAGATTTCGAAGAACGTCAGGATGAGCGACGTCAAGGACATCAACAAGACGGCGCTGCGGTACTACATTAAGCAGGCCTTAAAACTTGATTTAAGGTAGCGATCCACCAGCCGCAGCCCGCTCTCGGGGAACCTTCCTCGAGGCGCCGTCGTCATGGCCATGTGGGCATGGTCCACCGCCTTATCGCGCTCCATCCTAGACGAGGGCAAGTGGTCCCCGTCTCGATGGGCCTGGCCCTCCTGTCCGTTTCGATCCTTCTTTACCTCCACCGCCATTCGGACCTTCCCGTCCGCCGCAGAATCACAGCGGCGATGAACCTGTTCTTCGGCGTCACGATCGGGACTATGGCTCTCGGCCACCTTTTGGCTGTGACGACCAAGCTCGCACTGAGCACGCTGCGCGGGTCCGTCCTGCTGTTCTACGTGATCGGGATCGTCCTCGCCGTGCCGTCGTGGCGGCTCATCCACCACGCGCGCGAGCTGGTGGCGTCAGACCGCGATCTGGGAAGCCGGACGATCGTTCTCAACGTGTGGTTGGGGATGACGCTCCTGGCGCTGGGATTTCCCAACCTGCCGCTGGCGGCACCGGCTTTCTTCAACATCGGCTATCAGCAGCACTCCCGCCGTGCCACGGGCTGGGCAATCGTCGGCGTCGCGGTCGTCCTGAACGTGGGCCTGTTCCTCGCCTCGCTGGTGTTCCTGGCAAGCGGCCAGACGTTCGAGCAGTTCAGCGGGATCGAGTAGCGGTCACTGCCGCCTCCACCGCTTGTCCGCGACGAAAAAGTAGGGCACGGCGAACGCTGACACCGCGGCGGCGACGACCCACGCCGGCTTGTATCCGAACCGCTGAATGATCCAACCCATGCTCGTCGAGCCGGTGCCGATGCCGGTGTCGAACGCGGCGATGATCGCGCCGTACGCCGCGCCGCGGCGACGCGGATCCACGCGCTGCATGACGTATGCGGTGAAGACCGGGAACGCCGATCCAAAACCTAACCCGAAGATGATGGCGGCGGTCATCATCGACCCGCGCGTCGGCCCGATAGGGAGGATCGACAGGCCAAGCGTCGCGAGGAGCAGACACGGCACGAAGATCCGGCGGTAGCCGAACCGGTCGCCGAGCGGCGCCGACAACGGCCGGGTGATGAGCATGACCCCGGCCAGCGTGGTCAGAAAGATGCTTTTCGGGGCGATGCCGTGAGACTCGGCGTACAGCGCCGAAAAGCTCGTGATCCCGCCGTACGAAAAAGCGTACAGAAAAACCGTCAGCGCGAGAAAGAAGACGCGCCAGTCGAGCACGCCGTGCGGCGGCGCCTCCACTTCGCCCGGCCCGTGATCGTGCCTCATCTCCTTCAGCGTCGTCGCAATCGCCGTCATGATCAGGTTGAGCGTCAGCATGACGGCGCACACCCACAGCCAGCCGAACCGGTAGATCCAGAACCCGGTGAGCGGCGCCACCGCGATGGCGATGATGGACGACAGGCCCCAATAGCTGATGCCTTCGCCGCGCCGCTTCTCCGGCAGCAGCGACATCATGTAGGCGCCTGACGCGGAGAGCAGCCCGGACCAGAACACGCCGTGCGGCACGACGAGCGCCAGCGTCACGCGCCAGTCCGACACGACGGCGTACGCGACCGTGAAGCCCGCGATCGCGAGGCTGCAGATGATCAGCATCTTCTTGTGACCGATGCGATCGCCGAGCGAGCCGGTGAACGGCGCCGAGAAAGCGGACGAGTACGTCAGCAGGCCGAGGAAGAGCCCCGCGGCGAACGTCGAGCCGCCCAGGTCACGGATGTGAAACGGAGCGGTCGGGAAGAGCAGGAACGCCGACAGAAAGACGGTGAAACTGTAGCCGCACATCAGAAAGAAGTGCGGTGTAAAGAGCCGATCCGACGACATCAAGTAGTCGCATCATTCTGATTTGAGCGCGGTCACGGGGTCAACTCGCGTCGCGCGGCGCGCGGGTAACGCACTCGCGCCGAGCGCGACGATCGAGAGCACGAGCGGAACGGCGACGAACGTCAACGGATCCAGCGAGCTCACCTCGTAGAGGAGCGTGCCGATCAGGCGCGCGAGTGGAACGGCGACGATGAGACCCACGACGATGCCGCCGATCGACAGCGCGAGGCCGCGGCCGAGGACGAGACGCAGCACGTCACGCGGTCCGGCGCCGATCGCGACGCGGATGCCAATCTCACGTGTCCGGAGCGTGACCAAATACGACAGCACACCGTAGACCCCGATTGCCGCGAGCAGCAGCGCCAGCGCGGCGAAGACCCCGAACAGCACGCTCGTGAACCGCGGCTCGGATAACGACGTCGCGACGATTCCGGTCATGGGCCTGACTTGCGCGAGCGGCAGGTTCGGATCGAGCGCGCGCACCTCCGCGCGGACCGCCGACGCCAGCGCCATCGGATCGCCGGTCGTCTTGGCCACGATGCTCATGCTGCGGATGGGATTCCCGGTGGCGACGTGCCACTGCGCGTGTGGGACGTAGAACTTCTCCTTGATCGCCGCAGTCATGCCGTTGTGCCGCACGTCCTTGACGATGCCGACGATCGTGACCCACGGACGCTTGGGATCCCCGCCGATTCTCATGCGCCGGCCGATCGGATCCTGGCCGGCGTAATAACGCCGCACGAGCTCCTCGTTCACCAGCGCGACGAGCTGCGACGTGGCCGTGTCGGTCGGCCGGAAGGTGCGGCCGCGTACGAGTCGCTCACCGACGGTCTCGAGGTAGTCGTCGGTCACGATCTGCCAATCGCCCTTCGCGTTGGATCCGGGAGGGGGCGTGTAGCCCTCCACCATGAGCCCGTAGTCTCCGATCTGTCCGGCGAGGGGCAGCAGGCGGGCCGCGCCGGCCGAACGCACGCCGGGCAGCCTGCGGACGCGCTCGACGAGCTGCTGATAGAAGAGCACGACCTTTTCAGGCGTGTCGTACGTCGCGGGCGGCGTCGACAGCCGGAGTGTCAGGACGTTCGACGGGTCGAAACCGATGTCGATCTGCTGCAGTTTCGCGAGGCTGCGCATCATCAGGCCCGCGCCGAGGACGAGGACGACGGCGAGCGCCATTTCGGCGATGACGAGCGCGCTGCGGAACCGCTGACGGCCGGTGCCGGCAGTCGCGTTCTGCGCGCCGTCCTTCAGATGCGAGGCGACGTTCGCGCCGAGCAGCCGCAGCGCGGGCGCGAGGCTGAAGAACGCAGCGGTGATCATCGTGAGCGCGACGGCGAAGAGCAGGACGCGCACGTCGACCGCCGCCTCCGCGAGGCGCGGGATGCCGGCAGGCGCCCACCACGTCAGCCAGCGGACGATGCCGTACGCGAGCGCAATCCCGGCGGCAGTGCCGACGCCGGCGAGCACGAGCCCTTCGGCGACGAGCTGCCGCACGACGCGGCCCCGTCCGGCGCCGAGCGCGGAACGGACGGCGATTTCGCGCTGGCGTCCCTCGGCGCGCACGATCAAAAGGTTGGCGACGTTGAAGCAGGCGATGAGAAGGAGGAAGCCGACCGCTGCGAAGACCGCGATCACCGCGCCGCGCACTTCACCGACGACCTCGTCCCTGAGCGTCACGGCGAACGCCGAGAACTCCATCTCTTTCGGATAGAACCCTTCGCGCGTCAGCGCCTGTGTGATGGACTGCAGCTCGGAGGTAGCCTGCGCGGCGTTCGCACCCGGCCGAAGCCGGGCGACGCCGTAGTAGCCGTGGCTTCCGTGATCGGCGGTTTTGGGATCGATCTGCAGCGGCACGAACACCTGCGATCGATCTGCCGACGCGTAGTCGGTCGGCAGCGCGAACCCGCGCGGCGTGACGCCAACGATCTGATATGGGCGGCCGTTCAGCTCGATGGCCTGCCCGATCGCGGAGCTCTCGCCGGCGTAGCGGCGCTGCCACAGCTCGTACGAGATGACCGCAACGGCCGGACCGTTCGGGACATCTTCTTCCGGCGTGTAGGTGCGTCCCGCGACAGGACGAACCACGAGCGCGTCGAAGATGTTCGCCGTCGCCTCGGCGTAGGCCACCCGCTCCGGCTCGGCGCCGCCACCTGTCACGTTGATCTGGCCGTCGCTCCACGCGGCCACGGTGTGCAGCGTCAGGCTGCGCGTCCGGTAGTCGAGCACCTCGCCATCGGCGAGCCAGGTCTTGTCGAACGAGATCCACTTGCTCCAGATCATCACCGTCCGATCCGGCTCCGGCCACGGCAGCGGACGGAGGAGGACGGCGTCGAGCGCACTGAAGATGGCGGCGGTCAGGCCGACACCGAGCGCCAGCGTCAGAAGGGCAACCGCGGCAAACCCGGGGCTCCGGCGGAGCCCGCGCGCCGCGTATTTGAGGTCCTGGACGAAGCTGCTGACCATGCAGGCTTAGACGGTCGGAGCGATGTGCGGGTTGACGGACGGTCGGCTCTTGATGCTTAGTGCCCAGTATGTCATCAGCGTCATCCCTCGATCGCTTCCGTCCGGCGAAAGTCTGGAAAACGATGAGTCAGGACCGCCGCGTCGAGGCGGCGCGGGCGTTCTGGGCCGACGATCAGGCCGCCGAGCAGCACGCCGAGGCCATCCTCGCCATCGCCGGTCACCTGAAGTTCCGGCCGAAGAGTGCCGCCGCGCTCCCGATCGATCGCCGCGCCCGCTATCTCGCAGGCCTGCCGGCGATGCCCGAGGCGGTCGCCACCCGCCTGCTGATCGCCTGGCACCTGGAGCGGCAGCGGCCGATGATGGGCGCATTCCTGGATGCGCTGGGCATCACCCACGAGAATGGACTGATCAACGAGGAGGTGAAGCCGCCGGACACCGACCGGCTCGCCAGCGCGGCAAAGACTCTGGCGGCCAGTTACCCACCGGAAGATGTGACGTTGTACTTCTCCGCGCTCATTTCGCAGGATCCCGACACGTGGGGTGGGCTGAGCGATCACGTCTAGCAATCAGCAATCAGCAATGAGGAGATCTCCTCAACAGCCCGCAGTCCACTTTCCACTGCCCCATTCATGTAACCCTGCGACTCGATGCTCGTGTGCTCGCCGGCGAAGACGATCCGGCCGTGCGGACGCGACAGCCAGGCGCGCAGGTCCGGGTCGAAGCCAACGGTAAAGACCGCGTAGCCGCCGCGCGCCCACGGATCCCTCTCCCACACGACCATCTTCAGCGTGCGGGGCGTGTGCCGGTTCGCACCCAACCAGGCCAGCTCGCGTGCCAGCGCCCGCCAGCCCTGCGACACGAGTCGTTGCAGACCGTCCGACGCGGAACCACCCGCGAGCAGGCTGAGGATCCCGCCGCGACCCCACTGCTGTTCGCTGCCGTCCCAGACTGCACCAGTGTCGGCGTCCGTGCCGAAGGCGCGGCGGCGCATGGGCGCGCGCCAGAAGCGCCGATTGAATTCCGCCAGGACGCGGGTCGCGCGGCCGTAAGCGAGCGTCGCGATCGCGTCGCGCTGCCGGGGCGGGAGCGCCGGCCGGATCTCGATGTCGCGCAGCGTCGAGGCGGGCGCCGTCACGATCGCGTAGTCCACGCGGACCTGGGATCGCCGGCCGCGGCGGTCGGCCACTGTGAGGCGGACGCCGCGCGCCGAGCCACTGATTGCGAGGACAGTCGTCTGAAGATGAACCGCTCCGCGGACGCGCTTCGCCAGCGCCCGCGGCAGCGCATCGTTTCCCTCCTTGAGCCTGTACATTTTCGCTTCGGCGGGATTGCCCTCGGTCGCGAACTGATCGACGAGCATCAGCAACGCAAGCTCGGACGGATCCGCGAGGAAGAACCCGCGCAGGCCGGTCAGCATCTTCCGTTCGATCGCGCTCGCCCGCACCCGCGCGAGCCATGCTCCGACGGACTCGCACGCCAGTCGGCGCGCGATCGCGGTGTCCCAGCGCTGCTCCGAGACCTTGTACACGTCGACGAGCTGCTGCAGCCGCTTCTCGAGCTTTTCCCAACCGGGGATGTAGCGCGTCATGCCGGGATCGCCGGCCGCGTGAAACCCGAATCCGCCTCGCAGGATCCGAACGGGCGTGCAGCCGACGGCTTTCGCGAGCTCGAGCACGCGATCCTGCTCGTCTTCGATGAGGTCCGCCCCAAGCTCGGCGTGCCCGCCATTAGCAAAGTCGCGGCTCGTCCACACGCGGCCGCCGACGCGATCGCGGGGATCGAAGATTACGGATTCAGCGCCTCGGCGGCCGAGCTCTCGCGCCGCGGTGAGGCCGGCCAGTCCGGCGCCGACGATCGCGACTCGACAGCCGGAAAGGTCGCGGGCCATCCATCAAGCATATCTGCGTCCGGCTCAGAAACTGACGCGGACGCCGGCGCCGAGCGCGCGCGGTCCGATCACCGGCGCGAACGAGACGCCGGGGCGCCGCTCGACGCGGTAAAGAGCCGTGCGCCCCTCGCGCAGCCAGTCGCACCAGACGCCGACGACCGCATAAAAAGCCGTGAACACCGTATGAGAGGTAGTCCAGCTGACGGCGTCTCCGGCCGCTCCGATTGCGTAGAGCGTGGGAACGAGCGCCGCGCCGATCAGGAATCCGTTCCATAGGCTGTCTGTCCGTTCGACGCGCTCAATCGACTCCAGCGGCACCGTAAATCGTGCGCCGCTCGTCTGAAGCAGGGTGATTCCGCGGCCGGAGACTTCCGCGACGGTTCCAGCGCGTTCGGCGCCGGTCGTATCGATCACGAATACGTTGGCGCCAGGCTTGACGCGCCGCTCGAGCTCTTCGGAATCTGCGCGAACGTCTGACTGCACTGTCATTAGAAGGAGCGCTGCCACCGCAAGTACGCTTCCGCCCATGCTCGACTCCTCAGGCAAACATAGCCTTGTAGTGCCGATACCACTCGCTCTCGAACCGCTCGTCCGGGTCGTACTGGCGCTTGAGCCGGAGGAACTCCCGGATTTGCGGATAACACGCCTCGACCTGATCGCGCCGCGCCCAGCGGTGATAGGTGAGGTAGTAGCTGCCGCCATAGCGGCGTGCGTGATCGATCAGCCGTCGAAACGCCTCGGCGGTCCGACCGAGCGCAGCCGGGGTGTGCTCGGTATGCAGGTTCAGGACGATGCACGCCCAGCGGTTTTTCGCCCACGCCAGGAACGTCTCGTCGTCCCGCTCGATCAGGCGCACCGTGCCGTAGATCACGTTGACGTCGCTGCGCCGGAAGTCGGCGCGAACGTCGTGCAGGAACGCCTCGAACGCCGCGCGAGGGACGAACACCTCGCTAATCATTTCTGTTGAGCGATGCGGGCTGCCGACGTCGAGCGCGCGGTGATAATCGTCGAGATACTCCGCGAGCTGGTGGGTGTCGGACCAGTAGATCTGCCCGTCCGTCGCAAGGTAATGGCGCGCGTAGTGCTCGAAAGCGCGCTTCTTGTCGACGTGCGCGAGCCGGACGAGCTCGCGCCAGTCCCGGTCGCCGAGAACGCGCTGGTCTGTTGGGATCTCGACGTCGCCGGCGATCGGCCGGTAACAGGAGCAGACGCCCGCGCGGAGGAAGTTCGGCGTCGACGGATCGATCGCGAACTGGAAGTCGCCGAACTCGAATCCGGCGTCGACTCGACGGTCGAAGCGCGCCATCAAACCGTCGGTCGTCGGCATCCCGACGCGGCGTTCCATCTTCCGCCTCGGACGCAGCCGGAGCGTGACGCTGGACACCACACCGAACAGCCCGTAGCCGCCGATCGCCAGGCGGAAGAGTTCGGGGCGCTCCTCGCGGCTGCAGCGCCGCACGCAACCGGCTGCGTCGACGAGCGTGAACGACTCGACGTCAGCGACGAACGGACGGAGTGAAAGACCGCGACCGTGAATGTTCGCTCCGAGCGAACCACCGATCGTGAGACGATCCGCACCGGTTTGCTTCTGGACGATCCCCCACTGCACCATCCGGCCGGCCTGTCGGCTGATCAACGTGTCGATCAGGGCGGGCCACATGATTCCCGCTTCGACCGTGACCAGACCCGCGCCCGCGTCGAACGACAGGACGCGATCCAGGGCGGTCAAGTCGAGCAGGACGGCACTCTCGCCGAACTGTTGCCCTCCCATTGAATGGCGGCCGCCCGCGATGGCGACCTTCGCGCGCCGCTCCCGGGCGGACACCACGATGCGCTGCAGCTCCTCGAGCGACCGCGGCCGACGGACGCTCGCGACGGTAGTCGCGTTGAGCTGCGAGTGGATGTCGTTGACGACGGTGCGTTCGTCGATCGCGAGCATGAAATCGACGATACGCGCGCGCGTGGTTCAAGTCGTGAGGCGGGCCTGAGACAGGCTGAAAAACTGTGAGGGTTCTAACTCGCTCTCTCTGCTACCGTTGCCAGCACGCGCTCGAACCGGGGATGGCTCTTGAGCGGCGCCAGGAGCGGCTCGATCTGGATCGTCCAGCCCCCGAAAAACGGGCCCTCGACGGCGAGGAGGCGCTCGAGCGCCTCGCAAGCCTCCTCCGGGGCGCCGGCGGCAACGCGCTCGAAGGCTTCGGTGAGGCGGGCCTCGGCGAGCCGGCCGCCGCGGCCAAGATCGGCGGCGGATTGACGCGCGCGATCCAGCTCCGCGGCCGCGGCCTGCGAATCGCCGTCACGTCCGGACGCGACCGCAAGCCCGACGTGCGAGCGCGCGTGCCCGGGAAACAACTCCAGCGCGCGCCGGAAACTCTCGGAGGCCAGGGGGAAATCGCCGAGCGCAATCGCGGCGAAGCCGAGGCCGTCGAACGCATTCATCGCGAACTCCGGCGCGTAGAGCTGCGTGTTCGGCACCGTCTCGCGCTGAAACTCCATCGTCGCTTCCGCGGCGTCGCCGCGGGCCAGGCGGACCAGGCCGAGGAGCCAGTGCAGACCGCGCGCCGGAAACCGCTCGCGGCGGCCGGCCTGCCGGTCCTGCACGATCACGCCTTCGCGCAACGCGTGTTCCGCGCGATCGAGATCGCCCCTCGCGATGTGCACCATCGCGATCTCGAAGTGACCGTACGCGAACTCCGAGTAGAGGTTGAGCGCCGTCCCGAGCGCCACGAGCCGCTCCGAGCCCCACGCGGCGTGGCCGTGCCGGAAGTGATGCGCCCAGTTGGCGGGATCGAGGCGGACAGCGTGGCGGGCCGAGGCCAGCGCCTCGTTCGCCCGGCCGGCGCTCACCAGCAGAAATGAGAGCGTGGCGTGCGCTTCGGCGAAATCGCGATCGAGCTCGATCGCGCGCTTCGCATGATCGATGGCGGAGGCGAGCAGCGCGTGGTCCGGACGGTTGCGCGCCCGCGACAGCTCGTACTCGTAGAAGCGCGCGTTCGCGAGTCCGACGTGCGGTGCAGGGTAACGTGGGTCGAGCGATGCCGCGCGCGTGAAGTCGGCGATCGCCTTGCCGACCAGATCCGCATCCAGCGCCTCGAGCTTCAGCTTCCCGTCGGTGAAGGCCTGGGCCGCGTCGAGGCTCGACGTTTCCCGCGCCGATCGGATTGGCGCCGTCGCCGCCGGCTGCGGCGCCTCGACTACTGTGACCGGCGCGATGAAACGGTAGCCGCGCCGTGCGACCGTCTGAATGAAACGGGGAGACGCCGCGTTGTCCCCCAGCGCCTGCCGCAGATCCGAGACCGCCTGCGTCAGCGCGTTGTCGGTCACGACGACGTCGGGCCAGGCCGCGGCAAAGAGCGCTTCTTTGGTCACGAGATTGCCGGCGTGTGAGACGAGATGAAGCAGCAGCTCGACGAGCTTGGGCGAGAGCGGCACGGCGACCCCCTCGCGCATCAGCCGGTACGCGCCAGCCTCGATCTCGAAGGGGCCGAAGCGATAGCCGATCGGGGTCGGCATGTGGCGCGGGATTGTATAGCGAAAGCCGCAGCTACGGCTTCGTCATGTCCACCGAGACCGACGTGACTTCGTTGTGCTTGATCGTCGCGATGACCTTCCGCTCGCCGTGCTCAGGGTGTCTGAGGACGAGCGTATGCGTGCCGATCGGAACCCGGCGGTTCGTGATCGGCGTGGGTCCCATCTTGGTCTCGTCGATCCAGACCTCGGCGTACGGAACGGCTGTCACCGTCAGCCGTCCGACTGGCGTGATGGTGAGCGTGCGTGTCTCGCCGGGGTCGACCTCGATCGTATGCACCTCGCGATACCCCATTTCCTTGTTGACCGCGAGGATCTGCTGCTCGCCGGGCGGTAGCATGATCGGCTCGGAGCCGTTGCCCACCGACCGCCCGTTGACGCTCAACTCCAGTTCGATTGGCGCAAACACCTTGACGAAGCCCGAGTACAGCTCCACGTCGACCAGCGCCTGTTCGCCGCGGACAACGTTGACTGTGCGGCGGACGGAGCCGATGCTGCTCTCGATCGTCACCGTGTGGGTTCCGACCGACGTGTTCGGCAGATCGAGCGGCGTCTCGCCCTGCAGCTTGCCGTCGACGTACACCTTGGCTCCAGGTGGCTCGGACGAAATCCGGAGACCTCCACGTCCCGCCGGTCGAACGCGCGACCAGGCGTACCGTTCGACGCGTGTCTTCCCTTCTTCGACGACGATCGATTTCTCGTACGTCAGGCCGCGCCGGGTGAGCTTCAGCTCGTGCTTCCCTGCCGTGAGGGGAATCGTCAGCGGCGTCTTCCCCTTCAGCTCGTCGTCCACGTACACCTGACTGCCCGTGGGCGTCGTCTCCACCGTCAGCATCCCGGGCTCCGGGGCCACCACGGCAGATGACCAGCCGAACTTGAACGCGGCAAATCCTGCCACTGCGAGCACGACGATGATGGCGGCGAACTTCCACAGGCTGAAGCCCGGCCGCTCCGGCATCTCGATCATCGCCGGCGGGCGCAACTGAGGTTCCGGCCGCGCCGTGAAGCCGACGTTCCGATCGCGCGTGCGCGCGCGCGCGACCACGTCGGCAGACGGATCCTTCAGCCGGATGGGCGCCGGAGGCGACGGCGGCGTTGCCAGCACCGGCGGGGCGACGGTCCTCGGAGACATCGCCGGGAAGATCGGCGACGGCGGTGGCAACGGAACGACACCAGGCGGCGGAATATCCGGTAGCGCCGCTGACGGAAACGGAGACGCCGGGGCCGGAAGCGGAGCCACACCCGGAGGCGGAATGTCAGGCAGCACGTACGCAAGAGCGGGCGGCGCCGGCGGCGGCGGGGGCGGCGTGACGTGAACGGCCGGCGGCGCCTGAGGATCCGGTTCGCGCCTGTGCACCTTGAGCTTCTTCGGCTTCTTCTTCTTTCTGTCGGTGTCGCGCGATTCTTCCGGCGCGGGCGTCGGCACCATCGCGGGCGCGAGCGGAGGCGGCGCGATCGGTGCGGGCGCCGGCTCCGCGACCGGCGGAGGCTCGGGCGCTGCAACTGCGACGGGCTCGGGCGCGGCGACAGGCGGAGGAGCAATCATCCGCGGCGACGGCTCCGGCGCCGGTGGCGCAACTGGCGGCGGCTCAGGTTCGATCCATGCCGGAGCCGCCGCCGCTGGCGGTACCGGAGGCTCGACCGGCGGCGGCGCGGGCGGCGGCGCCGAGTGCGGAACCGGGAAAGGCGAAGCGAGCTTGTGGACCAGCCGCTCGAGCCGTTCGAGCACGGTCATGTGCGCGACTTCGGGCTCGGCCGTCGGCGGTTGATCGAACGACGTTTCGAACGGCGCCGGAGGCGCCGGCGGCGGCAGCGGCGCAGGTTCGGGCTCGGGCCGCCGCTCGCGGCGAAGCGCGCGGAACAGACCCGGCGGCTCTGGCAGAGCAGCCACCGGCGAAGGATCCTTGACGATCGGCTCGAGCACCGGCTTCGGCGCAGGCCCCGCCGGCGCGTTGAATGTGAACTCGAAGTGCGACTCGGGCGGCGGCGGCGCCGCAGGCGGTTCGAGCCACGACTCGCGGCGCGGGGGCTCGAAGACCACTCGTTCCGGCGTGAAAACCGGTTCGGGATCCGAGATGGGCGCGAATTCGGGTCCGGGCGTGAAGTTCTCGAGCGGTGCCGGCTCCGGCTTCGACAACACCACAGGTTCCGGCTCCGGTATCCACGCGGGCGGCGGCGGCTCGAATTCTGGCTCGGGCGCCCTGATCACGAACCGCTCCGGTTCCACAACCTTGACGGGCTCCGGCTCCAGAGCTGCAACAGGCTCGGGCTCGGGGAACGTGAACACGATCGGTTCCGACTCGGGGATCAGGATCGGTTCCGGATCGGGCGTTGCGAACACGATCGACTCGATCTTCGGCAGCGGCTCGATCTTCGCCAGCGGCCTCAAAGGCGCCGGCGCAGGCGGCGGCACGATTCGAATGGCCGGAGGCGGGCTTGCCGCGCCGAAGCCAGAGGCGAAGGCGGGAGGCGGCGCTTCGACAACCTGCGGCGGCCGCACGACGTCATGCAGGAACGTCACGAGCGCGCTGCGCGATCCCGCGAGGCCTCCGCCGTCGAACGTGAGCTGCCCGAAGCTCGCGCACGCGTGCGCCACGTTGCCGAATCCCTGGCGACCCTCGAGGTTGAGCGCGCGCTCGAGCCATGCGCGCAGTCCGGTCGCGAGATCGTCGCCGCCGCTGATGAGCGCCACGTCGCTGACCTCGGCGACCAGGGCCGGGATCTTGTGCGGGTATTCCCTGGCCTCGATCGGACGGCCGAGCGCCATCGCGATCAGCACCAGCGCGATCTGTCGCGCGTCGGATGCCTCGTCGAACGTCGCGCCGTCGGCGGCGCCGGCAACACCGAGGTCGCTCCACAACCGTGACGGGGAGAATCGAAGCCGCGGCAGGATCGGCGCGAAGATGTAGTCGGTCAGTCCGACGTCACCGGTCTCGGAAATA
This sequence comes from Vicinamibacterales bacterium, assembly GCA_036258175.1. Lineage (GTDB taxonomy): Bacteria > Acidobacteriota > Vicinamibacteria > Vicinamibacterales > 2-12-FULL-66-21 > DATAEE01. The sequence goes on from DATAEE010000006.1 coordinate 50,741, forward strand.
ACGATGCGCGATGGCGCAATCGCGCCGTGAACCATCTTGAGCGCGCCAGAAAAAGAGGCCATCGCGAGCAGCAGCTCGCCGGCGGTCTGGAGCGCGGCCGCGATGTCAGGAAAGACGTTGCGTTCTTTTGCGATCTCGAGAAGATCCGACAGCCGCTCGCCCGGCATGTAGTCCGACACGACGACGACCTGGCCGGTGATGCGGTCGCGGTCGACGTCGCGCGCGCGAGGAAACCGCGGGTCCGTCAGTTTCGAGACGCGGTCGATCTGCGCGCCAAGGGCCGCCTCGAACGCGGCGAGCTCGGGGCGGACTCGCAGGCGCTCGCGCACTTCGCCCAACGGCCGATCGAAGCCAAGCACACGCTCGCCCAGACCGTCCCGGAAGCCGGACGAAGACACGAACGTACGGATCTCAGCCTTTGCCGCCACGTGAACTGTGACAAGTCTGCAACCGCCGGACCACAGCTAATTTCTGGCCTTCGGGCGTGTACCGAACAGATGCAGTGCCTGACTGTCACAACACGAAGCCGTGACTTTCAGTTCTGTAAGTGGCTTACGATCCGCGAGATGGCGTCCCCTTCGACGATGCGGTCCACGACCTCCATCCCGCGGACAACCCTTGCAAACACCGTGTAGCGGTGATCGAGGCGTGGATTGTCCACGAGGTTGATGAAGATCTGTGCGTCCCCGGTGTCGTGGCCGCGCGTCGAGATACCGAGGGTGCCGCGATCGTGCGACACGAGGCCGACTTCGTCACGCATGTAGGGATCGTGCCCCGCGTACTCGTTCGCGCCAGGGCTCCCGCCCTGGATCACGAAGTCCGGCTCGACGCGATGGAACGTGAGGCCGTCGTACACGCGTTGCCGCGCGAGCCGGACGAATCTGGCCACCGTCGCGGACGCCTCCTCGGGCATCAACACCAGCTCGAACGAACCGCCAGACGCCATCGTGACTGTAGCGCGATGCGGCCGGGCGAGGAGATCGGTGAGCTCTTCGTTCGTGAACGGAACTGATTTGGGCGACGACGGAGGAACTGAGACCGCGACGCCGCGTGCCGCCAGCGCTTCGGCGATCGCCGTCAGTGGATCCCGCGCGGTGTCGCTGCGCTTGGCGACCAGACGATCAAACGCCGCCCGGAGCGCCGAAACCGCACCCGGATGTTTGCTGTCCTTAAACAAGCGCGCAGCAGTCAGTACGAGTTGATAGTCATCGGCGTTCAAGGCTTCCGCGATGAGGGCATCGTCTTCGCGCGGTGTTCTTGTGCCGAGGATTTCGATCGCAGCCTCGCGAACGTTGGGATGGGAATCGCGCGCCAGTCGACGAAGCGTCCCCAGGTCCGACAGGTTGCCGGCGGAACGCGCCGCGTACATCCGCGTTTGCCAGACGCGAGACTGGGCGTGCGCGCGTACGAGCTCCGGCGCGCGATCGCAGGAGGGCGACTTCGGTCCGGAGTCGCGTCGCGTGCAGGCCGTCGCGAGTGAACCGAGCGCAGAGGCCGCCAGATGCCAGCGTCCTTCCCGATCCCTCGTCGGGGCGCTTGCGAGGCTGACGAGCGTCGCCAGCGCAGGAGCGGAATCGGCATTGCATGGCTGCGCAAGCGTTGCCGCCGCCCGGCGCGCGACGTGCGCGTCCACGTCGCGCGTGAGAGGGACGATGGCGGCGCACGGAATCGTTGCCGATTGACCGAGCGAGCGCAGCGCCTCGAATCGCACCTGCGGCGATGCGTCTTTGAGCGCCGCGACGCTTCGCGCAACGCCGCCCGGCAGCGCCGCGCCGTGCTGCACGGCCAGACGCCGCACCTGCCAGTCGCGATCGGTGAACGCGAAGACAGCCGCGTCATCAGTCACTGCCGATGACACACCAAGGGTCTGGACTGCCAGACGTCGCACGCGCGCGTACCGCTCAGCTTCCATTGCGGCTCCGACGGTCGGGAACGTGCTGCGAGTGGCCTCCTCGAGCGCCTTGATGGTTTCCGGTGCCGGACTGCGAGTGGTGTTTGGACGGCGGGCGAACAGGCGGCTCAGCCCGCGAACGGCGCCGTCAACTTCGACCATGGATCGCCTGGAAAGCCGGCCGGCCGTTCCGGTCGCAACGCGTGTCGAGTCGAACAACGAGGCATACGTTGCCAGCGTGCGTTGGACGGCAGAGACATCTTCTGCGGAGTACTCGAGGCGTCCGAGCGTCTGAAGCAGCGCGCCTCGGACGGCTGCATCCGGCTCGCGGGAAAGCCGCTCGGTCAGAACCGCTGCCGCGCGCCGCACATTCCCGCCGGAGACATTGAACACCGACTGTCCAACGGCATTCGCTGCCTCGCGCCGGACACCGGCGTCACCATCCTCGAGCAGAGCCGCGATTCGATCGAGAAGTTCCGGCCGCTCGAGCCGCCCGAGCGCGCGGACCGCAGCGCGGCGCACCGCCGGATCGTTGCTCTTTGTCCCGTCGAGAATGGCCTCGAGGTCGGCCGCGGTGGGAGCACGCGCGTCTTCCGCGACGAGAATCGCGTGGATTCTGCGAGCTTCGACGCTGATCGTCTGCTGAATGGGAAGTGCGGTCGCGAGCGCCAGCGCGACGATGTTTCCAAAACCCAGCATCCAGCTATCAATAATTAGAATGCGCTGGGGCCCCACCCCCAGCGCCTGCCACGCCTCGCTCGCGCTCGGCGCGCGGTTTCGCGCATCTGGGCGAATCCAAGCAGGTCAGTCCGTCGGTGGCGTGCGCTTGCCCGAGTACTCCAGCATCTGCTGCGTCAGATCCTGCGGGTAGCTGATCTTGACGTCGGTGATCTTTCCCGACGAATCGGTCACGGCCTCGAGGCGCGGCTGCACGAAACCCGTGTAGGACGGCATCTTCAATCGATCGACGCGCGCGACGACCTCGTCCCGCAGCCTTGGATCGAAGTGAACGCCGTGGGTCTCGAACAGCTCCTTCGCGGCGACGTAATCCCCCTCGCCCTTAATTCGCTGAACCTCGCCGAGCAGGCGGCCGACGCCGTCACGAAACACGTTGGCATCCACCAATACGTAGTACGTCTTTCCGTCGCGATTTCGAACCTCGATCGCCTTCGTGTTTGCCATGAGCCACCGCACGATCATCTGGCGGTTGCGCATGTGGTCTTCTTCGATCTGCGTGCCCTCACGAACGCGACGAAGCTGAACGAGCGCGTTCTTGGCATACGACTCGAACTGGGTGCGGACGATGTCCTGCTGATTGGCTGCGTCCAGGATTCCCAGCTCCGCCAGCTTCGGGTCCGGCAGGAAGTACAGCGCGACGAGATCCGCCCGCGCCTCCTCGAGCGCCGAGAACTGCTCTTTCAAGGCTTCCTGAGGCGAGCCCTTCAGCCGCTCCGACACGCGGCCCGAGGCGTGCCCGATGACTTCGTGCAGGTTGGTGTGCAGCTCGTCCGAAAAGCTGCCCCACTTTTCCGCGCGCTGCACCTCGTCGTCGCTCCAGGCGAACTCCTTACGGAATTCCGGCGCCTGCGACTTGTCGTACGCGTAGGTCACGTTCGAGAGCGAGACCGATTTGCTTCCGTGTTTTTCGCGGATCGCCTGATCATTCGGCAGGTTAATGCCGACGGGCGTGACGGGACCCGAGTCGCCCGTCTCGATGACGACGTCGATGGCGTTGGCGGTGATGCCGTGGACGCCCGGCTTCCGGTACTTCGGATTCCAGGGCATCCGGTCCTCGAACCACTGCGCCGCGTCGGCCAGTTTCCGGATGTCCTCGGTCTTCTCCCGATTCACGTAGAACACGAGCGCTTCCCAGGAGCCCTTGATGCCGCGCGGGTCCATGTAGACCTCGATGAACCCGTTGATCGTGTCGACCGGCGAGTCCTTGTCCTGGACCCACGCGATGTCGTAGGCGACGCGATCCGCCGTCTCACCGGTCCGGTACCACTTCACCAGCGCCTTGAGCGCATGCGCCATTGGCTCGGTCGCGAACCCGGCCGCGGCTTCGAGGTGCCCGATGACGCGGTCAATCTCCCGGTCGTAACGGCCATCGTCCTTGTAGACTTCCTCGACGAGCTTGCCGTCGCGCTTCACGAGGCGGGAATTAAGGCCGTACTTCTCGCTGAATCCCTTCAGGTCCTCCATGGTCACGCCGGAGTACAGGTTGTTGGCGCTCGACGCCAGGATGTCTTTTCCGGGCCCGGGCGTCTTGTTCGTCACGATCGGATCGAACGAGAGATCGAAAAAGAGCGGACGCATCCGCGTGAGCATGGCGTCGAGCGTCTCGCCCCCCGCCAGCGGGAACGTGGCACCGGTGGCGGAGGCCTGTTTCGCCGCCGCTGAAAACGCCTCCGGCGTCGTCTTCAGGACGAATTTCCGGGCGGTGAGGTTGTTGTACGGACCGGAATTGATCCAGAAGAGCTTCGTGTACCGCCGGATCTCGTCGAGCGTGCCCTGGTCGATGCCGCCGGCGTGCGTGAGAATTTGTTCGAGCACCTCGCGCATCTCGAGGTTGTGCCGGTAGCGCTGGTCGTAATAGATGTCGCGGCCCGCGATCGCCGCCTGATACAGATGCCAGATCAGGATCTTTTCTTTGAGGGGAAGCGCTTCGAAGCCATCCGCGTAGAGCTGCGCCACCGCCGCGTCATCCACACGCTCGAGCAGATATTTTCTGCCGGCATCGACTTCGGATGCCGGTTTCGCGTCTTGCACCGCCGCCAGAGCCGGTTCGGGACCATCGCCGCAGCCACTGGTTACGGCGGCTCCCACGACAACAGTCATCAGGAGTCCTCTCATTCAGCTACTCACAATTCTACGCGTTCCTGATGGTCGGGAATGTACACATCCCATCCTCGCTTTTGTGTAATCGCGGCGCGGAGCGTCTCGAGCGCGGCCGGCTCGCCATGTACCAAAAATGTTCGGCGAGGTGGACGTTTGAAAGATCCAAGCCACCGGAGAATCTCGGATTGATCGGCATGAGCCGACATGGAGTGGATGATCGCGATCCGCGCGCCGACCGCCACTTCGACGCCATGGATCTTCACCAGCTGCGCGCCGTCCAACATGAGACGGCCGCGAGTACCGGCCGCCTGGTAGCCGACAAACAGGACGGTGTGCCGCCGATCCGGCAGCGTCGCCTTGAGGTGATTCAACACACGGCCGCCAGTGGCCATCCCGCTCGACGCGATGATCACTGCCGGCGACCGGTCGGAGACCAGCTCGTGCGATTCGCGCGGCGAGGTGACGAGCTTGAAGCGCGTGGTGCAGAAGACGCACATGCCGCGTTCGACCGAGCGCACTTCGGGATCGAGCTCGTTCTGCCGTGCTTCGTAGAGTTTGATGGCCGCAGCGGCCATCGGACTGTCGAGATACACCGGCAGCGTTGGGATGCGGCGCTCTTCTTCCAGCTTCTTGATCCAGTAGATCACTTCTTCGACCCGTCCGATCGCGAAGGCGGGCACGATCACCTTGCCGCCGCGCTCCGCTGTCTCGGTGATCACTTCGGCCAGCAGCTCCCCATTGTCATCGTCGGCGTGCCGGCGGTCGCCGTACGTGGATTCGAGCAGCAGGAAGTCCGCGCTCTCGACCGGTGACGGGTCGGGGAGGATTGGCCGGTCGTAGCGGCCGAGGTCGCCGCCGAAAAGGATTTCGTGACCTCCGGCGAGCACCCGGGCGTATGCCGACCCGAGAAGGTGCCCGGCGTTGATGAAGTCGGCTTCGACGCCCTGGGCGATCGGCATCGCCCGCTCGTATCCGACTGGCTGCAACAGCAGCATCGCGCGCTGCGCATCCTCTTCTGTAAAGAGCGGCAGCGCGGGTTTGTGACGGCTGTACCCCTCGCGATTGGCCGCGGCCGCGTCTTCTTCCTGCAGCTTCGCCGCATCCGCCAGCACGATCTTCGCGAGGTCAGCGGTCGCCGGCGTGCAGAACACGCGGCCCTTGAAGCCGCCGGCGACGAGGCGCGGCAGCCAGCCGACGTGATCGAGGTGCGCGTGCGTCAGAATGACCGCGTCTATGGACGACGGGTTGACCGGCAGAGGCTGCCAGTTCCGCTCGCGCAGGCTCTTGAGTCCCTGAAAGAGGCCACAGTCGACGAGCACTTTCGACTGGCCCGTATCGAGCAGATGCTTCGATCCCGTAACTGTCCGCGCGGCGCCGAAGAACGTCAGCGACGACGCCATTACGAAAACAGGCCCACTTGACCTCCGGTGTGCCAGAAGAGGATGCGCGTCCCCGGCTCGAAGGCGCCGCGTCGCGCGTACGCGATGAGACCTGCCATCGCCTTCGCTGTGTAGGTGGGGTCGAGAAAGAGTGCCTCGGACCGCGACGCGAGCTCGAGCGCTTCGCGCGACGCCGGCGTCGGAATTCCATATCCATCGCCGACAAACCCGTCGTCCACCTCGATAGTGGGCGCGGCTGCGCGCAGGCGGGCAGGTGCGCCCGCGAGCGATCCAAGCCCGTCGATGATCCGTTGGACGATCGGTGTCAAAACGGTGCAGGGCTCGTCGGCGCTGATGCCGACGACACGAGTGGCGAGCCCGGCGAGACGACAACCGGCGACCAGGCCCGCCTGCGTGCCACCGGACGATGTCGAGTGGACGATCACGTCCGGCGGCTCGATCTGCGTGAGGAGCTCCGCCACCGCGAGCGCGTAAGCGGCTGCGCCATGCGGCGTCGAGGCGCCCAGCGGGATGATAAAAGGGCGCCGGCCTTCACGAACCAGCGTCGCGGCGATTTCCTGCATCGCCGGGTCGCGCGCCTCGCGCGATGACACGTAATGCATCTCAGCGCCGAGCAGATGGTCGAGGAGGGCGTTTGCCGTCGGCCTCTCCGGGCGTGCGCCACTGGCGACGACGACGGCGCGGAGACCCAGCCGTGCAGCAAACGCGGCCGTCGCGCGCGCGTGGTTCGACTGCACGCCACCGCAAGTGATCAGCGTGTCGGCGCCTTCACCGAGCGCCTGCGCAGCGACGATGCGCAGCTTGCGGATCTTGTTTCCCCCGAAGCCGAACGGGATCGCGTCGTCGCGTTTGACGAGGAGCTCCACGCGGGCGCCGATCGCGGCGGCAAGCCGCGGCATTGGCTCCACCGGGGTCGACAGGGACGGAAAGGGGATTTGCGGCAGCGAGGTGAGCGCGGCCTGCGCCGCCAGGTCGAACATCAGATGAATAGTATATTTGGTGTTTGTGACCTCGCTCCTCGACGCGCTCTCGAACCAGGACCACGTCATCGGCGCGGAGCTGCGGCCGCCGCGCGCCGAGCTCGGCGCGGCTGCCGGCATGGATGCGTGGATCGATACCTACCACGCAGTCCGGAGCCTCGTCCGTGGCGGGACGTTCGTATTCATCACCGACAGCGCGGTCGGGCTGCGCGAAGAAGACAACCTGAGGCATCTCGTGACCAACCTCGGCAGCGACGTGCCGCGCAGCCGCGTCGTTCCGTTCCTGACGACCAAGCACACGCTCGACTACTGCCTGGCGTATGCCGACCGGGCGATGGAGCAGAGCTTCGGATCGCTGGTGATTCTTGGCGGCGACAAGGCGGTGGGCACTCCCAGGTGCGTCGCTCACGCGTTCGAGCTGCGGAGGGAAATCCGGGCGCGGCAGCCCGACTTGCGGCTTGGCGGATGGGCGAATCCACATGCGGATGCCGGCCGGCAGGTGGAGTTTCTGCTCGCCGCGGACGCGCACGCCGACTTCTATCTCACGCAGATCGTCTCCCATCATGATGTGGCGTCGGTGAAGCGGTTCGTGGAGGAGGGAGCCCGCCAGAGGCTTTCGCTCCCGGGCGTGTTCGGCGTTTTCTACTACCGCAGCGCGAATCCGCGGACGCTCGAAGCGCTCAAGGGGTTTCTGCCCGTACCAGCCGAGGCACTCGTGAAGGAGTTTGGTGAGGGCGCGACCGCCGTGGACATCTGCGCGCGTACCCTCTCGACACTTGCGAACGCCGGCGCTCGTCATTTCTATATCAGCAACCTGCCGGCCGGCCGCGCGACGACGACGCTCAGCGCGATTCTGGAACGAGCGAAGCTCCCCAGCGTCCCTGAAACGCGGACTGGCTGACCGGCCGCCGCGTGCGAGGCGCGGTCTCGCGCGCCCGGTTGCGCTCGTCGAGACGCTCGATCGGACCGGGATACCCGACCACAAACGCGGCAACCGGCTCGAATCCTTCCGGAATGGCGGCCGCCTCGCGCGCCTTCTGCGCGTCGTAGCCGGCCATCTGGTGCACGAAGAGGCCGCGCGATGTGGCTTCGACGAGCAGCATGCTCATCGAAAGGCCGACGTCGTGCCACGCGTGCCGGTTCGGCTTACCGGTCCGCTGCCAGCTCATCGACGCCACCGAGTAGCCCACGACAGGCGCGAGACGCGCCCAGATCTGGTTCGACTCGTTGAGCGAGCCAATCAGGCGATCGAACGATTCCGGATCGGTGTGCCGCTCGGCAACGACGAAGCGCCACGGCTGCTCGTTGCCGGACGAGGGCGCCCAGCGCGCCGCTTCGAGCAGCGACAGGAGCTGCGCACGCTCGACGGGCCGATCATCAAAGGCGCGCGGACTCCACCGCTCGCGAATCAGGTCATGGATTGGATAGTCGACGTCGGCAGGTTTGCGCATACTCACCAATCATCAATCACCAATAGTCACCAATCATCAATCAACAATCGCCAATCAATCCACAATCTCCAATCCGCAATCCACAATGAGCATCTATAATTAGGAGCTATGGGCGAGTACCTCGATTCCGTCCCCTTCTCCGGGATCATCCGTATCCGCGACATGATGTACGCCGTGAAGGATCCATTCCGGCTCGATCAGGGTGACGTCAGCTTCGACGCGCCGGACAGCGTCAAGGATGCCATGGCGCGCGCGATCGCCGACAACAAGACGCACTACGTGCAGACGACCGGCGTCCCGAAGCTCCTCGAACTCGTCGCCGATAAGTTGCGCCGCAAGAACGGCATCCCTGCGAGCCCGGACGAAGTCATGGTGACCACGGGTGGTATTCACGCCCTGTACATGGCGTGTCAGGGGCTGCTCGAGCCCGGAGACGAAGTCATCGTTCCCGACCCGGAATGGCCACCGGCAGTCGGTAACGTGCTCGCTGCGCGTGGCGTGCCGGTGCCCTGCCCGCTCCACGAGCGGCTCGGATGGCGGTACGACCTGGACGAGCTTGCCTCGAAGATTACCAGCAAGACCCGCGTCATCTATCTGAATACGCCCCACAACCCGACGGGCGGCGTGCTGACGCGCGCCGACCTGCAGGCGATTGCCGACGTCGCCGCGAAGCGTGGGATCTGGATCTTTTCCGATGAAGCATACGAAGACGTGGTCTTCGACGGCGTCGAGCACTTCAGCATCGCGTCGCTGTCGGGCATGTACGAGCGCACGCTGCCGCTCTACACGTTCAGCAAGACGTACGCGATGACCGGCCTGCGCCTCGGGTACGTCGCGGTGAAGGATCCGAAGCTGCGCGAGCGAATGAAGAAGGTGCTCTTCTACACGGCGAGCAACATCGCGTCGATCGTTCAGTTCGGCGGCATCGGCGCGCTGGAAGGATCGCAGGCGTCGGTCGATCAATTTCAACAAGAGCTGCAGGCGAGGCGCGATCTTTTCTATGCGGGTGTCACCAACGCCGCGAACGGCGTCTTCAGCGGGAAGCCGCCGAACGGCGCGTTTTACGCCTTCCTCCGCGTCAACCCCGACTGGGCGAAGGCCTCCGGGCGGGCCCAGCCTCCCTCGATTTCCTGGGCCATCTGCGAATACCTGATCTCTGAAGGCCGCATCGGCTGCGTCCCGGGCGTCGACTTCGGCGCCGCGGGCGAGGGCTACGTTCGCTTCTGCTTCGCGCGCGAACGACGGGAGCTCAATGGCGCCCTCGAATCGATGAAAGCCCTGTTCGCGGGGGCCAGAGCGTCATAGTTCACGGTTTTTCACCCTGTTTCAGCGCCCGTTCACGACCTGAGCAAGGTCTGCCGCCTAGCCTCGAACGAGGAGGCACGGCATGCCTGTGGTCAAACTCGCCGTCGCCGGGCTCGTTCCGCTAGCCGCGCTCGCGTTCGTTTTATCGAGTGCAAACCCTTCACCGGCCGCCCGCTTCACACGCGAGACGCTCGCGGATTCATTCGACTCGGACATCCGCAACCTCGTTGTCGAATGGAGCCCGGACGATCCGCGGCCCGTGGCCGAACGGCGGCGGGCGCTCCTTTCGTTCATTTACCAGACGTACGAAAGCTCGGCCTGGATTCCGCAATCGCTCTTCGACAGCAATCTCGTGACGCAGATCGTCGGCGGCGACGTGAACACCATCATCCGCGACCGCGTCGGGCTCGTGTCCTGGCCGGAAAACCGGCACGTGCCGACGTACGGCATGGCGCCCGCCACCGATCCGAATCAACCACTGATGTGGACCGTGAACTGCGTGATCTGCCACACGGCGGAGATCGACGGCGTCGCCTACTTCGGCGCCGGCACGAAAATCTTCGACGACCTGGTCCTCGGCGAAGCGTTGAAGAGCCTCACGAGCCCGGCGGGACGCAGGCTGCTCACCCGCAGCTCCGCGGCAGACGACCTCGCGGCTCGCGCGAACGACATCCTGACGCGGCATCATCACGACAGAATCGACTCGCTCACGCGGGCGCGCTCGACCGCCTTCGCCGCCTCGCACGTCGAGCTCTACATGCGGCCGCACGGCGGACGCATGCCGGCCAACGACGAAGTCGGCCGCGGCGACGTCAAGGTGCCGCCTCTGTGGCATACCGCCGCGAAGGCGCAGGCTGGACGGTGGTACGCGGACGGAAGCTTTCGCGGCCAGTTCCCGCTCATGGCGTCGTCGATGGAGCTGGAGAAAGATCGATCGTTCGAGACGCTCGAGAAGATTGTCGTCCCGACAATCAAGGAGGAATTCGAAACGGTCGTCCGGCACCTCAGGCCGCCGCGCTATCCGTATGAGATCGATCGAGCGCTGGCGGCTGAAGGCAGGGCGCTCTTCTACTCCGAGGAAGTCGGCTGCTCACGCTGTCACGGCGTCTACGACGGCCGCGGCAACGTCGTCTGGCCAGGCAGACACGAGGACGTGGGAACCGACCGCGGCCGCCTGGATGTCGTGAACGCGGCGTTCGTCGAAGCGTTCCGGACGAGCCCGCTCGCCTCGCACGGCCGCCTGATACCCAGCGACGGATACGCGGCTACGCCGCTCACGGGTGTGTGGGCCAACTATCCCTATCTGCACAACGGGAGCGTGCCGACGCTGCATCATCTGCTGGGACCGGCGTCGGAGCGCCCGAAGATCTTCAACGTCATGGCGGCCCGGCGGTTCGATCGTCAGCGCGTCGGACAACCGTTGTATCCGGACGAGCGATCGGTGTGGCTGGACGAAGCGGCGCTGATCGGGCGGTACGGCGAACGGCGGGACTGGTTCAACGCGGACCGTGAGGGCTGCGACAACTCAGGACACGACGTCTGGGGGCGCATTCGAACCGACACGCGACGGAGGGCGCTCATCGAGTATCTCAAGACGCTGTGACACTCTCACGAGGCTAACGCTTCAAGGCTGCTCGGATCTGCTGCAGGAGCGCATCGAGGTCGATGGGCTTCTCCACTACGGTGACGCCGGAGAGGCGGTTCGATGGAAAGGCGGTGCACAGGATGACAGGCGCGCCGGCGAGGGTACCTTCGGAGCGCGCTTCCGCCAGGAACTCCAGTCCGTCTTTCCTCGGCAGGCAATAGTCGGTGAGGATCAAATCGTGGCGCCCGCGATGCAGAGCCTGGAGCGCCTGGTCGGCGTTCGCCGTGGCGCTGACCTCGTAGCCAGCGCGCTTCAACACCAGCGTCAGCAGAAGCCTGACATCGTCGTCATCCTCGACGAGGAGGATGCGCACCGGGCGCCGGCTGCCCTCGGCCCGACGTTCGGGACTCTCCCGGAAAGCTGTGTGCGGGTGGGTCGTCGTCACAGCCATTGCATCCTCGGCCGGCGCCTTCCCCCCGGCCTCGCTCCTTGAAACTGCAAGATAGCTGCCCGTGGAGCTCTGCTAAACCCTGAAAATGCACGAAGTTTCCGGCTATCGAACGTGGCGGCCGCCGTCGACCCGAACCGTTTCGCCGGTGATGAAGTCCGAGTCGATGATCGCGACGACGGCTTTCGCGATCTCAGCCGGGCCGCCCCAGCGCCCGAGTGGCGTTGATTCAGCGACCGCTTTGAGCTCGGCGTCACCAGTGTCATCTGGGGCCAGGATCGGACCGGGCGCGATGGCGTTGACGAGAATTCCGTCCGCCGCAACCTCCAGCGCGAGCGCCTCCGCGAGCGCCATGACGCCGCTCTTCGCGACATAGTACGGAAGGTAGCCGGGATAACGTGGGCGGCCGCTTACCGCGAGCCAGTCCGAGAAAAGAATGATGCGCCCCCCGCCCACGGCGCGCATGTGCGGGATCGCCGCGCGCGCACACAGGAACCCAGACCGAAGGTCCACGGCGAGGTTTCGATCGAACTCGTCGACCGTCAGCTTGTCGAAGGGCACCGCGATGTAGATCGACGCCATGTGCACAAGCACATCGAGGCGGCCGAAGGCTTTCGCGGCGTGATCGACGGCGCGCATACAGGCGGAGGCGTCGGTCAGATCCGCCTTGACGATCGACGCGCGACGTCCCGCAGCCGTGATCTCCTCCGCGGATCGTTCGGCTTCCTCCTTGGATCGGTTGTAGGCGAGTGCGACGTCGCAGCCGCGTTGGGCGAGCGCGCGCGCCACGGCGGCGCCGATCCGTTTGCCGCCGGCGATCAGCGCTGCGCGGTTTTCGAGATTCAAGCTTCGATCTTGCCGACGAGGATGAGCCCGAAGCGCAGAGGAGTTCCCGACGCAGTCGGCACCTCGAAGACGACCGCTTCGTGCCCCGCGTCGTTCGTACGCCCGCTGAGCGGCGCGGCATCCGTCAGTGCCGGTGGATCGAGGCTCCACACCGCGGGATGCGAACCGCCGATCGTCTGCTTCGACAGATCGACGGTGCCTTCGTGACCCGTCGGCTTCACGTCGGTGTCGACCGCGGCGGGGCTGAGCAGGAGAAACTCACGGAACGGCGAGACGCCGAGATGATCGCCGTTGGCCGGCTGGATTCCGTATCGCAGCGTGTAGACGCCCGGCTTGATTACCCGCCCGCGGATGTCTTTGTAAACGGCCGACACGCGGACGGCGCCGACGAGCGTGCCCTCCTCCATGTGCTGCCAGGAAGGCGCGCCGGTGCCCTGCTGCGGGAGCGACTTGACCCACCAGAAGTCGAGGGCAGCGCCCGGCACGGTCACGCGCGCGCCGGATTCCGCGATGAGGGCGCGCACCGCCGGAGCCAGCTCCGGCGGCGGCGCGTCGGATAGTTTCGCGGCCGAGAGGGCGTTCGCCGAGACGAGGAGAACGAGCGCGGCGAGCAACATCTACCGGGGGACTTCGCCCCGCCGGACCCGCCTAGCGAGTCTCAAAGGTCCCAAAGAAGGCCGACCGCTGATCGACCTGCGACCAGCTGCGGTTCAGGGCGCTGTCAGCGAACGTGAATTTCTTCGTCACACCGATCGTCGCCCCGTCGATGCGTCCGAGCGGCTCGAACCACTTCAGGGCGCCGCAGCTCGGATTGTGCTGCATCTTGGTCGTGACGTTCAGACGCGCCTTTCCCGCCTCGACGCGGATGGCTTCCGAACCGCGCTCGAACGTCACGTCCGACGCGCGCACCTCGGCCGCCGGGCCTATGAGACCGTTCGACAGCGATCGCGCGAGCGATACGAGCGCGTCGCGCTGCGCGCCGGTCGCGCGCTCGTCGACGAACACGATCGAGCTGATCTCGCTCGGTGCCACGCCGCCGAGCTCATGCGTACCGAGGTTGACGTCGCCCGCGACAATGGCAACGACCTTCAACCCCTCGAGCCCCACGCCCTCATACGCGCCGCGGTTGACGCGCCAGGCCATGACCGCTTCACGCCCTGAGGTTTCTCCATCCATGTTCATCAGGCAGCCGCCCGTGAACACCTCGGCCGTGCGCGCCTCGACGTAGTCGCCACTAATCGTGCTCGAGCTGTCTGCCACGACCGATACGGCCCCGGTCAACAGCACCGCCGCCGCAAAGCTCAGATATCTCATTTCAACCCTCTCGAACCTATTCGAACCTATTCGAACCCAAGGCAACCATTTTACCCGCAACACTCCCGGCCGGGTTTACACGTTTCGGCGCTGGCGATGCCGCCGTCCGGGCCTATCGGCTTCTGCGTGCAGGTGCACCAGTACGCCGTCGCGTCGCCGCCATCGTCGTACTCGGCATGGTATTCAGCCATGACGTACATCCCCTTGTGCCGGAGATGGCTGCAGTTCGTCGGCTTGATCAGACGAGAAGTCAGATGTGGGTGATCCATATCCTAGTCCCTAGTCCCTAGTCCCAAGTCCCTAGACTGTAAACGCAGGCACAGGCAGTCCAGCGGCCTTCAGAATCGCCCGCTTTACGGCGGTACGCGCGATCTGCACCTTGTATCCGTTCTCGGTCATCGGCCGCGCGTCTTTGACCGCGGCATCCGCCGCCGCCGACGCGGTTTCCTCGCTGATCGTTTTCCCGGAGAGCGCCTGTTCGGCTTCGGCGGATCGCCAGGGAACCGGAGCGACGGCGCCCATGACGACGCGGGCCCGCTGCACCGTTCGATCGCCGGCCATCGCCAGGACGACGACGGCCATGGCAAGCGGCCAGTCGTGCGACTGCTTGAACCGGACTTCGTACACCGCGCTGCGCGTCTGGCCGGGCGGTGGGAGTGTCACTTGCGTCACCAGCTCGCTCGCATTGAGCACGTTCTCCACCTGGACGTTCTTGTCGGGCGTCACGAAGAACTCCGACGCGTCGACCGTCTTCTCGCCCGACGCGGCCGCGACGCGGAACTTCGCGCCGTACGCGATGAGCGGGATCGCCAGGCTCGACGGATGGACGATGTAGCAGGGTCCGTTGCCGAAGATCGCGTGATACTGATTCTCGCCGTCGACCGCGAAGCAACGCGAACCGCCCTTCTTGAGGCAGTCGAACTCCTCGTTGCGGAAGTACCAGCACCGCGGGCGCTGCGTGAGGTTGCCGCCGACGGTTCCGACGTTCCGGATCTGCGGCGTCCCGACCTCGGCTGCCGAATCGGTGAGCGCCGGATACTGCCGGCGAGCGACCGGGTGTTCGGCAAGCTCCGCGAGCCTGACTCCGGCGCCGATGCGGAGACCTCCGTCGGACGTCGCCGCGATCGTCTGGTCGAGTCCCTTGACGTTGACGATGCGGTCGGGCTGAGCGATGTAGTCCTTCATCATCGCGAGGAGGTCCATGCCGCCGGCGATCGGGAGGATCTTCCCCCGTGCCGCCTGCGCGAGCGCGGCGAGTGCTTCCTTCTCGTTCGCAGCGTTGACGTAGGCAAAGGGCTTCACAGCGTCCCTCCTCGCTTGTCCTGTTGCAGCGCCGCGAGCACGCGCTCCGGCGTGATCGGCAGGCTGCGAATCCGCACGCCGATGGCGTTGGCGACCGCGTTGGCGATCGCCGATGCCGTGGAGATCGTCGGCGGCTCGCCGAGCCCGACGACCCCGCGATCCGGCTGATCGACGATCGTGACGTCGATCTCCGGGATGTCCGACGGCCCCGGCAGCAGATACCACTCCATGTTCGGGTTGACCATCTTCGCCGTGTTGCGGTCGAGGATTCGGTGCTCGAAGAGCGCGAACCCGATCCCCATGATGATGCCGCCGTAGCACTGGCTCTCGGCGGTGAGCCGATCGAGGATCAGGCCTGTGTCCTGGACGCAGACGATCTTCTTGACCTTCGTCACGCCGGTCTCGATGTCGACTTCGACCTCGCTGAACTGCACGCCGCTCGTGCCGACCGTCGCCAGTTCCTTCTGCCACGTGCCGTCGACGCTGATCGTTTCGGTGCCGAGAAGCTTGCACGCTTCCTTCCAGGTCATGCCCTTGGAGGGATCGCTCTGGACGTGCACGCGTCCCTTCGACGCCACGATGGTGGCCGGGTCGGCCCCACCCAGCGCCGGCGCGACTTTGGCGGCAATCGCGGCCAACGCGTTCTCGGCGGCGTGCCGGACCGGCGGAGAGATCGACCCGACGGTCACGCTGCCTCCGCTGCCAGGCGCAAACGGATGGTTGCTGTCACCGATCTCGACCTTCACCGCTTGCAGCGGCAGTCCAAACGTCTCAGCGGTGATGACGCCTACCATCGTCCGCGTGCCGGTGCCAATGTCCTGCGTGCCGATCTTCATGACGACGCTTCCGTCGGCGAAGATGTCGCAGTGCGCCTGCGTCTTCGGGTTGCCGGCGCCGCCCCATCGGTTTGCGGCGCATCCGAGGCCGCGCTTGATCGGGCCGGCCGCGGGATCGCCAGTCTTGTGGCGCTTCGTCCAGCCAATCTTCTCCGCCGCCATCGGGAAGTACTTGGACCACATCGCGTTTGGCGCTTCGGGCGGCAGATTGCGCATCCGCAGCTCGAGCGGATCGAGGCCAGCCTTGTCGGCGAGCTCGTCCATCACCACTTCGGTGATGAACGACGCCTGCGGATGGCCCGGCGCTCGGAACGCGCGCTGCGCGCCGGCGTTGATGTAGACATCGCGGTGCCGGCGGCGACGCGCAGGCCACACGTAGGTCGTGTACGGCAGCGGATTGAATCCAGCGCCCGCGCCCGCGCCACCCGTGCCCCACGTCTCGGCGTCGAACGCCGTGAGCTTGCCGTCGGCGG
Source organism: Vicinamibacterales bacterium (assembly GCA_036258175.1). GTDB lineage: Bacteria > Acidobacteriota > Vicinamibacteria > Vicinamibacterales > 2-12-FULL-66-21 > DATAEE01. The sequence goes on from DATAEE010000006.1 coordinate 67,410, forward strand.
AAACGCCCGCCCGCACTTTCGCGAACGCTGACGGCCGGTTGCCGGTTGCCAGATGCTCTTCCTTGCGATCGAGCATCAGCTTCACCGGGCGCGCCGCCTTCTGGGCAAGCCGCGCGCAGACGAGTCCCTGGACGTCCGGCCCAAACTTGCTGCCGAAGCCGCCGCCCATGTAGTCCGTGATGACCCTGACGTTCGTCTGTGGAATCTTCAGGCCGGTCGCGAATCCCTCGCGCGTGCCGTGGACCGCCTGCGTGGAGACCCACGCCGTCAGCTTGTCTCCCTCCCATTCGCAGACGCAGCCGTGCGTCTCGAGACTGTTGTGCGTCTGCACCTGCGTCGAGTAGACGCCTTCGACGATGTGCGCCGCGGCTTTGAAGCCGGCTTCGAGATCGCCTTCTTCCTGCGCGTTGGCTTCGCGCACGTTGCCTTCTTTGAAGACGCGCGGCGCCTCGGCGCGCATCGCCTGTTCGACGGTCGCGAGGTGGGGGAGCACCTCGTAATCAACCTTGATCAGCCGCGCGGCGTCGCGCGCCTGTTCTTCGGTCTCGGCCGCAACGGCGGCGACCTCGTCGCCCTGGTACATTACCTTCGAATCGGGCGAGATCTCGATGACGGCGAGAGCCGCCTTGACGCCGGGTGCCTTCTCCGCGGCGGACAGATCGATGGACTTCACGCGCGCGTGTGCGTGCGGCGAGCGGAGGATCCGGCCGAACAGCATGCCCGGGCGCTGAATATCGTAGGAGTACTTCGCGGCGCCGTTCGTTTTGGCGGGGCCGTCGAGACGCGGGATGCGCTTGCCGAGCAGCTCGGGTGACGAGGGCCACTTAGCCACGGACGCCTCCTTTCGGATCCATCACGGCGGCGAGGAGCTTGACGTAGGTGCCGCAGCGGCAGATGTTGCCGTCGAGCGCCTGACAGGCTTCTTCGCGCGTCGGCTTGGGGTTCTTCTCACCAAGGGCGACGGCCGCCATCACGAAACCCGGCGTGCAGAAGCCGCACATGAGCGCGTCGTGGTTGCAGAAGGCCTGCTGAACCGGATGGAGCGATCCGGCCGGCGCGAGCCCTTCGACCGTGCGGATGGTCTTTCCCTGCGCTTCGATCGCTAGCGACGAGCAGGAGTAGACGGTGCGTCCATCGATAATCATCGTGCACGCGCCGCAGGTTCCCCGGTCGCAGACACGTTTGAGCCCCGTGAGCCCGAGGCGGTCGCGCGCCGCGTCGAGGAGCGTCACGCGCGGCTCCACTTCGAGCGTGTGGGTCCGTCCGTTGATGTTGAGCCGTATCGGCACCGCGCCCGGTCCGAGCGCGCGGCCGCCGGTCTGGGCTTCGGCGTCCGCGGGCGTGATCACGCCCGCCGCGATGCCCCCGGCGCTGACGGTTTTCAAGAAGTCACGTCGATCCATCTCGAACCTCCGAACCTCTGTGTCCTTTGCGTCCTCTGCGTCCTCTGCGATCGCTAGACTTTACCAGCCCTGACCCTGGCGCGTCCCGCCGCTTCCGACTCAGCCGTCCGCTCCCGCATGCCGTCGACCGACAGCGCGCCGGCGCCCATGAACATCAGGCATAGCAGCCCGGCGATCAAGGTCATGTTGAACTCGTAGCCGTGACCGACGCCCGGCCGCATGTACCAATTGAGAAAGAACCCGTTGGGAAGATGGACTTTCCAGATCGCGACGGCCATGACGGTGGCCAGGGCGGGGACGATGAACCGAACGAATGCCCCCGCCACCAGGCAAAGGCCGCCGAAGAATTCCGTGACGCCGACGAGCAGGGCGAGGGGGAACGCGGGAACGAGCCCCAGCCCCTGAAACGTGCTGGCCATGCCGCTCAGACCCTGGCCTCCCCACATCCCGAAGAGCTTTTGCGCGCCGTGGCCGACGAAGACGGCGCCCAGACCCAGGCGAAGGATGAGGAGGCCGTACTCTCGCATCGCGGCGCGCTTTGGCGGCGCCCATTGTATCCTTACGCGCCGGGAGGTATCTATGCTTAGCCGCCGCGCCTTCCTTCATCGATCCAGTCTGGTTGGAGGTGCGGCGCTGGCTGCGCTGACGCCGGACGGCATCGCGCGCGTTCGCGCCGCCGCCGCGCGTGTTGCCGAGGCGACGCCGGACGAGGTGGCGGCGGATGAGCTCTACTGGAGCGAGGTCCAGCAGGCCTTCACCCTCGACCGCACCATCATCAATCTCAACAACGGCGGCGTCTGCCCGTCTCCACGGGTCGTCCACGAGGCGCTGAAGCGCTATCTCGACATCTCGAACCAGGCTCCCGTCTACCACATGTGGCAGATCCTCGAGCCGAACATCGAGAGCGTCCGGCGCCGCCTCGCCGCCGGGGCCGGCTGCGACCCTGAGGAGCTCGCCATCACCCGTAACGCAAGCGAGGCGCTGCAGATCGCGCAGCTCGGCCTCAATCTCAAGGCCGGAGACGAGGTCCTGACGACGAACCAAGACTACGGGCGGATGCTGGACACCTGGGAGCAGCGCGTCCGTCGCGACAAGATCAAGCTGACGAAGATCTCGTTCCCGGTTCCCCCAACCCGGGCGGACCTCGTCAAGCGCTTCGAGCAGGCGATTACGCCGGCGACGAAGGTGATCCACTTCTGCCACATAACAAATCTCACCGGCCAGATCTTCCCGGTGCAGGAAATCTGCTCGATGGCGCGCTCACGCGGGATCAAGACGGTCGTCGACGGCGCGCATGCCTTCGCGCACTTCCCCTTCCGGCTCTCGGACCTCGGGTGTGACTACTACGGCACGAGCCTGCACAAGTGGCTGCTGGCGCCGGTCGGCACCGGGTTCCTGTACGTGCGGCGCGAGAACATCGCCTCGCTCTGGCCGCTCACACCAGCGGCCGCATCGAAGGAGAAGGACATCCGGAAGTTCGAGGAGATCGGGACGCATCCGGCCGCGAACCACAACGCGATCGCGGAGGCGATGACCTTCCTTGACGCGATCGGCCTCGACCGGAAGTTTGCGCGTCTGCGGTACCTGCGCGATCGCTGGGCGACGAAGGTCAAGGATCACCCCCGGGTGAAGCTCCACACGGCGCTCGCCGCCGGCGAGTCGGGAGCGATCGGCACGGTGGGCATCACCGGCATCCCGACTCCAAAATGGACTGCCCACCTCTGGGACCGCTGGCGCATCATCGTCACGCCCATCGTCCACGCCGAGTACGAAGGCGCGCGGGTGACGCCCAACGTCTACACGACGCTCGAGGAGGTCGACACGTTCGCGGCAGCGTTGCTGAAGGTTGCGGACCACGGACTGCCGCAGGCAACGCCCTAATCGGGCCTCGTCCCTCGGACCGCGTGCCTCGGGCGGTGCCTCGTCCCTCGTCCCTCGCACGGTGCCTTGTTCCTCGCACCTCGAAACGCGGCCGTACCCGTCTAGTTGCTGATTCGTTTACCCTCGGTGTCGTAGACTTCAACGGCTCCGCGGCTCTTGAGGGTCTCCGCGATTTTCGCGTCCCCTACCGCGACGAGCTGCAGGCGCGAGGGATCGAGATACTTCTTCGCCACCTGCTGGACCTCGGTGGCGGTCACCGCCATGAGCCGCTCCGGATACTTGTCCCAGTAGTCCGCGGCGAGTCCGTACTGCCAGCGCGTGATGTAGTAGTTGATGAGCGTCTCGGGCGACTCGAGTGAGAGTGCGAACGAGGCGACCATCGCGCGCTTCGCCTCCTGCAGTTCCGCTTCCGGCACCGGCTCCGTTCGAAGCCGCTTGATCTCGCCGAGAATCTCGTCGATCGCCGGCGCGGTGACCTCGGTCCGCACGTCGGTCGTGGCCTGCCAGGAGCCGCGATACAGCCCGGCCGACAGTCCGCTGTATGCGCCGTAGGTGTAGCCCTTCTGCTCACGGAGATTGTTGTACAGCCGCGCCGTCGAGCCGCCGCCGATCACGCGGTTCGCGACGACAAACGCCGGATGATCGGGGCTCGTGCGGTTGATCGATTGCGTGCCTACGAACAAAGAGGTCTGGACCGAGTTCGGCCGCGCGACCATCGCGATCCTCGCACCGCCGAGGTCGGCCGGATTCTCGACGACCGGTTTGGCGGCGCCGGTTTTCTTCCAGCCTGAGAGCGCAGCCTCGAGGCGAGTCCGCGCTTCGGCAAGCGAGATGTCGCCGGCGATCGCGATGGCGGCATGATCCGGCACGTAGCGCTCGCGATGCCACGCGACTAACGCGTCGCGGCTCGCCTTGTCGAGCGCCTCGAGCGTCGGCGACACCCGGCTCGCCGGATGCTGGCCGAACAGGACGCGGGAGTAGAGCTCGTTCGCCAGAAACTGCGGGCTCGAGCGCTGCTGCACGAGACCGGCGCGCGTCCGCTGCTTGTAGCGGTCCAGTTCCTCTTGTGGAAACGTCGGATGCAGGAGAACGTCGGTCGTGAGTTTCAGCAGGCGGTCGAAGTGCTCGGTCAGGCTCGAACCGGAGATCGACGCACTCCACGACGCGGCACTCGCCGAAACTCCCAGACCGGCGGCCATCGAATCGATTTCTTCGGCGATCTGCTGCGAGGTTCTGCCCGTCGTGCCTTCGCGCATCATCGCGGCGGTAAACGCCGCGATCCCCAATCGATCCGGCGCGTCGAAATAGCCGCCCGCCCCGGGAATGATGATCTCGAACGAGATCTGCGGCAGCCGCCTGTCCTCCATCACGATCAGGTGCAGGCCGTTGGACAGGTCCGCTTCAGCCGGACGCGGGAGCTTCACCCGCAGGATCTCGTTCGAAACGGGCGCTTTTCCCTTCGGCTGCGGCGTCTTGACCGGCGGCGCGCTCTGAACCGCACTCAACGCGACGACGAGCGCCAGGGTTCGCAACATTACGCGCCTCCCTTCGCACCATCCGATTTCGCGTCCGCCTTCGGATTGGTGACGACAACGCTGCGGCTCTCGCTGCGGAGATACTTGCGGGCAACGCGCTGCACGTCCGCGGCGGTGACGGCGGCGATCTCATCGAGCTGCGTGTTGATCTTGTCCGGCTTTCCGAGAAAGGCGGTGTACTCGGCGAGCAGGACCGCACGATCGAACGAACTGCCGAGCGAACCGATGAAACTGCGCCGCGCGGCGTTTCTGGCTTTGTCGAGTTCCCACGCCGCGATCTCGCCCGTCTTGACGGCCTCGAGCTGCGCGTCGAGGGCCGCTTCGACGTCCGGCACCGGTTTCCCGGGTGCGACCGCGATGAACACCTGGAACAGACCGGGGCCGCGCGTCTCCCCGACTGCGGTGCCGGTCTGCGCGGCAACCTGCTTGTCGCGGACGAGCGACTGGTAGAGCCGCGAGCTCCGGCCGCCGCCGAGCGCAAGGCTCAGCACTTGCAGCGGCTCGAGATCCGGCGACTTCGCGTCAGGGATCTTGTAGGCGACGTCGAGCCGTGTGAGCCGCGCGAGCGGGTCTTCCACTGTCTGGCGGCGTTCGGCGGTTTGCGGCGGCTCCGTCATGTCCACCTGCGGCGGCGGGGCCTGGCCAGGAATATCGCCGAAGTACTTCTTGACGCGCGCCAGGCAAGCCTCCGTCGTGACGTCGCCGACAATCGCCATGACCGCGTTGTTGGGCGCGTAGTACGTCTTGAAGAACTGGGCAACGTCCTCGACGCTCGCGGCGTTGAGGTCCTCCATCGATCCGATCGGCAGGTGCTTGTAGGAATTCTCGTACGCCAGCGCCTGCAGGACTTCGAACGTACGGCCGTACGGCTGGTTGTCGAGCCGGAGCCGGCGCTCCTCCTGCACCGCGTTCCGCTGGTTGTCCAGATTCTCCTTGCTGATGTCCAGCGACCGCATGCGATCTGCTTCGAGGAACAGCACGAGATCGAGCTGATTGGCCGGCAGCGTGTCGTAATAGAGCGTCCGATCCTGATCGGTCGTCGCGTTCATGCGGCCGCCGTTGTTCTGGATGAGGCGGGAATGCTCGCCGTCCGCCACATTCGCCGAGCCCTTGAACATCATGTGCTCGAAGAGATGCGCGAACCCCGTGCGCCCTTTCCGCTCGTCGCGCGAGCCAACGTTGTAGACGATGGCGACCGACACGACCGGCGCGTGATGATCTTCCGCCACGAGCACGCGAAGATCGTTCGGCAGCTTGTGGTCCGTCCAGGCGACCTTCGGCGCCGTGGCGCCGGACGCCGTGATCGCCGCCGCCGAAATCAGAAGTTCGAGCGCGAGACGACGCATGAATCCCTCCAACGCAGAGGACGCAAAGGTGGCAAAGGGCGCAAAGGACTAAAGATTATAGACGTGCGGGAACCTCTGGAGGATGGACCTCGACCGGTACCTAAGCAGCGCGTGTTCGTCCCAGCAGAGGCTCAACACATCCCGGACTCCCCTGCGCCCTCTGCTGCTCTGCGTACTTGGCGTTGCTATAGTCCGGCCGCCGCGGCGACGCGCATCGCGTCCGGCACGCCGATGACGACGACCGCGGTCGGCTGTCCCTCGCGAGCGGTCGCGTAGACGTAGTCCAGATTCACGCCGGACGCTGCGAGCATGCGCGCGACCGCCGCGAAGGCACCCGGATCGTTGCCCACCTGGACGACCAGCGCGTTTCGCTCCGACACGTCGTAGTGCCGTTCGGTGAGCACGCCCTTGGCGTGAACCGGGTTGTCGACGATGAGACGGAGCGTGCCGTTGGGTTCGAGCGAGAGCGCAACCAGGTTGACGCGTTCGGTGGAGAGGAGGTCGCAGACCCTCGCGAGCGCGCCTGGAGAGTTCTGCAGCCGGAGGACTAGCTCGGATCTGATCACGAGCGTGCTGGAACCGCGTGGAAAAGCAAAACGGGGCCTCCGACTATTTATCGGAGGCCCCGGGGTAGGACTTTATTCACTGCTGATTGCTGAGTGCTGAATCAGCAGCGCGTGACCGGGGACAGGATGCGAGCACCCTGCGAAAGTGCTGTTATTGTCGGCGTGCCGCCAGCCCATGACGGCACATTGATGCACCCTGCCCCCGATCCCGCACTCTACGTGAGGACGCGAACCACGACGCGCCGGTTCTGCGCGCGGCCGTCGCGCGTGTTGTTCGGCGCTACCGGCTTCTCCTCGCCGTAGCTGATGACATTGATCTTGTGGAGCGGCACCTGGTGCGTCTCGTAGAGATACCGCTTTACTGCCTCGGCGCGCTCGAGACCCAGCATCTCGTTGTAGGCCTTGTCGCCGACCGAGTCGGTGTGCCCTTCGACTTCGATGAAGGCGCCCTTCGGGTCAGCCTTGAGCGTCTGGACGAGCTGATCGATCGCGGTGCGGCTCTCATCGGGGATGTTCTTCTGTCCGAACTTGAAGCCGCCCTGATCCTCGCTGAGGACCACCTCGTAGATCAGCCGCTTGGAGGCGCGCTCGATCTCGTCGGCGCGCATGTTCACGCGGTCAGCCGCCGCGCGGGCGTCCGACGCCGACTTGCCCGCCGCTTCCGCCTTGGTGTCCGCAGCGCCCGCCTTGGTATCCACTTCGGCGATCCGCTGCTCGTTCTGGCGCGTCCGCTCCTGCGTCTCTTCGAGAGAACGCGAGAGCGTGTCGACCTTGTTGTTTACTTCTCCCACTGAGGTCCGCACGAACTTCTTGGTCGCGCACGCCGCCGAGCCGCCCCCGGCGAGCGCCACCACCGCGATGGCCATGGCCAGTTTCCGCATTGCCGTTCCTCCTGCTGTAATTACAAGTCCCTGTTCCAATTGACACCTGACTCTGATTCCGGCGCTCCGACGACACGACCCACGTGATATCCAGCTCTCGCGCGCACGCGCAAATCGCGGTCGCGCGTCTTCACTTCGACGGGATGCCAGCCTGGCTCGTCGCCGGTGGCAAACGCGAGCAGGTACTGATGCCGCAGCTCCGAAACGATCCGCCGCGTCGCGATGCTCGCGTGCGCGGGCACGCTCACGACGAAGGCCGCGCCGCCCGTGCGCTCGGCCAGCCACGCCAGTTCCTGCGTCGGCTCGAGCTCCGCGTTCTTCTCGCCATCCTGATCGACCGGGTGGTCAATCGGCGGGACGACCTCTATGACATAGACAGGCACGTCCACGCTGCTGGCCGCGACCGCTGCCTCGTTCGAGGTGAGGCGGCTTCCCGTATCGATTCCGTCGGTGATGACCACGAGCGCGCGCCTCGTCGTGTTGCGCGCGACGACGCGCGTGGCCGCTCCGTGGATCGCGTCGAAGATCGACGTCTCGCCGAACGGCTGGACCGTCTCGAGCGCGCGCGTCACCGCGTTTCGATCGGTCGTGAAACCCTGCACTTCGTTCAGCTCCGTGTGGAACGTGAACAGCGCGGCCGTGTCATCGGTCCGCGCGTCCGGCGCGAACGTGTCGTCGAGGGCCGCAAGGAAGTAGCCCACAACCTGGCGGCCCCATGCCAGCTTCTCCGCCACGTGCATGCTGCCGCTGATATCGAAGACGATCGCGACGCTCGCAGGCGCCGACGTCTCCGCCCTGAAATCGTTGATCGAGCGCTTCACGCCTCGATCGAACACCTCGAAATCCTCGCGCTTGAGGTCCCGGAGGAAGCGTCCCTTGCGATCCCGGACCGTCGCGGTCACCGCGACTGCCTGAACCGAGGATCGAAAGCGCGGCGTCGCGGGCTGCTGGCCCGCGACGCGC
>DATAEE010000007.1:0-2771 GCA_036258175.1 Vicinamibacterales bacterium
CAAGGACGGAGACATGTTCATAGAGGCCGAGCGAGTGCCTGGAGTGGGGCCCAATGGCGGTCGGATTAATGGCGACGACCGCGTAGGCAGGATTACTCGCGCGTAACGATATGACTCTATCGGGAGTGACTCGGCGCGCAGACGCGGGAATGAGCGCGATGCAGGCCGCCGAGTCACTTTCGATAGAGCCGTTTGAACGAAGCCGCTGGCGTGTGCGGCGGACGCGGGTGGTCAGCTATGTCCTTTCAATCGTACGGTCCACTGTGTGTGGGGCGTACGCCGAGGTGCTGACGGGCCGATCGAGACGGTTACGGTGGCCAAGCGGTCGGTGAGCGCCGCGCACGTCGCCATCGTCATCACGGGTCGGGCAGATCTCGGCGCACGCGCGTCGGGACGCGACGATCGTCGCCTGGTGGGACGAGGGGCGGGTCTACGACGTGTCATGGAGGATGCTCGTCAGGAGCGTGTCGAGGAAGAGCTGCCTCGCCGTCAGCCGTTCGACGAGGCGCATGGGCGCCCCACATCGCGGGCACGGCCACGACGCTCGTGACCTCTGGGGGGTCACGGAGTCGGCTGGGGGCATCGGGATCGCCGCCAGCGCCTGGCGACACTGTGCGAGTTGCGGGGTCCGACAGCGCGAGGCCAGGAAGCCGAAGTAGCGGATCCGGACAAAGCGCTTCGGCAGGACGTGCAGGAGAAATCGGCGCAGGAATTCATCAGCGTCGAGAGTGAGCGTGTGGATCTGGTTCCCGTGCCGATAGTCCTTCCACCGAAACGACACCGTGTCGTCGGTGACCGCCACCAACCGGTGATTGGAGATGGCGACGCGGTGCGTGTAGCGCGCGAGGTAGTGCAGCACGTGGGCCGGGCTGCCGAAGGGCGGCTTGGCATAGACCACCCACTGTTGCCGATAAAGCGATCGCAGGAACGCGCGGAAGGTCCCGTCCGTGGCGAGGGGTGCGAGGCTGCCCGGGAAATACAAGCGACCCTGCCGAAAGGCCTCGCGTAAAGCCGCGACGAGCTTGCCCCGAAAGACCTGCCGCAACACAGGAACCGGGAGGAAGAAACGCGGCCCCGCGTGGATCCACTGGGTGCCATCCGGCGACAAGCCGCCAGCCGGCACGACGCAGTGGACGTGGGGATGGTGCTGCAGCCGCTGGCCCCACGTGTGCAGGACCATCAGCCCGCCGATGTTGCCACCGAGGCGCTTCGGGTTCCTTGCGACCTGGAGCAAGGTGTCGGCGGCCGCTTGAAACAGCCGGTCGTACACCACGCGCTTGTTGACGAGCGCGAGACGCGCGAGCGGCTCCGGCATCGTGAAGACGAGGTGGACGTAGCCGACCGGGAGCAGCTCCTGCTCGCGAGCCGCGACCCACGCGTTCCGCGCCGCGGTCAGACACTTCGGGCAATGTCGATCGCGACAGCTGTTGTACGAGAGGGCCGGCTGCGCGCACTGGTCACAGCGATCGCGGTGCCCGCCGAGCGCGGCGGTGCGACACTGCGCGATCGCCCGAAGGACGCGCCGATGCTGCCCGCTGACCCAGGCGCGGTGTTGTTCCACGAAGCGATCGCCATGTCGGCGCACGATGTCGGCCACCTCGAAGGGTGGCCGCGTCACCGCTTGTGCAACCGGCGTGTGCGGCGTACGGTGTCGGCCGCGGAGACCGGCATCGCATCAAGTGGGTTGGCGACCGCTTGAAGGTGCCGCTGCGATAAGTGCAGGTAGATGACGGTGTGCTCGAGTTTGACGTGCCCGAGCAACAGCTGCACGGTCCGCAAGTCGGCACCCGCTTCGACGAGGTGTGACGCGTACGAATGACGCAGCAGATGGGGCGACACCCGCTTCGCCAACTGGGCACGGGTGGCGGCGCTGCGACAGGCGGCCCATGCGACCTTCGCGGTGATCGGCTTGTCGGCCCGCCAGTTCTCAATCGTGCCAGGAAACAACCACGTCTTCGGCCGCATCCAGCGGTAGTACACGCGGAGGGTCTCCAGCAGTCGCGCGCTGAGCGGGACGTACCGATCGCGACCGCCTTTCCCGTGCTGAATGTGAATCACCATGCGGCGACTGTCGATGTCCCGGACCTGCAGATGGCGCAGCTCCGCGTTCCGCATGCCCGTCGAGTACAGCACCATGAGCATCGTGCGATCGGTCAGATTCCGGGCGCCATCGATCAATCGGGTGACTTCGTCCGTGGTGAGGATCGCCGGGAGCCGGCGTGGGACCTTTGGAAACGGCAGGTCTTCCAGCATGTACGGCCGCTTCAGCGTTTTGACGAAGAAGAACCGGAGCGCCGAGACGTGGAGCTTCACCGTCCGCGGCCCGAGCTTCCGCTCGCGCAGCAGGTACGCCTGATACGTCCGCAAGTGGCTCTGATTGAGTTGGTCCGGCGGTGTGCGAAAGTACTTGGCGAATCGCTCGACCGCCTGGATGTAGTACTGAACCGTGGTCGTGGCGTAGTTACGCCGCTGGAGTTCCTCCAGCATCGCCTGCCTGAGATGGGTCACAGGAACCTCCTTGTGACCCACACGTTACCCGGCTGGCCGAGCGAGGCTCACGCGTAGCGTCCGCCGCGCCAGCGGCTTTGTTCTAACGCCGCAGGAAGTACCAGTCGATGAAGCTGTCGACAACGGCGAAGGAGGCCGTTGCCGATGTCCAAGTCGAAATCTAGGAAGAAGAGGCTGCCTAAGCGGGTTCTGGCGCTACCGGATCTCGAACACGCCAAAGACAGCCGTCCTGAACAGCCTGACGTCTGCTAGCGGCCAGCGAA
>DATAEE010000008.1:0-7353 GCA_036258175.1 Vicinamibacterales bacterium
CGGCTACATCCACGATTTTCATAGGGGCGCGCTCAAGCTGGTCGCCGATGGTGGGCGCGGGGTGCTGGTTGGCGCGACGCTGGTCACACCCCGCGCAGGCGAGATCGTCGGCGAGCTCGTGCTCGCCATCAAGCTGGGGACGCCGCTGAAGACGCTCGCCGATGTCATCCATCCGTTTCCCGCCTTCAACCGGATGCTTGGGGCAAGCCTGAATGAACTCGCCGCGAAAGTGGCGGCCAAAGGAGAACACCATGAGCAGTACGCAGGCCAGCACTGAACAGGAACAACGTGCCACCGGCATTCCTACCGCCGCCACCGTCGATCTGAAACTCGAGGCCATCCCGATTCCGGTGGCCGACGTCGATCGTGCCAAGGCCTTTTACGAGGGTCTGGGATGGCGTCTCGATGCCGACTTCATGGTTGGCAAGGATTTTCGAGCGGTGCAACTGACACCTCCCGGATCACCGTGCTCGATTCACCTGAGCACGACGGCCGTGCCGGGCTCTGCCCAGGGAATGTTCCTCGTCGTCTCCGAGATCGAGGCCGCGCGCAAGGAGCTCATTGCGCACGGGGTCGATGTGAGTGAGGTGTTTCACTTCGACGGCGAGCATCGTCTTGTGCCGGGTCCCGACCCGAAGCTGCGGTCCTACGGCACATACGCCTCATTCAGCGATCCCGACGGTAACCGCTGGGTGCTGCAGCAAGTGACGACGCGGCTTCCCGGACGAGGACTCAGCCTGGATGTCGCGACGTTGACCGAGCTGTTTCAAGAAACTGAGAAGCGCCACGGCTCATATGAACCGACCGCTCCGAAACACCACTGGTCCGGCTGGTACGCAGCCTACGTGGTTGCGCGCGAGCGCGGGAGAACTCCCGACGAAGCGGCCAAAGATGCGACGCTGCACATTGAAGGTGTTCTCGCGACACAGGCGTAAGGGCGTCATGCGGTCGGACATCGTTCCCGGCGCAGTCTTTCCCGACTACGAACTGTCGGACCACCGCGGCACGCGCCGTAAGCTCTCGGAATTGCAGCAAGGTGATCCGCTGGTGATGGTGCTGTCCCGCGGAGGCTTCTGCCCAAAAGAAAGGAGGCAGCACGAGGGACTGCTGCAGCTCCATCGCGAGATGGAGGTGGGCTACTGCCGTCTCGTGACCATCTCAACCGACAACCTGCTCCAGACGAACGAATTCCGTGCTGGCGTCGGCGCGCACTGGACGTTTCTATCGGACCCTGGGCGCAAGCTGCAGAAGGATCTCGACATCGCCGAATATACCGACCCGGATCACAACCCCATGGTCCCGCACACCGTCGTGCTCGAACCCGGCCTGCGAATCTACAAGATCTACAACGGCTACTGGTTCTTTGGCCGGCCGACGGTGGAGGAACTGCGTATCGACCTGCGAGCCGTGCTGCAGCGGTGTCGGCCCGATTGGGACATCAGTAGCGAGGTCCATCGGACGGCCTGGGCGAACGGCGACAAGGCGAGGTTCTATCCGTACGGGAAGACGCAGGCGCAAGTGTTCGGCGAACAAGGCTGATCCGCCAGACCTAACCGAAGTCCACACACCATTACCAATGTCTAAGGTCGCTCGCGCTTGCCACGAGCACGTGGCCAGGTGGCCGCTCGGGCGCGGATTGACGGAAGACCTCAGATTCATGGCGATGCGCTACCCTGTGCCCAGACACGGTGGATCTGGGACGATGCATGGGAGGCGTGGACCATGACGAAGAGCCTGACACGGATTCGTCAGACTTGCGGGACGCGCGACGTGACGGTGGTGTGACGTGGACGCGCCACGCGATGCCGATCGGCAAACGAGTGAACTGGCCGCCGTCAACACGCTGTCGACGACGGAGGATGGCAACCGTGTACGGGCGGACACAGTGCCGCGCGACGGCGAGTCGCGCGCGATTGTCGACACGATTCCCGGTCTGGTTGCTACCCTGACGGCGGCCGGCGAGGTGGATGCTGTCAATCAGGAGCTTGTCGAGTACTGCGGTCAGCCGCTGGAGGCGATGAGGCAGTGGGGCACGAATGGGACGGTTCATTCGGACGATCTGCCTCATGTCGGGCAGGTGTTTACCCAGGCGATCGCGGCTGGCGATCCCTACGACTTTGAGGCACGCATTCGGCGGTTCGATGGCGTCTACCGTTGGTGTCAGGTCCGTGGGCTTCCCTTACGTGATACGAACGGGCATATCGCTCGTTGGTATGTGGTCCTGACCGACATCGACGAGCGCAAGCGCGCTGAGGACGCGCTCCGCGCGAGCGAACGCAGTCTCAAACTGATCATCGATACGATTCCCGCGCTGGCGTGGTCGGCGCGGCCCGATGGAAGCGCCGAGTTCTTTAACCAGCATTATCTGAACTTTATCGGGCTATCGGCGGAACAGGCGAGCGGGTGGGGGTGGACGGCGGCCGTCCATCCAGACGACCTGAACGACCTGTCCGCGACGTGGCAGCGCATCATGGCCTCTGAAGCGCCTGGAGAAGCCGAAGCGCGATTACGTCGACACGACGGCAACTACCGGTGGTTCCTCTTCCGAACGAATCCGCTGCGCGACGAGGCGGGTACCGTCGTCAAGTGGTACGGGGTCAATACTGACATCGAGGATCGAAAGCGTGCGGAAGACGCGCTTCGAAAGAGCGAGCGTCAGTTTCGCCTCCTCGTCGAGACGATCCCGGCACTCGTGTGGTGCGGTACCCCCGAGGGTGAGCTCGACTACCTAAATCAGAGGGCTGTCGAATATCTCGGCCACACCGCTCAAAGCCTATCGGGTGGGCGGTGGCTCGAACTCGTCCATCCCGATCAGCGGGACGCGACAGTGCGACGGTGGCTGCATTCGGCCACAACGGGATCGCCTTACGACGATGTTTATCAGCTCCGACGCGCGGACGGTCAGTATCGATGGATTCAGTCCCTTGGCGAGCCTTTCCGTGACCCGGAAGGTCAGATCGCGTATTGGTACGGCCAGATCGTCGACATCGACGAACGAAAGCGAGCCGAGGCGGGGCTCCGGCAAGCGTACGGTCATCTCGCCGAAGCTCAGCGACTGAGCAAGACGGGCAGCTTCATCACAGACTTGCAAGCGGACCACCGCGACTGGTCCGAAGAGGCCTTCCGCATCTTCGAGTTCGATCCTACGACCAGCCTCACGCTGCAAGCGATCCGGGGGCTGGTACACCCCGAGGATATGCCCGTGTACGACGCCGCGTACAAGCGCGCCATGGAGGGGGTCGGTTTCGACATGGCCTTCCGCATCATCATTTCGGCTGGGAACGTGAAGCATCTCCACGCCGTTGGCCACGTGATGGAGGAAATCGCGGGTCGACCGGTGTTCATCGGCGCCATTCAGGACGTGACCGAGAGCAAGGTCGCCGAGGAGGCGCTGAACAGGGCCCGATCGGAGCTCACTCATGTGGCGCGGGTCACGACAGTGAGCGCGCTGACTGCATCGATCGCACATGAGGTAAACCAGCCGCTTTCCGGCATCATTACCAACGCCGGCACTTGCCTGCGGATGCTGGCGGCGGATCCTCCGGATGTGGATGGCGCGCGCGAAACCGCGAGACGCACCTTGCGCGACGGGAATCGAGCGGCCGACGTGATCACACGTTTGCGCGCGTTGTTCAGCAAGCGGGAATTCACGCTTGAGCCACTCGATATGAACGACGTTACGCAAGAGGTCGTCGCGCTCTCGATGAGCGACCTCCAGAGAAATCGGATCGTGCTGCAGTCCGAGTTCGCCAATGATCTGCCGCTCGTCACCGGTGATCGCATCCAGCTTCAGCAAGTGATCCTGAACCTGCTTCGTAACGCGTCGGATGCAATGGTGCCCGTCCATGATCGTCCCCGGCAATTGCTGATCCGAACTACGCGGGACACCGATGATCGCGTACGCGTAACCATCCGGGATGCCGGGGTGGGGCTCGACCTTCAAAGTATGAATAAACTGTTCGATGCGTTCTACACGACGAAAGTCGAAGGCATGGGTATCGGACTCTCCGTGAGTCGCTCCATTATCGAGAAACATCACGGACGCCTGTGGGCAGAGCCAAACGATGGCCCAGGCGCAACGTTCTCGTTCGCCATTCCAGCCGTCCAGGGGATGCCCGCAGGCCGGCAACACGCGGGTGTGTCCTGAAATGCCGCGGGCACCGCTCTCGGAAGAACCGATACCAAAGTCTAATGGACGGATCCACCTCTTCTCGCGGATTCTGTACTGAGTTGCGGGCGCCGTCGCGTGCCGTGGTGCGCGTGGTGCACACGCATCCATGAGAACATCCTGATGGTCACGCGTTCACTCGTGTCAGTCGTCGATGACGACGAGTCCGTTCGCGAGTCGCTGCCCGACATGCTCCGGCAGTTCGGCTTTGCCGCCGAGTCATTCGCGTCAGCCGAGGCATTTCTTGCATCTGATGTCGTCGGTCAGACGAGCTGCCTGATTCTCGACGTCGCGATGCCCGGGATGTCAGGGCCAGAGCTTCAGCGCGAGTTGGCGAATCGCCGATGGAGCATCCCGATCGTTTTCATCACTGCGAGCGGAGACAACACCATTCGAGCCCGCGCCGTTGCAGATGGAGCCGTCGAGTGCCTCTTCAAGCCGTTCAGCGAGGGGGCACTCCTCGACGCACTCAATGCCGCGCTTCGGGTGAGGTAGACGTGACACCAAGACTCCCGGGAATCGTGGCAGACGCATCATATACTGGGCGTTCCTATACTCGCTTCCGTTCACTCGGGGTGGGCAAGATGCCGGATGTCACGTCGGTAGTCTTCGTCGTCGACGACGATGTCTCGGTGCGTGAATCGCTGGAACTGCTGATACAGGCTGCAGGCTGGCGGGCCGAAACCTTCGTGTCCGGACAGGATTTTCTGTCACGGCCCCGCGTGCAGGTTCCAAGTTGCCTATTGCTCGATGTCACCCTTCCGGGGCTCAACGGGCTGGAGCTGCAGCAGCAGCTCGCGGAGCGTACGGACATGCCGATCATCTTCATCACCGGAAACGGCGATATACCCATGACCGTACAGGCGATGAAAGCGGGAGCCGTCGAATTCCTGACAAAGCCCTTGAAACACGATGTGCTCGTGAACGCGATTCGCGGTGCCCTTGAGCGCAGCCAGACCGCACTGCGTCTCGAGACCGAGACGCGAGCGTTGAAGGACTGCTATCTGTCCTTGACGCCACGCGAGCGCGAGGTGATGGCGTTGGTCGTCTCCGGCCTGCTGAACAAACAGGTCGGTGGCGAACTTGGCATCAGCGAGATCACCGTCAAGGCGCACAGAGGCCAAGTGATGCGCAAAATGAAGGCAGACTCGCTGCCTGATCTCGTGACGATGGCGGCGCGCCTCGGACTGCGAGCTGCGCCGAGCCACTGACGGTCGTTCACCGCTTCTCCCGCCATTCGCCGGCCTGCCCTCCAATCGGCGCGAACCTGGCTCACTGGTCATCGTCCTCAACGTCATACTTTGGTATCGGCTCGCCGTAACCGATACCAAGGTCTGATGGACCTGGGCTTAGTAAGGCGGCATCCTTGCGAGCAACACAGCGTTCGGCGAACACCGCCACGCGAGGAGAACGCATGTCTACGATCCATATGCACCAGACAACCACGGCGACGCCGGAGCAGTTCATCGCTGGTCTCACCGACTTTGGGCCGGGCCGTTCGAAGCTCTTTGGCAACAGTGCCGACGAGTACCTCAAGGTGCATAACCGTGGCCCCTCGGACGCCGACGTCACGGAGGGCTCGGGGGGCGTCTGGGAGCGCCTGCACTACGACTGGTCCGATCCCAATCGGGTCGTCATGAAAACGACCGACTCCAATGTCTGGGGAGGCGGGTCAGGCCATACCTACACGTTCAGGCGGCGGCCTGACGGCAGGACCGACCTCGACGCTGTCGTGGTACGCGAGGGAAAGAATCTTAAAGGGCGATTGCTCGGCCTCGTACTCGGAACCATCGGCAAGCGCGTGTTGACGCGGGCATTTGACAACACGGTCAAGGCCATCGAAACACGGAACGGCGCCGCGAGAAAGGGAGGGGTGTCATGAGTCGGTTAGTCCTTCCGGCCGTGGGCGGGACTCTCGACGAACCGTCTCGCTGGACCTCGAGCCCGAAGGCTCGCCCGCAGTAGACGATGTCGCGATCACGGTCGAAGCGGCACCGATCAACAGCCCAGACATATTGTTCGCGGCCGGCTGGTGCTGAGGCAAGACGGTCGTCGGAGAGGAGATTTAGAAATGTCGATTGATATAACCGCCAGCGCCACGACCGCCCCGACCGAGTTCCTCCGCGTGAAGGACGAAACGTACGCGTACCGGCGGATCGGGGCAGGTGTCCGACGGCCTCTGCTTTGTCTGCAACATTTCACAGGCACGTTGGACAACTGGGATCCCGCCGTGACCGATCCGCTAGGCGACGGGCGGGAAGTCATTCTGTTTGACAGCGCTGGAGTCGGACGCTCAACCGGCAAGGTGCCGGCCACGGTCGCGGGGATGGCAGCGCATGCCTTGGCATTCCTGGACGGCCTGTGCGTGACGAGCTGCGATGTCCTCGGATTCTCGCTCGGTGGAATGGTCGCACAGCAGATGGCACTCGAGCGGCCCTCGAGCATCAATCGGCTGATTCTCGTGGGCACCGCGCCGCGGGGCGGTGAGGACATCATGCATCTGGAGAAACCGAGTCTGGCGAGGCATCTCGGCGACCCGACCCTGAAGGGATACGCCGTGTTGCAGAAGATCTTCTTTGCGCCGACTGCGTCGAGCCAGGCGGCGGGAGCCGAGTTCATCGACAGGCTGGCGCAACGCAAAGAGGACCTGGACACTGCATCCGGCCCCGACGTCGCCGCGGCGCAGATGGCGGCGTTCCGCGAGTGGGAGCAAGCTATCGGAACCCGCTTTGCTGATCTGAAGGACATCCAGCAGCCCACGCTTATCGTGAACGGCATTCACGACGAAATGATCCCGGTCTCGAACTCGTACCGGTTGATCGAGAACCTCTCGAACGCCGTACTTCTCGCGTATCCGAACTCCGGGCATGGGTCTCTGTTCCAGTATCACGAGTCGTTCACGCGACATGTGTCAGCATTTCTCGCGTCGAACTCTCAGCTTGCACCGTACTGAGCATCTTCACACCTCCCCTTCGCGACCAAGGGTGGCGCGGGCGCCTTTGATGGCACGCTCGATAGCACGCAATAGCGCGTCGGCGTCCAGTGGCTTCGTCAAGAACGCGACGGCTCCCAGGTTCATCGCCCGGACCGTGGTCTCCCCGGCGTCGTCGCCCGACATGAAGATGACAGGCATGGCAAGGCGGTCGAGAGCGAGGCGCTCTTGGAGTTGGAGACCAGTGAAGTCC
>DATAEE010000009.1:0-10145 GCA_036258175.1 Vicinamibacterales bacterium
ATCACGACCAGCGGTGACAGGCTGGTGGGCGAGATCAAGAGTGTCGCGAAGGACGTGCTGACATTCGAGACGGACTATTCCGATGCCGATTTCAAGATCAAGTGGGAAAAGATCGCCTCGATTCAAAGCGATCGGCAGTTCCTGGTGGAGACATTCGACGGAAAGCGTGTATCGGGGTCATTGAAGCCGGATCCGGGGAAGAAGCCGGTCGTGCAGATCGCCGAGACGAGCGTGCCGTTGCCGGACGTGGCCGCGGTGCAGCCGTTCGAGCGGACGTTCTGGTCGCGGTTTGATTCGGGCCTGGACCTCGGCTACAGCATGACGCGCACCAACTCCGCGAAACAGCTCTCGCTCGGGGCGAACCTTTCTTACCGGGACGCGCACCACGTCGATGTGCTTTTCGCCAACGTCTTCAGGAGCTCGCAGGAGAACGCACCTGAGACTCAGCGATGGGACCTTGGGAATGACTTCCGCCGCTTCCTGGGAAGCCGCTGGTACGTCAACACTACCCAGGATTTGCTGAACAGCGAAGAACAAGGTCTGGACCTCCGGACGACGATTGGCGGCGGAGGCGGGCGATACCTGCTGCGCTCGGCGTCGCAGTACCTGGCGCTCGGCGGAGGACTCGCGTGGACCAATGAGAACTACACGGACGCTACGTTGCCCTCGAAGAACTCGGCAGAGGCCTATGTAGGCACGGAGTTCATGACCGAGAGGCTGAAGATCACCGACCTCATCACCCGGTTCACGTACTATCCCAGCCTGACAATTTCCGGTCGGTACCGCCTGGCGTACCGTTTCGACCTGGACTTCAACCTGCCGGGAGACTGGTATTTCCGGATCGGATTGTTCGACAACTACGACAGCGAACCGCCGGAGGGGTTTTCCAATAACGACTACGGCTGGTCGAACGCGTTCGGTTTCAAGTTCTGAGGCACGTCGGTCACGCGCGGCGGCTCATCGCTCGGGCTCAACGCGGGTCAGAGACTCGAGCGCAAGGCGGCGCAGGAGGCGACCGGAGGCGACCGCCAGGTTGCCCGGCAGGTCCGGTGACACCGGCTCGCTTGCTCGCACCACCCGTGTACGGACCACACGGTCGGCTCCTGTGAACTGGACCTCGACGGCCCCGACGAGTTGTGGTTCCGTTGCAGACTCGAGATGCCAGGCCAGGAGCGTCGTCGCAAGCGCCGGGGCGGTAGCTGTATCGACCAGGCGAAAGGTGGGATTGGACGCCAACTCGAGACGCAACGCCGTGTCCAGATAGCGATCGGGTGCGGCCGTCCATTGCCACACGGAGTCTTCGCTCAGCTCACCATCCGGTTGCTGGCGAAGCACGCGACGGCCGATGTGTTCGCGCGCCTGGGTATCGAGCAGCCGGACAGGAACGGTGTTGGCGCCATTCCCCAGATCCGCTCGCCCGGCCGGTTGTGGCTCGATCAGCTGCGGCTCGATCATCCGGATCGGTACGGTGTCGGGACGGCGCAACTGGCAGGCGCTCCCCGACAGCGCGGCTACGATCACGAGCAGCCAGAGAATTGAACGCAGCCGCCGATCTCGCAGATTCCACGCGTTCATGGACGCTTCGCCGTCGGAGGTCGTGGGCCATAGACCATCGACTCCGGCTGCTCCTCGATCTGTCGCGCGAGCCGACGCAGCTGTTCGAGCGAATCCCGGATGGCCGGAAGAGAGCGCCGGAGGTCCTCGGCCGCAAGCGCGGCCTGATCCATCGCCGTGCGTGTCGACTGGGCTGACCCCGCGAAGTCTGCGGCCTTGATCGCGGCGCGCGCCTCTTCGGCGAAGGTCATCAGTGTTCCCCCTGTGCCGACCAGCCCGTTGATGTCGGTCGCGACCTTGTCGATCTGCGCGCTGGTTGTCGTGAAGAACTTCCGCGAGTCAGCGGTGAACGCCGCCAGGTCGCTCTCCTGGAAGATGCGCTCGACGTTGGTGAAGAAGCGATCCGCACGGTTCAGACTCTCTGGCATCCTGGCGACAATCGCCATGAGAACTGTCAGCGTGGCTTCCGCCCGCTCGAGAACCTCCGGTACCCGGTCCCGTATCGCCGCCATCGGTGTGGGCATGGACGGGACGTACGCCCGATCCGGTGTGATGCCGAGCGCCATCGGGGGCGGGGGATTCGCCGGCGCATCGAGCAGCAAGTACGCCTCTCCGGTGACCGGATTCCCTATGACTTGCGCGCGAAGCGTGGGGAACGTGCCTTCGAGATCCGCAGTCCGGCGGATCCGCTCGACGTTGGCACCAACGGTGTTCAGCCGGTCGAGAAATACCTCGAAGTCGATCTCGATGGTGCGCGAGCGTGGGTCCACGCGCAACTCGCTGACGCGGCCCACCGGCACCCCTCTATACCGCACCGGACTCGCGATATCCAGGCCACTGACGTTCTCCCTCGTGTAGGTGACCATCTCGATCACCGCCCGGCTCCTCATCCGTTGGATGAACAGCACTGCCGTAGCGAGCACCACCACGAGGGCCACCACGACGAACAGCCCAAGCCGCGCGTAGTTCTTATCGGCTGCCACTTGTCACACTCCTTGGTTCGCGGGACAGGTCTGGCGACGACCGCGTGAAGAAGTTGTGCACGAACGGAATCGTCGATTCGTCACGCAACGTCCGCGGATCTCCCTGCGCCACGATCCCTTTCGCGACCTTGTCCAGGACGATGCAGTGGTTCGCCACCAGAAAGATGCTCGGCAGCTCGTGCGTCACGATGACGATGGTGATGCCGAGGTCGCGGCTGAGCGTGACGATCAGCTCGTCCAGCTCCACCGCACTGATGGGATCGAGGCCGGCGGACGGTTCGTCGAAGAACAACAGATCGGGCTCGAGCATCATGGCGCGGGCAATGCCGGCACGCTTCTTCATGCCGCCCGAGATCTCGCCAGGCAGATGCCCGGCGAACGCACCGAGGCCGACGAGATCGAGCTTCGCCTGGCACAGCTCCCGCACGGTCGCGCCGCGGATCGGGGTCCATGTCGTCAGCGGGAGCGCGAGGTTCTCCGCAAGCGTCAGGGAGCTGAAAAGTGCGCCCGATTGAAAGAGCACGCCGAACGGCGGCACGCCTTCCAATCGATGCGGCGCTCCTACGCCGTCAATCTCGATACGGCCGGCCATCGGGCGCTCGAGGCCGATCAGATACCGCAGCAGCGTGCTCTTGCCGCTTCCCGAGCCGCCGAGGATCGCGAAGGTCGTTCCTCGCGGAACCTGGAAGCTGACGTGCTCCATGAGCACCCGCGACCCCCAGCCGATTCGCAGATCGTCGACCACGATGTGCGGCTTGCGCGCCACGGCCGTCGCGGAGGCAGGTCTCGGCGTCTGCATGGTCAGGAGCCCATGAGCGTGTAGAAGAGCGTGAACACGGAGTTGACCACTATCACGCCCAGGATCGACAGAACCACCGCAGTCGTGGTTCGGGCGCCGACGGCAGCGGCGCCGCCCTGCGCCGCGAGCCCCTGGCTGCAGGCGATCAGCCCGATTGCGAGGGCGAGAAACGGGGTCTTAATCAGGCCACTCCACAGGTGGCCTCCCGTGATCGCGTCTGCGGTTGCGAGGACATAGGCGCGCCGCGGCATGTCCGTGATCGCGGTCGTCGCCAGGAAGCCGCCGACGAGCGCCAGCACGTCGCCGATCCAGGTCAGCAGCGGCACCACGATGACGAGCGCGAGGCAGCGGGGCACGACGAGCCATCGAATAGGATCGAATCCCATGGCGCGCAGGGCGTCGATCTCTTCCGACACCTTCATCGTCGCGAGCTCCGACGCGAGGCCGGCGCCCGATCGGCCCGCCACGACGATCGCCGTGACCAGCGGGCCGAGCTCGCGGAAGTGTGCGACGACGACGAGCTCGGGGACGAAGGCGACCGCGCCGAAGCGCCCGAGCTGCGAAACGCCAATAAACCCGACGATGAGGCCGATCAGCAGGTTGGCGGCGCCCGTGACCGGGAGCGAGTCCGCGCCGATCTCCTGAAGGAGCCGCGGCAGCGAGCGCCAGTCGACCGAGCGCGGCGTGGCCGCCGCCTTCGGCACCGCGACCGCGCACCGACCCGTGAAATCGAGCGCGTGGTTGACGGCGCCCGGGAGTCCGGCCGCGGACGCCCCGATCCGCATCAGCATGGTCATCGCGCGCGTTCCGGCCACTGGAGCGTCCGCTCTACGCTCGCGATAGAGGGCGATCAAACGCGCCGCCTCGGGGCTTTGATCTCCATCGACGCGTGTGCGGTCCCCGGTCGGATCCAGCCGATCGAGAAACCGCGCGATCAGGACGGCGCCGGTGCCGTCCAATCGATCGAGCTGCGTGAGATCGACTTCTATGGTGCGGCAGCCCTCGAGGTCGGCGTGCGCGTTCTCAAAGGCCTGTGCCACCGCCGTCGCGTGGGCTAGATCGAACGGACCGGTGGGTACCAGACGCCCACGGTCTTCTTTCCGCTCGGCTCGAACGGCGACGCCCATGGCCGCCACCTTTCCCCTCCGCGTGCGAACAAAGCGCTAGGGCAGCTCAACGCCGTACGACGTGACCCGCCACGTGTTGTCTTCCTTCCGCCACAGCAGACGCAGGACTGGCGCGTCGCCGGCGCGCGTCTTGAAGCGCACCGTCATGCCGAAGCCGTCCCCGTACTCGAGCGGCATCGGATCCGGAATCGTGCTGCCGGCCGCACGGGCCGAACATTCCGCCGCGTCGGCGAGCGCGTTCGGGATGCTCGTAAGGCTGAACACGCGCGCGAAGGGATGATCCATCACCCTGGTCGCTGGATGAACAGGGTCGGCGGCCGAGAGCATGGACTCGAGCTTGCGCGATGTGCTGACCGTTTTTCCGGCGGATTCCAAAGCGGCCCGGAGCTTCCGGCCGGCCTCTTCGGGCGACGGCGCCGCAGGTTCCCCTTCCCGACGTTCGAGGTTGTAGCACTCATAGCTCTTCGGCGACAGATAGGCGAACGCCGCGTCGTAGTTCTTTCGAACGAGCCAGTTCTCGAGAAAACCGCGCGCGGCCTGGACGAGCGTGGGGTCGGCATTGATCCGCGCGACCGTGGGCTCCGGCACCGGTTCGGGCGGTGGCGCCTTCTCGTCCTCTGCTCCAACCTTCCACGAGATGATCTTCCAGTATCCATCCTCCCTGGACCACAGCAGCGCGACCGGGTAGCCACGCTGCCCGGCAACGTAAAACGTCGCGCCGAAGTAGTTGCCGTACTCGCGTTCGACGCCGCTCGGATCATCGAGCGTCAGCCGGCTCTCGCAGTCGAACCTTACGGCCGCGTCGTCGGGCACCGAGTAGATGACGAACTTGGCGTGATTTGGCTGCCGGATGACGCGGACCCCCGGCGCGGACAGGCGTGTGCCGACGACCAGCCCGTCCAGAGAGCTGTGCGCCCCCAGCGATTCGCGCGCGGACCTCATGTCGATCATCAACTGGACCGGCGCCAGGCCGCGGTCGAAGTCCGCAGGATTGTCGCTGTCTTGCGCGAGACAGGCGTACGAGCGCTCCGAGATGTAGCCCATGGCGGCGATGATGTCGCCTTCGACCAGCCACGCGTTCAAGAAGTCCTGGACCATCACGTCGATGTTCTTCCTGCCGACGCGCGGCGTCCTCATCCCTGCCAGCGGGTTCGCCGCCGCCACTTCTTCCGGCACGCGCTCCTGGCGGACGCCGAAGAAGCTTCGCCACCAGTTCTGAAACCCGCTCCAGCGATTGACGTGGTTGTCGTAGTTGTTGCCCGCCCGGACGTCCGAGTTCGAGGCGGTCAGGTGCCCGTTGAACAGGGCTACCGGAAAGGTCGGTCGGCGGTAGTCGACGTCGATGTCGGCCTGCCGGCCGTCAAGCGCGACCGAAAACTGGATCGACGGGACGCCGCTCTGCTCGCGGTAGTTGGTGGGATATCCCTTGTGATACACCGCGTTGTCGGCCGCGCGCTTGAACTGTTGCGAGCGCGCGAGCGTCTCGAGCGCGCCGGAGACGAGGCGAACGTACAACCGGAACTGCCGATCTCCGGGCACTCCCGCCACCTCGCCTCTTACCGAGTCCAGCCGCTCGACCAGTGCCAGAGCGTCGCCGAGGCTCGCACCGGATCGATCGGTCAGCTTAGTGGTGAGGAGCGCATGCGTCACGGCATCGAAGGTCGTCTTCGTCGACAGGCTGAGGATCTCGTCATAGAACGGTCCGGGTTCCATCTTCAGTCCCGTCGTCGCGACGAACCGCCCCACCCAGTTGTCCACGAGCGCCTGGCGACGCGATTCGAGCCCCGAATAGGCGCCGCCGAAGCGAGGGGGCTGCTGTTGGGCGGACGGAGCGATCGCGAACGTCGCGATTATCAGGACGCACAGCGTCGTTAGGCGTTTCCTAACCTGATGAGGGGGCATGGTCGACTGGCTGGCTTGTCCTCGTGACTCAGGAGCGAGTGCGTCCGGTCACCGGAGGCTCCTCGACTGGGCCCTCGAGAACCGCCTTGTATGCGAAGCCGGCGATTGCGGCGCCGATCACCGGAGCGAACCAGAACAACCAGAGCTGCTGCAGTGCCCAGCCTCCCACGAACACCGCGGTCGCAGTACTGCGCGCCGGATTGACCGAGGTGTTGGTCACCGGGATGCTGATCAGATGGATCAGCGTGAGGCCGAGGCCGATTGCAAGGCCCGCGAATCCTACTGGCGCGCGTTTGTGTGTGGTGCCGAGAATGACGACCAGGAACATGAACGTCATCACGACCTCGCACACGAGGCCCGCCGCAAGCGAATACTCACCCGGTGAGTGCGTGCCGTAGCCGTTCGAGGCGAACCCGCCGGCGAGACTGAAATCCGCGCGCCCGCTCGCGATGAGGTACAGCCCGGCTGCGCCGGCGAAGCCGCCGAGGACTTGCGCCACGCTGTAAGGCAACAGGAGGGCGGCGGGAAAGCGACCTCCAGCCCACAAGCCGACGGAGACAGCGGGATTGAAATGCCCTCCCGAGATCGGGCCGAGCGCGTACGCCCCCGTCAACACCGTCAGACCGAACGCCAGTGAAACCCCAAGCAGTCCGATTCCTACGGCCGGAAAAGCGGCCGCGAGAACCGCGCTGCCGCAACCTCCGAGAACGAGCCAGAACGTGCCGATAAACTCTGCGGAGAGCTTAGAGAACACGTCGCACTCCTTTGCTGCCTGCGCTCCGGAATCAACGAGGTGCCGGGGCGATCACGACGAACCGCCCCGGCCGTAAACACTGACCTTACTGGCCGCGTTCGACCGACACGAGCACCGCTTCTGTCCAGGTTATTTCGACCTTGTCGCCGACCTTCACCTTGGAGAGAGCCTCCACGTCCTGAACTTTGGAGGTGTACTTCCAATTGTTCGGTCCGGTGAACGTGATCGTCGGCATGGCCGTGTCGATCGCGGTAATCGTGGCAGTGATCTGCCGTTGCTTGGCTTTGGTGCCGCCAGGCAGGACCTGTTCGGAACCAGTCGTGGCTTTGACCGAGCTATCCACGTCCGGCTCGCCGGGCTTCTTCAGCCGGACGATGACGTTCTCGTAATACTTCGCGTTGATCTTGTCCCCGACCTTGACCTCCGAGAACCGCTGGATGTCCGGCCCTGCGACGACCGACACGAAGGTACCATCCGCTTTCTTGATGGTGATCGTGCGGCTACCGGCTTCGATCGCCTCGACGGTGCCCGTCTCCGTTCTCATCTCCGACGTGATGGTCTTCGTCTGGGCGATGGCAATTTGCGCCATCGAAACCAGAACTGCCGCTCCGATGATTCCAGTGACCAACCGTTTCATGTCTCCTCCTAGTGGCGCTTTGATGCGCGATCCTTCTACAGCCCTGTGCGCGTCCGCTACTTCGGTGTGATCTTCGTGATCTTGTTGCCCTGAATGCCGAGCCCCGCCATCAGGCCCTTCTGTCCGAAGACGAAGGCGTAGATGTCCTCCTTCAACGTGTTGGTCGTGGTGGTCTTCGCGAGGCCCTCGTCGACCAGGACGACGCTCGGGCCGACGCCGACCTCGAAACCCTTCGCGGCGTCGAGTTCTGCGAGCGCCTTCGGGTTCATGAAGAACATCGCGTAGCCGTACTGCTGGCCCCCGACCTGCAGCCCGAAAGAAGCGCCCGTCGTCTTGTAGTAGGCAGCCGCGGTTCCCTTCTTCAGCAGCGCGCCTTCGCCATACTGACCACCGATTCCCAAGCCGGCCTTCGTGATCTTCGGGAAGACCAGAACCGCGTGCGCCTTCGGCTCGAGTCCCTTGGCCAGCGGCGCGCTCGCGTACAACTGCTGCAAAGCCGCCTGCGATGCGCGTGTGAGCTCGGCCGCCTCTGTTTTCCCCTTGTCCTGAGCGAATGACGGCTGCGCCAGACAGATCACTGACGCGCCCACGAGAAACCCTGCCATCGATCTTGTTCGCATCGCATCCTCCCTGCGGTTCGATGATTGAGGCGCCATCAGCCTTTTCGCATCGCAGCCACGAGGTCGCTCGATCCCGCGCCCCAGCGGGAGATGGAGCTGACTGCCTGAGTGAAGGGCACGTCGAGCAGGTGGACACG
Source organism: Vicinamibacterales bacterium (assembly GCA_036258175.1). GTDB lineage: Bacteria > Acidobacteriota > Vicinamibacteria > Vicinamibacterales > 2-12-FULL-66-21 > DATAEE01. The sequence continues at coordinate 8,514 of DATAEE010000009.1, forward strand.
TTCGCGGCTGAGGACGTACACGGCTCCAGCGAGCGGTGTAGGCACCGACGGAACGAAGACCGTGAATCGGCCGTCGTCGAGTTCTTCGATAATGAACGCCGGGACGAGCGCTTCCTCGAGTTCGACGAGCGCCGGCATCCACGCGCTTTCGTCACTGTCTCCTGCCAACCGCTGAGTGAGACTGCGCAGCAGGCCGTACCCGGGAAGTCGCTCGAAGAACACCTTTTCCATGCGCTCGCGGAGCGCTCGGCCCGCTCGAGTACGCACGACTACACCGACGAAAAAACAGAGTGCCAGCACAAGGACCAGAGAGAAGAAGCGTTCAGCCGGTACCCAGTCCGGGAGCAGCGCCGCAAATGGCCGCACGAGGCCCGCGACTGACTTCATGCCTTTGAGCAGGAGTAGCACCGCAAGGTAGACGGGAACTACGACGAACAAGCCGCCCACGACGGTGCTCGTGATGAGTTCTCGCATGTGTCTCGGCTCGGTGCTTCGGCGCCGAAAACGCGCGGGCCGCGACTCATCCCAGCTCGAGCGCGGCCCGCCGTCCAGAGCGACCTTCTACCGCGTCGCTCGATGCCGCCTGACGGTGAGTCCCAGACCGGCAAGTAGCGACGCAAGGCCTGCGAGGCCAAGAACCGGCAGAGGACTGGCGGTCTTGGGCAGCTTCCTCGGCGCAGCGCCCGCAGCGCCCGAGCCCGCAGCGCCCGAGGTTGACGCCGCGCTCGGGGCCGGAGCGCCCGCCGCCTGTGGCGTCGACGGTGCCGCCCCGGGCACGGCCGCTCCCGTACCGCCGCTCCGGGCAAGTGTTGCCTGCACTTCCTTTTCGGTCACGACCTTGGGCGGCATCGTCGTGATGATGGTCGCCGTCAGCCGATCGTTGGCGCGGAAGTCCGAGATTTCTGCGGGCTTGCCCGAACGCATAATCTTGAGACCCCGCTTGTCGATGTCGCTCTGCGTGAACATCTTGTTACCTTCGTCGGTGCGGACGATGATGCTCCCGCCAGCGACGTGCAGCACGGTCCCGTTTTTCACTTCGGTCACGGTCACGGGAGTCACGGTGGTCCTCGTTGTGATGTTCGCGGTGCCTGTCATGCCAGGCTTCAGTTGCTGCACCGACAGCAGGTTGCCATCGACATCGAATCGGAAGTCATCGGGCACGGTCAATTCCCGCGTGCCTTCGGGCAGCTTGACGACGAGCTGGTTGCCGTCCACCGAGATGATCTGGAACTTTTTGGTTTCCGTTGTCGTTGACGTTTGCGCGAACGCGACTGCGACTGTCACTGTCAGCAACACGAGCGCACCGCTCAACGCCACTCGAACTACTCCACGCGTCATAAAGCCTCCTGTCAGTTCCGTTCGGCAAGTACAGCGCGGACGATGTAACGTTGTGGCGCTGGGCCGACGTGGTAGAACGGGTAACACGTGACCAGCGTGATCGAGCGCTTGGGCGTCGCATCGAGCACGGATACATCCTCCGGAGTTACGATCCAGGTCCGCTCGACGTGGTACAGCTCCTTCCCTCGCTGCGTTTCGAGTTCGATCGCATCAAAGGGCTCGATGTCTTTCAGGCCCCGGAAGAACCCGTCGCGGTGCCCGGCGATTCCGGAGTTGCCATCTGTTCCCGGCAGT
>DATAEE010000010.1:0-3580 GCA_036258175.1 Vicinamibacterales bacterium
AGCGGCCACTAACGAGAAGATCAGAACGATGGCAATGCGTCGAACCATGGTGCCTCCCAACCCGGGCTAACCGGACGACAACCGAAAAGAGGGATCTTCGCCCTTCAAACCTTTCAGTTCTGGGGTGGTGAGCTTCTGGTAACTGACTGAAATAATACCACTTAGGTCCAAGCTCGGCAAGCATCGTCCCGGGTGCCGGGGGCCAGAGGCCGGGAGCCGAGGCTCAGGGCAATCAGCGTCGCCGGCTCTTGATGGCGGCGCGGGTCTCGCGCTCCGCTTCGCGGCGTCGAATCGTCTCGCGCTTGTCGTGCACCTTCTTGCCTTTCGCGAGGCCGATCGCGATCTTCACCCGGCCGTTCTTGAAGTACATCCGCGTCGGCACGAGCGTCATGCCGCGTTCGACGGTCTTGCCGATCAGCTTTCGAATCTCCTCGCGGTTGAGCAGCAGTTTTCGGCGCCGGGTCGGCTCGTGATCGGCATATCCGCGATGCGAGTACGGCGAGATGTGAACGTTGTAAACCCAGACTTCCCCACCCTCCACGCGACCGAAGCTGTCGCGCAGGTTGACGCGTCCTTCACGGATCGCCTTCACCTCGGTGCCGACCAGCACGACGCCGGCCTCGAAGGTGTCGAGTATGTGGAAGTCGTGAAACGCCTTCCGGTTGTCGGCGATGTGCTTCTCGCCGGCCGTTTCAGCCATGGGAGGAATTCGAAAGCCGCGCCGCAAGCAGAATGGCTTCCACGAGGCTCGAGTGATCTGCCGTGCCTCGCCCGGCAATGTCGTACGCGGTGCCGTGATCGACCGATGTGCGCACGATTGGCAGACCGAGGGTTACATTGACCGCGCGTCCGAAGCCAAGGAGCTTGACCGGGATCAACCCCTGATCGTGATAGCACGCGATCACGGCGTCGAACCTGTCGTGGTGCGCGAACAGCGAGTCCGCCGGCAGCGGGCCTGTCACGTCGAGACCGCGTTCCCGACAGGCCCCAACAACGGGCGCAATCACGTCACGATCTTCTGTCCCGATCAGGCCAGCTTCGCCAGCATGCGGATTTAGGCCGGCGACTGCCATTCGGGGCCGCCGAACACCGATTCGAGGCAGCCACTCTGCTGTGAGCTCTATGGCGTCCTGCAACCGTCGTGGGGTCAGCGCACGCGGCACTTCGGCGATCGGCACATGGATCGTCGCAAGCGTCACGACAAGCGAGTCGGTGTGAAACAACATCGCGACGCGCGACGCACCGGTCAGATGCTGGAGCAGCTCCGTGTGGCCTGGCCATTTGAGGCCGGCAAGCGCGAAGGCTTCCTTGCTGATGGGCGCCGTTGCGATGCCGGCGATCGCGCCGCTCGTCGCGTCACCGGCTGCCTGAACGATCGCGTCGTACGCCGCGCGGCCCGATTCCGCGCTGGGACGACCGGGAGGGAATCTCGCGGAAGCATCTGACGGGGACACACCGTACAGGATCGGCTCGCATGCGCTCGTGACGCGAGGATCGTTGATGGCCTTGAGGGCGATCTCGGGACCGATTCCTGCCGGATCGCCTGACGTGATACCGATCCGGGGCTTCATCGGGTCAGCGGCAGGACGCGCAGCCGCCGGACCCGCACCCGCCGCCGGAGCAGGTGCCGCACCCTGTTGGGTTGTTGCAGTCTCCCTCCTCCGCGCAGCCGCCGTGCTTCACACCCTTGCCGTTCGGGAGCTCGTAGCGAAGGCAGCACTTGAGCCGGCCGCACATCCCGGACAGCTTCGACGGGTTGAGGCTGAGATTCTGCTGCTTCGCCATCTTGATCGTGATGGGCTCGAACGACTGCAGCCACGTCGTGCAGCACAACGGCCGGCCGCATGGGCCGTAGCCGCCGAGCATCTTCGCTTCGTCCCGGACGCCGATCTGGCGCATCTCGATGCGGGTGCGGAAGTGGGCAGCGAGATCGCGCACTAGCTCCCTGAAGTCCACGCGGCCGTCAGACGTGTAGTAGAAGACGAGCCGCGATCCATCGAGCATCTGCTCCACGCGAGCCAGCTTCATCGCCAGGCCCCGCTCTCGGATCTTCATCAGACAGATGCGATGCGCTTCTTCCTCGCGCTGGCGTTGTCTGAGTCTCAAAAAAATGTCGTCGCGCGTGGCGCGACGAACAAGGAGATCAGATGAATCCGGGGCGGGCTGGCGGCGCGGGATCATCGCCGGGATCGTTCTGGTCACCGTGCCGACCGCGCGACCGTCGGAGGTTTCGACGACGACCTGGTCGCCAGGCGCGTAGGATTCCGGAGCGCGCTGGTCCTCGGGCGTCGGCTCGAGCGCCAGCTCGGGCACCAGGAAGGCGCGAGAGCGGCCGACCGGCGTGAACTTGACGCTGACGAAGGGACGCGAGTCAGACGTCATCCTAGACCGGGGGGCTTCGCCCCGCCGGACCCCCAACGCCGTCGCTCGCGGGGGCGCGCCCGTGGCGCGCCTACAGCTCTAAGGCGATCCAATCTGCCACCACCTTTGGGCCGACGTTCCGGCCAAGGGCTTCCAGCGCGGCGTCCACAGCGGAGAACGCGTCGAGCCCTCGATCCGCATTGTAGCTCCCGGTGAGCACGGCCAGCTCATCCCGAAGATCGGCGTTGGCGAGGAGCCGCGGCGACGCTCCGGCGGCCAGGACTCGGATGTCGCGCAGCATCGAGGCCGCCGCCCTCAGGCGTCGCGCAAGCTCATCCCGCTCCGCGCCGCCCGCAAGTGCCCTCGCCTGCTCGAGCCGATCGATGGCGGTCGTCTTCGCAGACGCCACGCCGCGCAGCAATTCGACTGCGGACTCGCGCGCGTCGGCCGCCTCTTCCGTGCGCACGTCGAGCGCTGCCCCGACGCTCCCGTCCGCCAGCGCCGCTGCCGCGAGCGCGTCGGACTCGCTCCAGTCATGACGCTCGCGCAGAATCGCCGCCACTTCCGCTTCAGCTAACCGTCCGAACCGTAGTCGATAGCACCGCGACGCGATCGTCGGCAGTAGTGCGTCCGGCCTGGCCGTCACGAGGGCGAAAATGGATCCCGACGGCGGCTCCTCGAGGGTCTTGAGGAGCGCATCCTGGGCGTTTGGCACCAGCGCATCGGCCTCGTCGATGATCGTCACGCGACGATGCCCTTCGAACGGACGATAGGCCGACCGTCCGATGGCGTCGCGAATCTCTTCGACTTTGATGGAGCCCGTGTCGCCGGGCTCGATGACGAGCACGTCAGGGTGCACGCCGCGCGCGATCTTGCGGCACGAGTTGCACTTCCCGCAGGGGCGGGGTCGGTCTGTGCAATTGACCGCCTGCGCCAGGGAGACGGCGACGAGACGCTTCCCTACCCCGTCGGGACCGGTAAACAGAAGGCTCTGCGGAACCGCGCCTCGTTCAACGGCCGAGGACAGCAGACCGAGGACCTGCCGATGCCCCTTGATATCCCGGAATAGCACGATAAGGACGAATTGTAGCCTTTTAGGGCTGCCGGAAGGGCGGGCGTTACTGCGGCTTCTTTTTCTTCTCCTCTTCCTTCTTGGGATCGTCTTTCCCGCGGCCGAAGACCCGCGACCAGAAGCCGCGCTTCTTCTTGGGCTGGTCGG
>DATAEE010000011.1:0-1538 GCA_036258175.1 Vicinamibacterales bacterium
CGCTTCGGGACCATGCTCTAGCGGGCCGGCGCGGCCGGCGCCGCTTTTTCCCGCGACCTGCCAGAGGGATCGGTGAAATAACGGAAAAAGCTTGAGTCGGGCGTGAGCAGCATTCGGGTGTCGTTGCTCTTCAGGCCGTGCTCGTAGGCCTGCATCGAACGGTAGAACGCGAAGAAATCCTGGTCCTGGTTGAAGGCATCCGCAAAGATCTGGTTGCGGATCGCATCGCCCTCGCCACGAATCTGCTCCGATTTCGATGTCGCCTCCGCCACCAGTACGGTGACTTCACGATCGGCACGAGAGCGTATCTCCTGTGCCCGCTGCGCGCCCTGCGCACGGAATTCCGCCGCCTCGCGCTGCCGCTCGGTCTGCATGCGCTGATAGACCGCCTGACTATTCTGCTCCGGCAGGTCGGCGCGGCGGATGCGCACGTCCACTACCTGGATGCCATAGGCAGCCGCTTCGCGGTCAACCAGTTCGCGAATGCGCGCCATCAATTCAGCGCGCTGATCACGCACGACGTGCGTGAATGTGACTTCGCCCAACACGCGGCGCAGAGCCGAATTGAGCAGAATTGACAGCTGAGAATTGGCTCCGGCGATCGAGCCCAACGTCTGGTAGAAGCGCAGCGCGTCCTGGATGCGGTACCGAGCAAAGGCGTCAACCACCAGCCGCTTTTGGTCGGAGGCTATCACTTCCTGGGACGGCGACTCCAGATCGAGAATACGTTTGTCGAGATAGACGACCGAGTCGATGAACGGTGCCTTGAAGTTGAGACCGGGCTCGTTGACCACACGGACCGGCTGGCCAAGGCGGACCACCAGCGCCTGCTGCGTCTGATAAACGGTGAACAAAGACGAGTAAGCGACGATCAGCGCGGCCACGATGAGGACTGCGAGGATACCGCCGAAAAAACCCAGTCTCATTGCCGACCTCCCGCCTGTGGCTGCGCACGGGTTTGCGGTGGTCGCGTGAGCTCATTGAGCGGCAGATAGGGCACTACGCCGCTGCCGCCGACCCTCGAATCCAAAATGATCTTATCCGTGCCGCCAAGCACACGTTCCATGGTTTCGAGATACATGCGCTCACGGGTGACGTCTGGGGCCTTTTTGTATTGCTCATAGATCTTCAAGAACCGCGACGTCTGACCGGTTGCTTCGGCCACCGTCTGCGACTTGTAGGCTTCCGCAGCCTGGGTGATCTGCGCCACCCGGCCGCGTGCTTCCGGCACGACGCGGTTAGCGTATGTTTGCGCCTCGTTGACGGCGCGCTCGAGATCGGCGCGCGCAGCTTGCACATCGCGGAACGCATCGATTACTTGTGCCGGTGGATCGACCTTCTGTAGCTGCACCTGCTGTATGATGACTCCAGCGCCGTAGTGATCGAGAGTCTTCTGCATCAGGTCCTGAACAGCCGTCTCGATGGTCTGCCGCGCCCCGGTGAGAATCGGCTGGATCTCCGAGCGGCCGATCACCTCTCGCATCGCGCTTTCTGCCACCGCCTTCACGGTGCCTTCCGGATTCTGGATGTTGAAAAGG
>DATAEE010000012.1:0-12840 GCA_036258175.1 Vicinamibacterales bacterium
TAGCTGCCGCCGATGCCCACCGCGACCTTCGTCATCGAAGGGATGACGATGACGCATTCGGCCTTCTCGAGCAGTTCCTGCGGGATGTTGTCCGGGACGTCGAGGATCTCCTGCATCACGACGCCGCAATTCTCCAGGCGATCTTGTTCCTGATTCGCGGCATCGAGAGCCGCCGAACCCAACACGAAGCAGAGCGCAATAGCGAGATAACGCCCCAACCACAAAGGAGAGGGCGTGTCGGGCGACACTGCCCTCGGTGGCGGGCTATTTATCGGCGGGAACGTTGTGCGTCTTGGCGACTTCGGCGGCGTGGCCCGCCGCAAACTGCAGGTGCGGGTATCTGGCGTACGCGGAGTGCCCGCCGTACCGCGTGGTACCGCGTCGGGAGCCATCTCCGCCTGATTGTCGTCGCGGAGTCCGGGCTCGCGTCGCCCGATTCGATTGCGTGGATCGCTTGCGTCGTTGTTGGGACATCGGCCATCGCCTCATGGCGGCCGCTGCGCTGGCCGCTGAGGGCAGTGTCGCGCATTCCAGCCACGCTCGCTGTCCGATTGGGCACACTACGCAGCGTGCGCGACGTTGGTCTCCGGAACGGGAATCCGCGGGATCTCCACGAGCCCGCCCAAGTACGTCCGGGTCTCCAGCAGCGTAGAGGCCACGAGATTCGCCCCGGTATCCCGCAGCGCCTGCGCGCTGTCGTCCGCCAGCGTCGGCGGTCCCCACCGCCCCACGAGGATTCGGACTTCGGGCAACGCAGCGCGCAGTCTCTTGACGAGATAACGCGTCTTCGACGACGGACTGGGTGGCAGATCGGCGAAGCACACGACCGAGACCCCTTGCGTGTGCACGAGCGCCAGCAGGTCCGAGGCCTGCAGGCGCGCCCCGGTAATCTCGACGTGGATTGGCAGATCGTCGAGCAGATGGGCGAGCATCGCGAGCGCGAGCTCGTCGGCGACGCCGTTGGTCGGGTAGCCCAGCACACGCAACGGTTCGCGCGGTCCGAGAAGCGGTGGACCATCAGGCGCTGCCGGCGGCTCAGGATTGAGGCCCCGGATCGACTCCGCGGCGTCCGACAGCAACTCCCGCGTCGCGTCGATGACGGCCGTTTCCTCGTCGGGCGACAAGCGCCGCTCCAAGCGGTCGCGCTCCGCATAGTTCAGCGCAGGCAGCAGCAGGGCGTCGTACACCGAGCGCGGGGACTCGGTTTTGATGTACCGCTCGATGAGGTCGGCCGCCTCGCTCAGATCGCGGGCGAGCAGGCGCTGGTAATAGCCATACTCCGGTGCGAGCGCGGGCGTGTCGGCCAAGAGCGTCCCGAGGAACTCGAGACCAGGCACATGCTTCCCGAGCACGACCAGGCACACGGTCAGTGGCGTCGCCAAGACCAGGCCGAGCGGCCCCCAGAGCCACGTCCAAAACGCCACGGAGGCGAGCAGCGCGACCGGCGAGACGCCGGCCGCCCCGGCATACAACACCGTTTCGAGCACGAGATTCGTGAACAGTTCGAGCACGACAAACAGCCCGACGACATACAGCGGTCCGGCCCAGCCCTCGGCGGCCGCCAGGCTGACCAAGATCGGCGCGCCTGCGCCGAGCACCGGCCCGACGTACGGGATGAATCGGAGAACCGCAGCCAGTGCCGCCCAGACCAGGGGATACGGCACATCGAGGACGTAGAGTCCGGCGCCGGCCGCGAGGCCGTAGAGCAGATTGACGAGGGATTGCATCAACAGTTGCCGGCTGACCCGGGTACCCGCCTCGTCAAACGCCTTCGTCGTGATGGCCAGCTGGCCATCACCCAACACTCCGATCACCCGGTCGCGCAGATCTCGCCGCTCGAGCAGCATGAAGATGACCATCGCCAGCACGAGCCCCGCGGTGCCGAGCGGACCGACGATTGGACTGAGCCACGTGAAGCCTGAGAAACCCGCGACCTGCTCCGAGGTGACGACGACGGGCCGCGAGATCGTTCCTCTGGGCACCTCCGATTTCCCAAGGTCGGTCTTGATGTCTTCGATCGTGTCCTGCAGCTTCTCGACCGACCCCCCCTTGCTGGCGCCACGCACGTCCGCGATCTTCGCCAGAATGTTGACCCGGTAACGCGGAAGGTCCTCGGCCAGATAGTCCATCTGCCGCGCCAGACCCCAGCCGGCGAGACCGAGGACCGTGAACACCAGTGTGACCATCGCAAGAACGGCCGGGACGCGGCCGAGCCAGCGCTCAAGCCAAGTGACAGGAGGAGCCAGCACGAACGTGAGAAGGATGGCGAGTGCGATCGGCACGAACACGGCCTGCGCCCAATACAGGACGACAACGACCAGAACGCACCCGGCGAAAGTCACCCACGGTTTCAATGTCTTCGACGTATCGTCCATCAGGCCCTACCGTTCTGGGGCAAGTCGCGTCTCTCGGTCTCGAACTCAGACATTCTTTTTGCGGTTATTGCGTGGTCTGACGATCCGGCCAGCACACGTCGTAGCTACGCGCGCTGGCGAACGCCTCTCACCAAAGTCGCGCGGCCCGCGGGCGCGTCGGTCGAGGCCATTTCGGCTGCCCAGCTGCCCAGATTCGAGGCAGCCTGCTCGGCGGACAGTCCTCGTCCGGCGGTCTTGACATCGCGAGGGACCCATTTGGGAAACGCGAGGGTCATCACCCGGTGGGCACCCTTCCGCGTATGGACTTCGCAAATCGCTGCAAGCCTGTCTTTGGGGAACAGATTCGCAAGGCGAACGAGGGACGGCCAGACCCGTCGGTGCACAAAGGTCACCTTGCCATTGACCGCACGGCACGTCAGCACATCCGGGGAATCGCGCACCGATCGGGTCAACGCGAAGATGCTGTGCGACTGCGGGTGCGACCACCAGTTTCCCTTGACGGCCTCCCCGGCGATGAATTCGACCAGATTGGGTACGGAATTTTGGGAGCTTTCCAGCAACACGCCCTCACGCTTCAACAAAGCAAGGACCCGATTCCGCGTCATGAACCCCACTGTATGCCCGCTACCTCGTCGTGGGATGTACCCATGTGCACACGTGGTCTCGACGGCACAGTCACACATTGCCGTCGGCGATGACGACCTTCGTCGTCGTGACTGCCATGAGCGGTTTTGAACAGACCGTCCGATCGCGGCCTGATAAGGTTGCGTGGCGTAGTTCTCAACGGTTCCTTTGATTGAATTGAGGCGAGATTGGTATGACTAGAAGAAGTCGCATTGTCGCTCTAGCGGGTGTGCTCGCGCTCACGGGGTTAAGTGTGAGCGTGGCGGCACAGCAGCGACCCAATCGCGTCACCGATCAACAGGTGGGAGATCTGATGAGCCGGATGACCGCGGGCATCGCTGCCTTCGGGGCCAGCTTCGATCGGGCAATCAATCGCAGCCCGATCAATGGCAGCCGAGCGGAAGACGATATCAACCAGTCTGTGAAGGATTTCAAGGAGGCGACTGATCGCCTGCATGGTCGCGTGCAAGATCGCCGAGCCGGCGCCACAGACGTCGAAGACGTGCTGAGACGCGCATCCGTGATCGACGGCTTCATGACGCGCAACGCGCTCGATCATGCGGCTGAACGCGATTGGCAGAGTCTCCGGCGCGATCTCGATGAGCTGGCGCGCGCGTATGGCCTCCCCTCGAATTGGACCGGCTCAGAAAATGTGTCGTCTCGGGTCAACGACCAGCAGGTCAAGCAACTACTGGCGCGCACGAAGAAGAACGCCGATCAGTTTCGCCACAGCCTTGATCGGGCGCTCAATCGGAGCCAGATTGACGGCTCGCGAGAAGAGGACACCATCAAGCAGTCTGTGACGGACTTCGCCGAGACGACCAACCACTTGAGCGACTACTTCGACCGCCGCCAGGTCGCCACGAACGATATCGAAGACGTGCTCCGGCGTGGCGTGAGCATCGACAACTTCATGCAGCGCCATGAATTGTCTGTGCAAGCCGAGAACGACTGGCTCACGGTACGCCGTGATCTGGACGAGCTGGCGCGCGCGTACAACGTGGGGTGGTCTTGGAGCAACCCCCGTTACACAGCGGATGGCCGCACGGAGATCTATCATCGCCTCACTGGAACGTACCAACTGGACAGCGGCCGCGGTGATGATCCGGGCGAGGCGGCTGAACAGGCGACCAGCACGCTGCCGTCCAACCAGCGGCCACGCGCCTATCAGCGCCTCATGAACCGGCTGAATGCTCCGGAAACGATCGCGATCGACCGCAATAGGAACAGCGTCACGATGGCCTCATCGCGCGGAGAGCGGCTCACCTTCGAGGCTGATGGCCAGGTCCGCACAGAGCCGGGGGACGCAGGAACGGCAGTCAGGACTCGCGCCATCCTGTATGGCGATCAATTGGTGGTGGCGACGACCGGCAGCAGAGGAAATGACTTTTCCGTCACCTTTGAGCCGATTGACAACGGCCGTACGCTGCGAGTGACGCGCCGCCTCTATGACGACAGTCTCCGTCAGCCACTGACGGTTCAAAGTTTCTATCGACGAACGTCGGACGAAGCCCGGTGGGATATCTATTCCGCTACCCAGACGGCTCCGTCCCAGGCCGGCGCGGCGGCCGGCGATGTCGAGGTCGGCGTGCCGAATGGCACCCAGCTCATGGCCACGCTTGATAGCGCTCTAAGTACACGGGATGCGCACGCGGAGGATCGCTTCACGATCACCACACGCAGTCCATCGCAGTATGAAGGTGCCGTCATCGAAGGCACTGTCTCGAGCGTGAACGCGTCGGGACGAGTCAGCGGCCGGGCGGACATGGCACTGAACTTCGAGCGCATCCGTATGCGCAATGGCAGAACGTATCAGTTCGCGGGAGTCATCGAGAATGTCCGTACGGCCAATGGAGAGACGATCAGCGTCGATAACGAAGGCACAGTCGAGGAAAACAGCCAGACCGAGAAAACCGTTCAACGGGGCGCGATCGGTGCAGCCCTCGGCGCCATCATTGGCGCAATCAGCGGTGGCGGCAGAGGCGCCGCCGCCATCGGTGCCGCGATAGGCGCAGCCGGAGGCGCAGGCACCGTCATCGCCCAGGGGCGCGACCAGCTCGATCTGCCGCGCGGTACGGAATTGACGATCACCTCGAGCCTCAGCAGGAGTCAGACTACGGCGCCCAGCGTGCAACGGTAATGGTCACACTCAAGACCCTGTCGTGTGTCGCCGTCAGCACGGCGATTCTTGTTGCGCTTCCAGCACTGACGTGTAGTGAAGGCCCGGAAGCTTCGACTTCTCGTCATGTCCGTCGGAATCGTCTCGGCGAACTGCGTGCGGCTGACGAACTGGGACGCCGCCAGGCGCGCCGGCCTGGTCACAAAAGGGACGCCCGTCGTGTGTTCGAGAAATGAGAACGCAACGCGCCCAGGACACTACCGCAGCAGCGGTGCCGCTCTGACGTGGCGAGCCAAACGAAACTGCTTCATCACCCAAATCGACCACCATCCTGAGTCAACGAGCAGCTCCAGCGGGACGCGCGCGAATCGTGCCGAGCTTTGCATCCAGTGGTGATTGTGGTGCAGTCCTTCCCCTCCGGTAAACAGCGCAACGACGACGTTGTTGAAAGTGGTCGCCGCATGCTTCGCGCCGCTGAGCCGATAGCCCCACCGGTGGGGCGTGTGGCAGAGGCCGTTCACCGACGATGATTGAACGAAGACGTAGCTGACGGCGTGGATTGCGGCACCAGACAGCCCCATCGCGGCTCCCGCCAGGCCATTCAGCCAGAACCCGCCGGGCGACAGCCACCAGCCGCTGGAATTCACCAAAAAACCGAAGGCCACAATCGCGGCAATCCCCAGTCCCAAGCCCACGGCGGGTCGATTGAACAGGGTCCGGTCCCATGCATCTGGCTTGATGTCCTTGGCGTATGTCTGCAGCAGGTCCGCCTCCTTGCAGGCTTTCACGTAGAGGAACACATTCCCGACCTGGACGTTCCAGAAACCTCGGTGATACGGACTGTGCGGATCAGGCGACTCGTCTGTAAACGCATGGTGCTTGCGATGAACAGCGGCCCACGCCTGGGGCACTATCCCCGTGGTGATCCAGATCGCAAATCGATAGAGCCATCCGATGCCGGCCTGCAGCTCCAGCGATCGGTGAGTGAGCGCCCGATGGAGGTACACCGTCGTACTGTTGACGGCCATTTGGTTAGGGATGACCGCCAGCAGCAGGCTACCCGCGAAAAACCAGAAGACGAAATGAGACATGTCTGTGACACCTGCAGCCAACCAGAAGGGTTAGTCGCTCAGGCGGATCGACTGCGCCACGCGCTGGAACGATCGCTGGTATGCCTGATACTCGTCCTGCGGCGCGACAGCGATGCAATAAAAGAGGTTGCCATCGCGGAGCAGCGTCGTGAAGATCGTGACCGTTTCTCCCCGGCCGGTCACTTCGGAGACGTTGTCGAGTAAGGCCACGAGCCCGTCGCGACCGGACAGATTCATGTTCTGGAAGCCGCGCCTCGCGCGCAGCGAGGGGTTCGACTGCGCCAGACCCTCGATGAATTCCCGGGTCGCTTCCTGAAGCGAGTGAATCTCGTTGCGAATCAAACCAAGCTCCGTGCCGTGAGTAAAGACCGTGTGGCCCTGCACCTGGCCGTAGGCGCCGTCGGGCACGAATTTCACCGAGGCGCTCGTCGCAACCTCGCGCCAGTTGTCGGGTACGCTGACGCGAAACAGGTCTCCCCCCGTGTAGCTCTTATACCGCGATGATGGGGGCGCCACGCGAGTTCCAATGGTGCGCTCGTCGGGCGCCGGCTGTCCCGACTGGGTGGGCGTCTGCTTCCCCCGGCGTGCGACCTGTTCGGTCGTCGGCGCCGGCGACATGCTCCGCAGGTGATCCTGCACGCGCGCGAACTCGCGGGAGTCGCCGGCCCGACCCTCGATTCGCACATGCGAGGCTTCCTGGGTGATGTAGGCCTCGCGGTTCCCGGGATTGGGGTGGTCGCTCATGAACTGCGGACCGCCGCTGCCGCCCTGTTTCTGGATCGTCTGGAACATGCGCATCAGATCGAGCGGGTCGTATCCGGCGCGCGCCATCAGCTGAACGCCCAGCAAGTCGGCCTGCTTCTCGTACTCGCGACTGTACCGAAGAAAGTAGGTGCCCAAACCAAACTGTGTGCCCTGGGCGACCACCTGCCCGGTTCTTCCGCCAATGATCGCTCCCGCAATCGCGCCGGCAATGGCGCCAATCGCGAAAGGCTGCTGTTTCGTTGCCCCGGCGGTCCCGTGCCGCAGAATCACGTGGCTCAGCTCGTGCGCCATGACGCCGGCGACCCCGCCCTCGACCGCCGCGGCCTGAATCATGCCGCGGTTGAGGTACATGGGACCGCCCGGCAGCGCAAACGCATTGATCTCGCGCACGTTGATGACTTTGAAGGAGTATCGGAACTCAGGATGCTGCAGCTCGGGCGGCGTCACCTGCACCAGGCGCCGGCCGATGCGATCCACGAAGGACTCAATGCCATCATCTCGAAGAACCGGCAGCTGCTGCTCGACTTCCTTCGCCGCCTGTTGACCAAGTTCGACATCCTGTGCCGGCGTGTACTTGTTTTTGGGCGGCGTGATGCGCGTCTGCGCGACCGCCAGCGAGGCAGTCACCATGAAGAGACCGGCGGCGACCTTCAGAAGATACAGGTAGGAACGGTGTCGGTTAGGCATGATCTGCAAGCACCGCTGTAGGGCCCTCACAATGACCGAGTGTACCTCTCGATCTGGTTCGAGTTCTGTGCCGAACGGAACAGCGGCGCTAGCTTCGATGCTGCATAGTTGTACGCAGCATGGGCGAGGTTCGCAGAGCTACTGGTTCACGAGCCGATAGTCCGTGGAGGGCGGCGACGATCCGTCGCCCTCGTGTTCAAGCGCGGGGCCGACACCTCGCCGGAGAATTCACATGCTGTACACCCTCGCCGTCATTCTGTTGATCGCGTGGCTACTCGGGATCGTCGGGACCTACACAGTTGGCACGTTTGTCCATGTGCTGTTGGTCGTGGCGATCGTGCTGTTGCTCGTTGGGTTTCTAAACGGGCGACGTAGGCTGGCGTAGCGCGAATCGAGGCGTCAGGCCCAGAGATGCGGGCTGCCGCTGGGCACCCGCGTCGCTGGACGTGAGCGACAGCACCGGAAACGCTGAGCGTGGAACAACAGATGGAATCCCCCATTAAGCGGTCGGCGCCCTGTCCTGACTGCGGCGCAGAGATGCTGTGGACGCAGAATGCCTGGCATGCGGACACCGAAACCAGGGCCGCATACCGCTGCCGCAACGGCCACGCGCTCGATCCGTCGATGACGCGCCAGTGTCCCGCCTGTGGCCAGCATGACACCACCCTGATGGATGACGCCGAAGGCCGACAACAGTTTCGCTGTTCCCGGTGCGGACAGGTTTTTGCCTTCCCCCGGTGAACCCAACGGCTGTCCGTAGCGTTTCCTCGTGTTTTGTCTCGCGTGTTGATCAAAACTCGCCTGGGCGGTCCGTCGTGCCGAACTCCTCTTCAGTTTCACCGAGGTAAACGCGGCAACGCAGATCAGATCTGCGTTTCTGTCCACGTGGCCGCACGTTCGCCGAGTTTGCCGAGCAGGCGCGCGAGCTCGCAGAGGTCAACCGGCTTGACAAGGTGATGATCGAATCCCGCCTCGGCTGAGCGCCGGTAATCGCTGGGGAAGCCGTATCCCGTGAGAGCCAGAAGCAGCATCCCACGGCCGTTCGGCTGCTCGCGAATGCATTTGGCCACCTGGTACCCGTCGATGCCGGGGAGACCGATGTCGATGATGGCCACGTCCGGATGTTCGATCTCCAGGAGCTTGAGCCCACGGTCGCCGTCTTCCGCCTCGAACACGGTGTGGCCTGCGAATTCGAGCATCATGCGGAACATCTCCCGCGCGTCGCGACTGTCCTCGATGAGTAGCACCCGCTTTGGCGTCGCGCGATCGAGCGAAGACGAAACGCCGGCGGCTGGTTCGACCCTGGGGATCTGTGGGAGCCGCACGGTGAATGTGCTGCCCTGCCCGGCCCCGCTGCTCGACGCGACGACGGCCCCCCGTGTAGCTCGACGAGGGGGCGGACCAGTGTCAGGCCGATGCCGAGACCGCCCTGCGCGCGGTCCAGCGTGCGCTCGCCCTGCACGAACATGTCAGAGATGGACGGAAGCAGCTCGGGCCCGATGCCCAACCCCGTGTCCTGAACGCTGGGCACTGCGTCGCTGCCGTCGCCGCGCAATGACACCCGAATCCGTCCGCCGGCCGGCGTGGACTTGACCGTCGAGTGGATGTCGATCCAGCCGAATCTTGCCGGACGCGACGCGCTCGACGTCGAGCAGATCGTCGATGAGGTGCGAGAGGTGGCCGACCTGTCGCGCGATTACCTCACGCGCGCGGATGGCGGGGCCGTTCTTCGGGTCCACGCACTCGAGCACGCCCACGGCGCTGCGGATCGCGCCGAGTGGATTGCGCAATTCGTGACCGAGCATCGTCAGGAACTCGTTTGTCGTGTGGCTGTCGCGCTCGGCGCGATCGCGATCGCTGCGGGCCTCGAGGAGCGCGCTGAGGTCCGTCACAATCAGGCTCAGGCTGCCAGCGCCCTTCGACACCGTGGTCGTGAGCGAGAGATATACCTCAATGGTTCTCCCGCTCGAGGAGATCAGGCGACTCCGATGGGTTCCGCTGCGGGAGCTCAGCAGCGCAACGAGATCGGTTCGGTCGGCTTCAGACATGAAGCGGCCGATGTGCCCGCCAAGCACCGACTCCAGCGGCTCGCCGACAAGAGCCGCGAAGCGTGCGTTGGCATACAGAATGTCGCCGGATTGCGCGAGGACGACGGCACCCTCCCGCATCTGTTCGACGAGGTTACGGTACGGTTCCTCGGCGCCGTGGAGCGTGTAGACCTGGTCGCCTTCAGGTCCCCGGACGACCAGCGCATCGACCTCACCTTCACGAAGGCCCGAAGCGTTTCCTCGGCCTCAGCAAGACGCGCGAGCAGCGTCTCCCGGCGTTCGTGATGCGTTTCTCTGCGCTCGTGACGCCTGGCATCGTTGATCACGTTTGCCTCCACGATGCGGTCATTGGCGAATGAGATCCAGCCCAACGAGCACGCGATCCCGCCGCGACATGTCGCCGATGATCCGGCGCAGGGGCAGCGGGAGCTTCTTGATGAGAGTCGGCGCCGCGATGGTCTGCTCGTCTTTCGCCAGGAATGGCGGCTGGTACACGTCGACGACTTCCAGATCGTACCGACCCTTGAGATGCTCGTCGCAAATCGCGCGCACGTTCTCGATCGCGCGCGTCGCTCGGGCGGTCATACCCGTGACGTACAGACGAAGAACGTACTGCTCGGCACGGCCCGTTCGGACGACGCGCTCGAATGACGCCGTCAACCCGTTGCGGGACTTCGCAGTCATCGCCCTTCTCAACGGCCCGGACGAAGATCCAACCCGACGAGGACGCGTTCGGTGTTGGAGAGATCGCCAACGATCTTCTTGACGGGTTCCGGCAGCCGGCGCACGAGCGTCGGGACCGCTAGGATCCGGTCTCCGCGTGCGAGCTGAGGCTTCTGCAGCAAGTCGATGATCTCGAGCTCGTAGCGGCCTTTGAGGTGCTCGTCGCAGATCTTTTTCAGGTTCGTAAAGGCGCTGATCGACTTCGGCGTCTGTCCCGCGACGTAGAGGCGCAACCGATAGTTGGCACCATTCGACTTCTTCATGACGCTTGCGCCCTTCCAGGGGCGATGTCGGGAGCGGCCACGGCCCCGCGTGGAGCGCTGGCCGCATCGACCACCTGTAGCGCGCGATCCGTCAAGACGAACTCACGAACCTCGTTCGAGTGCGCCATACCGCGGGACTTGAGAACGTACACGCCGCGGCGGTGCTCGCCGCCGACCTCGTCGTTCGCCAGCAGGATCCACGTGTCCATCAGCGACGAGATGGTCGTCTCGGTCCGCTCGATGTCAGTTCTCCCCGGCGTCAGACTCGTCAACAGGGCGGTATGTTTTCCGTCTTCAGCTAGTCGATCATGCGCGTGAGCGTCGCCTGGACATCGGAGTGCGTGCCGGCGGTCATGAGATTCGTGACCGGGTCGAGGACCGTCACGGTCGGCTTGAAGTCCGCGACGGCCTTGTGCATCGTGACGAGATGGGTCTCGAGCCCATAGCGCGACGGCCGGTCTGCGTGGAACTGGAGCAGCCCGCCCGCCATCCAGGGTTCGAGGTCGATACCGATGGAGCGCATGTTCCGGAGGAGCTGCTGCGGAGATTCCTCGAAGAGAAAGCACAGGCAGCGTTCGCCCCGACGGCAGGCGGCGTCGAGGAAGTGGGCTGCCAGGCTCGTCTTCCCGGTCCCGGCGGTGCCGGAGACGAGGATCGTGCTGCCGCGGTAGTAGCCCTTGCCGCTGAGCATCTCGTCGAGCCGGGACACGCCGCTCGGCACGCGATCCATCGGGGCGCTGTGCTGGAGCGCCAGCGAGGAAACAGGCAGAACGCTGATGCCTTCGGCGCCGAGGAGGAATGGATATTCGTTCGTTCCGTGGTGGGAGCCGCGGTACTTCACTACTCGCAGGCGGCGCGTCGACACCTGGTCGTGGACGCGGTGGTCGAGCAGGATCACGGCGGTCACCCCCTGGTCCTTCAGCCACCGGAACAGCCGCCGCAGCTCGGCCCGGAGGATGCCGTCATTCGACAGGCCCGCGAACAGGGACTCGATCGTGTCGAGGACGACCCGTTTCGCTCCTATCGACCGAATCGCGTGGTCGAGCCGGACGAACAGCCCTTCGAGATCGTACTCGCCGGTCTCCTCGATCTCGCTGCGCTCGACGCGAACGTAGTCGACCGAAAGCTTCCGCGTCTTAATCAACTCCGGCAGATCGAAGCCCAGCGATGCGACGTCGTTGGCGATTTCATCGCCGTTCTCCTCGAACGTGAGGAGCACGCCGGGCTCGCCGAACTGAACGGCGCCGTTCACCAGGAAGGTGAGGGCCAGCAGCGTCTTGCCGGATCCGGGGCCGCCGCAGACAAGCGTCGGTCGTCCTTTCGGCAGTCCGCCGCGCGTAATCTCGTCGAGACCGCGGATGCCCGTCGGCGTTTTGGGCAGCGCGCGAACGGCCGGAGGCAGCGGTCGGTCAGGTGATTGGGCCGGCGCCAGCACGACGGAAGCCGGCCTGCGTCGCGCCACGCGCATTCCGGGACCGTAACACCCCGTCCGTATCGGGGCTGTGCAATACGGGGCACCGGCTGTCGACGCGCATGGGAGGGAGAGCGGGCGACCTCAACCGACGGGAATCGTCACACCGGACCACTACCTCTCAGGCGGTAAAGGCCGGCTAACCGACTCTGCTGTCGATCACTCGTGCAGGACGACACTGAGGAGGGAGCTGTTGACCTGGAGCCCGCCGTTGTACTCGATGAACCCCAATTTCCTGAACTTGTTCATGAAGAAATTGACCCGCGAGCGGGTGGTGCCGACCATTTCGGCCAGCACTTCCTGCGACAGCTTGGGGAGCACCCGCTGAGTTTTGTGCGGCTTCCCATAGCGGGCCAGCAGCAGCAGCGTCCGAGCCAGTCGCTTCTCGCTGGAGTTGAAGAGCTGATCGACGAGGTCCTCTTCGATCCGGATGTTCCTCGCCAGGATGTAGGAAATGAACAGGTCCGACATCGTGTGCTGCTCGTGCAGCAGCCGAAGCATCTTCTTCTTGTCGATGCTGAGCACGGTCGTTCGCACAATCGCGGTCGCCGTTCCCATCCGGACCGACTGCCCCGCCAGGCATCCCTCA
Source organism: Vicinamibacterales bacterium (assembly GCA_036258175.1). Classification (GTDB taxonomy): domain Bacteria; phylum Acidobacteriota; class Vicinamibacteria; order Vicinamibacterales; family 2-12-FULL-66-21; genus DATAEE01. Next base: position 12,756 of record DATAEE010000012.1, read on the forward strand.
CCGAAGAAATCGCCCGGCCCGAGCACGCCCACGACGGCCTCTTTGCCCGTGCTCGAGACGACCGACAACTTCACGCCCCCGTTGT
>DATAEE010000013.1:0-11726 GCA_036258175.1 Vicinamibacterales bacterium
CGCGATCGCCGTAAAGATGTCCTGGACCTCGAGGCCGGCCGCCGTCACAGCCGCCACCGCGACGAGCGCGATGAGCGCGACGAGCAACGCGTACTCGAGCAGGTCCTGGCCCTCTTCGTTACGAGCCAGCGACTTCACGAAGCGAACTAGACGATCCATGAGGCCCTCCCTCAATTGCATCGCTGCTTTTTCAGCGATGCCGTGCGCGGCGTGTCGGCCGCTTACTGGGGTTGACGAACCGAACGCGGCACAACGCCGCGTCACGGGCTCGACACAGGCAACGGCCATGCCCGGCCGTCACTCCCAGCGCCCGCTCACACGGTAAAGAGCTGAATTCGTGGCGGTTGGGGGCACGGAGATAGCGGCGGAATCCGCCGTGTGCGAGGTGCCGCCGGCCACAGAACTGCCCATGTTTTCGTAAGCGTGCAATCGAAATCTGCGTGCGATGTGGCCGCGGATGATTTCGTAATCGCGCGGCGCGATTCGTCAGATTACAGGACTGCCGATCGCGCCGCGGTGGAGTTTGTGTCGTGTGAGTGCACGATGCCGCGCGGCACGCGCTTGCGTGTGGTCGATCGCAGACGTCACCCCAAGGTCGATCGACTGGACCGGTCTCCCGTGCGCGTAGTGATAGGCCATCTGCTCAAGCGACGGATGGAGCGTCCGCGTCTGCCAAGCTAGGAGGAACGCGGCCATGTAGTCGGGATCGTCGAGCAGCTCGCTGAAGAACGCCTTGATCTCGACGCTCGCCTTGTTCTTGATGCCCTTCGGCCGGCGGTTCGGATTGCCGGTGACACCCGGCGGATACTGGCCTGATCTGCTGCTCACGGAAATTCTCGATGAGAAGGAGAACCGAGAGATCCGCCCCGGAGTCCATGACGTCGATCACGTAAACGCGCGAGGTGCTGATACGGCGGATGGGTCTGCAGGCGCGGATCGTCGACCGGCCCGCCCATAGTGAAGTGGTAGAGCACCTGAAAGCGGTCGCCCGTGAGCCCGAAGACCCGGTGGGTGAGGTCGTCGAAGAAGCAGCCGATGCCGGTGCTGCGGATGCCACTTGCTTCGGCTTCGAGGTAGAGGATCTGCCCAATGACGCCTGTCTCCCAAAACAAGCGGCGGTAGAACCAGGGGCCGAACGCCTCGAGGGACGCGCGGTAGTCGGCGAGCATGGCCGCTGCGAAGACCCCGTCGGCGGCGACTTCCTGATCGCAGCTCGTCTGTTGGGCGCCTCGGCGCGCGTCCCCCTCCTCCAAAAAGAAGAGAGGCAAGGACGCAGGACACCCGGCTGGTATCGTCCAGACCAAGGTCCGATCCATCGACTCTTCGAGCGCCTGCACGCGCGCGGGGTCTCGCAAGAGGGCATACAGGCCGGGGGCCAAGTCCGCCACGCGGTGGACGAAGAGCAAGAGATCGACGCGCGGACGCCACGGCAGCGTGGTGAACGGGACCTGCCGCGAGCCCGGCATGGCTTTCAGCAGGATCTGATAAAAAGCCTCGCGTGTGATCCCTGTATGGCCATCGAGTGCGACTGCACTGCGCCGCTGGTGAATGAGGCGGCGAAGCGCGAGCGGCGAGTCGCCCATCTCGAGGGAGCTGTTCTCAAAGACGATCGGAGACCACAACGCCGCGCCAGGGCGCGAGAGCTTTTCTGTTGCCGTGGCTACTTCGTCGATGACGGGCCAGAAATGATGATCGCCGCTCAGACGGTTCGGCACCCCAGACCACGGCGCGCCACGCAGCTCGTCGCGCACCGTGCCCGGAATGGTGAACACACGCTGCTCGTCGATGGTGAAGCCGGCTCCCGGAGGGAAAACGGCCAAGAGGCAGTCGGCGTGCTCGGCCTCGATCCCGGTCTGCACGTGCACACCCACTAGCACAGCCAGATCGCGGTCGGTGACGCTTTCGAGCAGCTTCGCCTCCCAGCCGAGCCCCGCGGCAGATACGGCGAAGCTTCCGATCGCGTGACCGGCGTCGTGATGGCAATAGCGGAAAGCCCGCTCGCCGTACTTCCAGGACTCGCGCCAGTGGATGGACGTCAGGCCCACGAGGACAGCGTCCTCCGGCAGCTGTGCCGCAATCTTCAACCACGCTTCGCCCGAGAGCTCCGCCCTGAGCTCGAGCGCGTGCTCGAACGGCGTGTAGTGGTAGACGGCTGGCCGAGGATGAAGACCGGCGATGGGCCCGGCAACCAGGTAGCCCTCAGTCGGATGAAGATTCCCGCTCGATGGATTGACCCGGAGTGACCAACGGGAGCTCCCGGCCTGCTTCCAGGCGGAGAGGGCGAGCGCATCCTGGAAAAGTTGAGAGATCGAGACACGGTCCAGCGGGGTTCGGGCGATGTGACCGAGCACGAACGCGGGCTCATAACGAGGCTCCGGGCCCACCGGGACAAACTCGAGAGGAAGCAACGGCGCCCCGACGAAACGGCGAAACGGATCCGGCTGCGTGTCCCAGTCCATGTAACCGAGAGCGGGCGCAAAGCGAAACGGATGGTGTTTCGTTCGCTCGTGGTACGCGAGGGTGATGTCCAGCGCGGTGGGCGGCCCCGGCCGCTTGTTTAGCTCCGACGTGTTGGCGGTCTCAGAGGTTCTCTCAGCGGTCACGCAGCTCATCTCCATCGGCCTTACGCGACGCGAGACCGGGCGCAGCACGATCGGCCCGCGGGAACGTGGGATTCAGTTCCGGGGCCTAGGCCGGCAGGTATTCAGTATGGACGGCGTCAACGATTCTACCAGCGGAGCGGAGTTCCCGGGCGAGTTCAGACCGACAAAACGCGATCAGCGTGTCTGAGGTCCGTGACACCATCGTGCTCGACGACCGCCACATCGAAGAGCGCTGTTTGCGGGCAGCGCGAGTGAGCAAGACGGCTCAGACGTCTTTCTGGAGGCGAAGGAGAGAAAGGTCACTCTTCCCGTCCGACATCGTGTCGCTTCCTTACGCCGGATCGTCAATGGCGCCTCCACCGGTACGGCCGAATGTTATGCCGACGAGCCGATCGCTCGCGGCGAGGCGGAGGCGCAACGAGCGGACGCCCCGCATCGAGTGGCTACCATCCTTGAACCATCCGTCGGCTTCCTCAGCCTGCGACCCGCGGGGCCGTACGCTAGGCACCGCTCGGCTCCAGGTAGGCCGCCAACCGGTCCCCGGCCGTCAGCAGTTCCCGTTCGTTCACGATGTTGTAGCGATCGAACACAGCGCGCGTCTTGTGGCCCGTGAGCAGCATGGCGATCCGCTCCGGCACCCCGGCGCGGATCAAGTTCCGCGCCGCGGTGCGCCGACAATCGTGGAGCAGACGATGGGGCACGCCCGCCCGGCGACAGGCGTCGCGCAGCGCGGTGCGCCAGACGCGCACCGGCACGCCGTCGCGGTGAAACACGCGCGGATCGCCGGGCTCGACGCCGATCCAGCACTGCCGCAATGGCGGCGAGATCGCGGCCAGCTCGACCCTTGTTTGGCACGCCGCGCGAGCGCGCGCGCCTCCGCAATTGAGGCGAGGTCGCGGTCGATTTGCCCTGCCTGGGCTTCGCGGCCGCCAGGGGGGGCTTACGCGGTGACCGGGTCTTTGCTGTCCTTGGGAAGAATCTTTTCGACCTCGGTGTGCGGGCGGGGGATGACGTGTACTGAGACGACCTCGCCGACGCGACGCGCCGCCGCGGCCCCGGCGTCTGTCGCAGCTTTCACCGCGCCGACGTCGCCGCGTACCATCACGGTCACGTAGCCAGCGCCGATGTATTCCTTGCCGACAAGCACGACGTTGGCAGTCTTCACCATCGCGTCGGCTGCCTCGACCGCCCCAATGAGACCTTTGGTCTCGATCATTCCCAGGGCTTCGAATGGCATGCGAGCAGAACTCTAACAGATTGCGGGTGGGTCATCTCTAACGACGTCGGCCGCGTCAAGAGGGTTGGCAGTACTTGCTTGTCTGCGTTCAGGCACACCGTAGTGTCCCATCAGTGGGCCGCGCCGTCGAATCTACCATCGCACCCCATTACGCCGCGCGACAGTAATAGTTGAGCAGCCCGCCGAGTCGCTCGCGGCGACGAACCCGACCGGTGCCCCACGTTGGCGACAGAGGGTCGATGAGTTCGTTGCCGACACGCTGGTGATTCCGCTCGTGGTGGTAATGCTCGATGAACTCCGTGAGCGTCCGGCGCAGGCGGCGTTCCCCGAAGAGAATCACCCGACTGAGACACTATCCTTGATCGAGGATCGAGCGCACGAATCGTTCGGCGTATGCGTTCGCGTTGGGCGCCTGAAACGGGGTCTGCACGATTCGGATCCCCGACGTAGCCAAGAACTGCCAAACTGACGGCGTCCACTTCCGGTCCCGATCGCAGATCAGCACGCGATGGCCGACCAGCACGCGGCGGCGGTGAGTTTACGGCCAACTTGAAGGTAGCACGCCGCCAGGCTGGCCAGCGTCATCACGGCCACGGCGGCTATCAGCATGATCGGATCGCGCGGCGAGATGTTCCACAGCTGGTTCGCGAGCACGCGCGTCGCCGACGCTTGCCAGCGCCCGATCGCCACGCCGACGGCCACGAGGCGCAGCCCGTAAAATCCCAGAACTAAGCCGAGCATTCGAATCTGCGGGGCGGGACCGTACGCGGCGCGGTAGTAGTAGTTGAGGAGCCCGCCTCGGCATCGTCCACCAGCCGTCGAACGGCTGTGCTCCACTTGCCGTCTCGGTCACAGATCAACACGCGATGGCTGACCAGTACGCCGTCATCGGCGGCAGTCAGAGTGCGACCGACTTGGCGCATGAACCTGTCGTCAGGATGTGGCGTCGACCCCACGATCTGCACCCGTCGCGAGGCCAGGTCGATCACAAACACTGTGTTAGTACGTTACCAAGCCCCGCAACGTCCAGACCTCCGTCGTGAAGAAATCCGCCCCAGCAATCGCGCCCCAGTGCGCCCGCTAGAACGTCTGCCCGGAGGTCGGCCTCTCTGGTACCGGGGAATGCTGTGTTCTTTCAGGATCAGGGCCTCCCCTTCAGGAACGAATCTCGGGTGAGGCGCCGAACGAGGATGGCATGGTCCTGCGCGTTGGGCGTCTCAGTGGACGTCAACGGAGCCGGCGCGGCCGCGCCGACCAGCGTCGCAGCAGCGCACAAGGAGGCGGGGTTCCTCCACCCCGCCTCGCTGCAGCGACTTACCCAGCTCCGGCGATCTTGATCCTGTCGGGCTTGGCTTCCTCACGTAGGGGCAGCCGAACCGTCAGTACGCCGGCCTTGTAGTGCGCGCTGACCTTGCCGGCGTCGACCGTCGGCGGCAGCGCGAACGTCCGCGCGAACGCGCCGTAGCTGCGCTCGATGCGATGGAACTGCTCCTCGGTGACTTCCGTGTCGAGCTTGTCTTCAACTGTCAGCTCGATCGCCTGCTCCTTCATGTCGGGCAGCTCAGCCTTCAGCACCAGCTCGTGCTGGCCGTTGCTGTAAATGTCGACCACCGGCACCCACGCGCCGCGGTTGAGGTCTTCCTGAGGACGGCGGTAGAAGCCCTCGAGCATCCGGCTAATCCCCTCCTGCAGCGCGGCCATGTCACGGGACGAATCCCAACGAACAATAGTCATGATGATTCTCCTCACTACGGTGAAGCGAGGGACCGCCTGCCAGCTACCGGCGGCATGGGCGCGATATCACACCATCGAGGCCGCTCGCGCGGGCGTCGCTGCGCTTCTCCCTGAGGAGCGCGTGCAGCGCGTCATGATCGTCCGAAACGAAGTGCCGCCCACGTTCGTCGAAATGGGTCATTCGGTAGTGAACGGGCGCCACCTCAGACGATGAGGACCGTTCTGGATGCCCTAGCGGCGGCAGGCCGCTGTCCTCGGCATCGTCCTTTTGGTGCCGGCGGGGATTCTTCTACTCGGGTTGCCGATCGTGCTCGTCGTCAGATTGATCCTCGAGATCGCTCGGAGGCTCTGATCGGCAGGCCTACGCCTCGGGGCGTGCGCCCCTCACGGCCGAAACGACGCTTTGTTCACGCGCCTGGCCTTCGCCTGTCTGGCGCGGCGCTCGGCTTCCTGGGTCCGCCTGCGCTCGATCGCCGGTGTCGGAGCCTCGAGTTGGTCCATTCGGACGGCTTCCACGTCCAGGATCGCTTTTACGTTCCGGGTCGTCTTCACGTCGGCCGCGCGCGCCATGGCACCCGACCGCCTCGAGAACAGGATCATGCCGAACGTTGATGCGAAAGACGGGCGCAACAAATCGACGGAGTACAGAGCATCTTCCCAGTGGGCGACAACCTTGTCGCCGGTGGTGCCGGGCGCGCGATCGGAACCGCCGAACTCGGTCGCAGGCAGCGTCGCCAGTCCATACCTCCCCGAGATTGCCTCGATCATGTCGTCTGCCGTCATGCCCTCGGTGCGATCCCAGTTGTAGCTGACCGCGATGCGGAACAGCTGCCCGCCGTGGAAGCTGAAGAGAATCCTCCTGACCGTGTCCCGTTCCGCCGGGAAGCCGGACACGTCCTGTGACCACTCCAGCTCTTCGATCAGATCCGGACGTTGGTGAAGGACACGTGCGTCGGACGGTTTCAGGCCCGCCTGCTTCGCGACCGCGGCCAGCGTCATTCCCAACTGGTAGTCACGATACCGGGACAGATCCTGGGCCGAGGTGACCGTTGCCGAAAGGAGGATGACGGCGATGCACAGGGCGAAGAGGCGCGGGCGAGTCATGTCGGTTCTCCTTCGGAGCGCAGGGGCGGCGTGGCCGGACGACAGTGAGGGCGGCCGGGCGGGCCGCCCTCACCGCTAGGAAGGACGTGCCGCGTCAGGCGGTCACGCGAGCGGCGATCTTGTGGAAGGTCGAGTTGGTGACGTCGTAGGTCCGAACCTGAGGCGTACCATCGATCACGTGCTCCATCGCCTTGAGCACGCCGGGATAGGACCCGCGCGCGTAGGTCTCCGCGTTCTCCTTCAGATCCCACAAACTGATTCCGACGGCTTCCTTTCCCCCGTCGGCGACGAAGGTGATCTCGTCCTGGAAGCCTTTCTGCTTACGAAGCACGGGGATGACGTCGGTCTCGAGGGCCTTGGTGAACTCGGCTGCGCGACCGGGCTTGAGCTGAAACGCGACACTGCGGGCAAACATGGCAACCTCCCTGGGTTGACCTGGCTAAGAAGGAAGGATCAGACGACCTGCCTTAGTTCAGGCGATCTGAAGAATGAGGAGGGGTCCGCAATCTCGTTAACCACTTTCTGTTAATTCTGTCGTCCTGTCAAGTTATATTATTAAGCACTGGAAGTTAACCAGCTCCGGAGGCCCAGCGTGGATCTGCCGCTCCTCATCAAACATCGGCTCAAAGAATTGCGGCGCGGCCAGAAAGAACTGGCTGCGGCCGCGCAGGTGACGGAGTCCTACATCTCCCAGTTGCTGAAGGGCAGGAAAGGGCCGCCGGCGCCCGGGAGGACGGACATCTACGACAGGATCGAGCGGTTCCTCAGGCTTCCCCCAGATACGCTGGCGCAGATGGCGGACGTGCAGCGCACGGACGCGTTGAAGAAGAAGCTGGCGGATCCGCCCACACCGCTGTTCACGGACGTGCGTGGGCTGATTCTCCGCAAGTGCGAACCGCGCACGGAAAAGGCTGTCCGTGCGATCTTCGAGAGGGAGTCGTTCGGCGCCCTCGAGCGCCTCGTGACCCAGAAGCTGCTGGATGTGGCCCAGCGCGTGGCCAGACAGGAATTGCGGGATGAGAACTGGCTCCGCCTGGTGGCTCGACACAGCGGCCGGAGCTATAGGCAGATCCGGGTGATCATTTTCGATTTCCTTGACACGGATGTCTTCAACCTGTCGGTCGAGAACTGCGTGACGTTCCTGGAGCCGCTGATTGAATCCTGGGACATCGATCTCGCGACGTTCGGAATGGACATCGTCTTGAACCAGCGGCTGGTTCCTCCGCGCATTTCTCGGGGATCGCTCCCTGAGCGGCGACGCGACGGCGGAAGAAATCGAGTTTCTCAAGAAGCTGCGGTTCACGCGTAGACGACCGACCGCTCTGTACTACTATCGGGAGCTGCAAAGCCTGCGGGACCCGCTTCACTTCCGCGCGACGGACGGCGAGGGTTCCCACAGTCGGCAAGCGTCCCGCGGCCGGCGGTCAGGCTTCCGAATGACGCGGGGCTCAGCGTCTGCCGAGAGCGGTCGCGGACCTGTGCCGAAGTGAACAGACATTCCCGCGCCCCCGCGGGTTAGGATACCGGTCCGCAGGAAAAACCGCCGCGCGTCCCGCGCCTGAGCTGCGCCTGCCCACGCCGTGACCGCCAGGGCTTCGTGCATCACGAGAGGAGCGCCGATGCGACGCATCACCGCCTTCGTTCTGATGTGGCTCCCGCTGACGCTGCTCGCGGGTCCTCAGGAAGCTCCGTCAGACGGCGCCGCGCTGCGCGAACGCTTCCTGGCCCGCGTGGACGAGCCGCTCGTCCGGTACCGCGCTGTCCGCCGGCTTGCCGCACGCAACGAGCGCTTCGACAAGGAAGCCAGCTTGGACGTGGCAACCACGCTCGATCCGAGCGTCGGTTTTCAGTACGAGGTGCTGGCCCAGAACGGGTCGGGCTACGTGCGCACGCGCGTCCTCGAGCCGATCCTCCGAGGCGAGGCGCGCGCGGTCCGGGAGGGCGCTTCGGAGAGCGCGGCCCTGACAATCGCGAACTACGAGTTCGGACCGGCGGCGTCGGACGGAGCGCCGCTCGCGCGGCTCCTGATCCGCCCCCGGCGTAAGGACATCCTTCTCGTGGACGGCGCCATCCTCGTGACGACGGACGACGCAGATCTGGTCCGAATCGAGGGGCGGCTGGCCAGGAATCCTTCCTTCTGGACGAGCCGGGTCGAGGTCAGGCGCGAATACGCGCGACTCGCGGGCGTGCGCGTGCCCGTGCGGGTCGAGTCCCGCGCGTGGGTCAAGATCGCCGGGATCTCGAGCTTCGTCATGACGTACGAGTACGAGGAGATCAACGGACGGGCGCTTACGCCGAACAGTGCGGCAAGGTGACGGTCCGGGCCTTTCTGTATGCGAGTGGTTGGATGACAGCGTCACAGGAGAACCCTGCCAGGATGCCTATGCGGTTTCGTCGTAGCGTGGCGCTGCCTGTGTGGGCCCTTTGGGCCGTCGCGCTCGGTGTGACGGCGCTGAGTGCCCCCCTCGCGATCCGGTCCCTCGTCCTGCTCCTTGGGCTCGGCCTGATCGGGTCCGGCGCGCTCGTGCTGGTGCGGCGTTTACGCAGGTCTCGTCTCCCACGCACCGAAGTTCTCCCCGCCCTCGACCCGGCGCCGCCGCCCGAGGCCATCGTCGTGAGCGCCGGCGCTCGTGCGCGCACCCTCAACCAGGCAAGGAACGTGCGCGACCTCGAGGCCGAGGATGCCGCGGACGTCAGTCGCATGAACGGCGACGCGGGCTGACGACTGGTTCGCAGACAAGATCTTCAGCGAGCGAGAGCTTAGGACGCCGAACACCGAGATGGCAAGCGCGCGCGCGGATCATGGGGAGCCTCCTTGAGCGTCTGTCGTCAGCGTGAGCTTGCGGACTGATCCGCACGATGCTCCGCCAGCCACTGCTCGGTGACCCAGCCGAGATCGGATGGGCTGCCCGGCCGTCGTCGTCCGACGATGCCCAAGATGGCCACGGCAAGCACGCTCAACCCGATGATGATCCACACGACAGTCAACCTCTGAACGGAGAGTATCGGAATGCCGGCGGCACCTCTGTGTCGTTCTGAACATCCCTTCCTGCCGTTACCTGTCATCATGCGACCGACGATGGACGGCATCAATTCGCTAAAGACACCCGAACGGAGGCGCAAGTCCATGACGGCCAGACGCAACTCCAGGATTGCGCCCCCAAAAAGACCCGCCTTCAATGCGCAGGCGTTTCTCGACTCGGCCGGGATCGCGAGAAAGATCGTGGACTACGGTCGCGGACACGTCGTCTTCTCGCAGGGCGACATCTGTGAGAATGTCCTGTACATTCAAAAAGGCGGCGTGAAGCTCTCCGTGCTCTCCAAAACGGGCCGTGAGGCCGTCGTGGCGATGCTGGGGCCGGGCGACTTCTTCGGCGAAGGGTGTCTGGCGGGTCAACCGGTCCGCATGGGCAGTGCGACGGCGGTCACGCCGAGCACGATTCTCGCCATCGAAAAGGACCGCATGGTCCGGCTGCTGCACAAGCAGCACGCGTTGTCCGATCGGTTCATTTCCCACATGCTCGCGCGAAATATCCGCATCGAGGAAGATCTGATCGACCAACTCTTCAACTCGAGCGAAAAGCGGCTGGCCCGCGCGCTCCTCCTGCTCGCGCGCTACGGCCAGCAGGACAACCCGCAGCGGGTCGTTCCCAAGATCTCGCAGGAGACGTTGGCGGAGATTGTCGGCACGACGCGGCCTCGCGTGAACTTCTTTCTGAACAAGTTCAGGAAGCTCGGGTTTATCGACTACAGCGGCGACCTCAAGGAGCTCAACGGCGGCCTCCGGATCAACAGCTCGCTGCTGAGCGTCGTCCTGCACGACTGAGGCTGCCGTCGCGATGGTCTAGTTTCGAAGCCAGGCGCGGCGAAAGTCATTTCCGCGAGGCTCTTCGCGACTGACCTCGGCGACGTCGCGCGGCCCGTGGGCCGCCCGTGGATGCCATTTCTGGGACCCAGCTCCCGAGACGCGAAACAGCCTGCTCAGCCGACAGTGCTCGTCCGGCAGCCTTCACATCGTTCGGTACCCATGCGGGAAACGGTCGGGTGATCACCCTGTGTGCACCTGTCTGCGTATGGACTTCTTGAATCGCTGCAAGCCTGTCGTGCGGGAAAAGGCTCGCAAGGCGAACGAGGGCCGGCCAGACCCGTCGGTGCACAAAGGTTACTTTGCCATTGATCACACGGCACGTCAGCACATCCGGAGAAGCGCGCACCGATCGGGTGAACGCGAAAATTCTGTGCGATTGCGGGTGCGACCACCAGTGTCCCTTGACGGACTCCCCGGCAATAAACTCGACCAGATTGGGTACGGGACCGTGAGAGCTTTCCAGCATCACGCCCTCACGCTTCAGTGAAGCAAGAATCCGATGCCGCGTCATCGAGGCCGCCGCCATTCGCGTCATAAGGGCGCCATCTGCCGCGTGTACTTGTACCGCATCCATCCCATCGACTTCTGTCCGGAATAGAACAGCGTGTCCAGGTCGTGGCGTCGGCCAACCGACTCGGCTGTTGATCACCCGTGCAGGACGACGTTTACTCGTGCAGGACGACACTGAGGAGGGAGCTGTTGACCTGGAGCCCGCCGTTGTACTCGATGAACCCCAATTTCCTGAACTTGTTCATGAAGAAATTAACCCGCGAGCGGGTGGTGCCGACCATTTCGGCCAGCACTTCCTGCGACAGCTTGGGGAGCACCCGCTGAGTTTTGTGTGGTTTCCCATAGCGGGCCAGCAGCAGCAGCGTCCGAGCCAGTCGCTTCTCGCTGGAGTTGAAGAGCTGATCGACGAGGTCCTCTTCGATCCGGATGTTCCTCGCCAGGATGTAGGAAATGAACAAGTCCGACATCGTGTGCTGCTCGTGCAGCAGCCGAAGCATCTTCTTCTTGTCGATGCTGAGCACGGTCGTTGGCACAATCGCGGTCGCCGTTCCCATCCGGACCGACTGCCCCGCCAGGCATCCCTCACCGAAGAAATCGCCCGGCCCGAGCACGCCCACGACGGCCTCTTTGCCCGTGCTCGAGACGACCGACAACTTCACGCCCCCGTTGT
>DATAEE010000014.1:0-1696 GCA_036258175.1 Vicinamibacterales bacterium
TGTCGACGTGCGCCGACCGAAGTTACCTCGACAGCGTTGTCGGGATCGTACGTGCTCGAACGTCCTTAGGATGGACGATGACGGGAGATTCGAATGCGCTACGCATTTCTTTGTTACGACTCTGACGCCGTCGTCGGCGCCTGGACAAGCAAGCAGGAGGAAGAGGTCTTCGCAAAGCACGCGGCTGTCGAGCGAGAGCTCGCCGACCAGGGAAGGCTCGGGCCGAACCTCAGCCTGATGCCGACAAGCGCCGCCGTCACCGTCCGCTCGGGCGGCGAGCCCATCGTCATGGACGGACCGTTTGCCGAAACCAAGGAGCAGCTGCTGGGGTTCTGGATCATCGACTGTGCGTCGCTCGAGGACGCCATCCTGACCGCGCGCCGGTTTGCGAGTCACAAGCAGACGGGCGCGATCGAAATTCGACCGGTAGCACTCCGTGACCAGGGAACGACGTAACGTGAGCGAGACCGGCGATCGCGCCTGGATCGAACTGGCCGTGAAGACCGCGCGTCCCCAGGCGTTGGGGGCGCTCCTGCGGTACTTCCGCGACCTGGACATCGCCGAGGAGGCGTTCCAGGAGGCGTGTCTGCGCGCGTTGACGAACTGGCCGAGCAAAAAGCGACCGCGGGATCCAGCGGCGTGGCTGATTTGGGTCGGCCGCAACGCCGCGATCGACGAGATTCGGCGGAGGAAGAGAATGGCCACACTGCCTGACGACTTCGCGGCAACGGCCGTCAGTACCGACGCGGTGTCTGCGGAACGACTCGACGACGCCGTCTATCGCGACGACATTCTGCGGCTGCTGTTTACGTGCTGCCATCCTGACCTGCCTGCCGAGCAGCAGATCGCGCTGGCGCTGCGCATTGTCTCCGGACTCTCAGTGGTGGAAATCGCGCGCGCCTTCGTCATCAGCGAGAGTGCCGCCGAACAACGTATTACCCGGGCGAAGCGCCGCATCGCCGACGCCGGCCTGCCGTTCCACACACCGGAGCCTGGCGAGCGCGCCGAGAGAGTGCCTGCGGTCGCGGCGATGATCTACCTGCTCTTCAACGAGGGCTATTCTGCGAGCGGCGGTACGCTCCACATGCGCCTGCCGCTGTGTGACGAGGCGATCCGGTTGTCGCGTCTGCTCCTGGGCCTTTCTCCAGAAGACTGCGAGGTGATGGGGTTGACGGCCCTGCTTCTGCTTCAGCACGCGCGTGCAGCGGCGAGGCTGGATGCCGACCAAGCCATCGTTCTGTTGGAGGATCAGGATCGTCCACTTTGGGATCGCAAGTTCATCGCCGAGGGTCTGGTTCTCGTCGACAAAGCCTTGCGCCATCAGCGTGCGGGCCCGTTTCAGCTTCAAGCGGCGATCGCGGCAGCACACGCCCGGGCGGCGCATGCCTCAGAGACCGATTGGAAGCAGATCGAGCACTTGTACACGCTGCTGGAAACGCTGCAGCCGTCGCCCGTTGTCACCCTCAACCGGAGTGTTGCTGTCGCCAAGGTGCACGGACCGGCAGCGGCCCTTGCGCTGATCGAACCGCTTGGTGACCGACTCGCTCGGTACTTCCACTTTCACGGGGTAAAGGGCGCGCTCCTCGCGCAACTGGGCCGTCAAGACGAGGCGCGAGCGGCGTTCAATCAGGCGATTGCGCTTGCCCACACTCCCGCCGAGGCCGCTCACATTCGATTGCAGTTGGACCATCTGCTC
>DATAEE010000015.1:0-1841 GCA_036258175.1 Vicinamibacterales bacterium
CCCGAGGATGATTCCTGGCGCGCGCGCGGTCGACCTCGACGACCTCGAGTCGGCGTTGCCGCAGATTCCGTCGGGCCGCGACGTCGTCGTGTACTGCGCCTGCCCGAACGACGCAACGGCGGTGAAGGTGGCGATGCTTCTAAGGAGCCGGGGCATCCGCCAGGTGCGGCCCCTGGCAGGAGGATTCGATGCCTGGGTCAGCGGTATCGGTATTCGAGATACAGGAAGTTGAGGCCGGAGTTCGCCTTGTCGGTCTCGATGCCGAGCGCTTCGCCGTGCGAGATATGCGCGAAGCTGAGGCACACCTTTTCGCCGCAGTAGCTCAGGCGGAAAAGAAAGTTGAGGTTCGTGCCGACGTCGTCGTCGGTACGGTACACGTACATGCCGCCCACGGCGCCGCTCCATCCGACGCGTGGGCCGATGGGATACGTGAGCGCGACTCCCCCGTTGTCCTCCCATACGAGAACCGAGGCCGGATAGAGTGCCACCGAGACCATCGCCATTCCCGCCTGGTGGACGACATCGACGCCCGCGCCGATGCGGCCGTCCTTGAACCAATCGCGCGCGTGCAGGCCGAAAGAAGCGAGGCAGAGTGCCAAAATTGTGATCAGTCGTGCGCGCATGGGCCCACTGAGCCATTCCGGTGTGAAAGAGGGCTGTGGTCCATAGCGCGACAAGAGTCTATCGAAAGGAGACACCATGGATAAGATCAAGCCGCTTTTCATCGCAACCGCTACCGCCGCTGGCGGGCGCAACGGCCGCACCGAGACGAGCGACGGCCTCGTCAAGGCCGACCTGTCGGTACCGAAGGAAATGGGCGGACCTGGCAAGGCCGGAACGGCAACGCCCGAGCATCTCTTCGCCGCGGGCTATGCCGCCTGCTTCGGCGGCGCGATCGATTTCGTCGCGAAGCAGAAGAAGCGTAACGCCGCCAACGCGAAGGTGACGAGCGCGGTGTCGATCGGTCCGCGCGAGGGCGGCGGCTTCGGCCTCGCGGTGAAGATGCGCGTCGAGGACAAGAGCATCGCGCAGGCCGAGCTGGCCGCGCTCGTCAAGGAAGCGCACGAGAAAATCTGCCCTTACTCGCACGCCACGCGCGGCAACGTCGATGTGTCGTTCGAAGTCATCGGTTCATGAGATATCTCGAGGATTTCGCGGCCGGGCAGGTGTATGGCGGCACGCGCCGGGCGCGGGTCGAGCCGGAACGCATCAAGAGCTTTGCCACCGAGTTCGATCCCCAGCCCTTTCACTTGAACGAAGACGCTGCGCGTGCGTCCATGTTCCGGGGATTGGCGGCGAGCGGCTGGCATACCGCCGCGCTGACCATGCGCCTGCTCGTCGACAGCGACCTGAAACCCGCGGGCGGGATCATCGGCGCGGGCTTCGAGGAGCTGCGCTGGCCGCTGCCGGTGCGGCCGGGCGACGAGCTGCGCGTCGAAAGCGAGATCCTGGAAGTACGGCCGCTCAAGTCGCGCGCCGACCGCGGCGTAGTGAAGGTCAAGACCACGACGCTCAATCAGCGCGGCGAGGCGGTGCAGGTGTCGGTCGGCAACATCTTCGTCCCGCGACGTCAGGAAGGTTGATACACGATGGACCGCGCGAAACACGACGATTACGTTCTCGTGCTGCAGGGCGGCGGCGCGCTCGGCGCCTATCAGGCGGGAGTGTTCGAAGCGATGGCAAGCGAAGGCATCGCCCCGAACTGGGTCACCGGGATCTCGATCGGCGCGGTCAACTGCGCGCTGATCGCGGGCAATGCGCCGGGCGAGCGCGTCGCGCGCCTGCGCGAGTTCTGGCAGCTCGTGAGCTCGGGGCTGCCGGACCCGTGGTTCCGCACCGAC
>DATAEE010000016.1:0-11530 GCA_036258175.1 Vicinamibacterales bacterium
CTGCAGTGCGGGTACTGCACGCCGGGCATCCTGATGAACATGTCGGAGTTCATCGCCAAGCATCCGGGCCCGAGCGACCAGGACATCCGCCAGGCCCTCACCGGCAACCTCTGCCGCTGCACGGGCTACGTGAACATCGTCAAGGCCATCCAGCACGCTGCGGAACGACTGGCGCATGCGTAACGCGATCGAGTTTGCGAACGTGAGATTCCGGCGGGGCACGGGCGTGGCAAAGCCCGGGTGCCCGTGCCCTGAAGGAGATTCGTGATGACGCCGAAGACCTCGCCCGAGATCGGGGGCATGGGGCACTCCGTGAAGCGCAAGGAGGACCCGCGCTTCATCCGGGGCAAGGGGACCTACGTCGACGACATCCAGCTGCCCGGCATGCTCTACCTCGACATCGTCCGCAGCCCCTTCGCCCACGCCAAGATCGTTAGGATTGATACGGCGAAGGCGCTGGCCATCCCTGGCGTGCTCGCCGTCATCACCGGGCAGGACCTGGCCAAGTACAACCTGCACTGGATGCCGACCTTGATGTCGGACACCCAGATGGTGCTGCCGGTCGAGAAGGTGATGTACCAGGCCCAGGAAGTGGCGGCGGTCCTGGCCACCAGCCGCTACGCGGCGGCCGACGGGGCCGACGCGGTGCACGTCGAGTACGATCCGCTGCCGGTGGTCGTCGACCCCAAACAGGCCCTGGCGCCCGGCGCGCCCGTCTTGCGCACCGACAAGAAGGACAAGAAGGACAACCGCATCTGGCACTGGGAGTGGGGAGATCGCGCCGCCACCGACCGCGCCTTCAGTCAGGCCGAGGTCACGGTGAAGCAGGACATCTACATTCCCCGCATCCACGTGGCCTCCATCGAGACCTGTGGCTGCATCGCCCACTTCGACAAGGTGAACGAGAAGCTGACGGTGTGGATGACCACCCAGGCTCCGCACGCCATCCGCACGGTGTTCGCGCTGGTGGCCGGCCACGTGGGGCTGGCCGAGCACAAGATCCGCATCATCTCGCCGGACATCGGCGGCGGCTTCGGGGGCAAGGTGCCCGTGTACCCGGGCTACGTGATCGCGGTGGCGGCGTCGGTCCTGACCGGCAAGCCCGTGAAGTGGATCGAGGATCGGATGGAGAACCTCCAGGCCGATTCCTTCGCGCGCGACTATCACATCAAGGCGGAGCTTGCGGCGAAGAAGGACGGGACGATGACGGCGCTGCGGATCAAGACGGTGGCGGACCACGGCTACGCGGATGCCGCGGCCAACCCGTCGAAGTTCCCGGCCGGCCTGTTCTCGATCTGCACCGGTTCGTACGACCTGAAGAACGCGTTCGCCGAAGTGGACGGCGTCTACACGAACAAGCCGCCGGGCGGCATCGCCTACCGCTGCTCGTTCCGCGTGACCGAGGCCGTGCACGCGATCGAGCGCATGGTGGACGTGCTGGCGCAGGAGCTCAAGATGGATCCTGCGGACCTGCGGCTGAAGAACTTCATCCCGGCGAACAAGTTCCCGTACAAGTCCGCGCTCGGATGGGAATACGACAGCGGCAACTACGAGGGGGCGCTGAAGAAGGCGATGGACAACATCGGCTACGCGGCGCTCAGGAAAGAGCAGGCCGAGAAGCGCCAGCGCGGCGAGCTGATGGGCATCGGCATCTCGAGCTTCACCGAGATCGTCGGCGCCGGGCCGTCGAAGCAGTTCGACATCCTCGGGATCAAGATGTTCGACTCGTGCGAAATCCGGGTCCATCCGACCGGGAAGGCCACGGCGCGCTTCGGCACGAAGAGCCAGGGCCAGGGACACGAGACGACCTACGCGCAGATCGTCGCCGAGGAGCTCGGCATCCCCGCGGCGCACGTCGAGGTCGAGGAAGGGGACACCGACACGGCGCCGTACGGGCTGGGCACGTACGCGAGCCGCTCGACGCCGGTCGCCGCCGCGGCCGGCGCCGTTGCGGCACGCAAGATCCGAGACAAGGCGAAGAAGATCGCGGCGCACCTGCTCGAGGTCAGCGAGGAGGATCTCGTCTGGGAGCCCGGCAAGTTCTCGGTGAAGGGGGCGCCGCAGAAGGCGAAAACGATTCAGGAGATCGCGTTCGCAGCCTACACCAACCACCCACCCGGCATGGAGGCGGGGCTCGAGGCGGTCAACTATTACGATCCGCCGAACCTCACGTTTCCGTTCGGCTCCTATATCGCGGTCGTGGACATCGACCGCGGCACCGGGATGGTCACGCTCCGCCGGTTCATGGCGGTGGACGACTGCGGCAACATCATCAACCCCATGATCGTGGACGGCCAGATCCACGGGGGGCTGACGATGGGGCTGGCGCCCGCGCTCTTCGAAGAGATCACCTACGACGAGTCGGGGAACATCCAGGGCGGCAGCTTCATGGACTACCTGGTGCCGACAGCCATGGAGACGCCGAAGTGGGAGACCGACAAGACGGTCACGCCGTCACCACATCATCCGTTGGGCGCCAAGGGCATCGGCGAGTCGGCGACCGTCGGCGCGCCGCCCGCGATCGCCAACGCCGTCGTCGACGCCCTCGCGCATCTCGGCGTCAAGCACATCGACATCCCGATCACGCCGGAGAAGGTGTGGAAGATTCTGAAGGAGAAGGGTGTGGCGGAGTAGAGGCCCCAGAGGATTTGGAGGGCGCAGGTGCTCGGCGCCTCCCCGTCCCCGGTCTTCTCAGTGGAGGCGAGCGTGACAGACGGCCGCGTCGCAGCAATCTACGCGCTGGCCCTCGTCCCGGCAGGTGGCCTGGCAGTGGCCGCGAGCGCCTGGGTCATGGATCTCTCGAAGCAACCACTCGGGCAGCCCTCGGGCCTCGACGGATGGGCGCTCAACATTGTCCCGGCACTCACCGCAGGGTTGCTCGTGTATCTCGGCCTGGCACGCCTTGTCGGAGCCCGGAGGAGGATTGGCCGCTCTCTTGGCGGGCATGTTCGGCGAACCGCCGTGCTCTACGTCGTCGCCCTCGGGCTCGGCGCGATCCTGCTGCACGACGCGCCCAGCCCGGACTTCTGGAGTCTGGGTCAGCTCGTGCTCTGGCCTTGGCTCGCCGCGGTAGCGGGCATCGTGGCGGACCTGACAAGCTCAGCGCATTGAAAGGCTGCACAACCACGCGATCCAAGTTAACCGGGTTTCAGCCGTTATTGGCACTCGACTCGTGAGCGCTACGCAGTACCCGGTCGTCCGACCAAGAATGAGGCGCGCTACGCAGAGCATACGGGCTAATCACGGGGCAGCTTTCTTGCTCGGCCGCTCCGCGCGCGGCACGAAAATTGTGCCAGCGGTCCAACTCGGTCCGGCCGGACCGAGTTCGTTTTTCTTGCTCCATATACGAGATCGCTGGCCGAATGCATGACGGAGTCGTGATCGTGACCGGTGGCAGTCGCGGTATCGGCGCAGCGACGGCTCGGCTGTTGGGCGCGAACGGCCATACCGTCTGTGTGAACTACCGCTCGCACGCCGAAGCCGCCGACAAAGTGGTGCGCGAGATTGAGGCCGCGGGTTCGCGAGCGATCGCGGTGCAGGCGGACGTCTCGGTTGAATCAGACGTCTTGCGGCTGTTCGAGACGGCTGACACCCTCGGTACGCTCAACGGACTCGTCAACAACGCCGGCATTCTCGAAACCCAGATGCGGGTGGACGAGATGGATGCGTCACGAGTCCATCGCATTTTCGCCACAAACGTGGTCGGGGCGTTCATGTGCGCGCGCGAGGCCTTACGACGCATGTCAACGCGTCATGGCGGCAAAGGCGGCGCCATCGTCAACGTGTCGTCCGGAGCCGCCCGCCTGGGATCGCCAGGGGAATACGTGGACTATGCCGCGTCCAAGGGCGCCATCGACACACTGACGATCGGTCTCGCGCAGGAGGTGGCGCAGGAGGCCGTTCGGGTGAACGCGGTACGGCCGGGCTACATCTACACAGAGATGCACGCGAGCGGCGGCGAGCCGCATCGCGTCGATCGAGTAAAGGCGCTGGTGCCCATGAGGCGCGGAGGACAGCCGGAAGAAGTTGCCCACGCGATCCTCTGGTTGCTCTCCGACGAGGCCTCCTTTACGACTGGCAGCTTCATCGATGTGACCGGCGGCAGGTAGGAACATCGTGACCCCGCTGGAGAAACTGCGGAAGCTGTGCCTGGCCTTGCCCGATACCTGGGAAAAGGTCTCGCACGGCGAGCCGACGTTCTGGGTCGGCAAGCGGATGTTCGCGAGCTTCGCGAACGCGAACAATCACCACGGCGCGGGACGTCACGCGTGTGGTGCAACGCCACGCACACGACGCAGCATCTCCTCGTGGCCCAATCTCCCGATCGGTACTTCGTGCCGCCGTATGTCGGCGTTGCTGGATGGGTTGGAATCTACCTGGATCGTCGGCCGAAGTGGGCAGAAGTCGCCGAGCGGTTGGCGTCTGCGCACGCCCTGGCGGCGGAGACGCACAGAACGAAGAGACGCAGAGAAAAGCGGGGACGATGAGACGCAGAAACGCGGAGACGCAGAGCTTTCAGTAAGGAAGGGCCTCGATAACTCGGCGTCTCCTGAGCATCACGATGAGGCAGGCGACCCCTGCGGCAGCTACGAGATGTTTCAGCGTGTGACCGCTGACGATCCGGCCGACGGAAAAAATCTGATGGTCGGCGAGTTCGAACGCCTTCCCGACGCCATACGCCGCCAGACCGGTGACGAGATAGGCCGTGCCCGAGTATCGGGCGGGGTACAAAACGAGCAGCAGCACGATCCAGAGTAACGATCCAAACTGCACCACGACGTAAAGCCGCAAATCCCCGGCGTTCTGCAGCTCACTCCAGTACCAATAGAAGACGCCAGCCGCGCCGGCAACGAGAAGCGGAACGAAGAGCCAGCGGCCGACCGCGAGACTGACACGCTCGGCGAGCAAGGCAGTGAGCAGTCCCATGAACCCGATCGACATCGGCAATCGATCCCAGACCAGCCGCGCGTTGTCCGGCGCGAGGTGGTAATAGCCGGATCCGAGGCTCGTCAGGGCGACTCCGCCAAAGAGTGCGGCGTACGGCCAGCGCTCCCACCGATCGGAAAATGCCGCGCGGCGTGAGAACGTGGTCATGAGCCCGAGCGCGCCGACGATGGCGAACGGAAGATTGGAAACGACGTCGAGACCGTTGGGAATTCCCAGGAGCGAACGCGTATCTGCAAACAGGTGATAGTCGGGGGACTGACGGATCGGCGGCCACATCACCGCAGCGGCGATGGTCGCGAGGACGGCGGCGCCGAGCAGGAGATGTCGCATGCGGGAAACGTTACATTGTGCCAACGTCTAACTCGGTCCGGCCGGCCCGAGTTGTCGATAGGAGCTATGGCTTGCTCGTGAGGCGTTTCAACTCTTCGAACCAGTTGAGCACCACGTGGATCTCGCGCACTGGGGGCGCTTCAACGCCGCGGATCAGGACGAATCGCTGGCCGTCGGCCGTTACGTCGTAGGACAGGCCCGACACATTCAAGTAGTTGCCTTCGAACAACAGGCGAGGTCGGCCGGCGTCGAACGTCGGCTGCGTCGAAGTCGTCACGACCATCCACCGCTGGCCGTTGCGGTAAAAGAGCTCTTTACCGTTGCGCGACCAGATAGGCTCCTCTCCACCGTCGATCGAGATCAAGCTGCGGCCGCGGGCTGCCGGGTAGCCAGTGACGTACATTTCCGACTTGCCTGATTCGTCGGAGACGTATGCCAGCCACTTCCCGTCAGGGGAAATGGCGGGCTGACCTTCGTTGAACCCACTGCTGAGGAGCGGCTTCGGCGCACGGTCGGATTCCGAGACCAGCCAGATATCGGACCTCGTGGCCGGAGTCACCTGAGTGAAGGCGAGAACCCGTCCATCCGGGGACCAGGAGTACGGTATCTGATTGTCGGTGCTCGAAGTGAGACGACTGGCATCTCCCGAGCCATCGGCCCTCTGCCGAAAGATGTTCCACGCGCCGTCGACAGAAGCACTGAACGTTAACCATTCGCCGTCAGGCGACCACAGTGGGTGACCGCTGTTCCCTGTCGCATTCAGACGCGTGCGCGTCCCCCGCACGAGATCGTGCACCCAGAGCTCAGTCGTGCTTTCGCTCACGGTAATCGCGAGCCTGTCGCCCGACGGCGACAACTTGAACGCCTGGTAGTTGCCGACGCGGAATCCCGACATCGAGACGGCGTGGCCGGTGCGATCGAGGGTTATCAACGATCCGGTTGTCGCCGGAGCGCCCTGCACATACGCAAGCGTGCCCTCATGAGAGAACGAAAATTGTCCTCCGCCCCACGGTTCCGTTCGGACTCCGTCGAGGACCGGCGTCTCGGCGCCGACGATTTCCCAACGCGTTCGATCGAAGGGTGCGGCGAGCAGTTGTCCGGGACGCACGAGGATGAGGTGTCCCGTCGGCGTGAGCCGGGCACTTGTGTATGTTCCGGCAATAAGCCGGTCGGCGCCTTTTCCCTCGTTCAGTCGCACGAGTTGAATTCCGGATGGCCATCCGGACACGAACAGCGCATCGTCGTCCGGTACCGCGAACGGCCAGAATTTTACGCTGCCCCCGGAACGCACAGCCTCGGCGGAGCCCCCGGCGGCTGGGACGCGCGAAAGAACCATTCCGAACGCCTGGGCGAAGTACACGGAGTCGCGCAACCACGTTGCACCGTACGGATTGCGTGCCTCGCACAACGTCACCGGGGTGCCACCAGAAACGGGAACCTTTTTCAGATGTGTGTTCGTGAAGAACCCGATCCACTGCCCGTCCGGCGAGAAGAAAGGATTGAAGGCGCCCTCCGTGCCATCGATTGCCGTGGCGTCGAATTGTTCGAGAGGCCGCTGGTAGAGGCGCACGCGATCTCCTTGCCGTCCGACGTACGCGAGGCGATGACCGTCCGGAGAGATCGCGAGCGATGGCCGACCCTCACCGACCGGTGCGGATTCCCCGAACGCGAGCTGGTGATCGGCAGGCAATTGGACGACGAAGCGCTTGGGACGTGCGGCAGGCGGCTCATCGCGGTGGATGACCATCAACATCACACCCGCTGTTGTGAGCGCGACGAGAGGAAGCGAGATCCACAGAACGGCGCCGCCTGATCTCCGGGTGTCGCCGACCACCGAACCGCCCGGCGTGTCAGTACCAGGCCTGACCATCGCATCGTCGATCGCGAGTCGCGCGTCCCCGATATCGCGCAGCCGGTGGCGCACGCTCTTCTGAAGACAATGACGCAACAGTGCGTGGACGGGCGACGGAGTCGCTGCGGGCAGAGCGGTCCAATCCGGTTCCTTCGTGATCACGAACGCCAATGTATCGGTCACGTCGTCACCGGCGAACGCGCGAGAACCCGTCAACATCTCGTACAGGACGCAGCCGAAGGCCCAAATGTCCGATCGTGTATCGACGACCTTGCCACGGGCCTGCTCCGGACTCATATAGGCGGCCGTACCGAGCACGACGCCCATCCGGGTCATCGCGGGGCTGGTGATAGTCGGTGACTGCGAGCCGTCGCTCCCGTCGATGACGGGGTCGACTATCTTGGCCAGACCGAAGTCGAGTACCTTGACCGAGCCGTCCGGCAGGAGCTTGATGTTTCCCGGCTTCAGATCGCGGTGAATGACTCCGTGATCATGGGCGGCTTCGAGCGCGTCTGCGATCTGGGACGCGATCGGCAGCGCTTCGTCGAGCGGGATAGGACCGTCCGCGATCCGATCGGCGAGTGTCGCACCGTCGACCAGCTCCAGCACGAGGGCCGGCACACCATCCGCTTCCTCGACGCCGTAAATACTCGCGATGTGCGAGTGACTCAGCGAGGCGAGGACTTCCGCTTCGCGGCGAAATCGTGCGACCCGATTCGAGTCGGCCATGAATTCTTCCGGGAGCACCTTCAGCGCGACATCGCGTTTGAGTTTCGAGTCGCGCGCCCGGTAGACCTCTCCCATGCCGCCTCTTCCGATGAGCGACCCGACTTCGTAGGGTCCCAATCGCGAGCCGACTTTGAGACTCATGGCGCGAGGCCCTTGCCCTCTACGCACTCATACGCCCTGCCTGTTTCCACATTCTTGAATTCGTCCGTCCTGCCGCTCGGCCACGTCACGACCACACGTTCGACCCGATCCTGCTTGCCCACGCCGAACGTGACGGGCAGCTCCGACTGAGACAGATAGCTCGACCCGCTCTTGACGACGCGCGTCTGCGAGACGCCCGCGTGGAAGATGCGGACAGTGGCTCCGATCGCGTCGCGGTTCGATTTCGTGCCGACCAGCTTCAGGCGCAGGCTGCGATTGCCGCTCGACTGATCGTTTCGAAAGAGCGCCGCGGGACCGTTGTTGGTCGTCATCAGCAGATCGACGTCGCCGTCGCGATCGAAGTCGCCGTACGCAAGTCCCCGGCCCACTCTCGGCTCGGCGAAGCCGCCGCCGACCTCTCCCGCGATGTCGCGGAAGCTGCCGGTTCCGTCGTTCATAAAGAGCTGCGCCGGCTGCGCGTGCCCCAGGTTGCCGCGGATATTGCGCACGGTATCGTCGATGTGGCCGTTGACGACGACCAGGTCGAGTGCGCCGTCGAGATTGATGTCCGCGAAGACGCATCCGAAGCCGAGCCTGTTGCGTGATGCCGGCCCGACGCCCGCTTGTACGGCGACGTCCTGGTATCGGCCCGGGCGATCGGCCCGGAAGAGGCCGATCATCTCTCCTTCGAAATTTGTGACGGCCAGCCCGACGCGTCCGGAACGGTCGATCTCGCCGACGTCGACGCCCATGCCGGCGCGCGCCTTGCCATCCTCGCTGAAGGCGACGCCCGCCTCGACGGCGACCTCGACGAACTTGCCGTTGCGCTGGTTGCGATACAGCTTGTTCGGCTGCGTGTCGTTGGCAACGAAGATGTCCGGCCAGCCGTCCTGATCGTGGTCGATGAGCGCGACGCCGAGCGACTTCGAGCTCGAGTCGAACAGGCCGCACGTCGCGGTCACGTCGTCGAACGTGCCGTTCCCGCGGTTTCTAAACAGCCAGCACGTGTCGCCGCGGTACGCCTCCGGAGTGCAGTACGACTTCTGCTTCCCATCCAGGCTGCAGAACACGTCGTCCTGCGCCGACCAGCGGACGTAGTTGCAGACGAAGAGATCGAGGAAGCCGTCGCGGTCCACATCGACCCACATGGCGGACGTGCTGAACGCCTCGCGGCCGCCCAGCCCCGCGGTGCGTGTGACGTCGACGAACGTGCCCTTCCCGGTGTTGTGGAACAGCCGGTTCTGGCCCACGGCCGTGATGTAGATGTCGGGAAACCCGTCGTTGTCGAAGTCGCCGGCGGCGACGCCCATGCCGTACATCTCGATCTCGAGGCCGGCGGCGCGCGTGACGTCCGTGAACGTGCCGTTCCGGTTGTTGCGGTAGAGCCGAAGCGTCGAGTGCTGCTTCGAATGTCCCGGCCAGTCGCGGCCGTTGACGAGGAGGATGTCCTGCCAGCCGTCGCCGTCGTAGTCGAGGAACGCGCAGCCCGCGCCGAGCGTCTCGGGCAGGAGCTTGCCGCCGTACGCGCCGTTGTTGTGACGGAACTGGAGGCCCGACGCCGTTGTCACGTCGGTGAGCCGGACGCCGGCCGACCCCGCCGGTTGCGCGCGGACCGCGTTCCACGGCAGCGCCAGCGCGGCGGCAGCGGCGCTACATTGCGCGAGGAAGGCGCGTCGGTTCACCCCTCGGGCCCCAGCGGCGTCACCAGCCCGTTCTTGATCGCATAGACAACGAGCTCCGCCGTCTTGTGCACGCCCAGCGTGTTCATGATGTTGGCGCGGTGAACCGCGACGGTGTTCACGCTCAGACCGAGCTTGGCGGCGATCTCGCGGTTCGAGAGTCCGTCGCAGATCAGCTGCAGCACTTCGAGCTCGCGTGCCGACAGCCGGCTTCGCTCGCCGCCTTTAGTCTCGCGAGGGACGACGGCTGGATCGAGCACCGTCTCGCCGGCGGCGACGCGTTTGACCGCCGTCGCGAGGTCCAGGTCGAGCGCGTTCTTGAGCACGTAGCCTTTGGCGCCGGCATCGAGCGCCTGCCGGACGAGCGTTTCTTCCGAGTGCATGCTGAGCATCAGGATGGCGGCGCCGGGGTTTTTTGCCAGGATCGCGCGGGTCGCGGCGAGGCCGTTCGTGCCCGGCATCGCCACGTCCATGACGATCACCTGGGGTTTGAGCTCTTGCGCCAGGCTCACGGCCTCGTCGCCATCGCTGGCTTCCGCGACCACGGCGATTGAGGGGTCGTCGGCCAGCAAGCGCCGGAACCCGCGGCGCACGAGCGCGTGATCGTCGGCGAGTAATACGGTAATTTTCTGCGTCATGTGGTCGCCGGGGCCCTGACCGGCACGCGCGCCCGCACGAGCGTGCCTCCGTCCGGTACGGGCAGGAACTCGAGGCTGCCGCCGAGGAGCTCGACGCGCTCCCGCATCGCGACGAGGCCAAGCCCGCGAGGCGCCGTCTCGGGATCCAAACCCTTTCCATGATCCTCGATCTCGAGCTCGAGGCCGCTGCCCTCGAAGCGCAGCCGCACCCAGGCCCGTTTGGCGCCGGAATGGCGCGCGACGTTGCTGACCGCCTCCTGCAGCACGCGATACACGTGAATCCGCGTGTTCTGATCGATCTCCGCAGCGGTACCGACCTGCTCGTATGTCACGTCGAGCCCGAGCTGCTTGCCGGCCGTCGAGAGGTACCACTGAATGGTGCTCTCGAGTCCCAGCTCCTCGAGGATTGAAGGATGCAGTGTCTGTGAGAGACCGCGCACGTTGTCGAGCGCGGCCTGAGCGATCTCGGTGATCTCGCGCAGCTCCGCCTTGACCGGCGATCCGTCGGGCAATTGCTTGCTCGCGCGTCCGAGCATCAGTCCGATCGCGGTCAGGACCTGGCCGAACTCGTCGTGCAGCTCGCGTGAGATCTCTTTAAGCGTCGCCTCGCGCGTGGTAATCAACGCCTGCGCGAGGTTGCGGCGCTCTTCGGAGAGAGCCGAGAGCTGGGCGAACAGCCTGCGGTTCGACCGAATCAGGTACAAGCCGGTGGCTGTGATGGCGGCGAGCGTCGCGGTAAGCAGCCACGTTGCCTGCCGCTGGACATCGCGGTAGATGTTCTGAACCTGTTGCGCCGTCTGTTCCTCGATCTCGTTGTTCTGGACCAGCAGCCGCGCGACGGTCGTGCTGAGGGCCGCCTGCCGCGACTGGAGCGACACGCGAATCTGCGATCGCGCTTCCTGGTCCTGCCCGGCTCTCGCCGAATCGAACATTCGATCGACCGCTTCCCAGAACTGTTTCATCGAGGCCGTGAGGTACTGGCTCTGCTCCGGCGTGCGGCGCGCGACGGCCACCTCGCTTTCGCGCGCGAGCGCGTCTTCCAGATCCACCCGGATCCTGTCGAACTGCGCGGACCACGCGGTGAGCGGATACGGCTGGTCGAGATCCAGCATGTCGCGCATCGCGATCGCGACCTGGTTCAGGTCGTTCTGTATGCGGAGGAGCTGGAGCGAATCTCTCCGGTTCCGATCGGTCAGTTCAGTCTGCATCCGCCG
>DATAEE010000017.1:0-3535 GCA_036258175.1 Vicinamibacterales bacterium
ACTGATCGGAGGGAAACTGGCGGTGTGGAGCGAAGTCGGCGCAGGGACGGAGGTGGAGTTGGGCCTTCCTGCCCGCATCGCCTACGCGACATCGCGGAGGCGGTCCTGGTTGTCACGGCTGTTGGCTTCCAAGACACCGGCACAGTCCGAAGAGGACGCGTCATGACCGCCAGCTCACGGCCCTGCGCGACGTATTCTGGAGGTTGATGACGGGAGTGCCGCCGGCGAAAGCCGCGCAGCCGAGTCCTCGCGACGTTCACCTCCAGCGTTTGACGTATCCTGCGCTGGCCGCCCAACCGAACTGTTACCTCTTATGGTAACATCTTGGATCGGTGGGCAAGTATCGGCGGGGCGGGTACGTCTTCATCACGTGGAAAGGCGATCACCCTCCGCGGCATGTCCACGTGTACCGCGACGGCACGCTGGTCGTGAAGTGGGATTTGGACAACCAGAAAGCGATGAAGGGCGCGGCGACGCGGCGCATTCTGGAACTGATCCGCGAGCTGGAAACTGAGGGCCTGCTGTGAAGATTCGCTCTGTCAAACAGAACAACCGAAAGAAGGTGTTCGAGGTCCGCACCTCGATGAAAATGCTCGTGTTCCCGTTCTCGAAGGCGGCGCCCGTACCAACGACCGAAGACCCGGTCACAGAGCTCTCGGTTGACGCAGAGGCTGGCCGGGAGGCGTTTACTTACGTCCTCCACTCCGGCCGCACCGGCACGGTGCACGTCGAGCAGGTGCTCGAATACAACCAGGACCCGACCTACCTGCGCGATCTCCTGTTGTACCGGTTGACGCTCGAAGCGCAGAAGCGAATCGCGGCGAGCCCGCTCTCGAAGCGCGAGATCATACGCAGGCTCGGGACGTCCGCCGCACAGTTGTATCGTCTGCTCGATCAGACGAACTACCGCAAGTCTGTCGATCAGCTGCTTGCGCTGCTTCAGGTGCTCAACTGTGACGTTGACTTGGTCGTTCGGACGAAGACCGCCTGACGAACACGCCTGAAGACGTGCTCATCGACTGTGACGTAACTGTGACGTGACGGCGTCGATTCCGCGAGATCTACCGAGGTTTACAGGGATCGATGGAGTAGACGCGATCCCTGTTAAGTGGCTGGCTTCGCAACGGTAATCGAAACCCGTAGCACACCGTCGCAGACCGCCAGAGCAATTTCCAAGCGTGCTCCTTCAACCACTCGGACATCTCTCCGTTCAAGTGGAATCAACAGTTTACCGTACGCGTCGGGTCAGTGCTGCGACGCATCAGCATCCGCGCGGTCGCCTCCGAGCAGTCGCTCCAACTCGCGGATCTCTCCTGGCTTGACCAGATGCGCATCGAAACCTGCCGTGAGGCACGCGTCGCGGATGGCCGCGTCCGCATAACCAGTGAGGGCGATCAGGCAGAGCTGCGCCGGAGGAAACCGCCGACGGAGACGACGACCCAGCTCTATCCCGCTCATCCCCGGCATTGAGACGTCCACGATGGCGCACTCGGGCTGGAACGCTTCCGCCAGCGAGAGCGCACTCGCGCCGTCGGCGGCGACGACGACTTCGTGACCCCAGGCGCGGGCAAGACGCGAGATCGAGGTCCTCATCTCTTCGTGATCGTCGACAATCAGTACCCTTCGGGCGCGCAACGCCACAGACGGCGCCGAGGTGTTGACGACGTTCTCGGACCCTCGGTCGGCGCGCATGTCTGCCGCCCATATCGGCAGCGAGACCACGAACTCGCTTCCCGCGCCGGAACCCGCGCTGGTCACCCGAATGCAACCACGATGCAGTTCCACTATTCGGCGCACCACGCTGAGTCCGATTCCCAATCCACGGGAGGGGCGTGCGAGCGGTTGGTCAGATCGCGTGAACGGCTCGAAGATTCGCTCCAGATTCTCGGCGACAATGCCGATGCCGGTGTCGCTCACGGCCAGCACCGCTTCGTCACCGCGCTGCTCGACCGAGACGGTGATCCTGCCGCCCGGCTCGGTGTACTTCGCGGCATTCTCGACCAGG
The DNA here is from genome assembly GCA_036258175.1 of Vicinamibacterales bacterium. GTDB lineage: Bacteria > Acidobacteriota > Vicinamibacteria > Vicinamibacterales > 2-12-FULL-66-21 > DATAEE01. Next base: position 2,006 of record DATAEE010000017.1, read on the forward strand.
TTGCTGACGACCTGACGCAATCGGCCCGGATCGCCACGGACGTACAACGGGGCTGCAGGGAGGAGAAGCGACACCACATGTTGTCGTTCTTCGATGAATGGCTGGAGCGCGTGCACCGCGTCTCGTGCGACCGCGGCCACATCGAGACGTTCCGGCCTGATCTCAATCAAACCGTGACTGATGCGCGACAGGTCCAGGAGCTCGTTCACGAATCGCAAGAGTGTTTGCGTCTGGGTATCGATCGTCTCGAGCAGTTCAATGGTGGCGGGATTCTGGTGGCTCTTCCGCAACAGGTAGACGGCGTGTGTAATCGGCGTCAACGGGTGTCGGAGCTCATGTCCCAACATGGCGATGAACTGATCCTTCTGCTCGCCGCTGGCGACGAGCCGCGCCGTCATGTCCGCGCGAGCGGTGACGTCTTGGATCGCGAGCAACAACTGTTCGGCCCGGTCAACATCGCCGGGGATCCTCCTCGCGCTCAGCGACATGACCTGGCGCCCCTGTGGAAGAAGCTCCCACGTCACCTCCCAATCTTCCAGCGGCTGGCCGCTGGCCAGAAGTGCGCGCAATCTCTGGTGCAGGTCCGGGATGTTCCACCTGGCATCGCCCACTTCGTGAAGGAATCGGCCTTCAATCTCTTCACGGGGGATCGCCACGTTCGCCGCGAATGCTGAATTCACTCGCAGGATGCGCAACGTTCCATCGAGCACCGCCAATGGCTCGCGGACGGACTGGATGATCGTGTCCGCATAGGCGCGGGCGGCCTGGGAGGTCCGCTGCGCAGCGTCCAGCTCCATGTTCAGCCTGGCGAGTTCCTGGTTTCTGCTCCGCAGCTCGTCGATGGTCGTCGTGAGCTCCTCGTTGGCTGACTGCAGCTCCTCCTTTGACGTCTCGAGTTCCTCGTTCGTGCTCTGAAACTCCTCGTTGGCAGACAACATCTCCTCGTGCGCCGAACGAAGCTCCTCCTGGACCGCTTCGTGCGCCTCGATCGCCGCCCGGATGTACTCACGCATGCCCTCGAGTTCGCGTTCCACGTGCGCGAGCCGTCTGTCCTTGTCGGATTCGGTCAACGCAGGTCCAGGCGCCGGCAGGCTCCTCCCCGCCTGGAGACGAGACCCGTCGTCGAACAGGATCAGAAAGGACTGTCCGCCGCCAGATGCCGCGAGCGGAATCACCTCGATGCTGATCTCGCGCGTATCGAGACGGACGTCGCGGCGTGACGCCACGCCGGTGTTGCTGGTCTCTCCGATGGCGGGAAGGATCTGGACGAGCAGCTCCGGGCGAATGACCCGTCGCAGGTCGAAGCTGGGTGGGCCCCCGGCGGGCTCGAGATAAGGCCCGGTCTGGCCGCGAAACTGCAAAATGGTGAGCGCCTGGTTCACGAGCACACACGCCGGCGCAAAACGCGCCAGCAGCAGACGGTCCGCTTCGCGCGGCAGCGAGTCTGCCTCGCCGCGAAGCGACGCGGCGGTGCCTTCGGGCTCGAGCGCCAGCAAGGCCGGGACATCACCTCGCGCCGCGATGGCTCCT
>DATAEE010000018.1:0-5770 GCA_036258175.1 Vicinamibacterales bacterium
TAGAAAGGCATCGACCTTCCCCGGGGGGCAGTGGTCAGTGTGCAGCGCGATCAGGACCGGATAGTCGTCCGCGACCTCGCGTGCAAAGGCGGCGAGCGCTCTCGCGCCTGCCACCGCATCCGTCGCCGTGCCGGAGGCGAACTCGGCACCGCTTGGTGTCAGCTGGACGATCCCGTCCGAGCGCGCGTCCGCGAAACCGGCGAAGGCAGCATTGAGCGTCGTCGACGAGCTGACGTTGACGGCCGGGTAGGCATAGCCGTCCCTCTTCGCCGCATCCAGCATCTCGAAGTACTGCTCCGGCGTAGCAAAAGGCAACGAGATACCTCCGGTCGCGCAAATCTGGCGCTTCGGCCGCCAATCGCGAGTCTACGCCTGACCGTGGCGGCGAGGTCGCATCAGGGTCGCACGGCGGTGCGAAACGACCCTCGTCATACCTGTCACGCCAAAGCTTCCCCTGAGTCCCAGCGCTACCGCACCGCGGCAATAACTTGGCTTCGATCCTCAATAGATCGGCGCCGAGTCGAACCTGACTTCTTCGCGCGCGTGTACCTATAAGCGCACAATCAATCGGCAAACGTGCGCCAATACCTCGGATCGGCCAGTCGCCCTCACTGTGACCGAGTCCCACCTGCTTTACCGTTGTGAGCTGTCGGCGTGAGGAGTAGCTAAGGAACCTTCGATGACAGCTTCAGCGCCTGCCAGATTACGGCCAGCTGCTCCGTCTGCTTCTGAGAGAGACGCTCAAGGAAGTGGTCCTTGATTCCTGCGATGTGCGTCTGCGTGACCTGCGCCAAGACGTCGAGACCCGGATCAGTTATTCGGATGTAGCTGTCGACTGGCTTGCTTTCGTTCGGCTCCTGCTTGACAAGCCCGCCGCTCTGAAGTCCGTCGAGCAAGTCGGTCAAGCCCGTCCTGCTAAGGACGATCATCTCAGCAAGCTCCGACATCGCCAGCCGATGGTCGACAGCGATACTGAGCTGAAAGAGCACGTCGAACTCGGCGAGGGATACTCCGTGTTGCCGCTCAAGCTCGCGATCGAGCGCCCGAACGACGTGTGCGTGAGTCCAGAGAAAGCCAGACCAAGCGGCCATCTGCTCGGGTGTGAGTTCGCGCCAAGCCACAAGGTGACGGTCCGGCGAACCAGCGGGGCCCGACGCATCGTTCATCAACACCGAGACTACTGCTCGGCGAGCTGAAATTCATCGTGAACGCTGGCGCAGATGACCACCGTTACCGGACTAGTGACAGATCGGACCTAGGGCTTCGGTAGCACCGTCGGTAGATGCGCTCCTTTTGCCTGCATTTAGGCAGACGAGTCCATCCCTGCCCCCAAAGGACGAGAATCGTGGCCCCCTAGGCGGTTATTCCTGCAAATCAGACATTTTTAGGGTGCCGCAATGGGTGCCATTTGATCTCGTGATGGCACCCCACCACCTCCATCTGCGCTCCCGCGCGATCTGGTCTGGAGGGGCGGTTGACTGGTGGGCGAAGGCTATGCCCCGTTGTGGCAGTACTTCTCGCGTCTGCCGCACAAAGGCAGTCGAGTCCATTGCGGCCCCCAAAGGGCGCGGACCCCGGACCCCGTCAGCTTTTTCCCTGCAAAACGGCGGTTTCGGGGGACCACGCGAAGGGGCCATCATCGACTTTCCGGTCCCAGGCCAGCCCGGCGCGGTGATGGTGGGCGAAGGCCATGCCCCCGTTGTGGCAGTACTTCTCGGGTTTGCTAAGCAAGACAGGCGGGCGGGCTCGGCGGTCGGGGGCGGACTGCTCCTTGCCGGCTCGCTGTTCGAGCGCCTGGCCGTCTACCGTGCCGGCACTCAGTCGGCAGCCGACCCGAAGTACACGGTTGTGCCCCAACGGGAGCGCGCCGCGCACATGGGCAGTAAGCGACGACACGTCCTTTCGCGAGCTGAAGCTCAGTAGCCTCTATCTGCTTGTTCCACATGCGCGCGAGAGCTCTCCGTTTAACCGAGCAAGAGAAGATCACCGACGCCGTACCTGCTTAGGCGTTGTGATCAGTTGCTGTCGAAGAGTCTGCACGTAGCTGAGCCGTTCGGCGTCGGCACGGCCGAGACGGAGCGAGGTGCAGTGGAACGTGGCCAGCTCGGTGAAGACGCTCGTCGAAGTGGGTCTCCCGCGCCAGGTTACGAGGCGCGGGAGACCGATCTTCAGCAATACGAAGCCCACGAGGCTGCTCTCCGCTGGGGAGGAGCGGCGGCACGTGGGTCTACGACGTCGTTGTCACGTTTGACTTCTCGTTAGCCCTTTATGAACTCGAGAAGGTCGGCGTGGAAGTCGTCGCGGTGCGTGGCCATCAGCCCATGCGGTGCGCCGGCATAGACCTTTAGCTCCGCGTCCGGTACGAGCGTCGACGACAGCGCTGCCGAGTCCGCGAATGGGACGATTTGGTCGTCGTCGCCATGAATGATCAAGGTCGGGATGTCAAAACGCTTAAGGTCTTCGGTGAGGTTTGTCTCGGAGAACGCTTTGACGCAGTCGTAGGCGCCCTTGTAGCCGGACTGCATCGACATCATCCAAAACGCGTCTCGGACGCCTTGCGACACGGTGGAACCTTCCCGGTTCGCGCCGTAGAACGCGGAGCTCAGGTCTTCGTAAAACTGCGACCGGTCGCGCGCGATACCGTCTCGGATCTCGTCGAATACCTTGACTGGCAGGCCGCCCGGATTCCCATCCGTCCTCAGCATCAGCGGCGGGATCGCGCTGACGAGGACGGCTTTCGCGACGCGTGCCGTGCCATGCCGGCCGATGTAACGCGTTACCTCGCCGCCGCCAGTCGAATGCCCGATGAGGATGACGTCGCGCAGGTCGAGCTCCTCGATTAGCTCCGCGAGATCGTCCGCGTAGGTGTCCAAATCGTTGCCGTTCCACGGCTGACTCGAGCGGCCGTGCCCGCGGCGGTCGTGGGCGACCGCGCGGAAACCGTTGGTGGCGATGAGGTTCAGCTGCTCGTCCCAAGCGTCCGCGTTGAGCGGCCACCCGTGGCTGAAGACGACCGGCTGCCCGGAGCCCCAATCCTTGTAGTAGATGACGGTGCCGTCGGTCGTGGTGATCGTCGGCGGCGCCTTGGTGGCGACGGTAGCCATGGTGTTCTCCCTTCGTTGTGTTCTGGATTGCGAGCTCGTGGAACACGAGCGGGGTCGTGGCATTGGTGGTTCTTCTGATCTCACCGCGCTTGCGCGAACCTGACCGGTAGGCCACGTGTGGCGACACGTTGGCGGAGGTGGCGTTCGCGCCAGTTCTCATGGCTGGAATCGCTCGTCACGATCAAGATCTCGGTGGGCGTGAACTCGCGCAGCTTGTCCTCGATCGCTAGCAGCGGGTCTTCGTCGCCGACCGATCCGCGTGCGGCGAATCCGGCGCTTCGAAGTTCGCCGAGTACTGCCTTCAGACGTTGTTCTGCGGCGGCGACCGCTCCGTCAACGTCCGAGGCGAGACTCCGCAGCCGTCCAGTGAGAGCGGGACTGACGACGAAGACCTCCGCGGGATGTCCGATCTCTTGCGCGACCGCGTCGCACACGCTCTTCGCGTCGCACCACGCGTCGGCGACAAGGAGGAGCTTGGTGGGCTCGGGTAGGGGTTGGTTGGCGGCGTTCATCCTCGGGCTCCTTCCTCGGCGGGAGAGGCGTGCTGGCGGTGCCATCGCTCTTCGATCCGCCCGTACTTCCAGATCAGGATGGACGTGCTCCAGGTGACGCAGAAGAGTCCGATGATCAGGAAGCCGATCGTGTTGAGGTTCGCGGCGGCGGCCCAGCTCAGCGGGGCCTGGTTGAGACCGAGGCTGGCGTGGGCAAGGGCCGCGAGCTCGACCGTTCCGACCGTGAACGCCACGGCGACCGAGAGGCCGGTGAGCGTGAGGTTGTAGTAGACCTTGCGCACCGGTTGGGCGAGCGCCCACCCGTATGCGACATTCATGAACGAGCCGTCGATCGTGTCGAGAAGCGACATGCCGGCGGCAAACAGAACAGGCAGGCAGAGAATCCCGTACCAGGGCATGCCGACCGCCGCTCCTGTGCCTGCCGCGACGAGTAGCGCTACCTCGGTCGCGGTGTCGAACCCGAGGCCGAAAAGTAGGCCGACGAGGTACATGTGCCACGGCTTCTCCACCGAACGGTCGAGGCGTCGGACGATCCGGCTCACCAGGCCACGGTTGTTCAGATGCGCCTCCAGGCGAGCCTCGTCGTAGTCGCCGTTATGCATCCGCCTGAACAGCCGCCAGATGCCCACGAAAACAACCGCGTTAAGCAAAGCGACGATGTAGAGAAAGCCGCCGGAGACTGTGGTGCCGATCATCGAGAGGTCGTACCTCAGGGCGGAATCGTCGCTTAGAGTTTGGCTCGGCAGCGATCGCGCTCCGACGGCGATCAGCAGCGATAGCGCAAAGACGACGGTTGAGTGGCCGAGTGAGAACCAGAAGCCGACTGAATGCGGCCGCTGCCCTCGCGTCATCAACCTGCGGGTGGTGTTGTCGATCGCAGCGATGTGATCGGCGTCGAACGCGTGGCGCAGTCCGAGGGCGTACGCGGTGATTCCGATGCCGAGCCCGTACGCCTTGGCACCGACCACGACGTGCTGGGGGATGACGATCGCGATCCACGTCACCCAGCCAACAAGGTGGAGGGCGCCGATGAACAAGCTCATTGCCACGACCGGCCGCCTTGTCGGACGTTCGAGCTGGCACTTCCGAGTGAACGTATGAGCCGAGTTCATGTCGTTGCCCCCACCTGTTGGCTTCGCGGTCGCCTCAGGCAGCGCGCTGGGTCGCCGTCTCCGCGGGTACGACGTACGGGAAGCTGGCGCTGCGCAGGTGCTGCGAAACGGACGCCTTTAGACCCGACGGGATCGCCGTTCCGGCGACGAGCGACAGCATCGCTTCCGGTGCGTTGTCCGCCAGCGCTCGGCCGTTGAAGCCGACGAGGCTGTAGGTCGCCGGTGTGCTAACCACGTACGGCAACACGTCCGGGAAGAGCCTCTGCACCACGGCGCCCGCGTAGCCCTGCGGCTCTTCCGAATTGCCACCGGCCGCGACGACAGCGGCGATCTGGCCTCCGATCTCCTCCGCGAGAGCGTTGAAGTCCTCCAAGGGTTGCCGGGTGTTCTGGCGGTTGGTGAACTCGGCGTCCGTCGGCCAGAAAATCGGCCACATCATCGGATGGCCGGCACGGTTAATCTGCCGCCAGCCGCCTGCATCCGTCGCCAGCTTCGTAGCGGCCCAAACACCGATGTGTGTGCCCGGCCGCAGCCGCACGTTCTCGTGTGACACGGCGAGAACGATCGAATCGACAGTCGTGTTGGCGAAGCTGTTCTGGGCCTTCTCCGGCTCCCATTCCGACAGGTCGACGGCGGTGCCGTCGGCGACCGCGCCGTTGACCTTGAAGAGCAGCGACAGATCGATGAAGAACGGATCGCCGATCCTTCCGGCCCAGATCCGCGTGTCACCACTGACGACGGTCTCGCCGGTCCAGCCTTCGAGGACGCACTCGCCTGTCGCGGACTCGTCGCGCGCCTCGTCGCCGGTGAGAGCGTGAAGCTGCAGACGCTGGCGTCCGTCGCCCTCGAGATCGCCAAACGTGACCCGGTAGGTGAGGTCTTCGTACTCGGCGCCGTCGAAATGGACCTTGAACTCGTAGCGCGCCTCCGAGTGGAACCCCGGCTTGACCTTTGGCTCGGTGATCGTCGAGTTGACGTCCATGACGAACACCGTGCTGTCGTTGGCCTGGAAGACGTACAAGTCGTCGATGTACAGCTGGCC
>DATAEE010000019.1:0-40370 GCA_036258175.1 Vicinamibacterales bacterium
CTCGCCGAGAACCGGCCGGTTGTCCCCCGCGCGGAGCAGGTGACGTTCGAGCAGGGGGTGCAGGCTGTGGTCAACAACTTCAAGCTGAAGGGCCGCAAGTCGCTTGATGAACTGGAGCGCCGCATCCGCCTCCACCTGCTACCGTACTTTCGCGGTCGGCGGCTGGCCAGCATCACGAATGCGTGCGCGGAGGCGTATGCCGTACATCGTCAGAAGCAGGGCATTGTCCGCAAGGGGGAGCGGATATCCGATGTCAGTAACGCGGAGATTAATCGCGAGCTCCAGCACCTGAAGCGGATTTTCAGCCTCGCAGTGAAGCAGAACCGGCTCGGGAGCACGCCACACATCACCATGTTGCCGGAGCACAACGTGCGGACCGGGTTCTTCGAACCAGCGGCACTGAGCTCGGTACTCCGCCACCTGCCCACGGAGTTACAGCCAGTCATCCAGTTCGCCGCCATCACCGGGTGGCGTGTGGGGTCGGAAGTACTCCCACTGGAATGGCGACGGATAGACTTTCCAGCGGGCGAGGTGCGGCTCGACGCCGGGACGACGAAGAACGGGAAGGCGCGCGTCTTTCCGATGAACGCGGCGCTGCGCCAACTCCTCCAGGAGCAACACCGGAAGCACGAGGAACTGAAGCAGGCCGGCCAGCTGGTGCCGTGGGTGTTTTGGCGCATGAAGGCGGAGCGCCGTGGGGGTCCACAACAGCCCCAGCAGATTCGCAGTCTCACCAAGGCGTGGAACCGCGCCTGCCGGGTCGCCGGGCAGCCGGGCCGCATACCGCACGACCTGCGGCGGACCGCCGTGCGGAATCTGGTACGGGCGGGGGTTTCACGCTCGACAGCCATGGCGCTGGTGGGGCACCGCACCGAGTCTGTGTTTGAGCGGTACAACATCACCAGCGGCGACGACCTGCGCGACGCCGCGCGACGCCTGGATGCGGCGGGTTTCTAACCGGAGGCTACTGTTGCGGGCGTTGTTGTACCTCCACCCGGCGGAGGGCACCCGGCCGGGCTCGTCACGCGAATTGCTGAGGAAAATTGGAGGCGCCGTCCGGATTTGAACCGGAGATGGAGGTTTTGCAGACCTCTGCCTTACCACTTGGCGACGGCGCCGTTTCGGGAAGTCTCGCACGGCTGAAGCCGTGCGCCACCAAGCCGAGGGCGGCTATGGGTGCGGGCTACAGATTAAACGAGCGCGGGCGAGAGGCGAATACATGAATAAGATGGAGCGGGAAACGGGATTCGAACCCGCGACTTCGACCTTGGCAAGGTCGCACTCTACCACTGAGTTATTCCCGCTCGCCTGGAAAGACTCTAGCGTACCACAGGAGATTAGGTTCGAAAAGGTTCGAGAGGGTGCGAAACGTTCGAAAGGGTTCGAGCAGGTTCGAGAAGGTTAAGGTGCTGATCCGACCTGAACAGCCGGGCGACTGGCTCGCCGTGCACCATGTCAACGAGTCCGCCTTCGACGGCCACGTCGAGGTTGACCTCGTGGACACGCTTCGCCAACAGGTACCCGATCTCGTGTCGCTCGTCGCCGAACATGACGGCTCGATCGTCGGACACATCCTTTTCTCGCCGGTCACGCTGTCCAACCATCCTGACCTGCGCATCATGGGCCTCGCGCCGATGGCCGTCACGCCTCCTCATCAGCGCAGCGGCATCGGCACGGCACTCGTGAACGCCGGCGTTGAACGCTGCAGGGAACTTGGGTTCGGCGCCGTTGCGGTGCTCGGACACGCCCAGTACTACCCGCGCTTCGGATTCCGGCCAGCAAAGAGATTCGGGATCGGTTGTGAGTACGACGTGCCCGACGAAGTGTTCATGCTGCTCGAACTCCGGCCAGGGTTCCTCACCGGCGCGTCGGGCATTATCAAGTACCACGACCTGTTTCAAAACACCGCTTGATCTTCGGGTTCCATGGGTTCCAGAGGTTCTATGGGTTCCAGAGGTTCTATGGGTTCTGGGTTCGACAATCCGCGCAATCCGCGTGGTCCGTGGCTTGTTGGATCCGCGTAATCCGTGGCTTGTTTGGATCCGCGAAATCCGCGGCTCAGATGTTCAGCGCCGCGGCGAGGCGTTTCTTGATCGACGTTCGTAACGCCAGCCAGAGACCCGCGCGGGAGCGCGGCTTCGGCGTGGACGCGCTCGCATACGGGGACATAGGGCTCGTCGGCTCGAACCCCTGGCGGATCAGTTGATGCTGCACGCGCAGCGTCCGCTCGACCAGCTTCCGCGGATCGCGGATGTGCTCGACCCGCTCGGTGCCGTCCGGATAGTCGATGACCAGCTCATAGCCCTCCCCGCCCGGCGCACGCCGTACCTCGACGTCCACCTGCTGGCGGCCGCGGGTCAGGAACCAGATCATGAAAGCTGCGTTTTAGGTATCGGCTGCTACGAGTCCCTTCGACAGCACCGGCACCCTGAGCACCTAGAGCACCTAGTTATAGGCGTCAAACGCGGACTGATACACCGTAAGAACAGGCTCCGCGCCGGACCAATCCACCGCCACCACGTCGAACCGGCAGTCAACGTCGGCGAGACAGTGGATCACCAGGTATTCCTCCGCCATGCGCGTCATCTTCCAGATCTTGCGCGCGGTAATCGAGTCCTCCGCAGAGCCGTAGTCCTCCCCCACCCGCGCCCGGACCTCCACGAACACCAGCGTCGCGCCGTCCCGCGCGACGATGTCGATTTCTCCAAACTGTGTGCGGAAACGGCGTTGCAGAATTTGATAGCCCCGCGAGACGAGCTCACGGGACGCGAGATTTTCCGCCAGTTTTCCGAGCTTCTGCCGATACGTCGATTGCACGCTTTGGCGCGTGGCAACACCTGTGCCGGAAACGTCCGGTGACTGCATTCCGCCCACGAAATCGAGCCGCCCTTCCGCATCCTGCGGCGCGAAGCGTTCGTACAAGTGATCGTGCGCCGTCATGATTGACGTCGACACCGAACTCGTACAACACCTGATAGACGTCCCGCATGTGCGTCTGCGGTCCATTCGGACCGGAGGTATAGAGCGGGTGGTGGAAGTACGCCACCGTGCACACCTTCTCGCGGTTCGCCTCGAGGTCAGCGCAGAGCCACGCGATCTGCGCGACGTGGGCCGCTCGCGGGAACCTTGGCTCCGGCTCGCTGTTGAGAGACACCACGTGCCACGAGCCGAGCTCGAAGCTGTAATACCCGCGGCCGGGTGGACCGGCATTCGGGCCGAAGTACGTGTAGTACGGCAGCGCTGCCGTCGATTCGTACTCGTGGTTGCCGGGCGCGGGATACGTGGGTTCCTGAACCGTCCCCAGTACGGCTCGTAGCATTCCGCGAACTCCCGCGCGGTTCCCTTCATGTACGCGTTGTCGCCGAGCGTGAAGACTGTTCCGGGAATCCCGTCGATGAGCCGCGCGGTGGCGGCCGCGCCAGGCAGACCGCACCAGCCGATGTCGCCCGCGCCGACGAAGGTGTGTTCTTGAATCGGGATCGGACCGCTCGGTACGGGAACCGGATCAGCTGGCGGGCGTGACGGCCGTTCACCATTGCAGGCCAGTGAGAGCGCCAACACGGCCGCGCAAGCCGCGATGGTCCTGGACACAAGGGGCCGAGCGGAGAATACACTAAGAGGCGGTCATTGCGAAACGTGCGATTTCTGTAAGTGACTCTCCGAACAGCCTTACGGCCGTATCGGCCTGAGCCTCGGTCAGCACGAGCGGCGGCGCGAAGCGGACGGCGTTCTTCCCCGCACCCAGTGTCAGGACGCCGCGCCGGAACATGGCCTCCACGACGGCGTCCCGCTCCGCGATCGCACGCTCCTTCGTCTTCCGATCCCGTACCAGCTCTACGCCGATCATCAGTCCCTTGCCGCGCACGTCGCCGATGACCGGGTGCCGATCCATGAGGTCCCGAAGGCCCTGCATCAGGCGCGCGCCGACCTTCTCGGCGTTCTTCACGAGCGTCTCGCGAAGCAGCCCGATCGTGGCGATCGCCGCCGCACACGCGACCGGGTTGCCCCCGAACGTGGACGCGTGCGCGCCCGGCGGCCACATCATGACGTCGGCCCGCGCCGCTGTGATCCCGAGCGGCATCCCGGACGCGATCCCTTTGGCCACGGTTACAACGTCGGGGCGCAGATCAAAGTGCTCGCACGCAAACATTTTCCCGGTGCGCCCCATGCCGGACTGCACTTCGTCGGCCACCAGCAGCATGCCGTGGTTTTTCGTGATCGCAGACAGCCGGTCCAGGAACTGCTTCGGCGGGACGACGTAGCCCCCTTCGCCCTGAATCGGCTCGACGACGATCGCGGCGACTTCGTCGGGCGAGATGAGATGCACGAGAATCTGCTCTTCGATGTAGTTCGCGCACTCGGCGCCGCACGTGTCGGGCTTCATGCCGAGCGGGCAGCGATAGCAGTCGGGATACGGGGCGTGGTATACGCCCGGCATCAGCGGGCCGAACCCGCGCCGCTGGATCGCCTTGCTCGACGTCAGAGACAGCGCACCGAGCGAACGTCCGTGGAAGGAGCCGAGGAAGGCGATGAGCCCCTGCCGCTTGGTGTGGTATCGCGCGAGCTTGATCGCTGCCTCGATCGCCTCGGTCCCCGAGTTGCCGAAGAAAGTCCGGACGGGCCCGTCGATCGGAACGATCGATGCGACTTCCTCTGCAAGCCGCACCTGTGGCTCGTAGTAGAAGTCGGTGCCGGACATGTGCAGGAACTTCTGCGCCTGCTCCACGATCGCCTTGACGACCACTGGATGCGAATGACCGGTCGAGTTCACCGCGATGCCGGCCGCGCAATCGAGGAAGCGGTTGCCGTCGACGTCTTCGACGACCGCGCCCTCTCCGCGAGCCATGACGAACGGGTACGAGCGCGTATATGAGGTCGAGACGCTGCTCGCATCGCGCTCGATGATCGCCTTCGCCTTCGGCCCCGGCAGATCGGTTTTGATTTCGGGTGCGTTCACTGCGTTTGTTCTCCGAAGCAGCCCTGAAGGGCTGCGCTACTTTCGCTTCCACCGCGTCCCGGACGCGGAGTCCTCGAGGACAACGCCGGCCGCATCGAGCTCGTCGCGGATACGATCGGCTGTGGCGAAGTCCCGGGCGCGACGGGCGGCGCGCCGGGCAGCGATGCGCTCTTCGATCTGCTCGACCGGCATCGGCGGCCGTTCGTTCTCAGCACGCCGCAGCGCCATGATGCCGAGCACGCGATCGAACCCCTCGAACGCGTCACGGATTCCCGGCACGTCGGGCTGACCCACCTCTCCCCTGTCGATCGCCGCGTTCAGCGCGCGCACGAGATCGAAGAGGACGCCGAGCGCGCCCGCCGTATTCAGGTCGTCCGCCATCATCGCGGCGAACGCCTGCTTCCCTTCCTCCACCCGTGCGCCGATCGCTGGATGCGCTGACCCACCGGGCACGGTAGCAAGTCGCGCATCGAAATCCGCCCAGCGGCGGACTGCCTTCTCCGCATCCTGCAGCGCTTCCCACGAAAACCGCAGCTGCTTGCGATAGTGCACTGACAGCAGCGCGTACCGAAGGGCGGACGCGCGATGCCCCGCGCCGAGCACGTCCTGGACCGTGAAGACGTTGCCGAGCGACTTCGACATCTTCTCGGCCTGGGCGTCGCCTTCCTCGATCATCAGGTGCTCGGTATGTACCCAGAACCGCGAGAAGGGCCGGCCTGTCGCCGCCTCGCTCTGCGCGATCTCGTTCTCGTGATGCGGGAAGATCAGATCGACGCCGCCGGCATGCAGGTCTATCGGCGGCGGTCCGAGCAGGCGCAGCGCCATCGCCGAGCACTCAATGTGCCAGCCCGGACGACCGGGCGGCAGGCTGTCGGGCGACCAGGTCGGCTCTCCGGGTCGGGTCGCCTTCCAGAGAACAAAATCCCTGGCGTTCTCTTTGTCGTACTTGTCGGAATCCACGCGCGCGCCCGGCTTGATGCCCTCGTGGTCGAGACGCGCGAGCTTGCCGTACTCGGGGAACGACGCGATCTTGAAGTAGATCGACCCTTCGTTCGTGTACGTGTGGCCTCGCGTCTCAAGGTCGTGAATCACGCGGCCCATCGCCTCGATGTTCTCGGGATCGGTCGCGCGCGGCGTCTCTTCGACGGGCTCGAGGCCCAGCGCGGCCGCATCCTCGCGGAAGGCTTCGATCCACCGGTCCGTGTACTCGCGCAGCGGCACGCCGGCGCGCTGCGACTCGAGGATCGTGCGATCGTCGACATCCGTGAAGTTCATGACCTGCCGGACGCGCCACCCTTGCTGGTACTTGAGGACGCGCCGCAGGACGTCGAGGCAGACGAACGTGCGGAAGTTGCCGATGTGGCCGCGCGCGTAGACCGTCAGCCCGCACGTATACATCCGCACGGTGCCGGCCTCCGCCGGTTCGAATGTCTCCTCGCGGCGGGTCAGGGTGTTATACAGGCGCAAGCTCGAATGATCGCTTCCCGGCCCGAACGTGCACTGTCAGCCCCGCCTGCGACCCCTCGTAGTGGATGGCGACCGGTCCGTTCGCCGGATCGAACGCGGCGGCCTCGCGGTTGAAATCGGCCGCCAGGCGTGCCGCCGCCTCCGCCGGATACCCGAGCTGCTCGGCCACCATTCTCGTCATCGCCGCAGCGATCGAGAGGAAGCGGGGCTCCACGGGGACCGTCAGGTCCATCGAGAGCGGCAAGGACAACGGCGGTTGGCCGGCGGGCATCCAATAATTCTAACGCAGTAGGGACTGGGAACTAGGGACTAGGGACTCGCGAATCGCCAGTCCCAAGTCCCGAGCCCCTTGTCCTACAGCGAAATAAGCGCAAAGAGCCGGCCGGCGTGGCGGATGTCGGCCTCGATCTGCGCCCGCAGCGCGTCGACATCGGGAAACGCCCGCTCGTCCCGAAGCCGCTGCAAAAAGAACAGGCGCAGCCGGGCGCCGTAGAGGTCCCGCTCGCTGCCCACGATGTGGGTCTCGACCGTCGTCGTTCCGGCGGCACCGAACGTCGGCCGGGTGCCAATGTTCGTGACCGACGGTCTAATCGCCTCCTCGCCAGCGACCCGGACGGCCGTCGCGTACACACCGTGCGGCGGCAGCAGCTCGTTCTCGGAACAGATGTTGGCTGTCGGGAACCCGATCTCGCGGCCGCGGCCATCTCCTTTGACGACCTGACCGTCCAAAAACACGTGGCGTCCAAGGAGCGCGCCGGCTTCATCGACGCGCCCTTCCGCCACGAGCCGGCGGATGCGCGTGCTGCTGACGACGAACTCCTTGTAGCGGACCGGGTCAATCTTCTCAGCGCGAAAGCCGTATCGAAGCCCGAGCTGGCGCAGCAAGCTGTAATTGCCGGATCGATCGCGGCCGAAGAGAAAGTTCGCGCCGACCCAGACTTCGACGACCCGCAGCCAGTCGACGAGCGCGGCCCGGACGAACGTCTCGGGATCCCAACGGGACAGCTCGTGCGAGAAGCGCACGATGACGACGCCGTGCATCCCGGCGGCATCGAGCGCCTCGAGCCGCTGCGCCGGTGTCATGAGCAGCGGCGGCGCCTTGTCGGGGCGCACGACCCGCGGCGGGTGCGGATCGAACGTCATCGCAATCGGCGTCCCGCCTCGCTCGCCGGCGCGGCGCCGGACGCGCTCGATGATCTTCACGTGCCCGCGATGGAGCCCGTCGAAGTTCCCGAGCGCGACGACAGGCTGCGGCCAGCGGGCCGGGCGCCGATCGTCGGGAAAGTGGAGGATCTCCATAGCGACACGAACTCTGTAGGGACTGGGGACTAGGGACTAGGGACTAGACGGTCGATTCATATGCGACGTCGTTAGTCCCTAGTCCCAAGTCCCTACACAGTTACGACCAGCCCATCATACGCGAGCGCCATACCCTCGGGCAGACGTGCGCACGTCGCGGCGTGCGGCAGATCGTGCGCCATGTGCGTGAACCAGGCGCGTGCGGCGCCGATCCGACGGGCGGCGTTGACCGCCTGATCGAGCGTGAAGTGCGTCGGGTGAGGACGATCGCGCAGCGCCCCGAGAACGACGGCTTCGACTCCCTCGAGCAGCGGCCACGACGCGTCAGGAATCCCGCTGCAGTCTGTCAGATAGGCGAAGCTGCCGACCCGCCAGCCGAGGATCGTGCGCTTGCCGTGCAGGATCGGTACCGGCACGAACGAGGCGCCGCCGATCCGCACATGTCCATCCACGACATGAAGGTCGATTTCGGGAAGGCCGCCGCCGCGCGACGCAGCGGGATCGAAGACATACCAGAACGCGCGCCGGATGTCCGCCGCGGACTGCTCGTCCGCCCAGCACGGGATCGCGCCTCCCTGCAGCGCATTGAATCGTCGCACATCGTCCAGCCCGAGGATGTGATCGGCGTGGCTGTGCGTGAAGAGGATGGCGTCTACCCGCGTGACGTTCAGCGCCAGTGCTTGCGCGCGCAGATCTGTTGCCGTGTCGACGAGCACGAACGTGCCGGCCGCGGTCTCGATCAGAATGGATGGGCGGGTGCGCCGGTCGTGCGGATCAGAGGACGTGCAAGTCGCGCAGGTGCAGCCGATCATCGGCACGCCGTGCGACGTTCCGGTGCCCAGGAAAGTAATCTTCAATGCTGATTGTGGAGTGCTGAGTGCTGAATGCATTTCATTCCACAATCAGCATTCAGCAATGAGCATTGAGCGCGTCAAGGTTCGATAATCCGCCTATCCTGCTTCTGGGCATCGACGAAGCGCAGGCGGAGCTCGTAGAGCACCTGCTGCAGCAGGCGCGCTTCGCCGTCGGCGAGATTGCCGCGCGTCTTGGCCTCGATCATCTCGAGCAGCTCGATCATCTGCGCCGCGCCCTCGAGATTCAACGGCTGACGCTCGCCGCTGACCGCGTCGGCGAGATCCCCGAAGTGCACGGCCGCGGCGCTGGCAAGCATGATGACAAGGCTGGAAAACGCGGGATCGAGATCAGGAGGCGCGGCAGAATCGGTCATCGGACCTCGATGGTACCATAGCCCGCCATGGCGAAACGGACGAGTCGGCGCGTGCGACGACGAACGGCAAAGATCGGGGCGCGCCGCACCGGCGCAAACGCGCGCCGAAACGCCGCGAAGGCAGCCGGTGAACGGTTTCAGGAGCTGACCGACACCATGGCGCGGCTGCGGGCACCGGGTGGCTGCCCCTGGGATCGCGAGCAGACGCTCGCGTCGCTGCGGCCGTACGTGCTGGAGGAAACCTACGAAGTGCTCGACGCGATCGATCGCGGTGACATCAAAGCGCTCAGAGGAGAGATTGGAGACCTGATCTTCGAGGGCGTGTTCCTCGCACAGATCTGCGCGGACCAAGCACGATTCACCGTCGCCGATTCGCTCCGCGCGGTCACGGACAAGCTCGTCCGGCGCCACCCGCACGTCTTCGGGCACAAGGAGTCGCTGACGTCGCGCGGGGTCAAGACGCAGTGGGAACAGATCAAGGCGGATGAGCAGCGGAAGCGTGGTGAGCGCCGGTCGGTGCTCGGAGGCGTCAAGCGGACGCTCCCCGCGCTCCTGCGCGCGTACGAAATCGGCGGCCGCGTCGGCGCGGTGGGCTTCGACTGGGCACGCGCCGACGACGTCGTCGCGAAGGTTCGCGAGGAGGTCGAGGAGCTGGCCGAGGCGGTCGGGACAAACGCCCGCGATCGGGCTGAAGAGGAAATGGGTGATCTCCTCTTCGCCCTGGCCAATCTCGCACGGAAGCTCGGAATCGAGCCGGAATCGGCGCTTCGTCGCGCGAATGAGAAGTTCACCGCGCGCTTCGAAGCGCTGGAGCGGCGGTTCGAGTCAGAGGGACGATCGATCCACGGCGCGACGCTCGCCGAGATGGAATCACGCTGGCAGGAGCTGAAGAAAAAAGAAGCGCCGAGATCACCTGCGGCCGCCGGATCGCCGTTAAAAAACCAGCCTGTTTCTTCGTAAGTGATTGACCGCCGCGGTGGCCGCCTCTTGCAGGCGCCCCGGCGTGCCCGCAGCACTGCCAACTGTCGCGATCGCCGCCGGCGCCGCATTCGGCTCGTTCCATCCATCGCTGCCCTTTGCCGGCGCGTGCGCAGGGCTCATGGTCCTCGCCGCAGCTGCCGCCTGCCTCACACTGAGACGACCTGGCACGAGTTTCACAGTCGCCGTAACCGTGGCGTATGGCGCTGCCGGCGCGGCGGTGGCGGGCGGGACCGCCGCGCACGCTCTCGCCCCGCCGCTCAGGACACAGCACGATGCCGGTCTGATCGGCAAGGGCGAGCCCCTCGAGATCGAAGGCCGCCTGCTCGACGATGCGGCGGTGACTGACTACGGCGCGAGCCTGCTGCTGTCAGCCGATCGAATCAGAGTCGGAACCGGATGGCGCACAACCGACGGCGGCATCCGGCTTTCGGTGGGCGGATCGCTCACTCCCAGCGCGCAGGCCGATTGGCGCGCCGGCCGTCGCCTACGCTTGACTGCTTCGCTGCGTCTCCCTACGGGCTACCGGAATCCCGGCGCACGCGATGAAGTGGCTGCGCTCGCGCGGCGCGGCATCGCGCTCGTCGGGTCCGTGAAGAGCGCCGCGCTCATCGAGGTCCTCGACACCGGCCGGGCGCTCGCGGAACTGGCAGCCGCACTCCGCGCCCGCGTACGCGACGCGGTGCGCCGGCGTCTCGAACCTCGATCGCCGACCTCCGCTGCGATCGTCACCGCGATCCTCATCGGCGATCGCGCCGGCCTGGATCCCGGCGTCGAACGTCGGCTGCAGGAAGCGGGTACGTATCACGTCATCGCGATTTCAGGAGGGAACATCGCGGTGCTCGCTGCGCTCGCGCTGGCGCTGGTCCGATTCATTCGGGCGCCAGGGTCGTCGGGTCCGCTCGTCGCCATCGCCGCGCTGTCGTTTTACGGCTACGTCGCCGGCGGCGGGCCGTCGGTGACCCGTGCCACGCTCGCGGCCGTTCTCTACCTGGCGGCGCGAGCGCTCGATCACCGTACGCCGCCAGTCAACGTGCTGGCCGTCACTCTCGCGGCCGCCGTCCTCGTCTCGCCGCTCGACGTGCACGATCCCGGTCTCGCGCTGTCGTTCGGCGCGGCTCTGGCGCTGATTACGGGTGTCGAGCGGATGCTCGCCCTTTCGGCATCCCGTATCTCGAATCCCGCATTGAGGTCTGTCTTGAGCCTCGGTTTTGCAACGGTGTGCGCCGAGATTGCCGTGCTGCCGCTCGGCGCGCTGGCGTTTGGACGTGTCACCGCTGCGGGCCTCGCGCTCAACTTCGTGGCGATCCCGCTAATGGCGGTCGTCCAGATCGCCGGGCTCGTTCTTGTGTTCGCCGATCCGGTACTGCCCTTCTTCTCGAATCTCGCCGCGCGCGTCGCCGATCTCAGCGCATCCACCGTGATGGCCTCGACTGCGCTCCTCGACCACGCCCCGTGGCTCACGTGGCGCGTCCCCGCACCTCCCTGGCCGCTGGTGATCGCGTACTACGCTGCCTGGGCCCTCGCGGTCACGACCGCTCGCGCGCGCCGCATCTTCGTGACCGCCGCTCTCGGCATCGGGATCACCATCGCGTCACCACCAGGCACCTGGCACCCCTCCCCGCACCAGGCACCAGGCCCGAGGCACCAGGCACTCGCAGTGACGGTTCTCGACGTCGGCCAGGGTGATTCCATCCTCGTTTCGCTCCCTTCAGGTCGCAACATCCTCGTCGACGCAGGCGGCGCCCTCGCCTCCACCTTCGACATGGGCGGCCGCGTCGTCGCTCCCGCCCTGGCGGCACTGGGCGTCCGCCGCTTGCACGCGCTCGCGCTGACCCACCCTGATCCGGATCACATCGGAGGAGCCGCTGCGATCCTGCGCAACTTCGCGCCCCTTGAGATCTGGGAAGGTGTCCCGGTGCCACGCCACCCTGCGCGCCGGGCGCTGACGCTCGAAGCAGCGCAGCGGCAAATTGGCTGGCGGACGCTGAACGCGGGCCTCCGCCTGACCGATGGAAATGTCGAGATCGATATCCTGCATCCGCCGCCGCCGGACTGGGAACGTCAGAAGACCAGGAACGACGACTCGCTGACCGTCGATGTCAGACTGAACGACATCTCGATCCTTCTGACCGGCGACATAGGCCGGGACGTCGAACGGGCGATCATTCCCTCCCTTCGACCCACCGCGATTCGGATCCTGAAGGCGGCGCACCACGGCAGCGCGACGTCAACGAGCGCCGAGTTTCTCCGCGCGGCACGACCGTCGGCCGTGATCTTCTCCGCGGGACGCGACAACCGCTTCGGTCACCCGGCGGCTGCCGTCCTCACGCGCGTGCAGGCGTCACGCGCGCAGATCTTTCGAACGGATCAGGACGGTGCGATCACGATCACGACGGATGGTCGGTCGGTCCGCCTGTTCACGATGACAGGACGACAGTGGGCGGACCGCGTAGGGAACTCAGACAGGGACTAGGGACGGACCGGTTTCCGTCTTCCGAGCGGTTGGCCTGATCCAGCAAATCCGGAAGGCTGCAGTATCAATTCCCTCAAATATTGCAGAGGGTAACCAGAGGAGCTCGATCCAGATCTTGGTCCCACCGTCGACGCCACAGAGGAAGTTGGGCGATTGTTGTGGGGACTCGCAGATTCCCTCGAACGTCGGATGGTCGAGGAATCGCGACTTATTCGGAACCGCTAGTCCCTAATCCCTAATCCCTCGTCCCTAGTCCCCAGTCCCTACAGAATTACGAACGGTATGATATTCCTGCAGCGCTCGAACGGTAAGCGCCTCAGCCTTGAGCGCCTTGATTGCGTTGACCGCCGCCGCTGCGCCTGTCAGCGTTGTGATGCATGGCACGTCGTGGAGCGTGGCGGTGCGGCGGACGGTGCGGTCGTCGAAGAACGATTCACGGCCGAGCGGCGTGTTGATGACGAGCTGAATCTTGCCGTTGAGGATTTCATCCGCAACGTGCGGACGGCCTTCGTTGATCTTGAAGACGATGTCGGCGGTAATGCCGTGCGCGCGAAGAAACGCGGCGGTGCCGCGCGTCGCCACGATGCGGAAGCCGAGGGCCGCGAGGTCGCGCGCGACCGGCAGGACGTTCGGCTTGTCGTCGTTGTTCACGCTGATGAACGCGCATCCCTCGGGCGGCAGCCGGTGGCCGGCGGCGAGCTGCGCTTTCGCGAAGGCCGGCCCGAACGCCGCGGCCCCACCCATCACTTCACCGGTGGACTTCATCTCGGGCCCGAGAATCGTGTCGACGCCGGGGAATCGCATGAACGGGAAGACCGGCGTCTTCACGAACACGCCCGCGAC
This sequence comes from Vicinamibacterales bacterium, assembly GCA_036258175.1. Taxonomy (GTDB): domain Bacteria; phylum Acidobacteriota; class Vicinamibacteria; order Vicinamibacterales; family 2-12-FULL-66-21; genus DATAEE01. The sequence continues at coordinate 13,249 of DATAEE010000019.1, forward strand.
CTCGAGATCCTCGGTGAGCCCCTGCTCCGCGAGCGTCTGACCGATCATCACGCGTGCCGCTACTTTTGCCAGCGGCACCCCTGTGGCCTTTGACAGATACGGGACCGTCCTCGACGCGCGCGGGTTCACTTCGAGGATGTAGACGACGTCACCCTTGATTGCGAACTGGACGTTCATCAGCCCCACGACCTTCAGCGATCGCGCCAGGCGTCTTGTGTACTCCCGGATGGTCGTCAGATGGCGTTTCGCGACCATGTACGGCGGGACGACGCACGAGCTGTCGCCGGAGTGGATCCCTGCTTCCTCGATGTGCTCCATCACGCCGCCGATGACGACACCGCCTGCCCCGTCCGCGATCGCGTCGACGTCCAGCTCGAAGGCATCCTCGAGAAACTTGTCGATGAGCACCGGATGATCCGGCGAAGCCGTCACAGCGGTGGCCATGTAGCGGTCAAGCGCCGCCGTGTCGTACACAATGGCCATCGCACGACCGCCAAGCACATAGGAGGGTCGCACCAGGACCGGGAAGCCGATGCTGGCAGCCACGGCGCGCGCTTCCTCGGGTGACGTTGCCGTGCCGCTTGGCGCCTGCGGAATCCCGAGTTGCCAGAGGAGCTCCGCGAACCGCCGGCGATCCTCAGCGAGATCGATCGAATCCGGAGACGTGCCGAGAATCCTGACCCCGGCCTCCTGGAGCGGAATCGCCAGCTTGAGTGGCGTCTGACCGCCGTACTGCACGACGCAGGCGACCTCCGCGCCGGCAGACCGTTCACGCTCGACGATCGCGTGCACGTCCTCGAAGGTCAGCGGCTCGAAGTACAGTCGATCGACCGTGTCGTAATCGGTCGAGACCGTCTCCGGGTTGCAGTTGACCATCACCGTTTCAAAGCCGGCCTCGCGCAGCGCGAATGCGGCATGAACGCAGCAGTAATCGAATTCAATGCCTTGCCCGATGCGGTTCGGACCGCTGCCCAGGATGATCACCTTGGGCTTGGGCGTCGGGTCGGCCTCGCACTCATCTTCGTACGTCCCGTACAAGTACGGCGTGAACGACTCGAACTCGGCGGCGCACGTGTCGATCCGCTTGTAGGCGTTCCGCAGACCGGCATCGAGACGCCACTGCCGGACGGCGTCCTCGCTGACGCCGAGAATGCCTGCCAGCTCGCCATCACCGAAGCCGGCGCGCTTCAACGTCCGCAGCATGTCGGGCGTCAGGCCGCGGAGTCCGACGAGCGCGACCGACCGCGCCAGCGTCACAAGCTCTTGAAACTGGGTCAGGAACCACGGGTCGATCTTTGATTGCGCGTGGAGATCCTCGACCGTCCACCCTGACGCCAGCGCCCGAAACACAGCCCACATGCGCCGATCAGTCGGCACGCTCAAGGCGCGCTGGAGCGCGGCCGGATCCTCCTCCCCCTCCCGCAACGTCCCGGGATCCGCTGGTTCGTCCTTGTCGGGCATTGCGAGGCCCGGAGCGACACCGTCCTGTGTGAAGAGGCGGCCGCTTTTCCCGAGTTCGAGCGAGCGGAACGCCTTGAGGAACGCCTCCTTGAAGGTCCGCCCGATCGCCATGACCTCACCAACCGACTTCATCTGTGTCGTCAGCGTCCGGTCGGCCTGCGGGAACTTCTCGAACGCCCACCGCGGGACCTTGACGACGACGTAGTCGATCGTCGGCTCGAAGGATGCGGGCGTCAGTTTCGTGATGTCATTGGGAATCTCGTCGAGGCGGTAGCCGAGCGCGAGCTTCGCGGCAATCTTCGCGATCGGGAACCCGGTCGCCTTCGACGCAAGCGCCGACGATCGCGAGACGCGGGGGTTCATCTCGATCACGATCATCCGGCCGGTCGCCGGGTCGACCGCGAACTGGATGTTGGATCCACCCGTCTCAACGCCGACGCGTCGGATGATCCGGCGCGCGGCATCGCGCATCCGCTGATACTCCTTGTCGGTCAGCGTCAGCGCCGGCGCGACGGTGATGCTGTCGCCGGTGTGCACGCCCATCGGGTCGATGTTCTCGATCGAGCAGATGACGACGAAGTTGTCTGCTCCGTCGCGCATCACTTCGAGCTCGAACTCCTTCCAGCCGATGACCGACTCTTCGAGCAGCACTTCGTGCACGGGGCTGAAGTCGAGCCCGCGGCTCACCACCTCGCGGAACTCTTCGATGTTGTAGGCGATGCCGCCGCCAACGCCGCCGAGTGTGAAAGAAGGCCGGACGATCACCGGGAAGCCGATGTCCTCGGCGACGCGGAACGCTTCGTCGAGCGATCGGACGTAGCCGCTTCGCGGCACGTCCATGCCGATTTCGCGCATCGCCTCGCGGAACTTCAGGCGGTCCTCAGCGACCTTGATGGCATCGATCTGTGCGCCGATCAGCTTGACGCCGTACTTGGCCAGCGTGCCGTTTTCCTCGAGCGCAACCGCGAGATTGAGCGCCGTCTGGCCGCCGACCGTCGGCAGCAACGCGTCCGGTCTCTCCTTGGCGATGACCGCGCCGACGAGCTCCGGCGTCAGCGGCTCGACGTAGGTGCGCTGCGCGAACTCCGGGTCCGTCATGATCGTCGCGGGGTTGCTGTTGACCAGCACGACTTCGAGCCCCTCGGCCATCAGCGCCTTGCACGCCTGCGTGCCGGAGTAGTCGAACTCGCACGCCTGGCCGATCACGATCGGGCCGGAGCCGACGACGAGGACGCGGTGGATGTCTGTGCGTTTGGGCATTACGCGCGTCGTTCGATCTCGTCCATGAACTGCTTGAACAGATAGTCCGCGTCATGCGGACCCGGAGACGCCTCCGGGTGGTACTGCACGCAGAACACCGGTTTACTGTCGTGCCGGAGACCCTCGATCGTTCCGTCGTACAAGTTCACGTGGGTCACCTTCACGTCGGACGGCAGCGTTGCAGGATCCACGGCGAAGCCGTGATTCTGCGACGTGATCTCCACCTGTCCCGATTCCAGCTCCTTGACGGGATGGTTCGCGCCGCGATGGCCGAACTTCAGCTTGTACGTCTGCGCGCCCAACGCAAGCCCGAGGATCTGATGCCCGAGGCAGATGCCGAACACGGGCACATCCGACTTCACGAGCTCGCGCGCATTGCGGATGGCATAGCCGAGCGCCGCCGGATCGCCCGGTCCGTTGCTGAGAAACACGCCGTCTGGCGATGTCGCCAGCAGCTCTGACGCCGGCGCGGTGGCCGGAAACACGCGGACGTCGCACCCATACGCGTCGAACCGGCGAAGGATGTTCCATTTCATGCCGAAATCGTAGGCGGCAATCTTGAGCCGGCGCTTCCCCCGTCGCGCCGCCGGCACCAGGAATTCCTCGTCGGTCGTCCCGCCCTGCCAGTCGAACGCCTCGCGGCACGTGACGTCGAGCACCAGGTCGGAGCCTTCCATCGGCCGCGCCGCTCGCGCCTTTTCGACGAGCGTTTCCGGATCGACCGATCCAGTGGCGATCACGCCTCGCATGACGCCGGAGGATCGCAGCAGCCGCGTGAGCGCCCGCGTGTCGATGTCGGCAATCGCGACGATGCCGTGACGGACCAGATAGTCGCGGAGCGTGCCGTCCGCGCGCCAGTTGCTGGCGACCGGCGACGTCTGGCGCATGATGAAGCCGGCAACCTGCGGCGCGCGCGACTCGCTGTCCTCGTCGGTGACCCCGTAGTTGCCGATCTCCGGCGAGGTCATCGTGACGATCTGGCCGGCGTATGAAGGATCGGTCAACACTTCCTGATACCCGGTCATACTCGTGTTGAACACGACTTCGCCGGACGTTTCGCCGGTCGCGCCCGCGGCCTCGCCGCGGAACCATTTCCCGTTCTCGAGTGCGAGGTATGCGATCACTGATCTTAATCAGGGACTAGGGACTAGGGATTCGGGACCCGGACCAGAGACTATTTTCTATCGTTTTCAACGAATCTGTTCCAGAGATCCGCTCACTCGCGTCGTTTCTCCGGCGACGACGCGCTTCGAATCGGTCCAGGTCCGGTGGTTGGGCAGCTCGAGCCGAATGACGCGGGAGCCTACCGGGATGTCGCCGAGCTGAAGCGGCGTCACCCCGACCGCTCGTCCATCGACGAACACGCGGGCGCCGCGCGGCCGCGAGTCGACATAGAGCGTTCCAGTGTATTGGGTCGGGCCGGCCGCCGGGCGCGGTGGAGCGGCCGGGGCCGGACGGGCCGAACGGCTTGGCGCCGGCTGCGGGCGCGGGCGCGCCGGCGCCCGCCGCGTCGAACCGGTCGTCGATGTTGCAGTGGCAGCGAGGCTTACCTGGATGTCCTGGCTGTTCTGCGCCGCCGACAGAGTGATCTCGCGGCTCTCCGGGCTGTAGCCTCGCTCAGCGATGCGAATGGTGTGAGTGCCCAGCGCGAGATCTGACAGCGTGAGCGGCGTTCGGCCGCGCCACACGCCGTCGACGACCACGCCCGCGCGCGCCGGCGTCGAGCGAACCACGATCGTGCCGCGTGTCGCGACCGCCGCCGGAGATGCAGGTGCCGCTGCGGGCGCCGGCGTTTCAGCCGGCGACAGCGCTGGTGATGGCGCCGCCGCAGGATCAACTTTGGCCTCGCTCCATGCCGTGCCCGCCGGCTGAGCGGCTGCGGATCCACCGGCACCCGGCTCGCCTCGGGTGCCTACTGCGTAGCCGGCGACGAAGCCCACGAGCAAGCCGGCGACGAGCATCACCGAGAGCGGAAGCACTCTCATCGGTTCCCGGGACTCCCTCAGTTCATGGAGTACCGCTGGTTCCATGGGTTCCATGGGTTCCATCGGTTCCAGGGGTTCCATCGGTTCCAGGGGTTCGATAGGTTCCAGGGGTTCGATGGCTTCCAGAGGTGCGCGGGGTTCGCGGAGCGCCGGGCTCAGCGCAAGATCGGGTTCCGGTTCGCGTCCGAGTCCCCGATCGAGCGCGCGTTCAATCGACGGTTCCGGTTCCGGCGGAACGACGACTTCGGGCTCTTTCCGCAGCGCCGGGATCACCTCCCGTTGCGGCTCCTCGGGTTCAGTTTTCTTTTCGAGTACCCGCAGCTTCGGCTTCGGCTCGGGCTTGGGCGGTGAAGCCTCGGCGGAGGCGGCCTCGTCGAGGGCGTCGACGAGAGACGGTTGAACCTTCGCCGGCGGAGAGACCTCGCGAACCTTCTGAACCTCCCGAACCTTTGGAACCTCGGGAACCCTTGAAACCTCTGGAACCTTTGGAATCTCTCGAACCTTTGGAACGTCTGGAACCGCCGTGACCTGCCGTTCTTCTTCGCCTTCGGCAGCGGCCTCGAGCGCGCGCGCGAACGCGAGGGCGCCCGGATACCGCGCCGCGGGATGTTCCGCGAGCGCGCGTGCGAGCGGGCCGGCCAGCAATCGTGACACGAGCGGATCGGCGGGCCGCAGTTCGAGCGCGTCCGGTCCGGCGACGGGACCCGGGATTCGACGTCCCGTCAGCAGTTCGTACCCGATCGCCGCGAGCGAATACACGTCGGCCGCGGCGCCCCACTTCTCGCCGGCCACGCGTTCGGGTGCGCTGTACGGGCGGCGGACCGGGACCCGCAGGCCGACCGCCTCGAGCACCGTCGCGATCCCGAACCCGGTCGCGCGAGCCTCGTCCGGTGTCAGGAAGATATCGCGCGGGTGGAGCGTGCCGTGGCCGAGGCCCGCGGCGCGCGCGAAGTCGATCGCGCCGGCCAGCTGCGCGAGGAACGGCAGCGCCGTGTCGAGGCGCGCCGGCGCGTAATGACGGATGGCGATGTCGAGCGATTCTCCCGCGACGTACTCCTGCGCGAGGTACGCCGTGCCGCCCTCGGTGCCCGCCGCGATCGGCGCGACGATCGACGGGTGTCCGAGACCCGCATCCACGAGACGCTGCAGCTCATCGGCGAGCGCGCGCGCCTGTTCCGGCGTCAGATCGAGTCGGAACGCTTTGACCGCCGCGAGTCGATCGCGTGACGGTTCGTAGGTACGAAAGACGGGACCAAGAACACCGACGCCTATTTGATGCAGGACCCGGAACGGTCCGAATGCGGCCGGAGGGGAGAACGAAGCAGCGTCGCTCGTGTTCAGCTCAGAAGCTCCTCGGCAAGTGTTTCAGATGGTAGCATACGAACCCGGTGGAAGAGGCGCGGAAGATCGCGGTCGACGTGCGGCGGTTCCCATGGATCCGGCGGCTCGCGGGCGAGTACGCCTGGAACTTCCCGAGCGTCGAGACCTTTTTTTCCGGCAGCCCGAGCTCACCCGATGCGTGGCGCGAGGCAATCGCGCGCGCACAGGCTCATCCGCGCCGCCGCGATGACATCACGTCGGCGATCATGGCGCAGCTCGGCGCGCGCCGCTCGCCCGCCGCCGCGAAGGAAGCCGCGGCGCGCCTCCGCGACCCACGCGCGGTCGCGATCGTGACCGGCCAGCAGGCTGGTCTCTTTGGCGGTCCGCTGTTTACCCTGCTCAAGGCCATCACGACCATCCAACTCGCCGCGCGCGTGTCGGCTGAGCACGGGGTGCCGACTCTTCCCGTCTTCTGGGTTGATGCCGAGGACCACGACTGGGATGAAGTCCGCGTCTGCCATGTCCTCGATGACGACCAGCATTACCGGACGATTACGCTGCCGGACCCGCCGGGCGCGAACGAGATCCCCGTCGCCTGGATCCGGCTGGACGAGTCCGTCGACCGCGCGGCCGACGAACTGGCGCTGACGCTGGCGCCCACCGAGTTCACCGATTCGGTGCTTGGAGCGCTCCGTCTGAGCTACCGTCACGGTGTCGGCATGGCCGACGCCTTCGCCGGCTGGATGGATGGTCTGCTCGGCGGCCGCGGCCTGGTGGTGTTCGACGCCGCGGATCCCGCCGCGAAGTCGCTCGCCGGAGACTTGTTCGCGCGCGAGATCGCCACGCCGGGTCGCACCGCTGCGCTCGCGATCGAAAGCGGGCGGGCGCTCTCGGCCCGCGGTCACGAGCCGCAGGTCGTGCCGCAGGAAGACGGCGTGGCGCTGTTCCGTCTGGACGGCGCACGGCGCCCTATCCGCGTCCGCGACGGCCGGTTCGCCATCGGAGACGAAGCAGTCGACGGCGCGGCGCTCGCCGCAGAAGTGGCGTCGGCGCCGGCGCGTTTCAGTCCGAATGTCCTGCTTAGACCGCTCGTGCAGGACACGATCTTCCCCACCATCTGTTACGTGGCGGGGCCGAGCGAGCTCGCGTACCTCGCGCAGCTCGGACCCATTTACGAGCATTTCGGCATCCCTATGCCGCTGATTCATCCGCGCGCGAGCGCGACGATCCTGGACTCGGCGTCCGCACGATTCCTCGCGCGCTACGATCTGCCGCTCGAGGCGCTCCAGCCGCAGGGCGAGGCCACGCTCAACAAGCTGCTCGAGTCGCAGCTGCCACCCTCCGTCGAACAGTCGCTGCACGCGGCGACGGCTGCCGTCGAGGCGCAGATGGCGAAGGTCATCGAGGCCGTACCCGCAATCGACCCGACGCTCGTGGGCGCCGCGAAAACGACGCTCGGGCGAATGGAGCATGACCTCAAGACGCTCCATCAGAAGATCATTCAGGCCGCCAAGCGCCGCGACGAGACGCTCCGCCGTCAGTTCGCGCGCGCGCAGGCGCAGGCGTTCCCCGCCGGTCAGCCGCAGGAGCGCGCGCTCGGCGTGGTCTTCTTCCTCAATCGCTACGGATGGGGCCTCGTCGACCGGCTCATCGAAGACTTGCCGACTGAGATGGGCAAGCACTGGGTCCTGACGATCTAGATACCGAGCCGTTGTTAACAGCCGCGGCATGGATGCGTCCTGACACAGAGGTCTGAAATGGACGCTGGAACCCGTCACCAGATCCATATTGTTATGATGGCCGCGGCTCTGCTTGCAGTACCGGCACAATCAATCGCCGGCCCGCCGCTGCTCTGCCGACCGTTCGAGATTGGCAGCGCACCGTCTCTTCCGTGGGGCACGGGCGGCTGGAACAGTCCCGCTGCCAGCTACCCGCTGGATCATCTGATCACAGACACGCTGTCGCTGCTGTCGCCCGAAGCACCGGTGCTGGCGCGGATGGAAACGATCCGACGGGCTACGATTTACGCCAGCCGAGATGTCCGCGTCGCCGCCGATCTGCTTTCGGCGGTGAGCCGGCGTGCGCTGGAGCGAAACGACTCGTCGTCCGATCCTCACGTGTGGTTCGACTTCGGGTATCTGGTCGAAACCTTCAAGCAGGCTGATTTCCTCTTCAAGAACGGCAACCCGGCGAAGGGCCTGGACGGATACCGTCACATCAGAAAGGCGATCGCACTGGGATCGGACGCGGACGCCGACATGGAATTCGCGGCCGCGCTCGTCACCCAACGCTAGGCGCTCACAACGCGTCGCTCGCGGATCGCAGCCGCTCCTCGGCTTCCTTCAGCCGATTCATTGCGCGCTGCCACGACGAGTCATCCGCGGCGAGCCGCTCGCGTGACGCGGCGATGGCCCGCGCCGTTACATCGGGCGCGGGCCCGCCGGGCGTACGTCGTACCTCCACGAAATGGGTCGGACTCAGTAAGCGTTCCAGTTCCGACTCGCTCCATCCGATCGGAGCGCCGGTTACGTCGCGAGCGACACGGTCGAGAATCGTGCTCGACGCCATGGACGGCTCCGCGCTCTGCTCGGCGACGAACCGGGCGGCGATGCCGTGCGCCGTCCGGAACGAGAGGCCCCGCTCGCGCGCGAGCGTGTCGGCGAGCTCCGTCACCGTGATCCAGTTCTGACGCGCGCGGACTGCCATGCGCTCGCGGTCGAAATCCGCGTCGCGAAGCGCCGCAGCGACGAGCTTCACGGCGCGGGTGGCGTCCTTGAACATCGAGAACACCAGCGGCTGGAGGTCATCCTCCGTGTCGACGACATCACCGAACGGCGTGTTGTGCACGGACGTCACGATTGCCGAAGCCTGGCCGAGTGCCTTGCTCGCGATCGCGCGCGCGTGTTCGAGTGCGACCGGATTGCGCTTTTGCGGCATGATGCTGCTCGACTGCACGTATCCCTCGCCGAGCCGCAGGTAGCCGAACTCCGTCGTACACCAGAGCAACAGATCCTGAACGAAGCGGCCGAGGCCGGCGAGCGCGGTTGACACGGCCGCCGCGCTCTCGAGCAGGTAGTCCACGGTCGCGATGCTGCCATAGGTGTTCCCGGTCGGCGCGTCGAATCCGAGAAGATCGCTCGTCACGTCGCGGTCGATCGGAAAGCCGGTGCCCGTGATCGCACACGCGCCGAGCGGGCAGACGTTGACGGTCGCGAACGCGGCCGCGAACCGCGTCGCATCCCGCTCGAGCTGCTCGATAGCGGCCAGCAGATAGTGCGCCACCGTCGTCGGCTGCGCCGGCTGTGTGTGCGTGTGCGCGGCGAAGACCGTTTCACGATGTCGGTCGGCGATCGCCAGCAGCGTCCGCCGCAGCTCGAGCGTCGCCCCCAGGAGTCCGAGCACGAACTCCCGCTGCCGCATCCGATACATTGTCATATCGATGTCGTTGCGGCTTCGCGCGGTGTGCAGACGGCCGGCCGTTTCCTCGCCGCACGCCCGGACCAGCAGGCGCTCGACGAAGAAGAACAGGTCCTCACACGTTCCGTCGTACCGCGCCGTACGCACTTCCGCCTCCGACAGGTGCTCCAGGCCATCACGAATGCGGCGTGCGTCCTCCGGGGACACGATTCCCGTGCGCACGAGCATCACGAGGTGAGCGTGGTGAATCGCGAGCAGCGGGGACAGGAAGAGGATCTTGGCGTCCTCGAAGTTCTCATTGAGGACGTGCGTGACGTACTCGGGGGCGAAGCGCATTCGTTTTGGGGCGGCCGCGGCGCGACCGAGTATATCGCTGCGTTCTGCTCCGGCCGAAACAGCGTTCAGGCGGGGCGAATCTGCGTGTATCTGCGTTCGTCTGCGGCCTAAAATGGGTAAACGCGCATGACAACCTCGACGACCCCGCCGCGCGCGCAGAAGGGGTTGCCCCAGTTCCTGTGGCGATGGCGCTGGCCGCTCGGTGTGCTCCTGGTCCTGCTGGTCGTGTTCGTCGCCATCTTTGCCCGGTACTACGTCGCCTTCGGACACATGATCGACGAGCGGCTCCATGGCGAGCGGACGCGCTCGGAGCCGCGCGTCTTCGCGCGCGCACTCGAGCTGCGGCCGGGGCAGGCGATCTCACCTGCTCAGCTCGTCGATCGCTTGAACGACCTCGGGTACGCGCACCGCGCGCGGGCCGAGAAGCCCGGTGAGTTCGCGATTGGCCGGGAGGCGATTGCGCTCGTACCCCGCGCCGGCTCGCACGGCGCGAAACTGATGCGGATCGTGTTCCGCCGGACCAGTAAGACGAGCGCCGAGCTGAACGCCCTCGACCGCATCGAAGCCGTCGGGAAACCCGGGCGCGTCGATCGCGTCACGCTGGAGCCTCCACTCCTGACTGCGCTCGTCAACGCGGGGCGTGAGAAGCGGCGGATGGTGCCCCTCGCGCAGATTCCCAAACATCTCGTCAACGCTGTCCTCGCGATCGAGGACCGGCGCTTCTACGAACACCCAGGAGTCGATCCCATCCGCATTGTCGGCGCGCTGGCCTCGAACGTTTTCGGCGATCGGTTGTACAGCGGCGCGAGCACGATCACGCAGCAGCTCGCGCGCAACTTCTTCCTGACCGATCAGATGGCGATCGAGCAGGCCACCGGCCAGCGGTCGATCCGGCGGAAGCTCAAAGAGCAGTTCATGTCGATCGTGCTCGAAGGGCGGGCGACGAAGGACGAGATCCTCGAGCTCTATCTGAACGACGTCTATCTCGGCCAGCGCGGGTCGTTCGCGATCCACGGCGTCGCCGAGGCATCGCGGCTGATTTTCGGCAAGGACATCGCGAACGTGACGCTGTCCGAGGGCGCGATGATCGCCGGCGTCATCCAGACGGCGCGGCACTCTCCCTTCCGCGATACCGCGCGCGCGAAGGAACGCCGGAATACCGTGCTGCGCGCCATGGCGGACGCGGGCTACGTCAGCGCGGAAGCGGCGGAGCGCGCCGCGCTCGAGCCAGTGGCGATCGCGCCGCGTGCGCTCGACGCGGAAGCGCCGTACTTCGTGGACTACGTCGGACAGGAGATCCAGGCCTGGCGTCCCGACCTCGCCCGCGGCGACAAACCGGTTGACGTGTACACCACGCTCGATCTGCACCTGCAGCGGGTCGCCGAGGACGCGATGCGGGACGGGCTCCCGCCAGTGGATAAGGTGCTCGCGCGCCGCAAGCGTCCGCCCGCGCAGGCAGCGCTCATCGCGGCCGATCCGCGCACCGGTGACATCCTGGCACTGGTCGGCGGCCGCTCGTACAACCAGTCGCAGTTCAATCGCGCCGTGACCGCCCGTCGGCAGCCCGGATCTGTCTTCAAGCCGTTCGTCTACCTGGCGGCGTTCGAACGGGCCGCGGAACTGGCCCGTACCGATCTGACCCCCGCGACGCTCGTCTGGGACGAACCGTCGGAGTTCCTCTTCGAGGACCAGCCGCCGTACGCGCCGGCGAACTACGAGGGCGAGTACGACGGCGAGATCACGCTCCGCCGCGCGCTGGCGCTGTCGCGCAATGTCGTCGCCGTCAAAGTCGCCGAGAGCACCGGCTACGACCAGGTGGCGGCGCTGTGGAAGAAGATCGGCGCCGGCACGCCGCCGAAGCCGTACCCGTCGATCGCCCTCGGCGTCTTCGAGGCTACGCCGCTCGAGATCGCGACGGCCTACACGCTCTTCGCCAACGGCGGCGTGATGCGGCCGCTGCGCGTGATCGAGAAAGTCGCCGACGGCGGCAAGGACATCGCGCCACCGCAGGGCCGGACCAAGCAGATCGCCCGCGAGGACACGACGTTTCTCGTCATGAACATGATGCGGAGCGTGCTGAACGAAGGCACGGGCTTCGGCGCGCGCGCCGCCGGCTTCGCGCTCGATGCCGCCGGCAAGTCCGGCACGACCAACGACCTCCGCGACGCCTGGTTCGTCGGCTTCACGCCAGAGCTGCTGACGGTCGTCTGGGTGGGCCTCGACGACAACCGGCCCGTCGGCCTCAGCGGGACGCAGGCGGCGCTCCCTATCTGGACGGCCTTCATGATGCGCGCCCTCGGCGGCCGGCCCAACAAGCCGTTCGAGCCTCCGACCGGGGTCACGCTCGTCGACATCGATCGCGATACCGGCCGGCTGGCGCAGCGCGGCTGCCCGCGCGTTTACCGGGAAGCATTCCTCGCCGGTTCCGAGCCGAGCGCAGTCTGTACTCTGCACTCGTGGTGAGATTTCAGAACCTCGAATATAGAATCTAGAAGGACATGCTCGAAGAGGTCATGGCGGCCGCCAACGAGGCGCTGGCGCGCGGGGAGACCGTCGCGCTCGTGACGGTCGTGCGCGCGCAGGGATCCACGCCGCAGCGCGTCGGCGCGAAGATGCTCGTGTACGCGGACGGCCGCACCGTCGGGACGATCGGCGGCGGCTGCTACGAGAGCGAGGCCTTCTGGAAAGCCCGGGACGCAATTACGAGCGGGAAACATGCGCTCGTGCGCTTCGATTTGAACGATGACATCGCCGGCGAGTCCGGTCTCATCTGCGGTGGCCAGATGGACGTGTTCATCGAGCCGCTGGCGGCGTCGCCGCACTTGTACATCGCGGGCGGCGGTCACGTAAGCCTGCAGCTCGCGCGCGCGGCGGCCGAAGTCGGCTTCCGGATCCACGTCGTGGACGACCGCGAGAAGTACGCGAACGCCGAGCGCTTCCCGGACGCGGACGAGATCGCCGTCGATTCGATCCCCGAGTGGCTGGAGCGCGCACAGTTCGCGCAACCCGCGTACGTCGCGATCGTCACGCGCGGGCATCAGCACGATCTTGCGGCGCTTCGCGCTGTCGCGACGAGGGATCTGCGCTATGTCGGCCTGATAGGAAGTCGCGCGAAAGTGACACGCATCTACGACGCGCTGAAAGAGGAGGGCTTCCCGGCCGAAGCACTGCGGCGCGTGCACGCGCCAATCGGCCTCGATCTCGGCGCCGTCACGCCGGCGGAGATCGCGGTCAGCATCGTCGCCGAGCTGGTCGCGATTCGCCACGGCAAGCTTGACGCGGCGACCACGACGGACCCCGAGGCATTGACGATGAAGTTCACGCCGCCGAGCTTGCGTGGCTGATTGTCCGCGTTAGCGCAATCACGTCCCAACATCGGTCAGAACTTGCGCACACTGGCGGACGAGTGCCTGTAACCGACTGCCCTTAAACGGGCTGCGGTCGTAACCGCCGGCATGCCCCGTGCTGGAAGGCGACGCGGAGGATCACGTGTTCGCGCTGTGGCAGGACGTTCGGTTCGCCGTCCGGACGCTGGCGAGAACGCCCGGATTTGCCGCCGCGGCCCTGGCCACGCTCGCGCTCGGGATCGGCGCCAACGCCGCCATCTTCAGCCTGGTGAACTCGCTCGTCCGCCAGGAGCTGCCCGTTCCAGACCCGTCCGGTCTGGTGCACGTCTACCAGACGCGCGCAGATCGTCCCGACGACTACTTTCCGCTCTCGCTGGTTGACTACCGCTACTACCGCGAGCATGCCGAGTCGTTCGAGGAGCTCGCCGCGCATTACCCGACGGCGCCGCTGCATCTGATCGTCGGCGACGCTACCGAGGCGATCACGGGCAGTGTCGTCACAGCGAGGTACTTCCGGCTGCTCGGCATTTCGCCAGCCGCCGGCCGTTTCTTCCTCGACGAAGAGGACAGCGTTCCTGGGCGCGACGCGGTCGCCGTCATCAGCCACGCCTTCTGGCAGCGACGCTTCAACGCCGAACCTCGTGCGATCGGTTCGACCATCTCACTGAACGGCACGACCTTTACCGTCGTGGGCGTTGCGCCGCGCGGGTTCGTCGGCGTCCTCGTCGGCGGCGCTTCGCTCGAGGTGTGGATCCCCTCCGCGATGTTTCGCGTCGGGTATCGCTATTGCGACGCCTTCCAGCGGGATTGCACCATCGTCAACATGCTCGGCCGCCTGAAGCGCGATCGTTCGGTCGCGGCCGCGCAGAAGGAGCTCGACGTTCTCGCTCGCCATCTCGAAGCGGCGTATCCCGCCGAGAACAAGGGACGCGGTCTGCGCGCGTTGCCGGCGCGCGGCTCATATCCAGCGCAGCAAGCCGACGCCGACCGCCCAGTCAAGATCCTTCTCGTCACTGTGGGTCTGGTCCTCGTGATCGCATGCGCGAATCTCGCGGCGCTGCTACTCGCGCGCGGTATGCACCGGCGCAGGGAGATCGCGATCCGGCTGGCGCTCGGCGCCAACCGCGCCCGGTTGATCCGCCAGCTGCTCGTCGAGAGTCTGGTTCTCTCGCTGACCGGCGGCGCGCTCGGGCTGATCGTCGCCTCCTGGCTGAAGGAATACCTATGGAGCTTCTACGGCACCGACTACGCGGGCCGCGCGCTCAACTTCAGCCTCGAGATCGATCGCGTCGTGCTTTTGGTTACGCTGGGCCTATCGATCCTGACCGGCGTGCTTTTTGGTCTCGTGCCTGCTCTCCAGACAAGTCGCCCCGACGTCGTACCTGTTCTCAAGGATGAAACGTCAGCAGGCGGGCTGCGCCGCTCGAGGTTCCGCGACGCGCTCATCGTCGCGCAGGTCGCGGCGTCAATCGTGTTGCTCGTGGGCGCGGGGCTGCTCGTCCGCAGCCTGGCGACGATCTACCACGGGCCCGGGTTCGATCCGCGGCCGGTCGCGATACTGCGGCTTCGGCCCAGCCTGGTCGAGTACGACGTGCCGAGGGCCCGCCAGTTTCAGCGGCGGGTGATCGAACGATTGGAGGCGTCGCCAGGAGTCCTCTCGGCGAGCCCGTCGGATGTCTTCCCGTATCTCGGAGGATGGGGCTCTGCGTCGGGCGTCTGGATCCCGAGCCGCCCCCCCGAACGAACCGAGGACGCGTTCCGCGTCGCGACGGCCAAGATCGGTCCTTCATATTTCAAGACCATCGGCGCCAGCCTCGTGGAGGGCCGTGAGTTTGGCGAACAGGACGGAAAGCTCGCGCCAAAGGTTGTGATCGTCAACGAAGCGCTCGCCCGGCGCTTCTGGCCGGATAGTCAGGCGGTGGGTGAGACGCTGGTCGTGGATGGCGAGCCGCGCGAGATCGTGGGCGTGGTGCGCCTTGCCGCCTATCACAATCTCACTGAACGCCCGTCGCCGTATCTTTTTCTGAATTACTGGCAGTCCGAAACGGCAAATCTGTGGGACGGCGATGCCCGGCTGCATGTGCGTGTCGCGGGTGATCCCGCGGCAATGTTGGGAATGCTGCGGCGGGAGATCGCGGCGGTCGATCCCAACGTGCCAATCTCCGAGGACCATCCGCTGACGCTCAGGCTGGAGCACACGTTCAAAGCGGTCCGTGTCGCACGCGCGATGCTGACGGGCGTTGGCTTGCTGGCAGTGCTGCTGAGCGCGATCGGCCTTTACGGCGGGCTCGCCTACAACGTCGCGCGGCGGACGCGTGAGATCGCCATTCGCATCGCGCTTGGCGCGGATCGTGGCACCGTAGCCGGTCTGGTGCTCGGTCAGGGGGCCCGTTTGACGATCGCAGGCGTCGCAATCGGACTCACCGGGGCCTTCATCGCGTCCCGTTTTCTATCGAGCCTGCTCTATGGCGTCAATCCGCACGATCGCCTCACGTTCGTCGCTGTCCCAATCACGCTCTGCGCTGTCGCCCTTCTCGCGAGCTACATCCCGGCCAGGCGAGCGATTCGTGTCGATCCGATGATTGCGCTGCGCTCGGAATGACCGCCACTGACGCGGTCATTCAATACACATCCAGATCGCGCCCCACGACGACCTGGCCCGCGTACTTGGACATCTCACGCAGAAACGTCGCTGGCGGCGAGCGTTCGGCGTCGACCGCCGGCCGGAGCGACAAGGAGGAGTGGTACAGAATCAGTAGGCGTGGCCTGGCTTTCGTCGCGAGTTCAACAAGCTGCTCGGTTGTCGTGTGATGCCGCGCGGCGTACTCCTGGAAGTCGAGGCGCTTGGCCAGCCATTCGAGCGTCAGCACTTCATGGATGAGCACATCGCATCCGTTGCAGGCATCGATGGTCGCCTGCGTCGGATTGGTGTCGCCTGAGATGACGATGCTGCGATCTGCAGTGTCGAACCGGTATCCGTAGCTCTCCATCGCATGTTTCGTCGCGAACGCGGTCACGCGGACATTGTCGTCCTTGTAGACCACGCCGGGACGGATCTCGTGCGCGTTCACCGCGTGACCTTCGGGGAACGCGCCCACGCTGTACAAGCCGCGGTCGCGCGTCCGAGTCTCGAAGTCGGCGCGATACGCTTCGAACAGGTGCTCGGTCATCGCCTTGATGCCGCTGGGGCCGTGAACCTCGAGCGGAACTCGGCGCCCTAACACCCAGGGCGTGAGAATCAGATCGGGGTATCCAACGGTGTGATCCGAGTGCAGATGGGTCAGGAATACGACGCGGAGCTTCACAGGATCCAGCGCGGTGATTCCTTTATCCACGGCCGCCGACTTGGCGCGGCGCACGACGCCGGCGCCGAAGTCGACGAGATACGGCGTGTCGTTGACGACGATCGCCGTCGCGGGTCCCGATCGATCGGGGTCGGCAGGCGGAGTGCCCGTGCCGAGCAGCACGACCTGCGTGCGGCTCGGTGGCGCTGCCGACGTCTGAGGGCCGGTGCCTGGATTCGTTGTCCCGAGGACGACGGCGACAACCAGCACTCCGCTGCAATTCCAGTTCATGCCGCGCAGCGTACTACAATGTGCGGAGCAACCCTGAGCACCCCGAGCACCTAGAGCACCTTGAGCACCCTTCTGATCCGCGGCGGCACCATCCTGACGATGAACGATGCGTTCGATGTCGTCGAGGGTGCGGTGTCGGTGAAGGATGGCGTCATCGTCGCCGTTGGCGCTGACGCGGATCGAGGAACGCACGAGATCGTCATCGAAGCGCGCGGAGGGTACGTTCTCCCCGGCTTCATTCAGACGCACCTCCACCTGTGTCAGACACTCTTCCGTGGGTACGCCGACGATCTGCCGCTCCTCGAATGGCTGCGCCGGCGCGTCTGGCCGATGGAAGCGGCCCATACGCCGGAGACACTGGCGGCGTCGGCGCGGCTCGCAGCGGTCGAACTTCTCCTCTCGGGTACGACGACCGCGTTGACGATGGAGACAGTGCACGACACGGCGTCGGTATTCGAGGCGCTCGAGGATACGGGACTGAGGGCCGTCGTCGGCAAGTGCATGATGGATGCGCAGGACCCGGCCGTGCCGGCCCGACTGCGTGAGCAGACCAGACAGTCGATCGCGGAGAGCGAGGCGCTCGTACGAAAGTGGAACGGCAGCGGCGGCCGGCTTCGGGCTGCGTTCGCGCCGCGCTTCGCGGTTTCGTGTACGCGCGAGTTGCTGGAAGCGGTCGCGGCGTTGTCAGCGTCGACCGGTTCACTCGTGCACACGCACGCGTCTGAGTCGCGCGACGAGCTCGAGATCGTCCGGCGAATGACCGGCTGCGACAACCTCGAGTACCTGGCCGCGGTGGGCCTCGCCACGCCTCGGCTCTGCGCGGCGCACTGTGTGTGGGCCGGCGACGCGCAGCAATCGCTCCTCGCGGAGCGGGACGTCAAGGTACTCCACTGCCCTTCCTCCAACCTCAAGCTCGGCTCGGGCGTTGCGCCGGTAGTAGAGCTGCGCGCGCGCGGCGTGTCGGTCTCACTCGGCGCCGACGGCGCCGCCTGCAACAACCGGCTCGACATGTTCGAGGAACTGCGCCTCGCAGCAATTCTCCAGGCCATGCGGCTCGGACCAGGCGCCCTTCCCGCACGTGACGCACTCTGGATGGCTACCCGTGAGGGCGCGCGCGTGCTTGGAATGGCTGACGAGCTCGGTTCGGTTGAGCCCGGCAAACGCGCCGACCTCATCGTCATCGATCGGGACCGGCCGCACCTGGCGACTGCACCGGATCCGTTCTCGGCGCTCGTGTATGGGGCGACGGGAGCCGACGTCCGCGCGACGGTCGTCGAGGGCGAGGTGATCGTCCGCGACTTTTCGCTCGTCCGGCTCGACCGTGACAGCATCGTGCGCTCGGCTCGGACGGCGGCAGCCGCCGTGTCGGCGCGCGCAGCTGTTGTATAATTATTTAGCACTCGCTGCCAGAGACTGCTAATCATGGTTGCTGCACGGTCCACCTCAGTCCCGGAGCGCGATCGCCGCATCCTTGCAGCGCTGGTGCATTCCTACATCGAACAGGGCGAGCCAGTCTCGTCGCTCCGTCTCGCGGAGCAGCGCGGGTTCGGCATGTCCTCGGCGACGGTGCGCAACGTCCTGTCGCGGCTCGAGGAAGCGGGCTTCGTCCACCAGCCGCATACCTCGGCCGGCCGCGTACCGACCGACCTCGGCTATCGCGTGTACGTCGATCAGCTGCTCGAAGGCCGCCGGCCTTCCCGTCCGGCCGCGCATGTCGAAGCGCGGCTCAGACGCGCCGCAACGGTCCCGGACGTGCTCGAGGATGTCTCGCAGGAGCTGGCGCGTGCGGCGCATCAGATTGGATTCGCGGTCGCGCCGGAGAGCCAGGTGGCGACCTTCCGCCACATCGACTTCGTTGCGCTCGACGAACGGCGCGTCCTGGTTGTGCTGGTCGCGACCGGCGGCGAGATTGCACACAAAGTGATCGAGCTGGAGGAAGCATTGCGGCCGGTGGACCTGCAGCAGGCGGCTAACTATCTGAACCGTGAGTTTGCCGGGCTGACGCTCGCCAAAGTTCGCGACGCGATCGAGGCGCGGCTGCGGGAAGAGCGGGTTCTTTACGACAAGCTGATCCAGCGGGCGCTCACACTGGCGGCCTCGAGTCTCTCAGAGTTGGAGCCATCGGACACCGTGTTCATCCAGGGAGCGTCGCTGCTGCTTGAGGAGACGGTCGACTTCCCGATTGAAACCCTCCGGGCACTCTTCAAGATGATCGAAGAGAAGCACCGGCTGGTGCAGCTCCTCAACGAGTGCATCGACGGCGCCGGGCTGACGATTCTCATCGGCCGGGAGCATTCGACGCCCGAGCTTCAGCCCTTCAGCCTCATCGCGTCGACCTATCGCGATGGATCCCGAACCGGGATGGTCGGCGTGATCGGGCCTACCCGCATGCGCTATTCGCGCGCGATTGCCGTCGTCGACGGCGTGTCGCGCGCCATGACAAGCATCCTCATCGCACGCTAGAAGCAATGCCCGACAAGAGAAAATCGTTCGACGAATTCACTGACGAAGATACGCCCTCGGTTGATACCGGGACCGGCGATACCGAGACCGGCGATACCGAGACCGGCGACGTCCAGGCCTCGGACGACGCGTCCGCAGGCCGGCCCGCCGCAACGTCAGACGCGGAGCGCCAGCGCGACGAGTACTACGATCTGCTGCTCCGCACGCGGGCGGAGTTCGACAACTATCGCAAGCGCATCGAGCGCGAGCGCCAGGAGTCGTCCGCCGCGGCCGCAGCCGACGTGCTGCGGGATCTTCTGCCGCTCCTCGACGACCTCGAGCGCGCGCTCGGCGCCGATTCGAGCGGCGACGCCTACCGCAAGGGTGTCGAGCTGATCCACAAGCAGCTGCTGGATCTACTGGCCAAGCGCGGCGCTCGCCCGATCGACGCGGTCGGCACCGATTTCGATCCGCACGTCCATCAAGCGGTCACCTACGAGCACGTCGACGGGCGGCGCGATGGCGAGGTGGTCGAAGAGCTCCGCCGCGGCTACACCCTCGGTGACAAGCTGCTTCGGCCCGCCATGGTCAAGGTCGCGAAGGCGTGACGACGACCAAGCGCGACTACTACGACGTGCTCGGCGTGGATCGGTCGGCCCCGGAGGCCGAGATCAAGAGCGCCTACCGCAAGCTCGCGCTCAAGTACCATCCCGACCGCAATCCCGGGGACAAGGGCGCCGAAGAAAAATTCAAGGAAGCAGCGGAGGCGTACGCCGTTCTTGCGGACGCCGAGAAGCGATCCGCCTACGACCGGTTCGGGTTCGCGGGCGTGCGCGGCGCCGCCGGCGCGGGCGCCGGGTTCGATCCGACGATCTTCGCAGACTTCAGCGACATCTTCGGCGGCCTGGGCGACCTCTTTGGTTTCGGAGATCTTTTCGGCGCGGCACGCCGCCGCCACGGTCCGATGCGCGGCGCCGATCTCCGCTACGATCTCGAAATTGCGTTCGTCGAGTCGGCGAAGGGGGCCGAGACATCGATCCTCATACCGCGCGAGGAAACGTGTGAGACGTGCAGTGGCTCGGGCTCGACCCCCGGGAAGTCGCCCGAGACGTGCCCGCAGTGCCAGGGCCGCGGTCAACTCCGCTATCAGCAGGGATTCCTGACGGTCACGCGGCCCTGCGGACAGTGTCGCGGGGCCGGCAAAATCATCACTCATCCCTGTGCGGCCTGCCGGGGCGCGGGCCGGGTTGCGCACGAGCGCAAGCTGACCGTCAAGATTCCGCCCGGCATCGCCAGCGGGCAGCGCCTCCGGCTCCACGGCGAAGGCGAACACGGCGCCAACGGCGGTCCTCCCGGAGATCTCTACGTCGTCGTGCACGTGGAGGAGCATCCGTTCTTTCACCGCGACGGCGACGATCTGATCTGCGAAGCGCCTGTCACCTTCCCGGTTCTGGCACTGGGTGGATCGATCAACGTCCCGACGCTCGACGGCGAGGCGACGCTGAACGTGCCGGCGGGAACCCAGACCGGCGCGCGCTTCAGGCTGCGCGGGAAAGGGATGCCGAACGTCACCGGACGCGGCCGCGGCGATCTCCACGTCGTCGTGCGCCCCACGGTTCCGCGCAAGCTCACCAAAGAGCAGAAGAAGCTGATCGAACAGCTCGGCGCGATGATGCCGCAGGAAAAGATCGACCCGAACACGCCATCGGAGACGGACGAGAAGCCGTTCTTCGAGAAGGTAAAAGATATCTTCGGTTAGGTGCCTCGTGCCGGGTGCCTGGTGCGAGGCGGGTGCATGGTGCCTGGGGGGTGCGGGGTGCCTGGTGCGCCCGCTCTGACTCTTCGCTTTCCGCACGACGATCCTGCGATCCGCGATCTGGCGGCCGCCGAGATACATGGCACGGACGCCACCGCGATACATGACGCGGACGACTCCGAGTGGCGCGTCTTCTTTCCCACGCCCAGCTCTCGCGCCGACGCAGAAACAACGCTCGAGCCGTTCTGCCGTACTCACGGTATCGCGATCGGCCGGATCGACGTCGACGACGAGGGCTGGGCGCGCCGGAGTCAGGCCGCGCTGACTGCAGTCCGCATCGGCGACATCATCGTCGCCCCACCGTGGGACCTCCCAACTGGCCGAGGCACGAGTACCGAGGCACGGCCCGAGGACCGAGGCACGAGATCCGAGGTCCTGATCGTCATTGAGCCGTCATTGGGCTTTGGCACCGGGCATCATGCGAGCACGAGGCTGTGCCTCCGCGCGATGCAGGCGCTCGACCTCCGTGGCAAGTCGGTCATCGATGTGGGCACCGGCTCGGGCGTTCTCGCGATCGCAGCGGTCAAGCTGGGAGCGGCCCGCGTGACTGCCATCGACACCGACGCCGACGCTGTCGCCAGCGCGCGCGAGAATGGCGCGCGAAATGAAGTCGCGGTCGACTGGCAAACGGCGGACGTCGCGGCGGCCGACCGATCCTATCTGCGCGACCGGCATGCGTCCCCCGCGTTCGACGTCGTGCTCGCGAATCTGACCGGCGCATGGCTGCGCCGGCTGGCGGGGCCGCTGCTGGGCTTGGCGGGTGGGACTTTGGTGCTGAGCGGGCTCCAGACGTCGGAGAGAGACCGGGTACTCGAGTCGTTCGCGGGATCCAGCCGGTTGGAGCGCGAGCTCGACGAAGAGGGCTGGACCGCATTCGTGATGGTCCACAATTACGGACGGCATTCCTTCTCGGAAGTTGGCCGGAATCCTGCTCTCACCCTCAACGGACCTCCTGCCGATAGGAGGAATGTACGGGGCCATGACAGAGCAGCGAAAGCCGCGCAGCGAATCGCTACTCAGTGAGATCCGGAAACTCACCGAGAAGGTACGCGAGGTACGTCTGGAGCTCGAGAGTCTCGTGAAGCGACCGGAGGACCGGTCGGCCTGGCGAATGCTGAGCTCGCATGGAGAGCGTAGCCTGGCATCGGACCGGGGCCGCGGCCGGGACCGGGCGGCGGACCGTTCTCAGCGCCGTTCGAACCGCCACGCCGCGGATCCCGACTATTCGGCCCTCGAGCCGGATCCCCATCGCGACGACGACCAGGGCGACCGCTAGAAATCCCCCCACCAGGCGCGCAGCGCCGCGATCGCAACCGTCGGCGCCGTCTCGGCGCGCAGCGTGAGCGCTCCGAACGTCAAGGCTCGGCAGCCCGCTCGCAGCGCTGCCTCGACTTCAGCCGCTTCCCACCCTCCTTCGGGTCCGACGATAAGCAGAGCCTGGGATGTCGGCTTGTGAAGATCCTCTGGTCCCGCTTTGGTCGTGCCAACCTCCGGCTCGATGAGAATGATTCCGTTGCCCGTGGCGCCGATCCATTCCTCGAAGGTGACCGGCTGATGGATCTCCGGCACGACGGCGCGGCGGCACTGCTTTGCGGAGGCGATCGCCACGCGGCGCCAGCGCTCGCGGGCCGATTCAGCGCGTGCCGCGGTCGGGCGGACGATCGTCCGGCGCGACACGAGCGGCTGGATCGCGCTCACGCCGAGCATCGTGGCGTCGCGGACGACGGCATCCATCTTGTCGCCCTTGAGCACCGCCTGGGCTAGTGTGAGTGCGACGCGCGGTTCAGCCGCGGGGGTCACGCGATCGAGGAGACGCACTTGCGCACCACGGCGCCCCGCGCGCTCGACGCGGCCGCGCCACTCGGACCCGCGGCCGTCGAACACGCGGATCTCGTCTCCATCGCGCAACCGCATCACGTGCGTCAGGTGATGCGCTTCGTCCGGCGGGAGCTCCGCCACCTCGCCATCGATCAGGGGCGCGTAGAACCGTGGCAGCTGCGACTCACCAATCACCAATCGTTCCCCCAATCCCCAATCCTCAATCTCCAATGCAGAGTGGTATAGTGCGTGCGGCAGTGCTGTTCCGCGGTCAGTCCCTGGGAAAGTACAAGATCGTGTCGCCGCTGGGTAGCGGCGGCTTCGGCAGCGTGTACCTCGCCGAAGATACGTGGATCCACAAACGCGTCGCGATCAAAGTTCCGCACCGGCAGAATCTCGACTTCGGCGAGCTGCTGAAAGAACCGCGGCTCCTCGCCAGCCTCAGCCATCCCAACATCGTCGCGATCATCACAGCGGAGAAGCAGGAGAACCTCTTCTTCATTGTGATGGAGTACGTGCCGGGCGAGACGCTCGAGCACATCATCGGCATGAGCGGGCCGCTCGAGCTCGGTCGCGCGCTCGACATCTCCTGCCAGATCTGCAACGCGGTTGACCACGCGCACCGGCAAGGCGTCATCCATCGCGACCTCCGGCCGGCGAATGTCCTCGTCTCGGAAACTCAGGTCGCCAAGGTGGCAGACTTCGGGACCTCCCGATTCCTCGAGATCGCCGCGCACGGGACCACGGTCATCGGCAGTCCGCCGTACATGGCGCCGGAACAGTTTCACGGCAAGGCGGTGTTCGCGTCGGACCTCTATTCGCTCGGCGTGACGATGTATCAGATGCTGACCGGCGCGCTGCCGTACGACACGCCGGCGCCCTCGGACCTCCAGAAGCTCATGACGGGCGAGCTGGTCTCGCCGCCGCGGCTGAAGAACTCATCGATTCCCAAGGCGATCAGCGACATCGTGATGCGCGCGATGGCGCCGGATGTCGCCATGCGCTATCAGCGCGCCTCGGAGCTGCTCGAAGATCTGCTCGCGTCGCGGCCCGCAGCGGTGAAAAAAGTCGCCGCCGCAGCCGGCCGCGTGACCCCCACCCCTGATTTCGTGCGCATGCCGCGCGCGCGCGAGTCGCGCGAAGCGCGGTTCTGCCTGCAGTGCCGGAAGCCTCTCCATGCACGCGCCGACCGGTGCCCTTTTTGTGGTGAGCCCCAGTAAGTGGTGCTAAAATTGCAGAGCCGTCCTGTGCTGAGTGGCTCAATCTTCAGCGATCTACGCAATCTGCGGTAAGGAGAGACGATGTCGTTTACGGGCACCGGCAAGGTCTGGATGAACGGCACGCTCGTCGACTGGGCCGACGCGAAGATCCACATCGCGTCGCACGTCGTCCACTACGGCAGCGCCGTGTTCGAAGGGGCGCGCTGCTACGACAGCCCGAAGGGCTCGGCCTGCTTCCGCCTCGATGCGCATATGCGGCGGCTCTACGATTCCGCGAAGATCTACCGCATGGAGCCGAAGGTCGACCGCGCCACGCTCACCGCGGCGGTGCTCGACACGATTCGCGCGAACGAGTTCAAGGCCTGCTACATTCGGCCGATTGTTTATCGCGGCTACAACGCCCTCAGCGTGAATCCGTTGCCCAACCCCGTGGAAGTCGCGATCCTGACGTGGGAGTGGGGCGCGTATCTCGGCACGGACGCCCTCGAGAAGGGCGTCGACGTCCGCATCAGTTCCTGGTCGCGGATGGCTCCCAACACCTTCCCGGCGCTCGCGAAAACCGCTGCCAACTACGCCAACTCCGGCCTCATCAAGATGGAAGCGGTCGGCGAAGGCTACAGCGAGGGGATCGCGCTCGACACGTTCGGCTATCTCAGCGAGGGAAGCGGCCAGAACGTCTTCATCGTCCGGGACAATGTGATCTACACGCCGCCGCTGACGGCGTCCGTCCTGCCGGGCATCACGCGCGACTCGGTCATCACGCTCGCGCGTGAGCTTGGTTTCCGCGTGCGCGAAGAGATGCTGCCGCGCGAGCTGATCTACATCGCCGACGAGGTCTTCTTCGCCGGCACGGCGGTGGAGATCACGCCGATTCGATCCGTCGACAAGATCACGATCGGGAACGGCAAACGCGGGCCGGTGACGGAGGCCATCCAGCGGACGTTCTTCGACGTCGTCCGCGGTGAGATCCCTGATACGCATGGATGGCTGACGTACGTGGATCAGGGTACGTCGGCGCGCCGCGAACCGGCCGGCGTCCGGTCGGCCGCACGATAAGCCCGAATAGGGTACAATTCTCGTCTCCCCCAGCCGATGAACGTCCCTGCCGTCGAGCCGTGAGGTTCGAGGTCTGAAAAACCATGCACATCAACGAACTTCTGCTGGCGGCCGTGCAGGGCGGCGCGTCGGACCTTCACATCAAGGCTGGCAGCTATCCGATGATGCGCGTCCACGGGACGCTCGTGCCCGCCTCCGAGGCCAAGCGTCTGGACGTGCCCGACACCGAGGCGATGGGCCTGTCCATCCTGTCGGCCGAGCAGAGGAAGAAGTTCGAAGAACACAACGAGGTCGACCTCGCGTACATGGTCCCGGGCCTCGGCCGTTTCCGCTGCAACGTGTTCCGCCAGCGCGGCACGGTCGGCATCGTCATGCGCGTCATCCCGACGAGAATCCTGACGATCGAGGAGCTGGGCCTGCCGCCGGTGCTCAAGACGATCGCAGAGGACGAGCGCGGGCTCGTGCTCGTGACCGGGACCACGGGCAGCGGTAAGAGCACGACGCTCGCCGCGATGATCGACCACATCAACGCGACGAGCGCGGCGCACATCATGACGGTCGAGGACCCGATCGAGTTCCTGCACCGCGACAACCGCTGCCTCGTGAACCAGCGCGAGGTCACCGTGGATACGCCGAGCTTCGCCCATGCGCTGCGCAGCGCGCTGCGGCAGGACCCGGACGTCATCCTCGTTGGAGAAATGCGCGACTTCGAAACGATCGAGACGGCGCTCGCCGCCGCCGAAACCGGCCACCTCGTCTTCTCGACGCTGCACACGCTGGACGCGACCGAGACGATTAATCGAATCATCGCGGTCTTCCCGCCGCACCAGCAGCGGCAGATCCGCCTCCAGCTCGCGAGCGTCATCAAGGCGGCGATTTCCCAGCGCCTGATCCCGCGCGCCGACGGCCGCGGCCGCGTGCCGGCCGTCGAGGTCCTCATCGGCACGCCGTTCATTCGCGACTGCATCATCGACAAGGAAAAGACGAGCATGATCCCGGGCGCGATCGCCGCCGGCACGTCCCAGTACGGGATGCAGACGTTCGATCAATCGATCTTCGGGCTTTTCGCCAACGGCTGGATTACGCTGGACGAGGCGCTGCGCTCGGCATCGAACGTGGACGAGTTCAAGATGAAGGTCCAGGGCATCTCGACGACCGCCGACGCAGCGCGCGATCAGATGGCGTCAAAGGTCGTCGGAGCGCCCGAAATCACGAGGTTTGGCAGCTGATCCCTACACGTATGCGCTGACGCTGCTGGCGCGCCGTGAGCTCTCGGCCGCCCAGATCCGCAGCCGTCTGAAAAAACGGGAATACGCCGACGCCGACATCGCCGCCGCGGTCGCCCGCCTCCAGGCCGCGCGCGCGCTCGACGATGGCCGCGTGGCCCGCACGTATGCGCGCACTGCCGCGTCGGTCAAAGGCCGCGGCCGCGCGAGGGTCCTCCGCGAGATCGAGGCGCTCGGTATCGATCGCTCCACCGCACGGGACGCCATTGCTGAGATCTTCGCCGAGCTGGACGAAGACGCGCTCCTTACGAAAGCGCTGGACCGCAAGCTTCGCGGCCGCCGCATCCAGAGCGCCGCGGAGTTCCGCCGTCTCCACCAGTTCTTGATGCGTCAGGGATTCGAGCCGGGCAAGATCGTCCGTGCGCTCGAAGCGCGCGGCGGACGGGCGTTCGATGAGACTTAAGGAACGCTGACGTTCCGCAACTCGCCGAGCAGACGCACAGCGTCGTTGTTGTTTCCATTTGATTCTTCGATCCGCTTGATCGACCCGCGCGGCGGTGCGAGCTGCGCCCGAAGACCGGCAAAACCGGTCGCGGACCCCAGCGGCACTTTGATCGAGCGCGTCAACCGGTAGTACCGGCCGGCCGGGACGTCCGCGACGAAGTCGAGCCGCTCCTCCCGCTCGACGCCCGAGGCGTTGAGCCAGAACTCGATCATCGCGCGCGCGTCCTGGGTACCAACGTTGTGCACGGCCCGCATCCAGGCGGCTGGCGTTGAAGACTTAGCGGGCGCGCGCGGTGAGCCGACGAGCTCACGTTTGCGGTACACGCCGTAGACCTGCGT
>DATAEE010000020.1:0-1776 GCA_036258175.1 Vicinamibacterales bacterium
GACCGATAACGTTGTGCGGTTCGCCACCGCGCGGTATCACGACAATCCGCTCGTCGTGCAGGGACCCGGCGCCGGCCCCGAGGTGACGGCGGGTGCGGTATTTGCCGATCTGCTTCGCGTCTGCGCTTATCTCGGCGCGAGATTGTGACGCTCCGCACCTGGAGCGCGGGCCATGAACCGACCGATCTGACCGGGCCGGTCAACCGGTGCTTTCCGAACGTGCGTTCGCGGGATCCGTCCACACGTCGCGCTCGCAATCGTCCACGGGCTCGTGCGGTGGCTGGCAGCCGCCTCACGACTGACGTCAACATCGGCTGTGGCGCGGTACCCCCTCGCGAGCCTGCCGATAGCGGCCAGGCGAGTCAGAGCAAAGCTCGAACACGCGATGTCAACCACGACTGGCAGCGCCGCCTCGGGCAGCGCGAAAGCCTTCCAGATCACGTGCGTGATGACCTGCGTCGTAAACGCGAACACGGCGGGGTCCGCGACGCGCCGCAGGCCGTCGGCGGGCCGACGGGCCAGCGCGTCAATTCGCACGTTCCGCCCGCCCTCCGCGGTGCGTGACGAGCAGCCGGAGTTCTTCCGCCCGCCTCATGGCGTCGCGGACGTTCGAGAATTCTTCGGTGTCGCGCAGCTCGTCGTCGAAAAACAACGACAGCTTGAGCGTGGATTCCTCGCGGTCGATGACCACGCGCGCCGTCACGCCATCGAGCCGCCGGTAGTTCCAAACGACACTTCTGTGAGTCGCCATCAGCATCAGGGCAACCGCGCCGGGGGAGCGTCGGGACGACCGTCGTCCTGACTGTCCGTCGAAGCTGCCATGCGGGAGAGCAAGCGGCGGGCCGCGGGCGGAGGCGTGAATTTGCCTGAAAAAGGCGGCTAGTTACGCGTGAGGTGCCGACCGGAGAGGACTTCAGTCTGGTCGCAACCAGACAAGGACCACGCCGTTCATGCGGCGGGCCCTATTGGAGGGGATCCGGCTCTCCCCTGAGCATCTTCCTCGCGGACTGACGTGGTCGCCGACTCGCTCGCATTCGGGCCGGCTGGCATCGGCAGCAACACGGTGCGGGACCGCCGGCGCGAGTCCGGAGAGCCGGTCCGGAACTCTCTGAAGTCGACCCGACAGTCGTGGGCCGCCAGGAAATTCAGGAATCGTTTGTATTCGCGACTGGACATCCCGAACAGCTTGAGGAGCGCGCGATAGTTCCCTCGTGTGACCGTCAGACCCCTGCGCATCAGCTCGCGCAGATCGTGCCGGGTGATATCGCGGGCCAGGAACAACGGATAGATGTGCTCCCAGAACGTGTATCCTCCCTTGACGAGCGCCTGATAGAGATCGTCGGCCACCTGCCGCCGACGCTCGCGGGACATCACGATGGCATCACCGACTGCCCTGACCGGCTCCGGAAGGTGATCGACTTCGATGACCGTGCTCGGTGAGAGCCACATCGCCTGCTCGACGACGTTCTGCAGCTCGCGCACGTTGCCGGGCCATCGATGCCGCTCGAGCGCGCGGATCGCCTCTTCGCTGAAGCCGGTCGCGCGACGTGTGGCCCGCTTGACGAAATACTCGACCAGCGGTCGGATGTCCTCACGCCGCTCACGCAGCGCCGGCACGTGGAGATGTATCACCCGAAGCCTATAGAGCAGGTCCTCGCGGAAGCGGCCGGCCGCCACGAGCTCGTGGAGATTCCGATTCGTCGCCGCCACAATGCGGACGTCAACCGTCGTCTGCGCGTGGTCGGAGCCGACTGCCTGAATCTCGCCATTTTCCAG
>DATAEE010000021.1:0-1676 GCA_036258175.1 Vicinamibacterales bacterium
CGCTCGCGGTCGAGGAGGACAGCGCGCCCCGCTCGGCGGCAAAGGTGATCGTCTCCGGCATCCTGGTCAACATCCTCAATCCGAAGCTGACGATCTTCTTCTTCGCGTTCCTGCCCCAGTTTGTGAGCACCGACGAGCCGCATGCGTTGCTGCGGATGGTCGGGTTGAGCGCCGTCTTCATGCTGCTGACGCTGGTCGTGTTCGTCGGGTATGGGCTATTCGCCGCCGCGATCCGGCGCCACGTCATCTCGCGTCCCCGTGTGCGGGATTGGATGCGCCGCGTATTCGCCGGGACCTTCGCCACGCTCGGCGCCAGGCTCGCGCTCACCGATCGTTGAGCGCGAAAGGCAAACAGGTGTGTCACAAGCGCTCTACGGCTCTCGCAGCGCCGTACCGCAGGGGTACTGTCCTAACCTCTGTCTGCTTGTCCTCGAGGAGGAAATCATGAGCGTTCCACGTGAGGGTGGTTGCTCCTGCGGAGCGGTTCGCTACCGGCTTTCGTCCGATCCGCTCTTCACGCATTGCTGTCATTGCCTGAACTGCCAACGTCAGACCGGAAGCGCCTTCGTGATCAACCTGCTGGTCGAGGCCGACCGCGTGGAGCTGCTCGCCGGCGCTCCAGAGCCCGTCGACGTGCCCCGTGACGACGGCAGCAAGCAGCGGATCTACCGCTGCCCGACCTGCCAGGTGGCGGTCTTCAGCGACTACGGGCGCCCAGAGGTGCGGTTCATCCGCGGCGGCACGCTCGACGACCCGTCAGGAGTCACCCCAGACGTTCATATCTTCACTCGCTCGAAGTTGCCCTGGGTCACGCTCCCCGACTCGGTGCCGGCGTTCGAGGTCTACTACGACTCGAAAGCCCTATGGCCGGCCGCCAGTCTCGAGCGGCTCGACGCGATCTTCGCGCCGGCGGGCGCCGACGCCTGAGCCAGGGCTCAGGCAGGATGCCGCTCTCACAGGTACAGGCTTCGGAGCGTCCGCGTTGCCTGGATCACGCGATTGCGGCCTCGAGGATGGCCCGCCAGTTCGTCAGCGGTAGGAGGTGGCCCGCTCCGGGAACGATGCTGAGTTGGGAGTCGGCGAGTCGGTCGGCGTACCAGCGGCCGTGCTCGGGGCCGACCCAGTCGGCGTCGCCGTACCAGAGTCGCACCGCCGTCCGAACTTCGGTGAGTGGGAGGGGCTCGCCGCGGGAGCCGGCGACGATGTCAGCGGCCATGCCAATCGCTCCCTGCCGTGCGCCCTCTCTCATCATCGTCCGGAGAGCGTCGGTGATACCGGGGAGGGTACGAACCTCTGCATCGGCCGGGCTCGGATCTGATTCGACGGCTGCGTCCGGGTCCTCAGCGTAGAAACTGCATGCGACGGTGATCGCTTCGAATGCTTGTTCCGGATCTGACGGGACCTCGGCCGTGAGAGCTCGAAAGTCGTCAGGCACCCAGGGGATTTCCTCGTCTGGCGCAGGGGTGCATACCAGTGACAGGGAGCGCACGCGCGATCCGAGCACCGCGGCGGCTTCGAGCGCGAACATCCCCCCGCCCGACCAGCCGATGAGTGCGACTTTGTCGATGGGGATGTCTCCGACGACGGCCGCGACATCGGACGCGACGGCGGATCGCGTGGGATCGGCGACGGGATCTGTGCGGCCGTAGCCGGGACGGTCGATCGTGATCGGCCGC
>DATAEE010000022.1:0-2032 GCA_036258175.1 Vicinamibacterales bacterium
CAAGCGTTTTCGCGAATCCCGGCGGGGATGCGACGCGAACGTTCACCAGCTTCCCGCAGGCGCTCGACGAGCTCGTCCTGGCGCGCATCTGGGCGGGCCTCCACTTCCGCACCGCGGACGTGCAGGGCCGGCAGCTCGGAGAAGACATCGCGAACTTCGCAGCCGCGAACTACTTCCAACCCGTGGGCAACCACTGACCTGCAAGCAATGCCGCCCAGGCGGCTATGGCGAGAAGGCCCGCTCCGGCGGGCCTTCTCTATGTCTCGGCCGGCTCGCGGGGCCGCGCCCAGAGGATCGCCTTCGTGTGCAGCTGCGAGACGCGCGACTCGGTGACGCCCAGCACCTCGCCGATCTCGCGTAGCGTCAGCTCCTCGTAGTAGTAGAGCGTCACGACGAGCTTCTCGCGCTCGGGGAGATCGGAGATCGCCTCGGCCAGCGCCTCCTTGACCTCGGTCAGCTTGAGCGAGATCTCGGGGTCGGGCCCAGTTGTTGTCAAAGATCCATATGCCCTTGGCTCCGATCTCGGGCTCGTCCACGCGGTCAGGATCTTTGAGTTTCGCTATCGGAAGGACCATTTCGACGCCGCGAACAATGACATCCTCGAGATCAAGATATCGCTCTGGACTTATTCGTTCGTCGTAGTGATGGTTAGGTTTCACTGTCGGCGCGTGGACGCTGGACGGATTGTGTAGTTCCACTCGCCGTGAAAGCGATGTCGTGTGAGCCACACGGTTGCCATCTGCGCGTCAGTGACGGTGATCCCGCCCGGATAGCGGCCTCGATCGATCTCCGAGCGGACACGCAGTCCAGACCGACTATGCGTGGAACCAATCAAGTTCACGATGGTGGCCAGATTGACGAGGGGGGTGCCGCGCCAGTTCATGGCGATGTGCGAGAAGAGGCGATGTTCAATACGGTTCCACTTGCTGGTCCCCGGCGGGAAGTGACAGACAGTGATCGTCAGGCCCGTGCGATTCGCGAACCGCTGCAATTCCCACTTCCAGAGCCGAAGCCGTGTGCCGTTGCTGCCGCCGGCGTCGGCGGTGATCAGGAGCGACCGCGCCTGCGAGTAGGCGGACCGCCCCATGCGTTGCCACCACCGGCGAATCGCGTTCACCGCGAAGCTGGCCGTGTCGTGATCGATCCCGACACTGACCCATCCTTCATCGCGGTGCAAATCGTAGACGCCGTACGGGATGGCCTTCCCGTGGCCGGGCCCGGGAATCACGAAGTCATGCACGCGCACCCGATCCGGCGCCCCTTTCGGCCGCCAGGCCCGCCCGCCATTCTTGAAGTCTCCAATCAATTCCTTCTTTTTCGTGTCCACCGAGATGGTCGGCTGCTTCCGCCGCTGCGACCGCGTCACGAGGGCGGCGATATACCGGAACTGGGCATCGCGATCCGGATGCTGACGCCCCTCGCGCGTCTTCACGTTCCCTTGGAGGCTGTAGCCCAACTGGTGCAGGAGTTCGGCGACGACCGTGTGGCTGACGTGGTGCCCGAGGGCCTGCAACGCGACCGCCAGCGTCCGCACACTCTTGCTCGACCAACGCAGCGGCGAGTCTGGATCGCCGGGCGCCGTCGGCTCCACCAACGCGTCCAGATCCTGCAGCAACGTCTGGTCGACCGCTGTCGCCCGCTTGCGACCGCCGCCAGGTCGGCGCGTCCGTTCCGGCGGGAGCGGCGCGGGCTCGTCGAGTTCACGCAGCCCACGCTGGATCGTCGCGCGCGAAATCCCGGTGGCCCGTTCGACCGCGGCGATGCCGCCATGGCCCAGGGCCCGCGCTTCGGTCGCCGCCCACACCCGCCTTGATCGCTCGGTGAACACCGGCGCCAACGCCGCGTGCTTGGCGCGAAGCGTGGCCAACGGCACACGTCACCGTACCACGACCCCATGCCGAGTACAAGTCATTTCAACCAGTTATTTACTGACAGACCCTAAGAGGATGGAATGGCTCGGGCACTATCTTCTTCGCGCACTGCAATCTGCGCTGTGTCTTCTGCCAGAACTTCGACATCAGTCAGGATATCA
>DATAEE010000023.1:0-63026 GCA_036258175.1 Vicinamibacterales bacterium
TCCTGGGCACGGAGGCGGCGCCGTCCCTCGGTCGTCAGCTCGTAGTACCGCGCGCGGCGATTGTTCTCGGACGCGCCCCACTCCGCATCGACCAGCCGTTGCCGCGCGAGGCGGTGCAGCGACTGGTACAGCGCCGCGTCATCTATCGCGAGCGCGCCGCCAGTGCGGTCACGAATCGCCGTCGCTATCGCATAACCGTGGAGCGGCGCAGCGGCAATCGTTTTCAGGACGAGCAGATCGAGCGTGCCCTGGAGCAGGGCAAGCTGACGCGGCATGTCGTCTCCCCTAAGATGCTACGGGGAGAATAGGTGTCAGGTTCCCGGAATGTCAATACTCAATGCTGAATGTGGATTGCTGAATGCTGAGTTGGAGTCAGCATTCAGCAGTCGTCGTATCTAGCGAGGACGGATGCGACTGTCCATGTCTGGAATGACGAACGCCGGATTGATCCGGCAAGCGCCGCCGACAATCGGGGCGACCGCCAGACAAGTCCCCTGGATGGTCGCCGGGGTCGGCTGCGGGCCGCCGGCGAGCCAACCGCGCAGCGACTCCCAGCTCGCAACGACTTCGGCAGCCGTGAATTCGCAGTGCGTCGGCACCGCCTCGACGACAACGGCCGTTGTGAAGTTTCCGGGAGGAACGCGCGACGCGTACTCGCTCTCGTTCTCGACGATGACGAAGCCGTCCTTGTCGGTGTGGAGCGAGACGATCTTGGTGCCGCCGACGTCGCCCGTCGGCGTGTAGTTGTTTTCCAGCCTGTTGTGGGCTCCCGGGTCTGGCGTCACACGCGCAATCGATTCGTTGATCTCGGCGTGACCGTAGTCCACGTTCGCGTTGCCGGTTCCGATCTTCCCGTGCAGCTTGCCTTGATCATCGACGAGGTCGCTCAGACCAAAGGTGGCGAAGCCGAGGACCCTCAGAAAGAAGTTCTCGGGCACGGCCGTCAGCGCAAGGATCGTCGTCAGACGCGTCTGTTGTGCGGGCGTGCGTAGCGGAGGCGGCACGAGTATGCCCGTGCACTGGTGGGCCGCCAGCGCGACCTGTTCCGCCGTAATGGACGATCCCTCAGGTAGCCCATGCGCACCGCCCGGGATCGCCGCTCCGGGGACGGCCGAGCACACCGCGTCGTAGATCAAACGGAAATCGAGCGCGCCGTCCCAGTTGCGACTGCCGGCGATCGCGCCGCAGATGGTCAGGCCGCCGACGATGTTCCCGAGATCAGCGCTTTCGATTGCTCTGATCGTGACGAGGCCTCCGAGCGATGCGCCCGTTACCAGAATCCGGTTCGGTGCGCCGAACTGGCTCTCGAAGGCGTCGATCATGCTTTGGAGGTCGTGGTTCGACTGGAACACCGCCCAGCCAACCTGCCGGTACGTCGAAGCCGCCAGCGCGTAACCCTGCGAGAACTGCACCGCGGCGAGCGGCCCGAGCCCGTCCAGCGGGTTCGCTGGATTGATCGTGAAAGGCGCGATCGCGTTCAGCGAATATTCGTGATTCCAGATGACGAGATCGCCATTCCAGGTGGCGGGCACGGCGAACTTGAAATGCGCATTTCCGGCCGTGCCGGTGACGACGACTTGCGCGGAGGCCGAAAGGGTGCTGGCGGCGATGAGGGCCGAGCAAACGACGAGGACAGCAAACATCCGCTTCATGGTCCTCCCCTCGAGAGCGGGGCGAATCATAACACCAGCCGCAGATTCACGCAGATGTTCGAGATTGCCGCAGCGGTAGATCGGCCAGATTCAACGTGCCGGCCACGCCCAGGAAGGCATCGTCCGTTCGCTCGCGTCGACCACGCGCGTTTCGCCGAAGGCCTTGTCCAGCACGATCGAATGGCACTCGGGCTGCTGCTGCAGCGCATCGATGAGCGCCGCGGCGTGCGAAACGACGAACACCTGAGACCGTTCGGCCGCCTTGCTGATGAGTCGCGCCAGAGCGGGAAGCAGGTCCGGATGGAGGCTGGTTTCGGGTTCGTTCAGCACGAGCAGACCAGGGGGCCTCGGCGTGAGCAGGGCGGCGACCCACAAAAGGTACCGCAGCGTGCCATCGGACAGCTCTGCCGCTTTCAACGGCCGCAGCAGACCATGCTGCCGCATCTCGACTTCGAAGCGGCCGCTGTCGGTCGTCACCGAAACACTGGCGCCCGGAAATGCGTCCTCGATCGACTCGTTTAGCGCCTGCGCGTCGCCGATCTCCCGGATGGTCTGCAAGGCGGCGGCGAAATCCGCGCCGTCGTTGCCGAGTACCGGAGTATGTGTGCCGATGTGCGGCTGTCTCGCGGGAGCTCCCGTGTCGGTTCGAAGCTGGTCGTAGAACCGCCATCCACGGATCTCTTCCCTCAACACGAGCATCTCGGGCGTGTTCCGCGGGTCAGCGCACTGGGTCATCATGCTGTCGAACGCTGCCAAGCTCTGCGTGACGATCGCCCACTCGCCGTCGTCGCTCCGCGCTTTGACGAGCGGGCCGCGACGATCCACCAGCAGCGACGAAGGCCGGAGCATCGGCCCGTTCCAGATGCATTCACGTTTGATCTGCGGGTCCTGGGCGAACGCGGATCCCGACGGCGTCGGAAGGCCGAGGTCGATCGCGTATCCGAAGTCATCGCTGGCGAAGCCAAGCCGCAGGCTCACGGGCTTTTGTCGCACCGTGCCTTCAACAGGATGATCGCCGCGAAGGACGGCTCGCCCGAAGCGCTCAGGTCCGGCCCAGAGGGTTGAATGCAGGCCTCCTTCGCGAGCCAATGACGGGATGACACGCCCCTGCGCCGTTTCGGCGAGGAGGCGCAGCGCGCGATAGAGATTGGACTTGCCGCTTCCGTTCGGACCGGTAACGAGGTTGAGCCGCAGCAGTGGAACGACGAGCTCTCGCAGGGATCGGTAGCCCGAAACAGCGAGAGTGCAGAGCATCTTTTAATGCTGATTGCTGAATGTGGAGTGCTGAATGAATTCCGCAATCAGCATTCAGCAATCCACAATGGGCGGTGATCAATGAGTTCCGCGCAGCTGCCTTTCCCTCACCGCTCGGAACTCATTGCCTGGCTTCCACTCGGGATACTTGGCGGCGTTCGCCACGCGATAGCCGACGACGAAGAAGAGCTGCGCGTCGTCGGCGGCGCCTGAGAGGTCCCAGTCCGGTTTCACCTCGTCCGACGGCGCGTGGTAGTCCTCTTTGTTGTACCGCTCGCGCATCTTCATGCCGAAGTCCGCTGGCTTCCCGATGAACTCGGTTCCATCGTCGATGTAGAGCGCTGGCACTCCCTGCTTGGCGAAGTTGAAGTGGTCCGAGCGGTAATAGAAGCCTTTCTCTGATTCGGGATCCGGCTTGAGTGTGCGTCCTTGTTCCGTGGCCGCGGCCTTCAGATAGTCGTCGAGGTCGGAGGCGCCCATGCCGATGACGGTGACATCCTTCGTTCGGCCGTGGAGGTTCATGCCGTCGATGTTCATGTTGGCCAGCGTCTTCGCGAGCGGGTAGATCGGGCTGACCGAGTAGTACTGCGATCCGAGCAGTCCCTGTTCCTCCGCGGTGACGGCGAGAAAGAGGATCGACCGCTTCGGCGCCGGCTTCACCTGCGTAAAGGCGCGCGCGATTTCGAGGAGGCCGGCCGTTCCGGAGGCGTTGTCCTGTGCGCCGTTGTAGATCTTGTCGCCCTTCACGTCCGGCCCGATGCCGAGATGATCCCAGTGGGCCGTGTAGACGACGTATTCGTCCTTCAGCTTCGGGTCGGACCCTTCGAGCTTGGCGACCACGTTGCGGGAGTCGAGCGTGCGCAGCTTGTTTTTGATCTGAACGCTAGCGGTCACGCCGAGCGGCACCGGCTTGAACTCACGCGTCGCGGCGCGCGTCTTGAGCGCGTCGAAGTCCTGGCCGGCCTTCGCGAAGAGCTGCTTCGCCCGATCGAGCGAGATCCAGCCCTCGACCGACGCCCGCCACATGTTCTTGTCCGGCGTGACGAGGTCGAACCGCTCACCCGAGCTGCTCTGGATCACCGAGAACGGATAGCCGGCGGGAATGGTCTCGTGCACGATGAGGACGCCGGCCGCCCCTTTCTTCGCGCCCGTCTCGAACTTGTAGGTCCAGCGGCCGTAATAGGTCATCGCCTTGCCGCCGAACATCTTCTCGTCGGGAAGCGGCGGGTCGTTTATCAGCACGACCATCGTCTTGCCCTTGAGGTCGACACCCTTGTAATCGTCCCATTTGAATTCGGGCGCCTCGATGCCGTAGCCGACGAAAAGGAGCTCGGAGTCGTTCAGGGCGGCCGAATCGGACACCCGCTTCGTCCAGGCGACGAAGTCGTCCTTGAACTTCAGCATGTCCGCCTCCGCACCCTTCTTGAACGTCAGGGTCATCGACGGGTCGGGCGTGATCCCTACCAGGGGCACGTTCTGGGCGTAGGTGCCGTCGGTATTTCCCGGTTTCAGGCCCAGTTTCTTGAACTGGTCGACCAGGTACGTGACTGTCAGCTCCTCGCCTTTCGTGCCCGGCGCCCGTCCTTCGTACTCGTCTGACGCTAGGACCTTGATATGCGCGAGAATCGCGGCCGCATCGATTCGAGGGAGGGCCTGCCCAGCCAGGGTGGTTCCGAGGGCCAGTCCGGCCGTCACGAGCCAGCAATGAATCCGCGTCATCGGAACATTATCCTCCATTAGAATCCTGCTGCCTTGTCACACCTGGTCAGGCAGTACTCGCTCCGGCAGGGGGCGCTCGAGATCCAGTACATCGAGGAGTTCTTCGGCGAGTTCCGGCGCCGGAAGAGCGCGGAGGAGATCGTCGACCGCCTGAGCGGGCGCGCCCACCTGATTCTCATGGCGGTCGCGCCCCTTCCGGACGATCCCGAGACGATCGTGCCGGTCTCGTTCAAGGTGGCGCACGAGATCAAGCCGTACGAGACCGAACGCAAGCTGCAGGACCTCGTCGCGCGGCTGCGCGGCTGCGTCGAGTTCGACGGCCGCCGGGTCCTGTATCAGTGGATTGGCGGCACGCGCAGCGACTGGCGCGGGCAGGGGCACTTCCGCGCCCTGACCGAGGAGCAGGAAGCCTGGGCCCACGCCTCCGGTTTCCACGAGTTCGTCGCCAAGACCAAGAACAAGTTCTACAACATGCGCGCCGTGCTCGACGCGCTCCGGTTCGACGTCGTCAAGTACGAGCCGCACGCCGACAACCGCGAGTCGAAGGTCTACATGAGCAAGCAGCTCAGCTCAGAGACGCTGGCGCTTCACCAGCTTCGCAGTGCGGTCGTACGAGAAAAAGAGTAGCGCAGCCCCGTAGCGCAGCCCTTTAGGGCTGCTTGAACGGATCCCTGCATTGACGATTGGGGATTGGGGATTGGCGATTTATTGCTGATTGGTGATTGGCGATTGGGGATTATTGTCGATTGGTGACTGGGCGTAGGTGAAGGTGAGCGCGTCGCCCTCGAGGCCGATCTTCACCGTTCCGCCGTTTTCCAACTTCCCGAACAGAATTTCCTCCGTCAGCTTGTCGCGGACCTCGGTCTGAATCACGCGCGCGAGAGGGCGCGCGCCATAGATCGGGTCGTAGCCCTTCGTCGCCAGCCAGGCGCGTGCCTCGGGATCGAGCGAAATCTCCACCCTGCGCTCGGAGAGCTGCGCTTCGAGCTGCAGGATGAACTTCTCGACGATCGTTTCCATCACCTGAGGCGTGAGCGGCGAGAACGTCACGATCGCGTCGAGCCGGTTGCGGAACTCGGGGCTGAACACGCGCTCGACGGCGTTCTTCGACCGGCCCGCCGCCGTTCTGTGGCGTGCCGCATCGTCGCCAATACCGAAGCCGAACGACCTCGCGCTCAGTTCCCGCGACCCGGCGTTCGACGTCATGATCAGCACCGTCTGGCGGAAGTCCGCCTTGCGGCCGGTGTTGTCGGTCAGCGTCGCGTGATCCATGACCTGCAGGAGAATGTTGTACAGATCGGGATGCGCCTTCTCGATTTCATCCAGCAGCACGATCGAGTACGGATGCTGGCGTACCGCGTCGACGAGCAGCCCGCCCTGCTCGAAGCCGACGTAGCCCGGCGGCGCGCCGATCAGCCGCGCCACCGCGTGCTTCTCCATGTACTCGCTCATGTCGTAGCGGATGAACTCGTTGCCGAGGTGAATCGCGAGCTGCTTGGCGAGCTCGGTCTTGCCGACTCCCGTTGGTCCCGTGAACAGAAAGCACCCCGCAGGACGGTCCGGTTGACCCAGCCCGGCGCGCGATCGCTTGATCGCGTTCGCGACCGAGCGCACCGCTTCCTCCTGACCAAACACCACGCGGCCGAGCGCTTCTTCGAGCGTCCGAAGCCGCTGGCGATCCGAGGAGCTGGCCTGCTTGGCCGGAATCTTGGCCATTCGCGCGACGACCTGCTCCACGTCGGCGACTGTTACGGTCCTCGGAGCTCGTGCCTCGGGCCTCCGGCTGTTCCTCGTGCCTTGTTCCTCGGAGGTGCCTCGTTCCTCGGACGTGACGGGTTCCTCGGGCGCCGAGCGCAGACGCAGCATCGCGCCTGCCTCGTCGAGCACGTCGATCGCGGAGTCGGGCAGCCGATAGTCACGAAGGTGCCGCGCGGCCAGTTTGGCGGCCGCTTCGAGCGTCCCCTCCGCGAACGTGACGTCGTGATGCCCTTCGTATCGCGACCTCAGCCCATTCAAAATCCTGACCGTCTCTTCGATCGACGGCTCGTCGATTTGCACCTTCTGCAGCCGCCGCGCAAGCGCGCGGTCTTTCTCGATGTGCTTGAACTCCTCGACCGTCGTCGATCCGACGACGCGCAGATCGCCGGCGGTGAGGATCGGCTTGATCAGCGTCGCCAGATCCATCGTCCCGCCTGTGGTCGCGCCCGCACCGACCGTGGCATGAATCTCGTCGATGAAGAGGATCGCACGCCGGCGCCTGGCGAGCGCGTTGATCACCGCCTTGAACCGCTCCTCGAAATCGCCGCGGAACCGCGTGCCGGCGAGCAGCGCTCCGGTGTCGAGCGAGAACACCTCCGCTCCCTCCAGGATCGACGGCACGTCATCGTCCAGGAGGCGCATGGCGAGGCCTTCTGCGAGGGCGGTCTTGCCGACGCCCGCATCGCCGACGAACACCGGATTGTTCTTCCGCCTGCGGCAGAGGATCTCGAGCGTTCGCTGCAGCTCCACCGTGCGGCCGATGAGCGGATCGAGCGCGCCCGCCTTCGCCCTCTCGGTAAGATTCAGGGCATACGCACTCAGCGGGTCACGGGATGTTCCGGTTCCTTCCTGTCCTTCGCCTGCCGCGGCGGGCTCCTCGCCGCCGCTACTTGCTCCGCCGCCCTGCGGCGTCTTGGTGATGCCGTGCGAGATGTATTCGAGGATGTCCAGCCGGCTGATGCCGTGTCCTTCGAGCGCCTGCGCCGCGAATGACTTCGGCTGCTGCAGAATGGCCGCGAGCACGTCGCCCGACTGCACCTCCTGCCGTCCCGCGCTCTGCACATGAAGCACAGCGGTCTGGAGCACGCGGCGGAACGCCAGCGTCTGGTCAGGTTCGCGCTGCTGACCGCGGCCGAACTGCTCGACTGAACGGTGCAGGTAATCATCCAGTTCCCGCCGCAGTCGCGGCAGATCGGCGCCGCACGCCGCGAGGATCTTCTCGCCATCCGGATCGTGCGCGAGCGCGTACAAGAGGTGCTCGAGCGTCAGGTGCGCATGACGCCGGGACGTCGCCTCGCGAAAGGCGATGGTGAGGACGATTTCAAGGGACGTACTGAACATTGTGGATTTCTGATTGCTGATTGAAGATCATTCCACAATCAGCATTCAGCAATGAGTACCTACGTTTTCTCCATCGTGGCTTTCAACGGAAAGCCATTTGCTCTGGCTCGTTCGTGCACCGTCTCAATCTTCGTTTCGGCGATCTCGAACGGATAGACGCCGCACATGCCCTTGCCCTGGGTGTGCACGTGCATCATGATCCGGTACGCCTCGGCAGGCGGTTTATTGAAGATTGACTCCAAGACCTCGACGACGAACTCCATGGTCGTGTAGTCGTCGTTGAGGAGCACCACCTGAAAGAGCTCGGGTTCCTTCGTCTTCTGCCGGGTGCGCTCCAGGACCTCGCCGCCGGTCTGACGCTCGCCTTCGGCCATGTCGCTCTGCTCTAATAATGATACGCGCATCTGCGATAATCTGCGGTCCATGACGACGCTGGCGGCTGGCCTCGACTATGTGGACCTCAAGTTCCGGGGCAGGCCGCAGATCATCGCGACCGGTATCCTGCATGACGTCAGCGGCGTCGCCCTGGTCGATCCGGGACCAGGGTCGACGCTGTCGGCGCTGACGGCGGAGCTGGAGCGCCGGGGCATCTCGATCGGTGACGTCCGCGCGATCCTGCTGACGCACATCCATCTCGATCATGCCGGCGCGACGGGATCTCTCCTCATGCGAAACCCCGCGATCGAGGTCTACGTGCACGAACGCGGCGCGCGGCACATGATCGATCCGTCGAAGCTGCTGGCGAGCGCCGAGCGACTCTACGGCGACCTGATGGAGTCACTCTGGGGCGAGTTCCTGGCGGTGCCGGCCGATCGGGTGCGCACGCTGACCGGCGGCGAGCGCATCCCGTGCAGCGGCCGCGAGCTCGAGGTCGCCTACACGCCCGGCCATGCCGTGCATCATGTCAGCTACCTCGATCGCTCGAGCGGCGTCGCCTTCGTCGGAGATGTCGCGGGCATCCGGCGTGCGCCCGGCACTTACATCGTGCCGCCGACTCCGCCGCCCGATATCGACGTTGCGGCCTGGCGGAAGAGCGCCGATCAGATTCTCGAGTGGCAGCCGCAGACGCTCTTCCTGACGCACTTCGGGCCGTTCCAGGACGCTCCGGAGCACATGCGCGAGCTGATGGATCGTCTCGGCGAGTGGGTCCGCATCGCGCGCGCGCTCGCCGCGCGCCAGGAGCTCAGCGACGACGAGCGGTGCGCGGAGTTCGTCCGGCAGATCCGCATCGATCTCCGCCGGCACATGTCGGAAGCAGAGGCGGAGAACTACGAGCGCGCCGGGCGGTTCGATTACTCGTGGTATGGACTGAAGCGATACATCACGAAGCTGACCGAGCCGCACGCCTAAAGGCGTGCGCCACCGTGAAAGAGCTTCTTATTCATTTCTCATTGTCAGGGCTGGATCCACCCGCGCAGCCCGGAATGCCGGAACGGCGGCTGCCAGTAGCGCCAATAGTCCCAGGCCGATCGTGACGCCTCCGAGCGTGACCGGATCGGTCGGCGCCGTGGCAAAGAGCAGCGTGCGCATGCCACGGCCGAGCGCGAGCGCTCCGAACAAGCCGAGCACAGCTGACACGGCGGCCAGCGCAAGCGCCTGTCCGACAATCA
The DNA here is from genome assembly GCA_036258175.1 of Vicinamibacterales bacterium. Taxonomy (GTDB): domain Bacteria; phylum Acidobacteriota; class Vicinamibacteria; order Vicinamibacterales; family 2-12-FULL-66-21; genus DATAEE01. The sequence goes on from DATAEE010000023.1 coordinate 9,335, forward strand.
TGCCGAGAATTGATCGTGGTGCGGCGCCGAGCGCCATGCGGATGCCGATCTCCCGGCGGCGCGCGGCGACGAGCCATGACAGGAGGCCGTAGGTGCCCACCGCGGCCAGAGCCGCCGCGAGGGCCGCGAGCGCCGAGGCGAGCGTCATCGTGAAACGGCGCGGTGCGACCGACCGCGCGACGACGTCGTCCATCGTCCGCATGCGGCCGACCGGCTGGTCGGGATCGACCTTCGCGATCGCCGCACGCGCTGCGGCCGCCAGCGCGGCTGGATCGCCGGTCGTTCTCACCGTGAACGCCGCCGACCTCCACAGCGGCTCATAGTCCTGGCGGTACGACAGGAAGGCCTGCGGCTCGGCCAGCCGGTGGAGTCCTCGATGCCGCACGTCCGCGACGATGCCGACGATCGTGCGCGGGGCCGTCGCATTTCCGCCGAACCGGATCTGCTTTCCGAGCGGATCATCACCCGGCCAGTACCGCGACGCCATCGCGGCGTTGATCACCGCGACCGGCGCGCTCGCGCGGCCATCCGCAGCCGAGAACCCGCGGCCGCGGATGATCGGGACGCCGAGCGCCTGGAAGTAGTCGTCGCTGACGATCTGAAAATCGACGCTCTGAGTCTGCCCGGGAGGCGGATCCGGCCGGCCGAGCATCCAGAATCCGCGATTGCGCGAGCCCTCGATCGGCAACACCATGACGGAGCCCGCCGCCGAGACCCCCGGAAGCCGGCGCAGTTCCTCGATGGCAGCGTCGTAGAACTGCTCGCGCCGCGAGGGATCCGTGTATTTCTGAGCCGTGAGCGCGACCTGCATGGTCAGGAGTCCGCCCGGCGCGAACCCCGCGTCGGTTCCGGTCAGACGCACGAAGCTCACGATCAGCAGGCCGGCAGCGCCGAGCAGGATCTGCGCAAGCGTCAGTTCGGACACGACGAGCGCGCGGCGTAGCCGGCTGCCGCGCCGTCCGCCCGCGATGCCGCGCGACGCATCGTGCAGCGCGCCGGCCGGCGGCGTCGAGGCGCTGAGCGCCGGCGCGAGGCCGAACAGCAACCCGGTTCCAAGAGATGCCACCGCGGTGAACGCGAGCACGGCCGGGTCGAGGCCGATCTCGGCCGCGCGCGGCACGTCTTCCGGCGCGAGCCGCAGCAGCGCGCCAAGCGCGACCCGCGCGACGCCAAGTGCCAGGAGTCCGCCGGCGATCGCGAGCACGAGGCTCTCGGCGAACAGCTGACGGACCAGGCGCCCGCGGTCCGCGCCGAGTGCGACGCGAACCGCCAGCTCGCGCCGCCGCGCTGCAGACCGCGCCAGCAGCAGATTTGCAACGTTCGCGCAGGCAATGAGCAGGAGAACGCCCGCCGCCGCGGCGAGCAGCAGGATCGCAGGTCGCGTGTCGCCGACGACCGTCTGCCGGAGCGGAACGACGTTCGCGCCGAGCGCCGTGTTCGTCGTCGGGTGCGCCGCCGCCAGCCGCGCCATGATCGTCTGCATTTCTGCCTGCGCCTGCTCGATCGCCACTCCGGGCTTCAACCGCCCGATGACCTCGATGAGGTGGATGTCGCGGCCTCGAGCCACCTCCGGCGGCAGGCCGCCGAACACGGGCACCCCCCGATCGGCGAGCCGCCACAGTTCCGCGCGCTCGTGGAATCGGAAGCCGGCGTTCGCGACGCCGACGATCGTGTACGCGACATCGTCCAGCCGGATGGTGCGTCCGACAATCCCGCGATCTCCGCCGAACCTGCGCTGCCAGAAGCCCGCGCTCAACACGACGGCTCGATCGGCTCGTTCATCGTCCGCCGCGTTGAACACCCGGCCGACTTCTGCTTCGACACCCAGTACGGGAAAGAAGTGGCCGGTCACGGTCATACCCGCCACGCGCTCCGCCTCGCCAGGCCCCGCGACGTTCACTTCGTTCCCGAGATACGCCGCCAGCGCGTCGAAGGACGCGGCTTCGAGGCGCCAATCGAGGTAGTTCCCCGGCGCCACGAGGCGCGTATCGTTGCCCGGCATCGTCTCCCAGACGGTCACCAGCCGCTCGGCGGCGGGATACGGAAGAGCCCGGACGAGCACGGCATAGGCGACGCTGAAAATCGCGCTGGTCGCGCCAATGCCGAGCGCGAGTGAAGCGAGCGCGGTCAGGAGAATGCCGGGCTGGCGGAGCAACGAACGGACGGAGTGCCGGAGATCGAGCAGGAGCGAAGTTGTCATGAGAGGGTTAGACGGGAGCGGCGTCGCTCCGGTGCCTCGTGCCTGGTGCCGGGTGCCGGGTGCGACGCGGGTGCCGGGTGCCTGGTGTGTGCTTGGTGCGTCCAGCACCTAGCGGGCACTAGGCACCCACCCGGCACGAGGCACCCGATCCACACCCAGCACCCGGCACGCGGCACCAGGCACTTACTGAATGACCGCCCTGACCAGACTCTTCAACGCCTTGAGTCGGTACGCCCCGTCATCAGGATTGTGGTACCCGATTTTCCGCTCTTCCTCACTCAGGTCGTCCCAGTTCTTGGCGGGCTCGAACGCGGTTCCTTCGTGCCACTCGTTGAACGTGCAGATGTAGGCGAGGAAAAACCCTTTGCGCGCGTTCGAGAGGCGGCGATCCGTCTGCAGTGTCAGCGTGGCTTCGAACGATTCCGTGATGCGGTCGAGCGCAACCGCGTGCGCGCGGCGGCGGCCGTCCGCCCGCCAGTCGAGCGACTCGAGAGGCGGCTCGAAGGCGGGCGCGCGGTAGCAGGAGTCCGGCTCGATCGATCGCGGCGTGATGCCGTCGAATCCAGGGTTGATGTTGAACGAAAACACGATGTTCCGCCGGGTTGCCGCTGACGCGAGGGACGGCCAGGACTTCGGCCTGATGTAGTTGTTGTAGATCGCCAGCCCGTCGAAGCCCGCGTCGGCCGTCTTGTCCGCGTCCGGCGAGTCGGAGAGGAGCGTGACGTGATCGAAGCTCGAACGGAGCTCGCGCCGGATGATGTCGATTTGCTCGCGCCAGGCCGGCGGCGACACGTGGAACTGAACATCGCGCGTGACGCCGTGGCAGTCTGTTTCCTTCTCCGGCAGGATCGTGAAGAACGTCTTGAAGACGGGCCCTGTCGAGCCGCCCGCGCGCTCGAGTAAGAGCAGCGCGTCCCAGCGCCGGCGTTCCCCGTACTCCTTCACGAGATACAGAACATCGCGCGCGAAATTCCTCGCGCGTCCCGGCTCGTACGGCTCCAGGTGGAACGCGACATGGATGTCGTGCGCGCGCATGACGTCCATCAGCAGCGGGACCGCGCGATCCGTGTAATCGTTCGGTCCCCACCAGCTCACGTTGATCGCGCCGATGCCGGCGTCGGCCATCCAGCGCGCATGCTGCTCGAGCACCCGCGCCGAGCGCGAATCGTACGCTCCGAGCAGCGGCACGCTCGTCGCGGCGAGATCGGTCGGCGGATTCCGCTCCCACTGTTCCCAGTGCACCCAGGGCGACGCGCCGTACCACGGGTAGTACTCGAAGACGAAATGTCTCCGAAGATTGCGGAATCGTCCTCGAAGAAACGCCGCGGCGCGATCGAGCGATGGTCGCGCCTGCGCGAACGGCGCGAGGGCCGCGGCCGCGGGCGCGGCAAGCGTGCGCCGGACGAACGTCCGCCTCGTGATCACTTGCGCGTCCTCATGCGTTCCAGGACGTCGCCGAGCTTCTTGATTTCCTCGCCGTAGAGTGCCCAGTTGCCGTCGCGCTGCGCCTGCAGCGCACGTTGGTAGTGTTCCTGCGCGAGGCCCGCCAGCGTATCGAGGCTCTCTCCCCCTGCCGGGACCGGTGCCGCCGCCGAAGCCGAGCCTGGCTCCGCCGGCGACGCTGGCGGCTGGGAAACGTTTGAGTCGGCAACCGCCCCGGCCAGTGTCTCAGGCGATCGTTCGACCCGCGCCGCCCCTGGACCGAAGATCCGGTTCAGCGCGGCGGGCAGTGTCTCCTCCATCACGATCTGATTCTGATGCGCGACGATGACCCGCTTCAACTCTGGAATCCGGCCGCCGGAGGCGCGCAGGTACAACGGCCTGATGTACAGGAGCGACTGTTCGATCGGGATGACCAGCAGCGTTCCCTGGATCACCTGCGACCCCTGTTGGTTCCACAGCGTGATCTGCGGCGAGATAACTTGATCCTGGTTGATCCGGGCCACGATCTGCCGCGGGCCAAAGACGACCTTCTGCTTGGGGAACTGAAACACGAGCAGTTTGCCGTAGTGGTCGCCGTCGCTTCGCGCCACCATCCAGGCGGCGAGGTTGTCCTTCCGGCGCGGCGTGAACGGCAGCATCTGGATGAACTCCGCGCGCTTCTCACCCGGGAGCTTCATGATCGTGTAGTACGGCTGCATCAGCACCGGATTCCCCTCGCTCTCGATCGCCGGCACCTCCCACTGGTCCTCCTTGTTGTAGAACACGCCCGGGTTCGTCATGTGGAAGGTGGAGAACACAGCCGTCTGAATCGCGAAGATGTCCTCCGGATAGCGAACGTGGCGCCGGAGGACCGCCGGCATCTCGGCGATCGGGCGAAACAGGGTCGGGAACACACGCGCAAGCGTCTGCACCAGCGGATCCTGTCCGTCCGCCAGGTAATACGTTGTCGTGCCGTCATAGGCGTCGACGACGACCTTCACCGAGTTGCGGATGTAGTTGAGTCCCGGCCTGGCGGGCGTCGAGTACGGATACAGACCGGTCATGGTGTAGGCGTCGCAGATCCAGAACAGCCGTCCGTCGGCAATGACGAGGTAAGGATCCTCATCGTAGGCGATGAACGGCGCGATCTCGCCGAGCCGGTCCCTGATCCGGCGATGGAACAGCACGCGGCTGTCAGCCGTGAGGACGTCGGTCAGCAGGATGTCGGTGGATCTGAACCGCAGGCCGAAGAGCAGCCGCCGCCAGAAGCCGCCGAGCGGCACGCCGCCGCTCCCGGAATACTCGGTATAGACGTTGTCGTCCCCCTTCGGGTGGTGGAACTCCTTCGTGCGGGTGCCGACGAGGACGTAGTTGCTCGCCAGCTCGCCGAAATACAGCGACGGCTCGCGCACCTGAAAGTCGGCCGTCGACAGCGGTGGGATGTCCTTGATGAACAGGACGGGCAGCCCCTCGCTCGTCACCTGATTGACCGGGCCCAGCGTGAGACCGTAGCCGTGGGTGAAGGTCAGCCGCTCGTTGACCCAGCTCCGGTTCTGCAGCGTGTCAGAGTTGAGCTCGCGCCCCGACAGCATGATCTGCCGGTACTTGCCGTCGACGACGTAGCGGTCGTTGTCCACCGAGACGAAGTCGTAGTAGCTGCGAATCTCCTGGATCTGCCCGAACGTGTCGAGGAGCGGTTGATGGTCCCACAGCCGCACGTTCTCGAGCGTCTCGGCGTTGGCGGCGACGTCCGCGCGGGTCAGCAGCGTGTCGCCGGGCAGCTCGCGCTCCTCGACCGCGTCGAGGGCGAACGCGCGCCGTGTTGCCGCGATGTTCCGCTCGATGAACGGCAGCTCGCGGACCTGCTCGTTCGGGGCGACGATCACGCGCTGGACGATGGCGGCGTACAACGCCCCCGCAACCGTCACGACCACATAGAGACCGACCGCCGCGAGCATCGGCCACACGCGGCGCGAGAAGGCGTGCACGACGGCGAGGATCGTCCCAATCCCGAGGACGGCCGTCGTCGCATACAGGAACGGCAGCCGCGCGTGCACGTCCACGTACGATCCGCCGTGAACGATCCCGCCCGATGAAGAAACCAGGATCCGGAACGTGTCGAGCCAGGCGCCGGCGGCCATCACGATGAAGAGCAGAACGGCGAGGAGCGACAGATGGACCCGCGTCCGTCGCGTCGTGTCGACGCGATTCCGCGGGCCGATGCCAACCGCGCCGGCGAGGATGTAAATCCCTGCGGCGAAGACGAGCGACAGGATCACGATCGCGAGCGCGATCCCGCGCACGAAGTCGTACACCGGGAGCTGAAACACGTAGAACGAGACGTCGCGGTTGAAAATCGGATCGACCTGCCCGAACGGTACGGCGTGGCGATACTCCAGCAGATCGAGCCAGCGGGTCGATGCCGGCAGCGCCATCGCGAGCGCCGCGACGGTCGCGATGATCGTTGCGGCGCGCCGCACCTGCGCGCGGTTGAACAGGATCGGCTGCCCTTGCGCCGTGGAGGCGATCACGACGTACGGTTGGGTCAATACCGAGAGCGCGACGAGGGCGTTGGTCCACAGCCCTGCAAAGGCCACCGTGAACACCACGCCCGCGGTAAGGAACGACGTCCGAAGGCGCTTTGCGAAGACCGCTTCGAAGCCGACTTCCTTGAACCAGAGCCAGTCCGTGTAGAATGCCGCTGCCGACGGCAACAGGAACACGAGCGACAGGCCGACGAGAATGATCGTCGGACGGAAGAGCCGGGTACGTTGCTGAGCCATTTGGCTTGTCTATTCTGGCACGCGGTTTGGACAAATGAGCCGGGGGAACGCCGTGACTAGAAGAATCGTCCAGCTAACGCCTGCCGTACTCTTCGCGACGCTCTGCGCCACTTTCGTCTCCGGCTTCGCCACTGCGCAGGTCCTGTACGTTCCGACGCCGCCTCCCTCGGTCTTCGCCGACTCGGAGGACTGGTATCGCAACGGCGAGCCCATTCCATTCCTCGACGCCTTGTACTATCCGGCGGGCGCCATCCAGCATTTCGATGGCAACCGCATGGTGCGTTCCGGCGCGTACCGCGGCGTGCCGCTCTACACCGACAAGTTCCTTGCTCCCTACGACAAGATCTTCGTTCCCCTGTCCGGTGGTCTGCTCCAGCCCTACGAACGCCGCCGCGAAGGTCCTCTTGCTGGGACAACTGGCAGCCAGGCGCCGTCCTTCCCCGTCGGAAGCTCCGCGGAAGCGGCGCGAGCCACGGTCGTAGGTCCGGTGGTGACGCTCTTCGACGCAGAGGATCGCGAGGCAGCGAGCCGCGCGCCCGTCGTCGGGACCGCCGGCGCGATGGGCACCGCCGCTGCGGCCCCGCCGTCGTCAGGCATCAGTTCGCTGCAGCAGCCGACCGGCCTCAACGCGGTGTTTATCATCTATCGGGGGACGCGCTGGCGTCCGGCGGGGGCGCCGGTGGCGTTCGATGAAGCGCACTTCCGTGCCGAGGAGGACTATCTCGGCTTCCCGGTGTTCGTCGCACGCGTAGGAGACGTCCGGCTCATCTACCTGCCGTCCCGGGCCGGAATGGTGACGCCGTACGAACCTATCGCAGCGCCAGCTCCGCGACCTTGACCCGATCGTCGGCAACCCAGGCAAACGTGACGACGTCGCCGGTGCGCACGAGCCTCGGATAGCCGCTCGCGCGGTCGGGGCTGACGCGTGCGACGGTGATCGCGTCGCCCCGCGTCCCGTCGGCGCTGACGCGACGCATCCGGAAGTGCGCCGACGCGCCGCCCGTTCCACCAGCTCCCTTTACATACTCCAGCCAGCCGACCAGCACCGATCTTTCGTCGAGCGCCGTCAGCGCGACGCGGCCGAGAGGGAGGCCATCGTCCACGCGGACCGGCGGGCCGAAAGTGACGCCGCTATCGCTTGAAAACGTGACGGTCACCCGTGCGTTGTTCTCCGGCGCGGCAAACCACGCGAGCGCGACGCCCGATCCCGACGCCACGAGCGCCGGGCCGTTCACGGGGCATCCCGGAATCTGCCAGTTATCCGGATGGACGACCTTGCCCGGCGTCCAGCGCCCGTTCTCGTAGCGGGCGACTGCGATGTCGCGAACCTCGCTGGCGCTCCGATCGCGGTACGCCACGACCACGCCGCGATTCGTACGAGCGGCAGCCGTCGGACAGCACTCGCAAACCCGCGAGTCAACGACCGCCTCGGGGCTCTGCATCCAGACCGAGACCGGCGGCGAGACCTTGCCGCTTCCGCCGATGCTCCCTGCAACCGCCTGGGACGGGACGATGGCGCGCAGAGCCATTTCGGCCTTCATCCCAGCCTCGCCGCCGGGGTGGTTGGCGAAATCGCGTCCATCCAGCCACACGACGCCGAAACTGCTGCCGAACACGCTTCCAGGCCATGGAACGATGGAGACGAACCCATGCTCTGTCTCGGTCCCGTCGTGGTGAGGCGTCAGCGGCGCCGACCACGTCCGGCCGTCGTCCGGCGAGTGCCGGAGCATGACGTCGTACGAGTACTTTCCAGGGCCGCTAACCTGCAGCCAATGGGCGACCATGGCGCCGTCGGGCAGCCGGACGACTGAAGGGACGTCGGCCCAGTTCGCGAAGAACCGGTTTCCTTCGGCAATCGTCACGGGCTCGGTCCACCGCTGGTTCCGGCGGGTTGCAAACCGAAACCGGTGACCCGAAGTCGTCCGCTCCAGCCAGCTCAGGACCACGCCGCCGTCAAACGCGTCGGCGAGGAAGGGTTGCGCCGAACCGGCGGGCGCCGGGCTGTCGAGTTCGACAGGCACCTTGAGAATCTGCGCTTCAAACGCCGGCGCTGCGAGGAGAAGAAGGGCGGCCGCAAGCGTCGCGAACCTCATACGGGTATTTTAGAGTGTACCGGAACGCTTGCAGCGCCTCCTCGCCGGCCGACGTCCGTCCGCGCACGCTCATCCGCATCGTGGCCATCGTGGTGCTCAGCGCGATCACGTTCGGCGTCGTGCTCCAATCGATCCGAATCTACGGCCCGAGCATGCTGCCGACGTATCGCGACGGAGGACTCCACCTTGTCAACCGGCTGGCCTATGTTCGCACCGAACCGCGGCGCGGCGACGTCGTCGCCATCCGGCTGGCAGGGCCGCGTGTGCTGTTCGTCAAACGCATCATCGGTCTGCCGGGTGAGCGCGTTCGCATCGAGGCTGTCATCGTTCACGTCGACGAGCGGCCGCTCGATGAGCCCTACGTCGTGCATCGGGCAGCATGGGTGATGAGCGAAAAGAAACTGGCGAGCGCGAGTACTTCGTCGCGGGCGACAATCGAGGCATGCCGATCGAACAGCACGAGCTCGGGGCCGTCACCCGCGACCGGATTGTCGGGCGGATGCTCTGGTGAAGCAGGCCAAAGGTGCAAATGTCGTCCGGCTCGTGGTCGCGCTGCTTGCCGTCATCGGCGGCTGGCTTGCCTGGAAGACGCTCTTCCCGAGCGAGGAACAGCGCATTCGCGCGCGGCTCGACCAGATAGTCGATACGGTGAACGCACCGTCCTCAGACGACCTGGGCAAGCTTGCGGACGCCGCACGCCTCGCGTCGTTCTTCACCGACGACGTTACGATCGATCCGGGACCGCCGTATCCGACGATGCGCGGGCGCGACGCGGTGGTCGCCGCGGCGGCGGCTGCCGGCCGGGCCGCCGGAGGGTTCGAGCTGTCGTTCGCGGACGTTCAGGTGGCGGTCGGGGACGGGGATACCGCCCACGGCGCACCTGACCCTCACGCTGACGTGGACCAACGCCCCGACGATGGACGCCCGAGAGGTCGAGCTCGGGCTCCGCAAAGAGGCTGGCGAGTGGCGGGTAACGGGGGCGACGCCAGAGACCGCCATGAAGACAGACACTGGGCGTCAGGCATTAGGCATTGGCCTATTGCCTGGTGCCTATTGCCTACGCTAAAGAGGTGAGATGAAGGTCAAAGTAGGTGAGGAAGCCCCGGACTTCGAGCTGGCCAGCCACCGTGGCGGGACCGTCAAGCTGTCGGAGCTGCGTGGTCGCAAGAACGTCGTGATTGCGTTTCATCCGTTTGCCTGGACGCCGGTGTGCGAGCGCCAGATGACCGGGTACGAGGCCGAACAGCCCCGTCTCTCGGGGCATGACGCCCACGTGCTCGGGATCAGCGCCGATGCCGTCCCGCCCAAGGCCGCGTGGGCCAAGAGTCTCGGCGGATTGTCTTACGACCTCTTGAGCGACTTCTTCCCGCATGGCGCCGTCTCGGAACGCTACGGTGTCCTGCGTCCGGAGGGCTTCCCGGAGCGCGCAGTCTTCGTCGTCGACAAGAACGGCACCGTGGTCTTCGCGAAGCGGTACGACCTCGGAGAGCTGCCCGAGATGACGGACGTGCTGGCCGTGCTCGAGGGTATCGATTCGTAAGAAGGTCGGGCGAGAGGCTTCGTCGAAGGTTGAAGCAATTCCTGTTCGGCTTCAACCCTCGACGGTTCAGTGGCCGCGGGCGCCTGCCTGGCGTCCGGGTTAGGGGCAGTGGGCCGGCGCTCTTTGTTGGCCTGCGAGGCAGGAGCAGGCCAGCCGGCCCGGGTGGGTGCATCAAACCGTTTCTCTATCTATGCGACCGACTCCATCGCGCGGCTTCCAGGCCGGCGCGGTTTGAGGGTGGACGTCAGCATCGCGTCGGATCGGATATAGGCGCCGTCCCGCGTCTGCCGCAGGAACTTCGCGTCGACGAGGGCAGCCAGCAGCGACGAACACATCTCGTGCTCGAGGCCCCAGAGCCGCTGGGCCTGTGCTGCTGTCAATCGGAGCCCGGGCATTTCCAAGTACTCTCCTTGAATTCGCTGAAGCACTTCCTCAACCCGCATAGCCGCCCCCACGCGATGTGACTCGAACTTTTTGAATCACGACCCATAAAGCAACCCGCGTACCCGTGCTGCTGCAGAGCCGGCCGCTGCGGACAACTTCTTTGCGACGGTTTCAAAAGCTGAACAGCGAGACGATTAGACGGGTCGGTACGTGGAGTACTGAGAACGGCCGATCCTCAGACCGGCTGTTCGAGCGTAAGGCTGGAGTACGTGGCCTGTTGGGAAAGACGTCACCCGCCTCAGCTAAAGCTTCGGCGCGGCAGCTAGAGCTCGCGGAGAGCCGTAACGATGGGAAGTCGCGCAGCGCGAATCGCCGGAAAAAGGCCGCCGAGAAACCCCATCACTGTGGCCGACGCAATCCCCTGGGCGAGGAGCGCGGGGGTGACGGCAAACGCGAACGCCACCTGGCTGAAGCTCTGAAAGTTCATGGTCGCCGTCGTAAACCCGTCGAACGCCAGATAGGCGAGCGCACCACCCAGCACTCCACCGATCAGGCTGAGCACTATCGCTTCGGCGAGAACGGAGATCATCACTGCGCTCGCCCCGAACCCCAGCGCCCGCAAAGTGGCGATCTCACGTGTGCGGGTCGCGACTGCCGAGTACATCGTGTTGATGGCGCCGAACACGGCGCCGATGCCCATCAGGACGGCGATTCCATAGCCGATCGTCCGGATGATGGTGTGCAGCACGGTCGACTGCTCGGCGTAGTAGTCGGTTTCGCGCACGACGGTCACCTTGAGCCGTGGGTCGGTGGTCAGTGCGTCCTTGAACTTGTCGAAGGCGTCCACCGATTCGAGCTTGGCCCGGACCGATTGATAGGAGTTGCCCCGGCGGTACGCCGACTGGAGCACGCGCGCGTCGGTCCAGATCTCCGACTCCGCTGCAGCACCGTCCGCTTCGAACACGCCCACGATCGTCCACGTGTTCTCACCCCAACGGACCGAGGAGCCCGGTGGCAGCTCGAACTCCCGGGTCGCGGCCCGACCGACGATGATCTCGTTGCGGCCGGGCTCGAATCGGCGCCCCTCGACGATCGACAGCTCCGGCCGCGCTTCGAACGCCTGCGGAAGCACGCCGCGGAACGGGACGTTGGCCTCGGTGCCCGTCGACCGCTTTCGGACGTCCGCGATGACCAGGAGCTCGGGGGACGCCAGCGGCCCGCTTGAGCCCTGGCGGACACCTGCGCCCTCAGCAGCGACCTTGGCCTCGTCTCCCGCAAGGCCGCTGGTCATCTCGGTGTCGGCACCAGCCCGGAGCACCAGCGCGGTGTCCGGGTACGCGCTATCGATCAGGACCTTGCGGAACCCCTCGCCGATCGACAGCACGGCGATGAAGACGATGACGACGCCGGCGATGCCGACGACGGCGACGGCGGACGAGCCGAGCCTCTGGCGGACAGTCCGGACATTGAGCGCCGTCACCGCGGCAACCTGCGAGATCCAGTTCACGGCTAGTTCCTCCGCAGCGCGTCGACGATCCGCAGCCGGTTGGCCTTGAGCGCCGGGAGGATGCCCGCCGCGATGCCCAGACCGATGACGATCATCGCGCCGACGACCAGGTGACGTGCCGGATAGTAGAAAGCGGGCAGGAACCCACCGGTGGGATCGCCCGCCGAGACGAGGAGCCAGCCGACCAGCAGCCCCGCTCCGCCGCCGAGCACCGCGATGAAGACGGACTCGAGAAGCACGAGTCCCAGCACCTTGCTGTCGCTGAAGCCAAGCGTCTTGAGCACGGCAAGCTCGCCGATCCGTTCCCGGATTGACTGCGCCATCGTATTGCCGACGACGAGCAGGATCGTGAACAGCACGGCGGCCGTGATCGCGGTGACGATGCTGCCGATGTCGCCGATCTGCTTCGCGAAATTCTGGACGAACTGCGCCTCGGTGGACGTCTTGGTCTCGTTCGCCGAGTTCGCGAACAGCGCATCGATGTTGTGCGCGATCTGATCCGCATTCGGCGGGTCGTCGACGCGGATGATGAACCAGCCGACGTTGCCCTCGATGAACTCGACGCCCCTGAACGTCTCCGACAGGTACTGCCGGTTGAAGAAGAACTGCGTCTCATCGACGCCCTTCTTGTCGGCCGTGTAGATGCCGCGAATCGTGAACGTCCACGGCGTTCCGTCCGGGCGGTTGAAGATCGGGCTGATCAGCGGAACGCGGTCGCCGATCTTCCAGCCGAACTTTTTCGCCGTCGGCGCGCCAACGATCGCGCCGGTCCGATCTTCGTACCACGCTTTCTTCTGGTCCTCGGGGACGATGTACTCCGGGTACATCCGGAGGAACGGCTCCGGTTCCACGGCCATGTTCGCGAAGAAGTTCGACGGCGTCTGGTAGTACGCGCCGAACCAGGTCGAGTGGGTCACGTCCGTGACGCCCTTGATCGTGCGCATGCGGCCGCCGTAACTCTCCGGCACGAACATCATGAAGCCAACTTTGTGCAGCATGACGAGCCGGTCGGCTCCGGCGACCTCCACGCCGAGGGAGAAGGCGGCGCGAATCCCGACGAGCACGCCGAACAGGATGAACGCGACGAAGATCGACAGCAGCGTGAACGTCGTCCGGATCTTGCGCCGCAGAAGATTGCGCCAGACGAGATGGAGGTATTTCATGAAACGCTCCAGCAGCCCTAAAGGGCTGCGCTACCTACTGCCGTCTGTTCCATCAGCCTGCCCTTTTCGAGGTGCAGCGTCCGGCGGGCACGCTCGGCGGCGTGCGGGTCGTGCGTCACCATCACGATCGTCTTCCCGTGTTCACGATTGAGCGTCTGCAGCAGGTCGAGGATCTCGTCTCCGGACTTGCGATCCAGGTCGCCCGTCGGCTCGTCGCAGAGCAGCAGCGTGGGGTCGGTGACGATCGCGCGCGCGATGCCGACGCGCTGTTCCTGCCCGCCCGAGAGCTGCCGCGGGTAATGCTTCGCGCGCTCGCTGAGCCCGACGACCTTCAGCGCGACGGCGACCCGGCGCTTCCGATCGGCGCGCGACAGGTTCGTGAGAAGGAGCGGCAGCTCGACGTTCCGCTCGGCGGTCAGGACGGGGAGCAGGTTATAGAGCTGAAAGATGAACCCAACGTGCCGGGCGCGCCACTGCGCCAGCTTGCCGCCAGACATCTTGTCGATCCGGTCGCCGCCCACGTCGACAGATCCTTCGGTCGGCGTATCCAGTCCCCCGATCAAGTTGAGCAACGTCGTCTTGCCGGACCCGGACGGTCCCATCAGAGCCAGGAAATCTCCCTGCGCGATGTCGAGGTGAACGCCCTGAAGGACGTCGATGCGCTCGCCGCCGCGACGGAATACCTTGTGGAGGTCGCGAATCTTGACTAGAGGATCAGCCATCGTTGTTTTCTTCTCTTTTTGTTTGCCCGCATTCGGGCACATCCGGTCTATCAGCTTTGCACGCGCACTTTCGATCCGTCCGCCAGCTCTGGTGGTCCTTCGATCACCACCTGCTCTCCGGGGCTGACACCCGAGACAATTTCAATGCGATCGCCGTCGGGCGCGCCGATCCGTACGGCGCGGCGCTCGACGCGGTCGTCCTTCAGAACGAAGACGACATCCTGTTCTCCTGCCTTGCGCACCGCGGCTTTCGGCACGAGCAGGCGGGCCTGAGCCGGCGCCTCTGACGCGCCCGATCCCGCCTCCGGCTTCGCGGAGTGGAAGGCGACCTTGACGCCCATGTCCGGAAGGATACGCGGGTCGAGCTTTTCACCCTTCAACTTCTCGCCCCTCGACTTCGCTCGGGGCGACCCTGAGCCTGTCGAAAGGTCGAACCCGATGCGCACCAGCACCGTTGCCTTCTGACGGTCGGCCGTTGGCACGGCGGTGATGACCCGCGCCGGAATGCGCCAGTCGGGGTATGCATCGAGCACCGCCGTCACCGGCTGGCCTGGGCTGACGCGGTTGATGTAAGCCTCGCTGACGTCGACCTCGATCTCGAGCGAGGACATGTCCACGATCGTCGAGATGCCGGTGCGCGTGAAGCCGCCGCCGGCGGAGATGGGCGACACCATTTCGCCCGGCTGTGCATCCTTGGAAATCGCGACGCCATCGAAGGGCGCGCGTACGACCATGTCGTTCAGATCGGTCTGCCGGAGCGTGACCATCCGCTGTGCGACTTCGATCTCCTGAATCGTAACCGCCAGCCGCGCGCGCAGCGAGTCGAATTGCGCTTCGGCGGCGTCGAGATCCGCCTGACCGACGACCCCTTCCTTCGCCAGCTGGCGCTGCCGCTTGAGCGTGAGCTCGGCCTCGCGGATCCGCACTTCGATCTCCGCGCCCGCGCGCCGCGCCGAGGCCAGCTGCGATTCGGCCAGCGCGAGCGCCGCGCGAACCTGCGAGTCGTCCAGGCGCGCGAGGATCTGTCCCTGCCGGACCGACATGCCTTCCTCGACGTTCACCTCGATGACCTTGCCGGTCACCTTCGAAGAAACCGTCGCACGTCGCCGGGCTGTGACGTACCCCGACGCGTTGAGCACCGAGCCGGGGATCCCGGCGGCCCCTTCGGAGCGCGCTTCGACCGCGGCCGTCCGGACGGCCGCTGCCTGGGCCCGCGTGGCCCACCACCAGCCGCCGCCCGCCACCGCAAGGACCGCGATGACGAGGGCGATCCAGAGCCCCGGCCGGCCGCCGCCCGCGCGGGCGTCGCGATCGATCTTGAGCGAAGCAAGCTCTGTCTTGAGATCAGCCAAGGTTCTGCTGCACGCGGGCGCCATGCCCGCAAAGGAGCGATCTTATCGCGTCCTCATGATTGTTACGTAACGCGCCGGCCGCAGGTCGCGCCTATCGGCGAATGGCGGAAGGGTGTCGGTGAGCGGCGGAGAGCGTCGAGAGCACCCGGGCCGCCTCACGCGCGTCGGATTGGAAGTGGGGCTCGTCGCGGAGACGCGCATGGCCCGCCGTCAATAATGTACGTGCCTCGTCCGTCTTTCCGAGCGCTGCGAGGCACGCCCCCAGGCGAATCTGCGCTTCAGCCGTGCGAGGGTGGCGCTCGCCGAGCCGCGCTAGCCGCGTGTTGAACGCGCGCCGGAGCAGCGGCTCCGCCTCAGTCGCGGCGCCTTTGACGGTCAGGTAGTTGCCGAGACCGATGAGGACAGGTTCGAGCGTCGGGTGGACGGCGGTCAGCGATCGTTCGAGCCGCGCCAGCGCCTCGCGGTAGAGTGCCTCGGCGCCAGCGTCGTGCTGCGCGCTGAGCACGCTGGCGAGCACGCCCTGCACCATGCCGACACGCCAGTCGTTATCGCCGTAAACCCGGCGGAACATGGCCAACGACTCGCGCGAGCGGCGCGCCGACTCGTCGTAATTCCCCTTGGCCGCGAGCAGGCTCGCCAGGTTGTTGAGGACGGTCGCGACGTTCGGGTGTTCACGCCCGTAGAGCCGATAGTCGATGTCGAGCGCCGAACGAAACAGCCGTTCCGCCTCGTCGTACTGCCCACGATCGCGCAGCACGAACGCGAGATTGTTCGACACCGTCGCCGTATACGGATGCACCTCACCCAGCCGCCGCAGATCGAAGGCGAGGACCTCGCGGTACAGCCGCTCCGCTTCTGCCAGCTCCCACCTGTCGCGATGCAGGATCGCAAGATTGTTCATCGCCGTGGCGGTTTCCAGGTGGTCGGGGCCGAGCACTTTCTGGCGGATATCGAGCACCTGCCGCGCCGCCGCGACCGCCGCCTCCGATTGGCCACGTGAGCGCAGGATCGCCTGCAGCCCTTCCAGATCGCTGGCGACTTCCTCGTGTTCCGGGCCGAACTGCCGCTGACTGATCGCCAGGCCCTCTCGCTGAAGCGTTTCCGCCTCTTCGTACTTGCCGCGGTTGTTCAATACGGTCGCGAGGTCGCGAAGCGTCTTGCCGACGTCCGGGTGGTTCGGCCCGAGCAGTCGCCGTCGCAGCGCAAGCGTCTCGCGCTGCAGCTGCTCCGCATCTTGCGGCCGCCCCATATCGAGCCACAGGCGGCCGAGCTCCGACATCGTAGCAGCAGTCTGTGCATCTTCGCGTCCAGACGTGGCTCGCCGCACCTCGAGCGAGCGCTGCAGCAGCGGCCGCGCGCGCTCGTAGACGCCCAGCTCACGATAGATCCGGCCGAGGAGCAGCATCATTTCCGCCTGCACGTCGGGTTGGTCGGCGAGCTCGGTTTCGATGCGCGTCGCGCCGCGATCGAGGAGCTCGCGGGCGGTTATGTCGGCGGCGTTGGTACGCGCCGGGTCGGCCACGGCGAAGAGTCCCGCGAGGAAACGGCTCACCTCGTTCGCCTTCGCCGCCTCACGTGACGCCACGCCTGCCTGCCAGGCGGTTCCGATCAATCCGGCGACGAGGGCAAGAAGCACGAGCACGGTTGCGCCGACACCGAGCGCGTGGCGCCGAACGAACTTCCCGGTGCGATACCCGACGGAGTCGCGGCGGGCGGCGATCGGCCGGCCATCGCAGTAACGGCGGACGTCTTCCGCCAAAGCGCCGGCAGACGGATACCGCCGTGCCGGATCCTTCTGCAGCGCCTGCATAACGATTGTGTCGAGATCGCCGCGGAGTTTGCGGCGCAGGCGCGCAGGCTCGGTGGCGCGCGCCCGGGCGATGGCGTCCGCCCGCGCCGTGACCGCCGTGCCGCTTCCGTTTCGCACGACGACAGACGAGGGCCGTACCACGTCGCGCTCGGCGATCACGCGCTCGACTTCCGCCGCGGTCCGCCGCGCGAGGTGGTGCGGTCCGCGCCCGGTCAGCAACTCGTACGCGAGCGCCCCGAGCGCGTAGACGTCGGTCGCCGTCGTGACCGGTTCGCCCCGCACCTGCTCGGGCGCCGCGTACTCGGGTGTCATCGGCCCGCTGCCGAGCCGCGTCAGCGTGACCAGCGCCGACGCGTCATCTTCGTGCAACACTTTGGCGATGCCGAAGTCGAGGAGCTTGACCTGTCCCTCGGCGGTGACGAGCGTGTTCGATGGCTTCAGGTCGCGGTGGACGACGAGGTTCTGGTGCGCGTACTGCACGGCGTCACACACCGCGGCGAACAGATCGAGCCTTGCGTTGACATCGAGCGTTCGCGTGTCGCAGTAGACCGTGATCGGCTCGCCCGCCACGTACTCCATCGCGAAGTACGGCCTCCGATCCGCCGTCATGCCGCCGTCGAGCAGGCGGGCGATGCTCGGATGCTGCAGACGCGCGAGAATCTGCCGCTCGCGCAGGAACCGTTGCCGAATCTCCGGGCCGGCGTATCCGCTGCCGACGAGTTTCAGTGCAACCTGCTGCTCGAACTCGCCGTCCGCTCGATCGGCCAGGAACACGCGTCCCATGCCCCCGCGTCCGATTTCCCTGATGATGCGGTACGGGCCGATGCGATCGCCCGGCTGCTCCTCGTCCGCGAGCGCCTCCACCTCCGACGCGGCGCGGACGAGTCCGGCGGCGTACTCGACGGCGGGCATGTCAAACAGCGCCGCCTGTCCGCCATCGGCGGCCACGAGCGCTTCCACCTGCGCCCGCAGCCTGGCGTCGCCCGCGCACGCGCGATCGATCGCCGCGGCGCGCGCCGGCGGGTCGAGCTCGAGCACGTCGTCGAGGATCGCCTCGATACGAGCCCATTCCGCCGGAGTGAACCGCGTGGGCATGGCTGGCCGGATCGATCAGGCCGAATCCTGCATGTCCTGCAGCAGGAACGCGCGCGCTTTGCGCCAATCGCGCTTGATGTGGTGCGGTGCGACGCCCAGAGCGTCCGCGGTTTCTTCGACGGAGAGTCCGGCGAAGAAGCGCAGCTCAACGAGGCGGGCGAGCCGGTCGCTGAACGACTCGAGCCGGGTGAGCGCCGCGTCGAGCGCGACGAGCTCGCTCGCGCGTTCCTCGTCGGCGACGTCGATGCTGTCGAGCGTGATCCGCTGGACGCCACCGCCGCGCTTCTTTCGCGATGCCCAGCGCGCGTAGTCGATGATGATCTGCCGCATGGCCTTGGCCGCCACGGCAAGGAAGTGGCTCCGGTCACTCCACTCGGCGTGGGCCGAGCCGACCAGCTTCAGATACGCTTCGTGAACCAGGGCCGTCGTGTTGAGCGTCTGACCCGGACGCGCGCGCGCGAGCTGCCGGCGGGCCGCCGTGTGCAGCTCTCCATAGACCATGTTGAAGACGAGATCGAGCGCGTTTTGATCACCGCTGCGAACGGCCGACAACAGACGTGTGATCTGGCCGGAGTCCGCCCCCGGACCGCGGTCGCTCTCAGACGGACTCATGCGGCAGCTCGCCCGTAGCGAAAACGTGAAGCCACGGGATTATAGCTGCGGCCGGCGAGGTTCAAACGGCGATTCGCGTTTTCAGTTCACGAATCGCCTCGTTGGCGCGCGCGAGCTGTGTTTCGTACAACCAGATCCACAGCTCAGCTGATGCACGCAGGTCGTCGTTCTCACTCGTGAGACGCGCGATCTCCGTATTCAATCGTACGCTTTCCTCCGCAAGTCGTTCCTTCTCACGCCGAAGCAGGTCGCTTTCGGCGAGCGCCTTCCAGACTGCGTGGTCTAACTTGCGTGACTTCTGCATGCCTACCGCCGCCGACGCCGACACGGACCTCATGGCACCTCACCTGGGGAGCGCGCGCTTGGGGGTCAGGTGCACCAGCGTGCGCCATACACGGGTTAACGACAACGACGCGAAAACGGAACGCGGTACGTCAGCGTACTTCTTTGATCGTAATCGGCTCCCGGAGGACGAAGGTCAGCTCGGTCTCGGCCGGAATCGTGGCTGCGGCGCCTCGCGTCGCGAGCGTGTGCGCCGTGGCTGCGCCGCCGCCGACTGCGGCCCCTATGGCGGCGCCGCTGCCGCCCCCAGCAATCGCGCCGATCGCCGCGCCGGCGCCCGTCGCAATTCCGATCTTCTTGGCATCTTTGCCCTTGGTTGACTTCGCCTCGGAACCTGCCGAATCGACAGCGAGCGTAACGTGTCTGCCATCCGCGAGCGTGAGCCGATTGATGGTGACGCTCAACGACGCGGTACCCTTCACCTTGCCTCCGGGATCGGATTCGACGATGACGCCGCGCACCGATGCCCCCTTCCCGGCGATCACCCAGCCGTTATGGACAATCGGCTCCGCGAGCGTTGCGACGAATGTCTCGCCAGTCTTGTTGCTTTTCGTCGACAGCGTCGACGTCGTCCAGACGCGCAGCGGCGTGCCAGCCTTGAGCGTGTAGACGCGCGCCGGCGGTGGGGGCGGCGCAGGCTTGGGCTCGGGCGCGGTCGCGGCCGGCGGCGCTGCGGCCGGTTCCGAAGCGGGAGGCGCGGCAGGCTGAGCCGCCGGCTGCGCGGGTGCCGCCGCGGGTGCGGCGCCCGGGGTCGCAGCGCCGTTGGACGACGGTTGCTGGCAGGCCGTCACGCAGAACACACCGGCGGCTACCAGGCTCCAGATCAACGCGGCGGAATGGTTGGTGCCCATGACGATCCACTGAATGACTGTTAGAGCATAGAACGGAGACTGGTGAGCAGCAATTGCCCTAAGGGACTAGATGCGGACGAACCGCTACAGCACCACCCAGCCGGTTACGACGAGGAATACAGAGACGCTGTCCAGCACGATTGTTTTCGAGCAGGAGATCGCGTGGCACCGTTCACGAGAGGTACTTAACAAACACGACTTCATTGCGCTTCTCGTTATAGATCAGCTCATCGACCTGGGCCCGGACCATCAGGAGGCCGAAGCCGCCGGGTCGAATGCCTTTCGCCTCGCGCACGAATACGTGAGCGATCGGCGTGTCCGTCGGTTGGCCAACCGCCGCGTGCGGGAGCTCTTCGAGCTGAAAGCCCGGGCCTGGATCCGCGATCCGGTAGAGCAGCATCTTGCGCGCGCGAAGGCAGGCGATCCGCACCTTCCGTGAGGGATCGAGCCCGCCGCCCCACTCGACGGCGTTCAGCAGCAGCTCACGGAACGCGTACGCGACCGACTCACGAACCTCCGGAGTGAGGCCGGCGTCCAGGTGCGCCATCACTTCCTCGATCCGGGCGGCGGCGGCGCGACTGCAGGGGACCACGAGCTCGACCCAGTCGGGACGGGCCGAGACAACGTCGATCTCCGGTGGTGGATCCGAGGTTTCGAGGACCTGACGCAGCGTCTCCACGAGACGCGCCGGCTCGATCGGCTTTTGGAGATAGCGAACTGCCTGCTCTCGGACAGCCTTCAGCAGCGTGGCCGGCGTGTCGTCGGAGGTCATCACGACCACCTTCGGACGCGTCTTTCGCTTGCGCAGGCTGGCGAGCAGGTCGAGGCCGGTCATGCGCGGCATCCAGACGTCGAGCAGCAGCAGGTCGAAGCGTCCGGCGCGCAGCCGCTTCTGCGCGTCGACGCCGTCCTTCGCTGTGACGGCCGTGAAGCCGGCGCTCGTCAGCACGCCCTGGAGCAGATGCCGCGTGGCGCGATCGTCGTCTGCGATCAGGATTTTCGTCATGGCTTCCGTCTCCCTGCCTTCGATCGCGGCGCGAGCCTGGCCGCCGCGAACGCCTCCTCCAGCCGGTTCAGCCCTGCGCGAAGGGTATCGTAGGTCTCTTTCGCATGCGCGAGATCCCGCGCGCTCCCCATCCGTTCGAGGTGCTGGGCCGCATCACGGACGGCCGGCGCGCCGAACGTGGACACGGACCCTTTGAGCGCGTGCGCGGCCGTTCGCAGGCGTTCGCCGTCGCGCCGGCGCAGCGCCGCCTCGATACGCCGCAGCGTCTTGGGATAGTCGGCACAGAAGAGGCGCACGACCCGTTCCAGCAGCTGCCGATCGCCGCCAACGCGCGCCAGCGCCGCGCGCTCATCGAACAGCTCGTCGGACGCGGCCGGCCCCGGCTCCGGTGCGGTGGCGGGCGTTGGAGCGCCGAGCTTCTCAACGGTTGCGACGAGCTGGTCGACGTCGATGGGTTTGGGCAGGTAGCCGTCCATGCCGGCTGCGAGGCAGCGTTCCCGATCTCCCTTCATCGTGTGCGCCGTCAGGGCCAGGATCGGCACGTGCCCGCCGGAGCGCCGCTCCCTCTCGCGGATCGCCGCGGCCGCTTCGAACCCGCCCATCTTCGGCATCTGAACGTCCATGAGCACGACGTCGAATCCGTCGAAGCCTGCGCGCTCGATCGCGGCAACGGCGTCGTGGCCGTTTTCGACGGCTTCGACGCGGTGGCCCCGCTTCCGGAGAAGCGTGATTACCAGGGTGCGATTCATCGGGTTGTCTTCGGCCACGAGTACCCGAAGGGGTGTTGGAGCTGCGCGCGGCCGCTTTCCGCGGCGGCGCGCAAGCGACCCGCCCGATATCGACCCGCCGAACACCATGACGATCGCGTCGAGCAGATCGGAGTGCTTCACCGGCTTGGTGAGGCAGGCCGTCAGGCCGAGCTCGCGGCAGCTGGAGACATCCTCTGGACGGCCCGCCGAGGTCAGCATGATGACCGGCGTCGATCCGCGACCTCGAAGCCGCTTGATCCTCCGGACGAGCGTGAGGCCGTCCATTTCGGGCATTTGATAGTCGGTGACGACCAGGCGGAACCGATCCCCGCGCGACGCATCGCGTCGAAGGGCTTCAAGCGCCGCGTTCGCGCTCTCGACGACGGTCGGGCGCATCCGCCAGCTGACGAGCATCTCCTCGAGGATGCGGCGGTTCGTCGCGTTGTCGTCGACAACGAGAACGCGCAGGCCGTCGAGCGCGACCCGCTGCGCGGGCGACCGGGGCTCGGCGGGCGCCTCTGGCCGGTCGAAGCTGGCGGTGAAGTGAAACGTGCTGCCGCGTCCCTCCTCGCTCTCGAGCCAGAGGCGTCCCTCCATCAGTTCGACCAGCCGCGACGCGATGGTCAGCCCCAGGCCCGTGCCGCCGTATCGGCGCGTGGTGGAGCTGTCGGCCTGGACGAACGCGTCGAAGATCTGCCGGCTTTTGGCGGCGGGGATGCCGACGCCCGTGTCGCTGACGGCGAAATGCAGCGACGTCTTGTCACCCCGCGGTCCGTCCGTTTCCACGCGCAGGACGATCTCGCCGCGCTCCGTGAACTTGATCCCGTTGCCCAGGAGGTTCACGAGGACCTGACGCAACCGGCCGGGATCGCCGACGAGCGCGTCCGGGACGTCCGGCGCGATGTGGCAGGCCAGCTCGAGGCCCTTTTCTTCCGCGCGAAACGCGAGCATCCTGGCCGTGTCCTCGACCGTCTCCCGGAGGTCGAACGGCGTCCGCTCGAGGTCCAGACGCCGCGCCTCGATCTTCGAGAAATCGAGGATGTCGTTGATGATCTCGAGGAGCGAGTGCGAAGAGGTCTTCACCGCCGTCAGGTATTCGCGCTGTTCCAGGGAGAGCTTCGATCGAAGGGTCAACTCCGTCATCCCGACGATCGCGTTGAGGGGCGTGCGAATCTCGTGGCTCATGTTTGCCAGGAACTCGCTCTTCGCTTCGGCCGCCTGCTCGGCGCGCCCTTTGGCGACTTCGAGCTCCTTCAGCAGCTGGGCCTGCCGCGCCGCTTGCTCCTCGAGCACGTGCCGCGTCTGCTCCAGCTCGCGCGCGTAGCGGGTCAGCGTCTCCTCTGCCTCCTTCCGCTCGGTGATGTCGCGGCCGGTGCCATAGATCACCTGGCGCTCCGGGAAGGGCGTCGCCGTCCACAGCAGCCACCGCAGCGTCCCGTCCTTGCACACGTAGCGGTTCTCGAAATAAATGACCTTCGCGCCCTCGGCAAGCTTCTCGGCCTGGGCGAGCGTTGCGGCGCGATCGTCGGGGTGCACGAACTCCAGGTACGGCCTCGTCAGCAGGTCCTCTTCGGTGTAGCCGAGCACCATGTGCCACGCCGGGTTCACACGCTTGAAGCGTCCATCGAAGCCCGCGATGCAGAGCAGGTCGAGCGACAGCATGAAGAAGCGATCCAGCTCCTCTTCCGCGCGCTTGCGCTCGAGAAACAGACCGATCTGGCTCCCGACTGTCGCCAACATCTGGAGCAGCTCTTCGTCCGGCTCACGGATCTCGCGGCTGAAGAACTCCATGACGCTGCGGACCGAGCCGTTGTGCAGGATCGGAAAGCCAAACGCGGCGTGCAATCCCTCGCGTGCGGCGATGGGCGCCCGGGGGAAATTGGTGTCGCGGACGACATCGGGGATCCAGGCCGGGCGAGCCGAGGCCCACACCCGGCCGGGCAGACCGACTCCCGGCGGAAAGGCGATCCGGCGGCTGGCGGCGTCGAACTCCGGGAACTCGGCGTCGGGCGTGTGCCAGCTCTCGACGCAGCGGAGCTTGCTGGCGTCGTGGTCGATGGTCCAAAGCGCGCCATGCTCCCAATCGAGCGCTTCGCAGATAGCCTGGAGGATCTTCGGCGTGGCTTCGCCGAGGGTCGTCGACTCCACCAGCGCGCGGGCAGTCACATACTCTGCGGTGAGGCGACGTTCCGCCGCACTGCTCGGACCCGCCGGGCGCTCGTCAGCCGGCATGGCGTGGAGGCGATTCTACTTCAGGCGTCCTCGTCGAACCGCACGCTGAGTGGCATGCCAACGAAACGCCTAGGGCACCATCCAGCCGACTGAGACAAGGCATGTCGAGATGAGGTACAGCACGATGGTTTGCAGCTCGCGCACCGAAGCCGTTCCGGACCGGATCTGATGATGGTAAGAGCGGGCTGGCGGTCCATGAGACCTGGCAGACAGCAAGGATGAGGTATGACAGCCAAGCCAGACAGTTAGTGGCGACAAGGATCACTGTCGCGCAACGAACCCATGAACCGTCTCGAACTTAGATCCTTGGAACCCCCGGCTGCGGCAGCCACCCGCGCGACAGATAGTCGCTGAGACCGAGAGCGAACAGAATACCAAGCCAGACGAAACCGGAAGCGACGACGACCCACGTGAGGCGGCTGCCGTATCTGACGTGCATGAAATAGAGGACGACGAGCGTCGCCTTGGTGACGGCGATGCCCATCGCGACCGCCGTGTTCGCGAAGCCGAGATCCAGATAGGCTACCCAGACGGTGAAAGCGGTCAGGACTATCAACGCGCCAAACACCATGTAGTAGATCCGAGTCGGGATTGTGTGATCAGACATGTCTGACGTGCGCTCCAATGAGATAGAGCAGCGGGAACAGGAAAATCCAGACGATATCGACGAAGTGCCAGTACAGGCCGGAGACCTCGACTGGCGAGTAGTACTCGGCGTCGAACCGTCCGCGCCACGCCATCCACAGCAGCCACAGCATGATTCCGATCCCGATGACCATGTGGAGCGCGTGCAGGCCCGTCAGCGCGAAGTACAGCGAGTAGAAAATCTCGACCGGCGCTCGCAGTTTTTCGTCCGGCCATTGGAAGTGCGGACCCGGCACGAGGTGATGCGTGAACTTGTCCGCGTACTCGAACGCCTTGATGACGAGGAACGTCGTCCCGAGCGCGATCGTCAGGATGATGAACACGATCTGCCCGCGGCGCCAACTCGTCTGCGCGGCGTGCACGGCGAGCGCCATCGTCAACGAGCTGATGATCAGCACGGCGGTGTTCGTGGCGCCGAGCGGGATGTTGAGGTGAGAGCTGCCGGCGGCAAATGCATCGGGATACCACGTCCGGTAGACGAGGTAGGCCATGAACAACCCGCCGAAGAACATGATCTCGTTGACCAGGAACACCCACATGCCGAGCGTCGACGCTTCCTGCTGCTGCTCGAGCGAATCGAAGTGATGCGCCTGCGCCGGATGGTGCGCGTGCGTCGCCGGAGACGGTACGAACTGCGCGTCAGACAACGTCCATCCTCTCGTGCGTGTACGCGTACGCCCCTTCAGTGACGACCGGCGTGTCGACGAAGTTCTCGGTGATGGGCGGCGAGTCGATGGTCCATTCCAGGCCCTTGGCCCCCCACGGGTTCGGTCCCGCCTTCGGCCCGTACCGCATCGACCAGATGAAATAGACGAACGGGATCAAATACCCGACGCCGAGGATCGACGCGCCCGCCGATGACATGACGTTCAGCACCTGGAATTCCTCCGGATACGCGTGGTAGCGGCGCGGCATGCCGAGGTAGCCGACGATGAACTGCGGAAAGAACGTCAGGTTGAACCCGACAAACACGATGAGCGCGCCGAATTTTGCCCAGCCCTCCGGGTAGAGGCGCCCGGAAATCTTCGGCCACCAGTAGTGCAGCCCCCCGAGATAGGCCATGATCGTCCCGCCGACCATGACGTAGTGGAAGTGCGCCACGATGAAGTACGTGTCGTGCACGTGCACGTCGAGCCCCAGCGTCGCCAGGAAGAGGCCCGTGAGCCCGCCAATCGCGAAGAGGCCGATGAAACCGTACGCGTAGAGCATCGGCGTCTGCCATGAGACCGACCCCTTGTACAGAGTTGCGGTCCAGTTGAACACCTTCACGGCCGACGGTATCGCCACGAGGAAGCTCAGAATCGAGAAGATCATCCCCGCGTACACCGACTGGCTGCTCACGAACATGTGATGGCCCCAGACCAGGAATCCGAGGACGGCGATGGCGAGGCTCGCGAACGCCACGAAGCTGTAGCCGAACACGTTCTTGCGCGCGCCCGCCGCGACGAGCTCGCTGATGACCCCCATCGCCGGGAGGATCATGATGTAGACGGCCGGGTGGGAATAGAACCAGAAGAGATGCTGGAACAGCACGGGATCGCCGCCGCATGACGCGTCGAAGATGCAGAGCTTCAGCGCGCGTTCGGCGAACACCAGGAGCACTGTGATGGCGATCACGGGCGTGCCCAGGACCATGATCAGGCTCGTGGCGTAGTGCGACCAGATGAAGAGCGGCATGCGGAACCAGGTCATGCCGGGCGCGCGCATCCGGTGGATCGTGACGATGAAATTGAGGCCGGTGAGAATCGACGAAAAGCCGGTGATGAAGATGCCCACCGCCGCCGCGATCACTTGCGTGTTCGAAACGACGGAGCTGTACGGCGTGTAGAACGTCCAGCCGGTGTCGACCCCCCCGTTGACGACCGCCCAGAGCGCAAAGGACGCGCCGATCATGAAGATGTACCAGCTCAGCAGGTTCAGCTTCGGAAACGCGAGGTCCTTCGCGCCAATCATGATGGGGACGAGAAAATTCCCCAGCACGGCCGGGATCGCCGGGATCAGGAAGAAGAACACCATGATCACGCCGTGCATCGTGAACAGCTTGTTGTAGGTCTCGGACTGGACGAGATCCCCGGCGGGCGTGAGCAGCTCGAGCCGGATGGCGACGGCGAACAGCCCCCCGAGCGCGAAGAACGTCGTCACCGAGCCGAGATACAGCAGCGCGATGCGCTTGTGGTCGCGCGTGAGCAGCCACGACATGACGCCGTACTCGGCGTTGATGTAATTGCGGGTGTGAGTCGCGATGGTATGCATGGTCGTGAGCCTACGGCGTCCCCTGTTTCGCCGGAGGCGGCGGCTCGTTTGCCGACGGGCCCGGCGCGGCTTTCGGTCCGAGCGTCTTGATGTAGGCGATGAGCTGCAGGACGCCTTCCTCGCTGATCAACCCCTGGAAAGTCGGCATGAGCGGCTGGTAACCGGCGACGATCTTCCCCTGCGGATTCACGATCGACTCACGCAGGTAGCTCTCGTCGGCGACGACGGTCCGGCCATCCTGGAGCTTCACGGGCTTGCCGAACAGCCCGTCGAGCACCGGCCCGCGGCCCTGCGAATCCGGCATGTGACAGGTGTGGCACGCGAGATCCTGAAACAGCCGCTCGCCACGCGACGCCAGCGATCCTTCTCCGGCGCCACCGCTGAGCCAGGCCTGGAACGCGGCCGGTTCCATCACCTCGACCCAGCCGATCATCGCGGAATGTTTCGTGCCGCAATACTCCGCGCAGAAGAGATGGTACCGGCCAGGCTTCGTCGCCTCGAACCAGAGCGTCGTGAGCTTCCCGGGGACGACGTCGAACTTCGTCCGGAAGGCCGGGATGAAAAAGCTGTGAATGACGTCCTCGGTCCCCATGAGCAGTTTGACCGGCCGTCCGACCGGAACGTGAAGCTCGTTGATCTCACGTTGACCGTCAGGGTGCTGGACCTTCCACATCCACTGCTTGCCGACGACGTAGATCTCCATCGCCGCCCGTGGCGCACGATTGAGCGTAAAGAAGACCCACGCGCCCCACAGAAACATCACCATCGTGATGCCGAGCGGCACGATCGTCCAGAGCAGCTCCAGCTGCAGCGAACCCGTGATTCCGGCGCCGACCTCGTCTGGCGACCGCCTGCGGTACCTGATGGCGAAGACGACGATCAGAAGGGCGATGAGCAGCGAGAAGAACGCGCTGACAGCGATCAGGAAGAAATAGAGCGCGTCGACCTGACCGGCAAAGCCGGACGCCTGCGCCGGAAAGAGGGGGAGATTCTGAAACATCTATGGGGTTGCGCGTTTTCGTTCGTACCAAAGGAAGATGCCAAACGCCGCGATGGTCAGAAGCCCGCCGATCCGCACGAGCGTCAGTACAGTGAAACTGTATCGGCCGGTCGACGCGTCGTAGTGATAACAGAACAGCAGAATCTGATCCGCGATCGATCCCACACGGTTCGCCGAGGCCTCGACGATCCCGAACCGGACGTCGCGCGGCGCGTACTCGATGCCGTAGAAGTACCTGGAGATCACGCCGGCGGGCGTGAGCACCGTGATCGCGGCGCCGTGCGCGAACTCATCGCGCTTGGGGTCGTACGTGTACCGGAAGCCAATCGCTTTCGTCAGGCGCGCGATCGAGTCGCGCCCGCCCGTCAGAAAATGCCAGCCCGGCCCGCTTCCCTCGCGACCGTACTGCTCGACGTACGAGGCCTTCTTCGCCCGGGCCAGCTCGGGACCTTCGTCGGGATCGAAGCTCACGGCGACGACGTCAAAGTCACGACCTGCATCGAGCGGGACGACACGAAGCGCGCGGACGAGCCCGTTCAGGACCTGGGTGCAGAGCATCGGACACTCGTAGTACACGAGCGCAAGCACGACGGGCCGGTCGCCGAAGTACTCGCCGAGGCGGACCGTCCGCCCCTGCTCGTCGCGGAAGGTCAGATCGAGCGGCACACGTTCGTTGAGCCGCTGGTCGATCCCGATCTCGCGAAGGATCGCGGGCTTTTCGGCGGCCGGCGAGCCCACCACTTTCGGCGGCGGCTGCGCGGCCGCTGACACGGCAAGCAGCAATGCCATCGCGATCACGGTTGAGCCCTCACCGGCACGCCGCGTTCCACGATCAGCTGCTTCGCGCGCTCGATTGGAATTCGGTACACGCCCGGTTGTTCACCCGCCGGCCCTTCGCCATGGAGCAGCGCCTCTTCTTCCGCCCGCAACGCCTTCAGATCGTTGACCGGGCGCGTCTGCAGCCGTGGAGTCGGCGGGAGCTGTCCCGCCGGCTGGGCGAGCGGCGCGGGCGCCGGATCGGCAGAGGCGGTACGGCGCTCGAACGCGGCGAAGAGCATCGCGACCGCCACGTGAATCACGATCCCAATCGCGATCAGACCTGCGGTGAACCACAGGATTCCGCGGACGTTGACGTCGCTGTGCTCGTGCGCGACCGGGTCGTGCGGAGCCGGAGCCGCGGGATCAATGGTGGCCATGCGCGAACACTTCCTCGAAGTACGGATCGTTGACCGCCAGCAGGCGGCGGCGCGTCAGCTCACGCGCGAACAGCGCGAGCCAGAGCCCGCCGAGCGCCAGCGGCAGCGTGACGTCCAGCCAGTGAATGGGAAACCCGTGATGACCGGGCCGCGGTGCGATCATCCAGATCAGATCGACGACCCGCACGACCAGCACCAACCCCGCAATGGTCCCGATGGCCACGGGGTTCCGCTTGATATCGCGTGACAGGAGCAGCAGGAATGGCAGAACGAACGATCCAATCGACACGACGAGCGCGACGGTCCCCCACCCGCCGAGCAGCCGCTCGACGTACCACGGGATCTCTTCCGGCAGGTTGCCGGACCAGATAATCAGGAACTGCGAGAACGAGAAATACGCCCAGAGCATCACAAACGCGAAGAGCAGCTTGCCGAGATCGTGAAAATGCGACGGCTCGACAATCTCCTCGAGCGGCTCGTATCTCGACGTCGCGGCGAGCGCGACGATGGCGAACGCCATCGCCGACAGCGCCTGCGCGCCCATGAACAGCACGCCGAAGATCGTGGAAAACCAGTGCGGATCGAGCGACATGACCCAGTCGACCGACGCAAACGTGATCGTCAGGCCGTAGGCCATCAGGCCCGGCGCGCTGAGCTGTCGGAATTTCCGCTCGGATCCGACGGGCTGGCGTCCGCCCGCATCCTGCTCGAGCGACCATCGATTGATGACGTAGACGAGAAGATTCCACACCGCGAAGTAGATGACCGCACGCGCCAGGAAAAACGGCACGTTCAGGTACAGCTGCTTTTCCTGCAGGATCGGATCGGCCGCCATGACCTCGGGCCGGGCCCAGATGTACAGAGCGCGGACACCAATCGCAATCGGCAGGAACGCCAGCGTGAGGAACGGCATCGTGCGGGACGCCGCCTCGAGATGCCGGCGGACGACGAGTCCCCACGCGCCGCCCGTCAGGTGATGCAGCATCAGAATCGCGAGCGACCCGAGCGCCACGCCGACCCAGAACATGAAGCCGATCAGGTAGGAGCGGAGAAACTGCTCGGCGCCGGCGCCGGTCACGACGGCGAGCAGAACCGACAGAGCGAGCAGTGCGCCCCCACCGATCGCGCCGTTGCGCCGCACCCGGGCGAGGGTCTGTTCGAGCCGCGTCATCGCTTGATGTCCGCCTCGCTCGCGTGCTGGCTGAGCTGCAGCGCGCGGATATACGCGACAATCGCCCACCGATCCTCCGGCCGGATCTGCGCGCGGTAGTCGGGCATCGCGCCGAAGCCGTTGGTGATCGCGTCGAAGAAGTGTCCGGGCGGCGACTCGCGCAGCCGGTCGATGTGGAAGGACTGCGGCTGCCGGTAGCCGCGCTGGACGATCATGCCGTCGCCCCTGCCGACGCGGTCGTGGCACGGCGTGCAATAGATGTCGTAGCGCTCCTGCCCGCGGTCCATCATGTCCTGCGTGATCGGCATCGGAAACGTCGTCGCCGGCTGACCGCCGATCTTGCCGGTGTAGAAATGTTCGTCGTCCCGGAGCTGCCCGCGCGCGACCGTTCCGTCGACGAGCGGACGCGACGCCTGCCCATCGCGGAAGAACGTGCTCGCCTCGAGCGGCTCGTACTTCGGCTGGTCGTGCATGTCTTGACGGCACGCGATGATGGCCATGAGCGCGCACAACACGACTGGATACAGACACCGCCTGTCCGGACCTCGTTCCCCGGGCCTCGTCCCTCGGCTAATGCGCAACTTCCACCACCTCGCTGGGCCGCAGGCTCCGCAGAAACCGCGAGGTTCCCTCGCGGTCGAACTTGCCGTCGCGCGCCTCGATCAGCAGGAAGAACCGATCGCGGCTCGCGAGCGCGAAGCCCGGCGCGTTGAACACCGGGTGATAGGGCATCGGCAGGCCGTTGAGCGCGAGCATGCCGAGCACCGCGGTGAACGCCGCGAAGAGAATCGTCATCTCGAACGTGACCGGGATGAACGCGGGCCAGCTGTTGTACGGCCGTCCCCCGATGTTCAGCGGATACGCCAAGACCGACGTCCAGTACTGGAGCCCGTAGCCGGTGACGGCTCCCACGATGCCGCCGACGAGCACGAGCAGCGGGAGCTTCTTCTCATGGAAGCCGATCACCTCGGCGAGCCCCTCGACGGGGAACGGCGTGAACGCATCCAGCCGCCGGTACCCGGCCTCGTACGCCCGCGATGCGGCGGCGAGGAGCTCGTTCGCGTCGTGAAACTCTGCGAGCAGCCCGTAGATCGGAGTCTTCGGTTTCATCTCAATTTCGGTCCGGGCTCGGGCCTCGTTCCTCGGGCAGTCCCTCGTGCCTCGTCCCTCGGCGGTGCCTCGTGCCTAGTGCCTCGCGCAATTCTTCGGCCCGAGCGACGAGGCCCGAGCCCCGGGGCACTGCCCGAGGCCCGAGGCACGAATCCGAGGGACGATCAAAGAACACGAAGATCCTCCACTTCCTTGACCTGGGCCTCCGGAAGCAGCGTGCGCATCTCGAAGATAGAGATCATCGGCAGTACGCGCAGGAACAGGAACAACAGCATGAGAAACAGGCCGATCGTCCCGAAGAACGTCGAGAAGTCCCAGGCCGTCGGGTAGTACATCCCCCAGGCCGAGGGCAGGAAGTCCCGGTGCAGGCTCGTCACGATGATGACGAACCGCTCCAGCCACATGCCGACGCTGACGATCAGCGCCACGATGAAGAGCACGGCGAGGTTCGTCCGCATTTTCTTGATCCAGAGGATCTGCGGCGCGATGCCATTGCACGCGATGAGCGCCCAGTACGACCACCCGTACGGCCCGGTCATCCGGTTCTTCAGCATGAAGCGCTCGTACTGGTTCGCGCTGTACCAGCCGAAAAACGCCTCCATCGCGTAGCCATACACGACGATCAGCCCGGTGACGAGCATGATCTTTGCCATGTTCTCGAGGTGGCGGTTCGTGATGAAGTCCTCGAGCCCGTACATCGCGCGGAGCGGGATGGCAAGCGTGAGCACCATTGCGAAGCCGGCGTAGATCGCGCCCGCGACGAAGTAGGGCGGGAAAATCGTCGCGTGCCAGCCTGGCAGGATCCCGACCGCGAAGTCGAGGCTGACGACGCTGTGGACCGAGAGCACGAGCGGAGTTGCGAGTCCCGCCAGGAGCAGGTACGCCGTCTCGTACCGATGCCAGTGAATCGCCGACCCGCGCCAGCCCATCGCGAGCATGCCGTAGATCATCTGGGTCCAGCGATTGCGCGCGCGATCGCGGAGCGTCGCCAGGTCCGGTATGAGGCCGACGTACCAGAACGCCAACGACACGAGGCCGTAGGTCGAGATCGCGAAGACGTCCCAGATGAGCGGGCTCCGGAACTGCGGCCAAAGACCCATCGTGTTCGGGTACGGAAACAGCCAGTACGCCGCCAGCCAGGGCCGACCGGTGTGGAACAGCGGAAAGATGACGGCGCACGACACGGCGAAGAGCGTCATCGCCTCGGCGAACCGGTTGATCGACGTCCGCCAGCTCTGACGCAGAAGCAGCAGAATCGCCGAGATGAGCGTGCCCGCGTGCCCGATGCCGATCCACCAGACGAGATTGATGATGTCGAACGCCCACGCGACCGGGACGTTGTTCCCCCAGATCCCGACGCCCGTGAACACGAGCTTCGTCAGCGACACTAGGAGCATCAGCGTCAGCAAGGCGCTGATCGCGGCGCCGACGAACCACATCTTCGGCGTGCGGCGCGTGAGGACGATCGCGCTGATCTTGTCGGTCAGCGAGCCGAACGTATGTCCAGGCTCGATGACCGGCGCGGGCTCGTACTCAGCCGCTTCGGCGAGCTGACGATGGGGTGAGTCAGTCATTCTTTTCTTTTGCGCGGGGGCCCCATCCCCAGCGCCCGCCACGCCTCGCTCTCGCTCGGCGCGATCACTCCGAGATCAATCTTCATGTCGCACAGGCGCCTCTGCCTGTTCCCCTGCCAATGCCGGATTCGGGTTTCTCAGCGCGGCTAAATAGGTCGTCCGCGGCCGCGTGTTGAGATCTTCGAGCAGCCCGTAGTTGCGCTGCTCGGCCTTGAGCTTCACGACCCGGCTCTTCGGGTCGCTCAGATTGCCGAACACGATGGCGTCGGCGGGGCACGCCTGCTGGCACGCGGTCTTGATCTCGCCGTCGCGGATATCGCGCTCTTCGCGTTTCGCCGCGATCCGCCCTTCATTAATCCGCTGCACGCAATACGTACACTTCTCCATGACGCCGCGGCTGCGCACCGTTACGTCGGGGTTGCGCATCCCCTGCAACGACGGCGTCGTGAAGTCCTGATAGAGAAGGAAGTTGAACCGCCGCACCTTGTAGGGACAGTTGTTCGAGCAGTACCGCGTCCCGACGCAGCGGTTGTAGACCATGTCGTTCAGCCCCTCGGCGCTGTGCGCGGTGGCCGCGACGGGGCAGACGGGCTCGCACGGCGCCGTCTCGCAGTGCATGCAGGGGACGGGCTGGTGGTAGACCTCCGGATTGTCGGGTTCGCCGCGATAGTAGGTGTCCACGCGCAGCCAGTGCATCTCGCGGTTCACCATGACCTGGCTCTTCCCGACGACCGGCACGTTGTTTTCGGCCTGACACGCCACCACGCATGCGCTGCAGCCCGTACACGCGTCGAGGTCGATCGCCATGCCCCACTGGTTGCCGGTGTACTCGAACTGCGGGTACAGCGTCAGCGTTTTGGGCGGCGTGTGCCCCATGTGTTTAATGATTTCCGGCTCCTGCTTGTACTGCTCGACCGTCGCGACGCGGACGACGTTCCGGTTCTCCATCAGAAAGTGGTTCTGCGTCGTCGCAAGCGAGTAGCGCTGCCCGGTCTTCACGATCTCGCCGCGCGTGGTCCAGGGCGCATCGGAGGTACGAAGCGGGTACGCGTTGAAGCCAACGCCGGTGCCAACGCGGCCGGCGCGGCGCCGGCCGTACCCGAAATGCACGGTCACGCTATCCGCCGCATGGCCGGGTACGCTCAGCACGGGCATGTGGATCCTCCGGCCGTTGGCGCGCAGCTCGACGATGTCGCCGTCCGCGACGCCCATGCGTTCGGCGGTTGCCGGGCTGATGTACGCCGCCGCGTCCCACGTCAGCTTGGTCAGCGGCTTCGGGAGTTCCTGGAGCCAGCCGTTGTTCGCGAATCTCCCGTCGCCGATCGTGGGATCTGGACGGAACTGGATCTCAATCGGGCCTCGGGCCTCGGGGTTCGGGCCTCGGGCGGTGCCTGGTGCCTCGGGCCTCGGGGGTGCCTCGGGTCCCGGGGGTGCCTGGGGCCTCGGCGGTGCCTGCGCCCCCCGTGTCTCGGCCGAACCCGCGATGAAGCCGTCGTGCAGCGCGCGGCGCCATTGCTTTTCGTCCAGGCCGCGCGTCTTGAGCCAGTACTCGCGCACGATTTCGTAGGACGTGCGTTCGGGCCGAGAGCTGAGCGCCGCGAGCACTTCGTGAGCGGTGCGGCTGCCGTAGAGCGGCGCGATGAGCGGCTGCACGATCGACACCGTGCCGTCGTACGAGCGCGCGTCGCTCCAGGACTCGAGCGCGTGCGACAAGGGGACGTTCCAGTGGCACAGCTCGGAGGTTTCGTCCTCGGTGGAGGAAAGATGAACCGAGAGGCCGACCTTCTTCAGCGCATCCGCGAAGTTCAGATCGGCCGGCGCGTCGAAGACCGGGTTGCCGCCCACGACGATCAGCATGTCGACCTGGCCGGCCGCCATCGCGGCCGTCAGGTCGCGGATCGACGCCACGTGATCGATCGACCGAGGTTCGATCGATGGAATCGGAACGACCGTTGAACCGATGTTGCCCAGCGTTTCGTTCAGCTGGCGAACCAGCGCATGAACCTCGGACGGCTGCGTGTCGCCGGCAATGACGATGGAGCGGCCGCGGTGTGCGCGGAGGTCCGATAGCGCGGCGTTGAGGAAATCTTGGGTGGAGGGGCCGGTCTTCAGACCGGCCCCTCCAGTCGCCGCTTGCGCGAACTGGACGATGTCCGAGGGCTTGAGCGGCAGGCGGTGATCCGCTTTCGAGCCAGTGATCGTCGGGCAGCTTTCGACTACGTAGAGGCGTGTGCCGCCATGCGAGAGCGCGGCGCGCCTCCTGGATGCGAAGTCGCGCGCGTATCGGACATGGCCGGGACCGCAGCCCAGGAAGTCGCTGCCGATAGCGAGCACAACGTCGGCGCGGTCGAAGTTATATGTGAAGTCGTCACCCGGTACAAGGCGTGCCACCGGCTCCCACGAATGCCACGTCGCGTTCGGGAGCTCCTTGCGCAGTGTCTCGAGCTGGTCGGCCAGCGTCGGCGAGGTGATCGTGCCGGTGAGAATCCGCAGTCCGGCCCCCTGCTTCGATCGCTGCGCCGTCATCGCCAGCTGGATCGCGCCCAGGAATGCCCCCCACGGGCGGACGTCGCCGCGATACGTGATCGTCTGCAAGCGGTCCGGGTCATAGAGCGAGAGGATGGCCGCCTGTGTTTGCGGATCGGTCGCGCCGAGGCTTGCGGGGTGCTCCGGGTTGCCTTCGATCTTCGTCGGGCGGCCCATGTGGCTCTCGACGAGGACCGGCATCGCGACGCCTCCTTCGGCGATCGCGGTCGCGAAGTACAACGGCCGGCCGGGGATGATTTCTTCCGGCTGGCGGACGTACGGAACGATCTTCTCGTCCGGCTGACGCGTGCAGGCGCCGGCGCCCGCGAGCGCGAGCGACGCGCCCATCAGCTGCAGGAAGCGCCGACGCCCGACGGGGTCGGTGAATTCGGAGGCGAACGCCGGGAACTCGCGATGGACGAGCTCCTCGATCTGCCGGGAGGCCGCGTACTCCTCAGCGCTGCGCCAGAATTCAACCTTCATGCTCGTACGCTTTGGCCGGCCTGCAGGCCTGCGCTACTCAGCAATGCTGTTCCTCAACCTCTGCTCACTAGCGATGGCATGTCGAACAGCTGGTCAGATGCTCGATCGTGCCGATTCCGTATTGCTTGACCAGCTTCACGCCGAAGTCCGGATCGTCGGCCGGTGGCTCCCACTCCATGTTGAACACCTGATCGCGCGGACGGATGAATCGCTCAGGAGCGCGGTGGCACTCTATGCACCACTCCATCGTCAGCGACGAGTACTGCGACATCAGGGGCATGCGGTTGACCTCGCCGTGGCATGTCGCGCACCCGATGCCCTGCTTCACATGGATCGAATGATTGAAATACGCGAAGTCCGGCAAATCGTGCACGCGAGTCCACTCCAACGGCTGCCCCGTGCGGAAGCTGCTGCGCACGGGCTCGAGCATGGGGCTCTGCGCCCAGATCTGCGAATGGCAGCTCATGCACGTCTTCGTCGGCGGTACGTTCGCGAACGCGGATTCTTCGACCGACGTATGGCAGTAGCGGCAATCGATGCCCATGCCGCCGACGTGGTGCGCGTGGCTGAATTGGATGGGTTGCTCGCGCGCGATGCCTGCCTGGGTCACGTAGCCGGAGCGGCTGATGACGACGGTGATCCACAGCAGGAGACCGACGCCGATGAGCGCGCCGAAGATGCTCAGGCGGGAGAGAGTGTTCGTGCTGCGCTGGAAGATCTGACTCATCAGGACGGACGACGGCGCACGCCGGCGGGCCTCGTCGACATAATGTGAAACAATTCACAATCTGTCAAATTGCCCGGTGCAGCATACAATGTCCGCGCTGCCCAACCCGGTAGGTCTTTGGTCCCGCTTCCACCATGACAATCGATCAGGCGATTCGCATCCGCGAGGTCACGAAACGTTTCGGCGCCGTCATCGCGGTCAACCGGCTGTCGCTCGAAGTACCGACAGGTTCGATTTACGGCTTCATCGGTCCGAACGGATCGGGCAAGACCACGACGATCCGGATGATCCTGAACATCCTCCTCCCCGATGAAGGCGAGATCGAAGTGTTGGGAAGCCGCGAGACACGGGCCGCACGCGATCGCGTCGGCTATCTGCCCGAAGAACGCGGGCTCTACAAGAAGATGCCGGTGCGACGGCTCCTCCGCTACTACGGCCGGTTGAAAGGGCGCCCGGGCCCCGAGGTGGACCGTACGTCGGAGAGATGGCTTCGTTCGCTTGGCCTCGACGCGTGGGCCGACAAGAAGATCGAAGCGCTCTCGAAAGGCATGGCGCAGAAGGTCCAGTTCATCGCGAGCGTCGTTGCCGATCCGGCACTCGTGATCCTGGACGAGCCGTTCAGCGGGCTGGATCCCGTCAACGCGGAGGTGCTGAAGGATGCCGTGCTCACGCTGCGGCGCGAAGGAAAGACCATCGTGTTCAGCACGCACGACATGGCGACGGCCGAGCGCATGTGCGATCGCATCTTCATGATTTTCAAGGGACAGAAGGTGCTCGACGGATCGCTCGAGGAGATCCAGGCGCGCTACGGCGCCGACACCGTCCGCGTGCGCATCGACGGCGGGGCCCCGGTGCTCGCGCGGATGACGGACGTCGAATCGGTGAACGACTACGGCCGGCTGCAAGAGGTGCGGCTTCGCGGGAACGCGCAGCAGTTCCTCGCTCGCCTGTCGACCGAGACCGCCGTCCACCATTTCGAGGTCTGCCGTCCGTCGCTGCACGACATCTTCGTCCGCATCGCGAAACCCGACCCGCAGGACGAACAGCCGGAGTTTGTAGGCGTTTAGCAAAGAGTCGGAAACGGCGCCCCGAGCGAGCGAAGCGAGTCGAGGGGTGGCAGGCCGTGGGGGTGGGGCCCCACGGCAAGAAAAAATACATGTCGAGGATCTTGACCGTCGCCTCGTCCGAATTCCTGACGCTCATCCGCACGAAGGCGTTTCTCATCGGCGTCTTCCTGATGCCCGTGTTCATCGGCGCGGCCATGGTCATGCAGAAGACGATGATGGAGCGGCCCGACACCGAGCGCCGCGAGTTTGCGGTCATCGATCACACCGGCGTGCTCTACGAGCCGCTGGCCCGCGCGGCCGAGGCGCGCAATCGCGCGGTCGTCTCTGCCGACGGGACGGTGCGTGCCGGCGCCTTCGTGCCGTCGAAAGTGGATGCCGCCGGCCGTCCGATCGAGGACGTCCGGCTGGAGCTGTCCGATCGGATCAGGCGCGAAGAGCTTTTTGCCTTCATCGAGATCCCCGCGGCCGTGCTCGAGCGGGGGTCCCGCGCCGAGCTGCGCTATCACTCGAATCACCCCGCGCACGACGATCTGCCCCGCTGGCTCGAGGCGACGATCGGCAGAGAGATCGTGCAGCGCAGGTTCGAGGCGGCGTCGCTCGACCGGAACATGGTCGACGCGCTCACGCGGACGCCGGACGTCGACTCGCTCGGCCTGCTCGAACGGAGCGATCAGGGCGCGATCAAGGAAGCGGCGCAGGTCGATCGCCTGCGCACGTTCGCGATTCCCGTGTCGTTCATGATGATGATGTTCCTGCTGGTGATGTCGAGCTCGCCGCAGCTCCTCAACAGCGTGATCGAGGAGAAGATGAGCCGCATCAGCGAGGTGCTGGTCGCCTCGGTGACGCCGTTTCAGCTGATGATGGGCAAACTCCTGGGCAGTGTCGGCGTGTCGCTCGTGCTCGCCGTGATTTACCTCGCGGGCGGCTATGGCCTGGCGCGGTACTGGGGCTATGGCACCGTTCTCACGCCAGGCCTCATCGCGTCGTTCTTCTTCTATCTCGTTCTCGCCGTCCTGCTCTTCGGCTCGATGTTCATCGCGATCGGCGCCGCCTGCACCGATCTCAAGGACGCGCAGAACATGATGACGCCGGCGATGATCCTCGTCATGTTCCCGGTGTTCACATGGGCGGCGGTGATTCGCGCTCCGGAGAGCGGGCTGGCGCTCGGCGCGTCCTTCTTTCCCTTCTCGACGCCCTTCATCATGCTGCTCCGGATCGCGCTCCAGCCCGCGCCGCCGATCTGGCAGATCATCCTGTCTACCGTACTCGTCGGCGCGACGGTCGTCTTCGCCGTCTGGGCGGCAGGCCGGATCTTCCGCGCCGGCCTCCTGATGTACGGCAAGGCGGCGACGCCGCGGGAGATGCTGCGCTGGGTCTTTCAGCGTGCCTAGGCTCTCGTCCCTCGGGCCTCGGGCGGTGCCTCGTTCTCAGGTCCTCGTGCGATAGGATCGGATTCGCTCCCTGCCGGACGCGGCTCGAGACACCGGGCACACCCGAGGCTTGAGGCACGAGGACCCGTACGAGACCCGAAGCACGAGGCACTGTGGATCATCCCTATCCCCGCGAATCGTTCAAGTCCCCGCGCTTTGCGCAGCCGGCGACCTTCATGCGCCTGCCGCACGTCGCGGATCCGAGCGGCCTCGATGTCGCGATCGTCGGCGTCCCCTTCGACGGCGGCACGTCCTACCGGACCGGCGCGCGGCTCGGACCGCGGGAGATCCGCGCGCAGTCGTCGCTCATCCGTCCCTACAGCTATTTTCAGAAAGTCGCGCCGTTCGATCGGATGAAGGTCGCCGACGTCGGCGACGTCGACGCCCCGCCGACCAGCATCGAGAAGGCGTACGCGGCGATCGAGGCGGCGATGGACCGGATCCTCGGCGCCGGCGCGGTGCCCGTCGTCGTCGGCGGCGATCATTCGATCTCGCTACCGGTCCTGCGCGCGGTCGCGCGCAAACACGGACCGGTGGCGCTCGTCCAGTTCGACGCGCACATCGACACGTGGGACGAGTATTTCGGCGGCAAGTACTTTCACGGCACGCCGTTCCGTCGCGCCATCGAAGAAGGGCTCATCGCCTCGGGCCGATTCGTTCAGATCGGGATCCGCGGCCCCATGTACGGCGAGGACGATTTCGATTTTCATCGCGAGCATCGCATCACGATGATCGACATCGATCGCGTCAAAGCGCAGGGCATCGATCTCACGATCGCGGCCATGCGGCAGGTGCTCGACGGCGCGGCCGCTGTCTACGTCACCTTCGACATCGACGGGATCGATCCCGCGTACGCGCCCGGCACCGGCACGCCCGAGGTGGGCGGGCTCACGAGCCACGAGGCGCAGCGGATGATTCGCGGGCTCACCGGCCTGCCGATCGTCGGCTGCGACGTCGTCGAAGTGGCGCCTGTCTATGACGGGCCCGGGCACATCACGTCGCTCCTGGCCGCCAACCTGATGTTCGAACTGCTCGGCGTGATCGCGAGCGGTCGAACCTGATGGACACGTTGTCGCACGCCGGCTGGGGCTACGCCTCGCTGCACGCGAAGCGCGCGCTGGCGTGGTGGGGCGCACTCGCCGGCGCGGCGCCCGATCTGCTGTTTTTCATCCCGTCACGGATTGAAGGGTTGATTGAACGAGGCTGGGCATCACTGCGCATTGGTGGCGAGCCCGGCATGTGGCGCGCGGACGGCCCACCGCTGCCGCCGGAACTGGTCGAAGCTTACTCGCGTTACTACATCAAGACCCACAGCCTGGTTTTCCTGGCCGTTGCTGCTGCCGTTCTCATGCTGATCGGCAAGCGGCACTGGGCGTGGCTCGCAGTTCCCTATGGATTGCACATTCTGATGGACATCCCGACGCACGAGCGATACCAAACGCAGCCGTTCTATCCCCTGTCGTCGTGGAGCATCCAGGGTCTGACGTGGGGCGATCCCCGGATCTTCTTTCCCAACCTCATTGCGCTCGTCGCCACTCTCGCGTGGGTCGCGTTTCGTCGGCGGCAATCCCGCACGGAGAATACTGGATGAATCGGCTCCTGGTCGGGGTACTCGTCAGCTTTTCGTTCGCGCTGGGCCCCCACCATCCCCAAGCTCAAACCGCGCTCCCGTCGGCGATTACCTATCGGCTGACGTTTCCGGAGCCGGAGCACCGGTGGATGGAGGTCGAGGTGACGTTTCCTGAAGCGCCGCGCGATCGGCCGCTCGAGCTCCGCATGAGCCGGTCGTCGCCGGGACGCTATGCGCTTCACGAGTTCGGAAAGAACATCTTCGAGCTGCGCGCGTACGACTTGAAAGGAACCGAGCTGACGACGACGAGGCCGGACCCGTATCAGTGGGACGTGCCGGCCCACGAGGGCGCGGTTCGCGTGCGGTACCGGATCTACGGCGATCATGTGGACGGCACCTACCTCGCCGTCGACACGACGCACGCGCACCTGAATATGCCGGCGGCGCTCCTCTGGGCACGGGGCTTCGAGGATCGGCCCGCGCGAATCACGTTCGAGCCGCCGCGCAACTCGCAGTGGCGCGTGGCGACGCAGCTTTACTCCACGCCGGCGCCCTTCACGTTTACCGCGCCGAACCTCCAGTACCTCCTGGACAGCCCGGCGGAGCTCGCGGCGCTGACGCTGCGCGAGTTCAGCGTGAACGGGCCGAACGGCAAGACGGCCCAGTTCAGAATCGCGTTGCACCACACCGGCTCGGATGCCGACGCCGATGCGCTCGCCGCGGACGTCCAGAAAATTGCGCGCGAGCAGTCGGCTGTCTTCGGCGAATTTCCCGACTACGAGCCGGGCGCCTACACGTTCCTGCTCGACTACCTGCCGTGGGTCGCCGGCGACGGGATGGAGCACCGGAACAGCACGGTCATCACGGCGCAGCTCTCGACGTCCAACGAGGCGCAGCGGAGCGCTGCACTGGACACGATCTCGCACGAGCTGTTCCACGGCTGGAATGTCGAGCGCATCCGGCCGCGGTCGCTCGAGCCCTTCGACTTCACCCGCGCAAACATGTCGTCCGAACTCTGGTTCGCCGAAGGCTTCACGAGTTATTACGGTCCGCTGGCGATTCAGCGTGCGGGCCTGTCGGAGCTGGACGACATGCTGCACAGCGCCGGCTTCGCGCTCGACGCCGTCGTTAACGCCGTGGGCCGGCGGTTCCGTTCGGCGGCGGACGTCAGCCGGATGGCACCATTCGTGGACGCTGCGACATCGGTCGACCGGACGAATTTCAGTACCACATACATCTCGTATTACACGTACGGTGCCGTCATCGCGCTCGGTCTCGATCTCTCGCTGCGCGACCGGACAGACAGCCGCGTGTCACTGGACGATTACATGCGCGCCCTCTGGCGCAAGTTTGGCAAGCCGGGTGGACCGGCGCCCGGGCTGGTTGCGCAGCCGTACACTATGCGCGACCTGCGCGACACGCTGGCCGAGGTCTCGGAAGACAAGGCCTTCGCCGACCGCTTCTTCGACCGCTTCATCGAAGGACGCGACGTCGTCGACTACGCGACGCTCCTCGCGCGGGCGGGCTGCGTGCTGCGCAAGAGAAACGCGGGCCGCGGATGGATCGGCCAGCTCGATCTGAGTCGCGACGGCGACGGCGTGAAGATCGGGCGCGTCGTGGCGCCCGGCACGCCTGCCTACGCGGCCGGACTGGAGCAGGATGACGTCATTTCAGCTTTCGACAACAAGCCGGTGGCCACCACCGCGGACGTCGAGTTTGCGCTTCGCGCCCTGCGCCCGGGCGACCGCGCGACGATGGCGTTCCTCCGGCGGGGGACGCCGTCGCGCGCGACCGTGACCGTCGCGGAAGATCCTGCGATCGATGTCGTCACCCTCGAGGCAGCCGGCGGCAAACTAACCCCAGCGCAGCAGGCTTTTCGCCAGAAGTGGCTGGAAAGCAAGGTGAAGTGAAGCGCTGCGATCTCAGCGTAAGATCGAAGCATCATGTGCCGAAACATCAAGACTCTGGCCAATTTCGAGCCGCCGGCTACGCAGGATGAAATCCGCGCGTCGGCGTTGCAGTTCGTGCGCAAGCTGAGCGGGTCGAATAAACCATCGCGCGCCAACGAGGCAATCTTCAATCAGGCCGTCGACGACGTGACCGCCGTCGCGGAGCGCCTGATCCGATCGCTGCAGACCACGGTGCCGCCGAGGAACCGCGAAGAGGAAGCGCGAAAAGCCCACGAACGCGCGGTGAAACGATTCGCCTAATCGATGTTTCTCGGCCATGTGGCGCTGGGACTGGCGGCGAAGCGGGTGACACCGAACGTGTCGCTCGCGCTTCTCATCCTCGCCTGTCAGCTCGCGGACGCCATCTGGCCCGTTCTTCTCGCCATCGGCCTCGAGCAGGTTCGCATCGACCCCGGGAACACGGCCTTCACCCCGCTCGACTTCGTGAGCTATCCGTACTCGCACTCGCTTCTCCTGCTCACGATTTGGGGCATCGCGTACGGGTTGGCGTGCCGGTTTCTCGTGGGTGGCAGAGGCGTGTTTCGCCTGACGTCCTCGCTCGTCGTCAGTCACTGGTGGCTCGATGCGATCACGCATCGACCGGACTTGCCGTTGTATCCCGGTGGTCCGAAGGTCGGTTGGGGACTGTGGAACTCGATCCCGT
This sequence comes from Vicinamibacterales bacterium, assembly GCA_036258175.1. Classification (GTDB taxonomy): domain Bacteria; phylum Acidobacteriota; class Vicinamibacteria; order Vicinamibacterales; family 2-12-FULL-66-21; genus DATAEE01. Next base: position 52,563 of record DATAEE010000023.1, read on the forward strand.
TGACGCTCGCCGTGGAACTCACGATGTATGCGGCCGGCCTGTGGATCTATCTGCGCGCGACGCGCGCGCGGGATGCCGTCGGACGGTGGGCGTTCGCGGCGCTGGCGATCTTTCTCGTTTGTGCCTATCTCGCCAACCTCGCCGACGCGCCGCCGTCAGTGCCCGCGCTCTACGTGACGGCGATTGTCGCCACCGTCGTTCTCACGATCTGGAGCTGGTGGGCCGATCACCATCGCGATCCTTGCATTGCGGATTGATGACTGGGGATTGTCGATTGATTGACGATTGAGGATTGGTGATTGGCGATTCACTGACGATTGCTGATTTGAGCATCGGTGCTCAATCCGGCCGCAAAGTCGAATCCGCCCCAGCGCCATAAATCGCGCGTCGCGCCCAGCGTCAGCGCGATCACGGGATCATGTGCGACCACATGCGGGGGCTCGGGGCCGTCGTGAACGTGCGGCAGCGGGTGCACACCGAAGCGGAGGACGTCAGTCTCGACTTCCGTTACTTCGAACCGTGAATAGCCGGCGTACTTTCCGAGACGGTGCGTGCCCTCGATCAGGAACGCATCAGTCTGGCCGTGACGGCCGTCGTTCCTGCCGTACGCCGCCGTCACCGCGGTGAAGCCGCTTGGCCGGTCTGCCTCCCACGAGATCGACGCCGTCGTGCGATAAAGGTCGCCCGCGACGAGCGCCTCCGGCTCGTTCAGCCAGCCACGCAAGACCTGGAAGGTCCAGTGCTCGTCGGGCCGGAACCACACGCGTGCCGCCCACGAATCGAGCGGCCCGAGATCGGCGAGATCCCAGCGGTTCTCGTCCGATTCGCGGCCATGAAAGGCCGAGGCTTCGACGAACCACGGTCCGTGCTCGAAGCCGCCCGTGATGACGCCCATCGCAATGTGCGTGGCATCGAACGTGTGATGACCAATCGGCGAGGACGGATTCTCCGCCGCCGATCGGCGGTGCATGAATGCCACCGGACCGAGCGCGGGTTCGCCGACCGGCGCACCGGCCAGCACGACATTCGATCGAGTGCCGACCGGAATGTTCCACACCGCTGAGAGCTGCATCAGAAAATCGTGCGGATGCTGCCGATCCACGATCGGCCGACCCTCCCGGTCTCGCCGACTTGCAACAGATGACTGTAGCCGCGCTCCGTGATCGGCTCGAGACTGAACATCGAGGCAAGTGTCAGCCGGCCTGGCCCGACCTCACGTCCGAACATTCCCATCCACCAGTTCTGACTCGTCAGCTCCGTTTCGCCGATCGGACCGCCCTGATGATTGAAGGTGAGGAACACGACGCCGTCCTGCATGAAGTGCCATCCGGATGGCGTGGGTGCCGGCGACGCAGGATGTTCATGTTGAGCAGACGCGGACGACGAGGATGAAACGAAGAGAACGAGTAGTAACAGGGCGCGACCCATGAGTACCTCTCGGGCTGGTCTCAGACCGGCGCCTCCAGCGAGCGAGGAATTTGGAGCGGCCGGTCAGACCGGCCGACGAGAGGTCTTCAGACTCGCAGGATCGCTTGCGGGCTCGCGCGTGGGACGAGCGGCCGACCCTCGCCGGGCATGTGGAGCGCCATGTCGTGAGGCGTGGCGACGGAAACGATGACCGCCGGCAGAATCGCGACGTGATGCTCGATCGACGGAGAGCCGACCCGGGCGACGATTCCATCGTGATCATGGGAACAATTGTCGCGAGGCGAGGCAGGCGCGTCGCCGTGGCACGGCGGCGGTGCCGGGTCGGGACCATGAAGGCAGCTCGCGCCGCACGTCGCACGTACGACGGGCGCGAACATGACCGCGAACAACACGATGCGAGCGAACGCCGTGCGAACCACTGATGTTCACTATAGCGATAGCGCGCCCATGAGGCACGCGCCAGCGCCGGGAACTTCCGCCGCGCGTTGCGAGTCCTAGTAAGAGATATGATCGCGGCTGTGACCGGCCAGGTTGTGTCGCACTATCGCGTCGGCGAGCGGCTCGGTGGCGGCGGGATGGGCGAGGTCTACCTGGCCGAGGATACGCGGCTGGGCCGGCAGGTCGCGCTCAAGTTCTTATCACCCACGCTTGCGTCGGATCCGGACAGCCGCAGCCGTCTCCTGAACGAAGCGCGCGCCGCCTCCGCCCTTCGATCCCCCGCGATCGCGGTTACCTACGACATCGGCGAACACCAAGGCACCGCCTTCATCGTGATGGAGTACGTGTCGGGCGAGTTGTTGTCAGCCCGCCTGAGCAAAGGGAAGCTGGATCCCCAGGTTGCCCTCGACATCACCGCACAGGTCGCGGATGCGCTGGACGAGGCACACGCCGCGGGGATCGTCCATCGCGACATCAAGAGCGCCAACCTGATGCTCGACGGGCGCGGGCGTGTAAAGGTCCTGGACTTCGGTCTGGCGAGATTCCTCGAATCGCGCGACGCGTCCAAAGCGACGACGATGGCGAGAGTGACGTCGCCGGGCGTGGTGCTCGGCACCGTGTCATACATGGCGCCCGAGCAGGCACTGGGCCGCCCCGTGGATCATCGCGCCGATCTCTTTTCGCTCGGCGTCGTGTTCTACGAGATGCTCACGGGCAGCCTTCCTTTCCAGGGAACGTCAGTGACGGAGATCGTCGATCGCGTGCTGCATTTCGATCCGCCGTCCCCGTCGCGGGTGTCGCAGGCCGTGACCTCCGACATCGACGCGATCGTGAAACGGGCGCTGGAAAAGAATCCCGGGCTGCGCTATCAATCGGCGCGTGCGTTCGCCGACGATGCGCGGGCAGCCCTGGAGCGCGCGCGACTCCCGCTCTCGCCCGGCCGGGTCGGCTCGGGCGCCCTCCGCAAGATATCGGGCCCCTCTGCCAGCCGCGTCGAGCAGGCGGTCGCGGTGATGACGTTTTCGAACATCACGCGCGAAGCGGCGGACGACTGGATCGGCACCGGCATCGCGGAGACGGTGACGGCCGATCTAAAAAAGATCCAGGGTCTTTCGGTCATCGGCCGCGCGCGGGTGTTCGAAGCGCTGAAGAACCTGTCGAGCGGCGACCTCGCGTCGCTCGACGATCGGCTGGCGATCGACGTCGGGCGGCGGCTCGGCGCATCCTGGGTCGTCGCGGGCGGCTACCAGCGGCTCGGCGACATGGTGCGGATCACCGCGCAGTTCATGGACGTCGGGACGGGGGCGCTGGTCCGCACGGTGAAAGTGGACGGCAAGATCGGCGAGATCTTCGATCTGCAGGATCGGATCGTCTACGAGCTGAGTCAGAACCTGAACTTGAGCCTCGGGATCGGTGAGATCGAGGGCATCGGCCGGGACGAGACGCCGTCGATGGAAGCCTACGAGGCGTACTCGCGCGGCGTCATGAACCTCCGCATGGCCGGGCGCGAATCGCTGGACCGGGCCATTGCGTTCTTCGAGCGTGCGCTGACGCACGATCCGAACTATGCCTCCGCCTACGCAGGGCTCGGTGCCGCATTCGATCTCAAGGGCTCGTTCCTCACGCTCCCGGCGCTGATCGAGAAGGCGATCGAGGCGCTCCGGAAGGCGATCGAACTGAACCCGAAGCTCGCGAACGCGTATTCCTGGCTCGGATCGGCGCTGGCGGACGTCGATCGCTTTGACGAAGCCATTGCCTCTTTCCAGGAAGCGCTCCGCCTCGAGCCGGACGATGACGGGGCGAGGTCTGGGCTCGCGCGTCTCTACTGGCTTGGCCTCGGCAAGATAGACGAGGCGATCACCGAATTCGAGCGGGTCATCGATCTCAATCCTGAGTCGGGCTATTCCTACCTGCAGCTCGCGCTGCTGTATGCCCTCCGCGGACGGCGCGCTGACGCCGAACGCATCGCGCGCCACGCGGTCGATCTCCAGGAGCGATACGTCTCGGGCAGCGAAGGTCTGCAGGTCGTGGGCGCGCACACGCGCCTCGGCTACATCCTGTATCTCGACGGCCGCTACGACGATGCGATTCGGGAGTACGAACGGGAGCTGGCGTTCATCTCCTCGAGCGATCATGCGCTGCGCGAGCGGGCGACGATCGAGGTCACGCAGAAGCTCGGCGCGGCGTGGCTGCGGAAGGGCGGCCGCGCCGAAGCCGATCGGTATTTCGAGTCTTCGCTCAGGGGATTCAAGAGCCGCCTCGCGAAAGGCGCCGACGATCCGTTCACGCGCTATTACATCGCCTGCCTCCACGCGCTCCTCGGCAACACCGACAAGGCGCTCGACAGCCTCGAGCGATCGTTCAAGGCTCTCGCCCCGATCAATCGCGTCCGCGCGCCGATCGATCCGGATCTCGAAAGCCTGCGCGGCGAACCGCGGTTCACGGCGCTGCTGGCGTAAGTCAGAATAGAATCCAGCGGCTGGATTCTGCATTCTCGAACCTCATGCGCCATGACGTGATTGTCGTCGGAGGCGGGCCCGCCGGACTGAGTGCCGCGCTCGTCCTGGCACGCGCCTGCCGCACGGTCCTCGTCTGCGACGGCGGGCGGCCGCGCAACGCCGCGTCGCAGGCGCTGCACGGGTTCCTGACCCGCGACGGCACGCCGCCGTTCGAGCTGCGCCGGCTCGCGCGCGAAGAACTGACACGGTACGACACGGTCGAGATTCGCGACGTCGACGTCCGCGACGCTTCGTGCGAGCCCGACGGGTTCAGCATCACGCTCGCGACCGGCGAGGTGTATCGATCGCGCAAGCTGATGCTGGCGACGGGCGTCCTCGACCACGTGCCGGACATCGATGGCATCCGCCCCTTGTACGGACGAAGCGTGTTCCACTGCCCGTACTGCGACGGCTGGGAGCTGCGGGGCCAGCCGATCGCCGTTTACGGCAAAGGGGACAAGGGCTGCGGCCTGTCGCTCGAGCTCACCGGATGGTCGCGCGATCTCGTGCTCCTGACGGACGGGCCGTCGGAGCTGGAAGACTCCCAGCGCGAGCGGCTGCACCTGCACGGCATCAAGGTCGACGAGCGCCGCGTGTCGCGCCTCGTCGGGACCGACGGTCAGCTGGAGCGGGTCGTTTTTCTCGCGGGTCCGCCGCTCGAGCGCCGCGCGCTGTTCTTCACGCTCGGACAGTCCCAGCACTCCGAGCTGACGAGCCGCCTCGGCTGCCAGTTCAACGACAAGGGCACTGTCCGCACGGGGCCCTATGAGACGACTCACGTGCCAGGGCTCTATGTCTGCGGCGATGCGTCTCGCGCGGTGCAGTGGGCGGTCGTGGCGGCCGCCGAAGGCGCGGAAGCCGCGTACGCGATCAACCAGTCGCTCGTCAAAGAGGATTTGGCGGCGGAGGCGCAGAGTACAACTTCCCCGGCATGACTAGCGGGCTCGCTCTCCTGGCTTCAGCGGTTCTGAGCACCGTCGGAAGCCCCGCTGCCCCGGCGACGCTCTCGCGAACCATCGCTCTTCAACCTGGTACCACCATTTCCATCGACAGCACTGTCGGCGACGTCGACATCCGCGGCTGGGACAAACCGGAGATGACCGTGGAGGTCGACGCCCCGGCCGGGCTCGAGCCGCGGGTCGACGAGGGGCCCGGTGCGATCCGGATCTCCGCGGTGCAACCGAATGGGGCGATGGATCGGACGGTGCGAACGAAGATCGCCGCTCGTGTTCCTGCCGCGGCGACGTTCGACGCCGTCAAGCTGCGCGACGGCCGGCTGACGATCGACGGTCTGTCCGGCGCGATCACGGCCGACGTCCGCCACGGAGGGATCCGCGCGTCGCGCGTTCGCGGACGCGTCCGCCTCGAGACCGGATTCGGCGACGTCACGGTCGAATCGGCGACGCTCGACGAAGGTGGCTTACTGCGGCTGCGCGCGTTCAACGGCGACGTCCGGCTGACGTTCGCGCGGATACCAGTCGACGCGCGCATCCTCGCGCTGACCTTCAACGGGAAGATTCAGTCGGACATTCCGCTCGCGCGGCGGGAGGGCTTCGGCCCGCGCTTCGGCGAGACGACGCTGGGGAAAGGGGAGCCGGTCGTATCAATCGACGTGATCACCGGCGACATCGTCATTGCTTCCGGCGGCGCGCCTCCTCGATGAGCAGGTCGATTCGCTGATTCGTTGGGTCCAGTTTCTTCGCTTCGGACCACTCCCGGATCGCCTCATCCAGCTTGTCCTGACGCGCAAGCAGCACTCCGCGCAGCAGCCGCGCGTGGGCGTCCGACGGATTCAGGTCGATCGCCGTCCGGATGGCGCGATCCGCTTCGGCGTCCCGGCCGCGCGACATCTCGAGCCAGCCGAGCGACGCGTGGTTCTCCGACGCGTCAGGGAACGCGCGAAGGCTTTCAGCGTACTCGTCCTGCGCCTTCGTCAGCGACGCTGCGGCCTGGCCCTCGAGTGTGGCGACGCCGAGACCAAGAAGCGCCGATGCCGCGGTCACGCGAACGACCCGGACCGGATCCCGGAGCCGCGCGGTAATCGCCGGCACCGCGCGGCGCTCTCCAGCGAAGCCCAGCGACCTGATCGCCATCGCGCGGACCATCGGCTCGCGATCGGCGGTTGCCTTGAGCAGCGCGTTGGCTGCCTCGATCGGCAGCCCGCCCCCAGTGCTCAGTCGTCCGATGAAATCTGCGGCGCTCGCGCGAACGACGACGCCCTGCGCGGGCTCGGACAGCACGGCGGCAAGCCCGGGGATCGCCGTGCGGTCGCCCGCGCCCGCGCGATACATCGCGTCGGCACGACGCATCACACCGTGACGCCGTGAGCGATTGCCTTCACCGTACCACCCGTCCATCGCCCTGAACGCCCACTCGGGCGTCTTGTCGTCGTGACAGGTGGTGCAGGCGTTTGGTACGCCGTATTGGGCCGTCATTTCCGGGACGGGAGGCGCGAACGTGTGATCGCGGCGACGGGTCAGCAGCCGCCAGTTCACGTCGCTCATGTGGCATTCGATGCAGCGGCTGCCGGTCGAATCCGAGGCGTGGCGGGTATGTGCGGTGAGCTTCGCGTCCGCGAACGTCGTATGGCATTGCGTGCACAAACCGTTGCTGTGTTCGACCGGAAGCTTGAGCGCGTGATCGTTCCTGGCGGCGTGACCGACGTGGCAGCTCGTGCAGGTCACGTTGCCCTTCAGAAAGCAGCCGGTCGCGGTAATGGCCTGCGGACGATTGAAGCGGTTGGGCCGTCCGTCGGGCCAGAAGTCGCCCTGCGGATCCTCCGGCGGAATCGGCTGGCTGATCAGAAACGGGAGCGCGAAGTCCTCGTATCGATTGCCGGCCCGAAACCCGGGGAAGTAGTTCGTCTTGTTTCCGTGGCAGTACCCGCATGTGTCGAAGATCTGCCGCGGCGGCGCCGTCCGCGGCGAGATGACCTTCAACGTGGCGGGCTTGTGCGTCTCGCCCGCCTTCCACGCGCGCATGGCGGTCGCGTGCTCGCGGCCCGGACCATGACAGGCTTCACACCCGATTCCCATCTCCGTCCACGTCGTCCCATAGGTCTTCGTCTTCGTGTCGAAGTTCTGGATGAGGTTCGTGGCGTGACAGTTGAAACAGTTGACGTTCCAGATCTGCCGGAAGTCGTGCGCCGCCTCGGTCCCTTCGGGCGGCAGAGGCGTGATCTCCTTGAAATCGATCCATTGACCGGTCTCGACGTGCCAGAACACGGGAAGCACGTAGATGCGGCCCTCAGGCAGCCGCGACAGATAGCCCTGGAACCGCCGCGCGCCGAGTGTGTAGTGGACTTCGAATTCTTCTTCCTTCTTGCTGCCTGCGGCACGCCGCACCTTCACGAACCGCCGACCGTCGCGCGTGTCCATCGCGTACGCGCGGCCGTATTTCTCCAGTCGTGTGCCGGGCCGGAAATCTCCGAGGACGCGCGCCTCGTCGACCGGGCGCGTCATCTGTACGTGCAGCGACTTTTTCCAGGAGGCGTACTGATCCTCGTGGCACGACTTGCAGGATTCGGAGCCGAGGAAATCGGACGCGTCGGTGTCGGTGGGGGGGCCAGTCTTAAGACCGGCTCCTCCAAGATCGGCCCCGCCAAGACCTGTCTGCGCGAGCGCGGAGAGGTACAGGCCCGCAAGGACGCAGATTAGGTGAGGGGCCCTCGCCATCAGAGGGAAATTATAGGGCGGCGTCCGGATCGTCAGCCGAGACAGTTCCCGCCCGAACCCAGCCAAAACGGCTCAGAAGAGGCCCGATCACGGCGCTGACGCCAGCCGCGCGCCGCCAGCCCGGCGACCGGCCGCCGACCAATCGCAGAACCAGCGGAACCGGCCCCGACAGTATCCCGCCCGCGCGGACGAGGGTGCCGCTCTCCCCTTCTCGCAACGGCGCGTTCACGCGGTCATCACGCCGCTCGAGATCGATGGCCACCGCCGTCTCCACCGCGGCTGAGGCCAGCGCGAGCCAGTGCAGCGCGCGATGACGATGGCCGGCCAATTCGAGGAGCGACGCCGCTGCGCCAAGCGACGACGCCGCGAAGTGAGCTGGCAGCAGGTGGACGTTAGCGGACCAGACCGGAATCGCTGTTGCCCCGATGAGCACGCCGGTGTACGTGGACATCGCGAGTCCGGTCGATGCGGCCATCAGTTCGGATGCGTTGCGCACCGTCCGCACCGGAGTGGAGGGCGGCAGCAACCGCGACGCGACGTCGGCGAACGCCGCCGTCGCGCTCGCCGTGGAAAACGCGACGAGCGTCCAGACACCCACGGACATGGGGCTCTGCACCTTGAACACGCGCAGCATGTTCAGGAATCGGTCCGGCCGTCCGAGGTCCGAGATTAATAAGGGGGGCGATGCGGCGGCGCCGGCGGCCGCGATCCAGCGGGCATCGCGCGCCAGCGTTGGATGGTTGCTCATCCTGGCGAATGCGCCGATGAGCGCGGCCGCGCCCGCCGTTCCTCCGATGAAGAGGTACGACGGGACTTCCCACGTCCACGTGGGCCGCTTGAGCAACGGAAGACCGTAGTAACCGTGCTCGGCGTCGGCGATCGGAAAGGGTGCACCACGCGGGCGAACACCGGGCGCGTTCACCGCGCCCGTGTGTTCGGCCTCACGCCTCAGATCATCGAGCCTGGATTCGCGGTCCATTCGTCATCTGAGAGCCTACCGCGTGCGCCGGAGCCAAGTCCTGCTTTTTACTTGCAGCTTCCGCCCAGGCGCTCGTTCCAGCCGAATGCCGTGATCGGATCGGTCTCCACGATTCGCGTCGCGACGCCGTCGAACCGACGCGCGAGCCCGCGACCGCGGCCGTGCGCGACGTAGACGACAAGCGCCGCCCGTCCCGGCTCGTTCGGATCTTCGCCGACGCCTACTCCGAACACGGCGGGATCGGCCATCAGACGGGCCGCGTGAGCTTCCTTCGCGCGCCTGCCCCGTGTCATTTCGTCGCTGGTCAGCGTGGAACCCTGGGCAGACGTCAGCGATGAGGCACCCGACACGTTGAAGCTCAGCGTGCTTCCAATCCGCGCCCCGAGCTTGGTCAACACCTCGCCGATCGGGTTGCCGATCGTGGTCGTGCTGCTTCCGGCGTACAGCAGCGCGACTGGATTATGTGCAGTGTCATTCGTGACGATGAGCGATCCCGAGTCGCCGCCCGCGCTGAACGAGCTGCTGGTGACGACGACCTGGTCGGTGTATCCGACAACGAACTTCTTGCCCTGACCGCACCCGCTCTGGTACTGCACGTTGACGTCTGTGTTGATGGATGAGATCACGCCCTGCGTAGTTCCCGTCGTTCGGCCGCTCTTGGTGACACCCATCCCGACCTCCGGGGCTTCGACCACGCTCGACGGCACGCCGAGATCGAGGATCTCGCCCGCGCCGCTCATCAGGCCCGGCCGCACCGCGGCAATCGCGGCATCCACGTTGCTGCTGCCAAGCGCCGCGGCGGCCGTGAAGTCGGCCACGACGGTCGCGACCCGGCAGCCATTGTCGATCAGTCCGGGCTGCGAGACGTCCTCGCCGGAACCGGCCTGGCCGGCCCGTCCGAGCACGTGGTTGTTGCTGAGGATGTACTGATTGCCACCATCGGTCACGAGCGCGCCGAGCGTCCCGCTGCAGCAGAAACGCTTGGACATATCGTTCACGTTCCCGCCAGAACTGCCGAACAATTGAGTAGGGACTTGGTGGGCGGGACCGGGGTCAGCAACGACCACAGCAACCGCCAATCCTACGACCACGAACGCAGCGACACCGACACGCATCCTGCGAGAAACAGGCACGACACCCTCCTATTGCAATGGACGAGAGCTACACGTTCCGGACGAATGGGGGAATATTCAACGGTAAGGGTCTCGACCCGGAGAGTCAAGCGATCAGGCAAATCACAAAGCTGTAAGCAAGAAAATGGTCCGATCGGACCGATTACGAATTGCGCGGTCACGACCGTTGAGAACGGCTCAGCGTCGATCGAGAAACGCGAGCGCCGTCAGGATCGCCATGGCTCCGGCGGCAATCGCCGCCGATCGCCATCCTTCGTGCGCGTGCGCAGCCGGAACGGCGGGTGCCGCCGGGAGATTGTAAGTTCGCGGATCGC
>DATAEE010000024.1:0-4886 GCA_036258175.1 Vicinamibacterales bacterium
GGATCACTCGGCCCCAGCGGCTGAAAGTGACCGGCAGCGTGCTCCGTTCGAAACTGGTGGACGGCGCGAGTCCCATCGCCTACGGCTACGGCGACGATCTGTCCATTTACGCGTTCGACGGCCCGATCTTCACCTTGAGCAGCTTCGTGCGCGGCGGCGGCCGCGGGCCGGCGAGCGGCGACGAGCGGCGGCGGCCGACCGGGCGCGGCACCGCCGAGGATCCCGATCAGCCGCAGGGCCGCCCGCTGGGCGAGCCGGCGCCGGAGGACCCACGCGTCGAGCCCTGGCAGGCAGCGCCCGTTCAGGACGAGCAGCTCAGAAACGGCGTGAACGTGATCCCGCCCGCGCATCGGCCTCGCGTCGTCCTGCGCTACGGCGACAACCGCGACCTCCTCGTCTCGGGCCTGCTCGACGGCGGCACCGAGATCGCGCAGCGGCCGATGGTCGTCGACGTGCCGGTCGGGAAGGGACACATCGTCCTCTTCTCCAACAATCCGGTCTGGCGCGGCGAGACGCGAGGCAGCTACTTTCTGGTGTTGAACGCGATCCTCAACCACGACAACCTGAACGCCGGTCGAGTGTTGGACAAACAGTAGTGGCGGAAGAAGGGCTTCTTTCGCAACTCAAGCGCTTCGTCGTCGGCAAGCCGATCCCGTCGCACCTCGCGCACCACGAGCGGCTGTCCAAGGTCACCGGGCTGGCGGTCCTCTCCTCCGACGCGTTGTCGTCGGTGGCCTACGCCACCGAAGAGATTCTGCGGGTCCTCATCATCGGCGGCGTCGCGGCGATGTGGTTCGCGACGCCGATCTCCATCATGATCGCCGCACTCCTCGCGACGGTCGCGTTCTCCTATCGCCAGACGATTTACGCCTACCCGAGCGGTGGCGGCGCGTACATCGTCGCGAAGGAGAACATCGGCTCGTGGGCAGGGCTGACGGCGGCGGCGGCCTTGCTGATCGATTACACGTTGACCGTCGCGGTCAGCATCGCGGCCGGTGTCGCCGCGCTGACGTCGGCCTTTCCTGAGCTCCACGACCACCGCGTGGGGGTCGCGATCGCGTTCATCGCGTTGTTGATGGTCGGAAACTTGCGCGGTATTCGCGAGTCCGGGAACATCTTCTCGGTCCCGACCTACTTCTTCATCGCCATGATCCTCGGCCTCATCGGCGTCGGGCTCTGGCGATCGGTGACCGGGATGATCGTGCCGGTCGAGCCGACCGAGCCGCTGTACGTGCCGGAGGCGGCTGGCGCCTTCACGACGTTCGTGCTGCTCAGGGCGTTCGCGAACGGCTGCACGGCCATGACCGGCGTCGAGGCGGTCGCGGACGGCGTGCCCGCTTTCCGGAAGCCAGAGGCGAAGAACGCTGCGACGACGCTGATCGTCATGGCCGTCGTCGCGATCACCATGTTCGTGGGCATCACGCTGCTCGCGCATGCCTATCAAATCATCCCGTCCGAGCGCGAGACGGTCGTGTCCCAGCTCGCGCGCGGGATCTACGGAGGGCGAGGCCTGCCCTACTACCTCGTGCAGGCCGCGACCATGCTGATCCTCGTGCTGGCGGCGAACACGGCCTACGCCGATTTCCCGCGGCTCGCATCGATCGTGGCGCGCGACAAGTATCTGCCGCGCCAGTTCATGAACCAGGGTGACCGTCTGGCCTTCTCGAACGGCATCGTCAGCTTGAGCGTGTTCGCGGCGCTTCTTATCGTCGTATTCGCCGGCGACACGCACGCCCTAATTCCGCTCTACATGATCGGAGTCTTCATCTCGTTCACCCTGTCGCAGACGGGCATGGTCCTGCGCGCGAAGCGCAGCGGCGAGCGCGGCTGGCTCGCGCACTCGGCGATCAGCCTGATCGGCGCCGTGCTCACCGGCACGGTGCTCGTCATCGTCGCGGTCACGAAGGTAACCGAGGGGGCCTGGATCATCCTGCTCCTCATTCCGTGCCTGGTATTCGTGTTCATCCAGACGAAGAACCACTACGACCACGTCGCCTCGCAGCTGTCGCTGGCGGGGATGACGCGGCAGACGCGGCGGAAGAACACCGTGCTGGTGCCGATCAGCGGCATTCAGCGCGCGGTCATCGAGGCGCTCGAGTACGCCAGCAGCTTGTCGGACGATGTGCGGGCAATCTATGTGGATGTGGACCCGCAGGGCACCGACCAGCTTCGCCGCCAATGGGAAACCTGGGGCCGCGGGATTCAGCTCGTCGTGCTCGACTCGCCGTATCGCTCGCTGATGGAGCCGCTCCTCGAGTACATCGAGCAGGTCGACGCGGAGGCGCCTGACGACTACGTCACAATCGTCCTACCGGAATTCGTACCGGCGCGCTGGTGGCACCATCTGTTGCACAACCAGCGCGCACTGCTGATCAAAGCGGCGCTGCTCTTCAAGCCGAACACCGTCGTCACGAGCGTACCGTTTCATCTGAGTCGATAACGGGCATCGGGAGAGACGCCGGACGATTCTACTGAGCCGGCTTGTCGCCGCTGCCTGGCACGGCTGCCTCGGCCGCGGCAAACCCGACCCTTGAATGCGTGCCGTCGCAGAACGGCTTCGTCGTCGACCCGCCGCAGCGGCAGAGCGCGAACGGCTGCTTCGCCGGGACGTACTCGTTTCCATTCCAATCGACGACTTTCACGTCGTCTCCCTCGACGAGATACGGGCCGTTGGGACGGACTCTGATTGTCGTAGGCATGCTTGTCAGCCTAACATCCAGTTGGTGATTCCCGCACTCATCCTTGTGGCGTTGACTCAGGTGATCGCTCAGCCTGGTCCGGTTCCAGGAGCGCAAGCGCCCCGCGATGCGCGCCCCGCGCCTGCAGGCACCGGCATCATCCGCGGCCGCGTCGTGGCCGACGATACGGGTGATCCGGTCCGGGGCTGCCGCGTCATGTTGATGAAAGCCGGGCTCGGTCCGCAGCGAGAGCCCTATTCCCCGATGGCCGAACCAGGCTTCGCGCGGACAAATGAGGACGGGCGTTACGAATTCACCCGACTTGCGGCCGGCGCCTACACGGTGTCAGCAGCGCCCGAAATGAGCAACGCGCGCTACGTCTCGCCTTTTGCACCCGGACCCGGGATGTCATTCGGCAAAACAATAGAGCTGGCCGACGGCCAGAAGATCCAGGCGCCCGAGATTCGGCTGCCACGAGCCGGCGTGCTGGCGGGGAGAGTCGTCGACGAATTCGGGGATCCGGTTGCCTACGTCCGCGTCAACCCTCTGCTCCGGATGGGCGCCGGCGAGCCACGCCAGGCCGGCATGTCAATGACGGCGACGGACGATCTCGGACGATTCCGACTCTTTGGACTCAGAGCCGGTGAGTACTACCTCGTGGCGGAGCCACAGAACTTCAGCCCGCCGGGCGAGGCTGTCCGGTACCTTTCGACGTACATGCCATCCGCGCTGACGCTCGGCGAAGCGACGCCAGTTCGACTGCGCCCTGGTGAGGAAATCGGCGATCTCGAGATCCGCCTTGCGAGCGGCCGCACCTTCACGATCACGGGGACCGTCATGACGTCGAAGGGTGCTCCGTTCTCGCAGCGGCTCGGACAGGTGTCCCTCACAGAACGGACAGCTGGCGGCGGCATGTCCGGGAGAGGCGTCGAGCTGAAAGAGGATGGAACATTCGAAGCGCGTGGCGTGAAGCCTGGCAACTATTCAATCGAGGTCCAGCCGATGATGCGGCATCCGGACGACGACGTGCCGTCCGAGGCGGAGTTTGCCAGCGTCGCGGTGATCGTGACCGACGCCGACGTTGAAGGGATGACGGTGGTTACGCAGCCTGGCGCGACCGTGTCCGGCGAGGTCACGTTCGACGAACCGCGTCCCGAATCATCCCAACCGCTCCATGTGATGGCAATGCCAGCCTCCGGCCGAATGATGATGATGCTTTCAGGTCGCGGGCAGGTCGCACCGGACGGGACGTTTACGCTTCAAGGCCTTTATCGTCCCGTCTACATCCGGATCGCGACCCCGCCTGGCGTCGATCTCGCGTCGGTATCACTGGACGGGCACGACATCACCGACACGCCGACGCAGTTCAAGCCTGGAAAAACTGGCAAGCTCCTCATCTCTCTCTCGACCCGATTGTCTGAGCTTTCCGGTCAAGTGCGCGGGCCGCGGGGCGGACCCGTCGCGGCGATGGTGTTTGCGTTCGGTGAAGAGACCGCGCTCTGGAACCCTCACGCGACGACGACGAAATACGCGGTTGCCGGCGAGAAAGGCGCCTACAGAATCGGCGGCCTTCGGCCGGGCCGCTATTTCGTGGTTGCAGTTCCCTCCGGATCGCGTCCGCCGATGATGTTCGACGAAGGACCGGACGTTTTCGAAGCGCTCGCCAAACAGGCGACAGCCGTTACGGTCGGGGATCAGGAGCGCAAGGCGCTCGATCTGACGCTGGTCTCCGAGCGGGATCGGTAAAGTCCAGCTCCCGCAACGGTTAGTATTCCTTTATCACCTTTTAACGAACACCTAATTCCTTCCTTAGCGGACTGACGCATACCCTGCGGGGTATGGCGACACGTACCCTGCACGCTGCCGCGCTGATGGCTGTTCTACTGACGGCCGCCGCGCAAAGCGCGTTCGCGCAGGAGCATCCGCTAGACCCGGCGCCATCCGGTTCCGCGATCGCCCAGCCGGCGCCGGCCGACCCGGGCCCAGTTGAATGGCATTTCGGCGGGTTCCTCGACGCCGGCTATTTGAAGGATTTCAACTCTCCGGTCAATCACCTGTTCCGCGGTCGTGGCACCACCCCGCGTGTCGACGAACTGAATGTGAACATGGGCGCGGCTTACGTAAGGAAGAAGGCCACGGAGTCGTCGCGGTGGGGTTTGGAAGTGACAGGCCAAGGTGGTGAAGACTCGAAGATCTTCGGATTGTCCG
>DATAEE010000025.1:0-5541 GCA_036258175.1 Vicinamibacterales bacterium
CCCGTGTGACTGTAGAACGGCGCGAGATCGGCCCGCAGCCAGCTCAGATCGAGAACGGCGTCGATCCGGCGCAGCAAATGATCATCTGGAATGCGTTCCTCGAGATTGAATGCGTAGAACAGCCGATCCTGTCGACCCACCGCTGGCCCCATCATCGCCATCTCCCGACCTGACGACCTCGGGCCAAGGAATCATGCCGCCACAGTCCGTTCAACCCAGTTCTTCAACAGCCTCGGCCACTGGCGGTAGTAACCCCGGCGAATTTATCGAAGCATCAGGCACCTACCAGGCTTCCGATTGACCGGCACGGCCCGGAGGCGTAACAGCAATCGCGAGGGCTGTGCGATCGGGGAAATCCCGGCCGGTCACGCATAGGGAGGGGAACGGGGATGTACGGCAAACGCACTGGGTTATCTTTGGTAGTCGCGGGGGTACTCGCCGCGGCGCCGCTCATGATCGGCCTCTGGCAGAATGTGCCGCCGGCCAGCGCAGACGATTTCGAGCTGGCCATGGTGATCAAGGAGACCACCAATCCGTACTACAACGCGACGCTGAAAGGCGCGCAGATTGCCGCTGCGGAGATCGGGGGCACCGCCAACAACTACGGCCCTACACAATCGAGCGCACAGGCGCAGGTCGATATAATCAACACTCTTGCAGACCGCCATGTCCCGGCGATCGCAGTCGCGCCCAGCGATCCCGATGCAGTCGTGCCGGCAATGAAGCGGGCACAAAAGCTTGGCGCCAAGGTCATCACTTTCGACGCGGATTCGGGCGTCGAAGGACGTCCTTTCTTCGTCAATCAGGCCACCAGCGATTCGATTGGCAGATTCGGCGCCGTATTGCTGGTCAAGGCGATGGGCGAGAACCCGAAAGGACAGGTCGCAATCGTCTCCGCCCAGCCGACGGCCGCTAATCAAAATGCCTGGATCGAGGCGTTCAAGGACGAGATGTCGAAATACGAAAACATCGAGGTCGTCGATACGGTCTACGGCTACGACAACGAGCAAAAGGCTTTCGACGCCACCATTGCGTTGACCACCAAGTATCCTGAGCTCGCTGGGATCTTTGCGCCGACATGCCCAGGGCTTCCGGCGGTCGCACGAGCCCTTGAGTCCGTGAACAAGGGCCATGGTAAGATCAAGGTCTCAGGCAATTGCGTGCCGAGTATCACGGCCAAGTACATGCTGGACGGCACGATCGAGGGATTCTATCTGTGGGATCCCATCAAGCTAGGCTACGTGACGTACTATGCAGCCAAGAACATGGTTGAGGGTAAGTTCGGTGGCAACATCGGAGATTCTTTCACCATCACCGAGGGTAAGTGGCCGGGCACGTACAAAATCGACTCTACCGGACAGATCATCACGGGTGAGCCGCTTCAGTTTACTGAAGAGAACTACAAGGACTACGAGTTCTGACAGCCTGCCGACGAGGCGCGGGGGGTCAGCCCCAGGGTTGCAACTCCCGCGCCATTGTCGACTTGACGCCGGTGCGGTCGGTGCCCCCGGCGCCTTCCCTTCGATGCGCGGCCACAACAAGGCCGGTCCGGGGTAGAGGGTCTGGTGTCTCCGGTCATCGAACTTCGTGGGATCACCAAGCGCTTTGGGCCGGTCGAGGTGCTGAGCGACGTCGATCTCAGCCTTCGCGCCGGGCGGGTCCATGCTCTCGCCGGCGAAAACGGCGCGGGCAAGAGCACGCTGGTGAAGATTCTCGGCGGGATCTATCAGCCTGACAGCGGCCGGATCCTGAAGGACGGGGCCGAAACTACCATCCTCGACGTCGCCGACGCCCAGCGCCAGGGGATTGCCGTCGTTCACCAGCACCCGGCGCTCTTCCCCGACCTTTCAGTCGCCGAGAACGTGTTCGTCGGCCGCCAGCCGCGCCGGCTGGGGTGGATCGACTGGGCGGCAATGACCGGCAGGGCTGGCGAACTTCTATCAAGTCTGGGCATGGAGATCGACCTGCGGGTGCCAGTGAAGATGCTCAGCATCGCCGAACGCCAGTCGATCGAGATCGTCAAAGCCCTGTCGATCGACGCGCGCGTCCTGGTCATGGACGAGCCCACCTCGGCTATCTCGGGTCGAGAGGTGGACCGCCTGTTCGAGATCGTCCGGCGGCTCAAGAAGCAAGAGGTGGCCGTACTCTTCATCAGTCACTTCATCGACGAGCTTCTTGGGTTGAGCGACGAGGTCACGATCCTGCGCTCAGGCAGGCGGATCACTACATGTCCCACCACCGATCTCACCCCGGAAATGACCGTTCGGCACATGATCGGTACTGAGCCCGGCGCCTTCTTCCCGAAGGAGGCTGCGGAGATCGGGACGCCGGTACTGAGCGTGCGTGGCCTCTCCGGCGCCGGCTTCGTCGAGGACGTGAGCTTCGACCTTCGGGCGGGCGAGATCCTCGGCTTCTTCGGCCTGGTGGGCGCCGGCCGCTCGGAGGTCGCCCAAATGCTCTTCGGGATCACCCGGCCCGACCGCGGCGAGATCAAGGTGGATGGCAGTGTCGTCCGACCTCGCTCGCCGCGGGATGCGATGCGGCTCGGAATTTCGTTCCTGCCGGAAGACCGCCACCAGCAGGGGCTGGTGCTTCAATTTCCGATCCGGGCGAACGAGACCCTCCCGATCCTGCGGCAGCTGTCGGACAAGCTCGGCCTCGTCGATCGCGCGAAGGAGGCGGAGATCGCACGGGACTTCGCCGAACGAATGCGCGTCGTCACGACCGGAATCGAGCAGCTGACGAGCACGCTCTCCGGGGGCAACCAGCAGAAGGTCCTGTTGGCCAAATGGCTAATTCCGTCGCCGCGCGTCCTCATCCTTGATCAGCCGACACGCGGAATTGACGTCGGGGCAAAGGCGGAGATCCATCGCATCGTCTCTCACCTGGCCGCGCAAGGGATCGCAATCATCCTGATTGGCGATGACGCGGAGGAGGTGATAGCGATGGCCGATCGCATCATCATCTTTCGCGGAGGTCGCGTCGCGGCAGAGGCCCTCCGTGCCTCATATGATCGTGAGGCGATCCTGCTCGCCGCTGCGCACGCGGCGCAGGACCACGACGCATCCGACCCCTCCCGCGCGGCATGACCGGATCCGTGGACACGACCACAGCATTCTCGCCGGCCGGTCTTTTCGGGCGGATCAAACGGCTGACGCGTGTCCGCGAGCTCGGCCTGGTGCTCGCCCTCGTCATCATCTGCGTGGCGGTGGCGTTGCGTGAGCCACGCTTCCTACAGGCGACGAACCTCGAGCAGGTGGCGCTCTCGGCCACTCTCGTTTGCATCGTCGCCATCGGGCAAGCTTTGGTCATCATTGCCCGGCAGGTCGATCTCTCGGTCGGCGCCATCGTCGCGATGAGCGCATTCATATCCGCCGACTGGCTGGAGGACCGTCCCGACGGCTCGATCCTCTTCGTGCTCCTCCTCGGATGCGCGGTCGGACTCGCGCTCGGCGCGGGCAACGCATTGCTGGTCGCTTTCCTTCGGCTCCCGGCGATCGTCGCCACCCTCGGGACGCTCGCGATCTACCGCGGCGGCGTGATCGTGTACGCCGGCGGCCGCCAGATCTCGGCAACGGTATTGCCGGAGAACTATGGACATATCGTCGAGGTCGAGGTTGCGGGAGTGCCGATGCTCGTCTGGATGGCGGTCCTCCTCACCGTCGGGTTCGGGTTGGCAGCGCGGTTCACGCGGACCGGCCGTAACATCTACGCGCTCGGGAGCAACCCGGAGAGCGCACGCTTCGCCGGCATCGGCGAGCGGAAGCACATTGCTCTGGTATTCATCTTGTCCGGCCTCCTGTGCGGCCTTGTCGGCGTCCTCTGGGGCGCCCGCTTCGGAACGGTAGATGCGGTGATCGCACCAGACCTCAATCTTCAAACGATTTCGGCGGTCGTGGTGGGAGGCGTCAGTATTTTTGGAGGCAGCGGATCCATCTATGGTGCGGTCATTGGGGCGATCATCTTCGCCGTGCTACAGAACGGGGTTCAGTTGCTGGGGATTAACCAGTTCTGGCTCCAGGCTGTTGTAGGCGCGGCGATACTCGTCACGGTGGTCTTTTACAGCCGCTTGGCGAGACGAGCCGAGCGGGTCGAGCGCGCGTCTCGACGGCAACAGCCGATTTCTCCAACGCACGCAGCCTCCCTGGAGGCGAGGCGATGACCCGGTTCCAACGCGCGCTCGGGCGATGGGAGGTTTTCCTCCTCTTGGTTCTGGTGGCGGTATTTATCTGCGGCTCTCAGGTTTCCCAGTATTTCCTGACATCATCGAACATCTCGATAGCGCTGGCCGGCATGATGCCAGTCGCGATCGTTGCGGTGCCGATGACACTGATCATTATCACCGGGGAGATCGATATTTCCGTCGGGTCCATGGTCGGACTCTGTGCGGCGTCGATGGCGGTCTGTCTTGAGCAAGGCTTTCCAGTGGCAACGGCCATGCTGGCAGGCGTTCTCGTCGGAACGCTAGCGGGACTGTTCAACGGCGCGTTTGTGGTCTACGCGAAGCTCCCCTCCCTCGTCGTCACGATCGGGACTCTTGCCCTATATCGAGGAATTGCGCAGATAGTCCTCAAGGAACGTGGCGTAAGCGCTTTCCCGGATTGGTATCAGAACCTTGGATTCGGCACGATCTACGGCACGCCGATCCCTTGGAGCCTGGTCATCTTCGTCTCGCTCTTTGTTGGATTCGCCATCTTTTTGCACAGAACACATTGGGGGCGTGCGTTATACGCAATCGGCAACAACCGAGAGGCCGCCCTGTTCTCAGGGATCAACGTCAATCGGGCGATTCTCGGTGTCTTCATCGCATCCGGAACCATGTGTTCTTTGGCGGCGGTCATTTTGACCGCCTACCTAGCAAGCGCACGTTCCGATGCCGCGATTGGGCTCGAACTCCTTGTAATAACAGCCGTTGTCCTCGGCGGCGTGAACATCTTCGGGGGGAGCGGTACCATGGTCGGCGTCCTGGTCTCGCTCCTCGTACTTGCTTTCGTCCAGAACGCTCTGGGTCTCGCCGGCGTGACCCCGGAGGAACAGCAAATTGTCACGGGTGGTGTGCTGGTCATGACGCTTATCGTCTTTAGCACCTCTGGGATCATCAGGAAGGTGGGAGTGGCCCTGTGGCGTTCTCGGGCCACCGGATCATTGAGGCACTGACGCGCGGCGTCGCGCTCATGCCAGTTGTTAGGGTTGCATGTGAACGAGCGGCGAGCACATCATCGGCCGGTATGCTGCCGAGCAGATGGCAGGAGAAGCGTACATAGCCGCGAACGCGCCCTGGACAGGGACCTCGAGCGGCTTACCCGCGAGAAAGTGGAGCTCGTCGCGGCGCTGCGATCGCCACAGCATGAGGATTTTGTGGACGCGAGCGTACGGCAGTTCTGCGCCAGCGCGAAGGCGCGCTTAGAGGCGTGCGCGGACTTCGACGCCAAGCGGCAGTTTCTCTGGGGCACGTCGAGCGCGTGATTTACAACCGCGACAAGGTCACGATCGTGGGCTCCGTCCCGGTACAATCGGCATCGGGGGAAACCACGCTGCAAT
>DATAEE010000026.1:0-3607 GCA_036258175.1 Vicinamibacterales bacterium
GTGGGTCTCGAGCGCCTTGCGGAAATCGCGGACGATGCGGTCACGCTCGGCGGGGGAGGCGTCGATGGGTACGAGGTCGTTGTCGTGGAAGTTGACGCCCCACGCGCCGAGCTCGCTCAGCCTGCGGACGGCCTCGACGGGGTCGAGCGGCGGCCGAACGAACTCGCCAAAAGGATCGCGGCCGCGGTTGCCCACGGTCCAGAGCCCGAACGTGAACTTGTCCTCAGGGGTTGGTTCGAATCTCGGCATGGTTCCTCGTCGATGAGCCGTCCAGCATAACAAAGTCTGAACTTGGGGGCCCGAAGCGCCGATAACTGCTGGACGAATGGACTCGGACCAAGTTTTGCGCACGCAGGACGCGGACGACGCAAATCGCGCCGCGGACGAAGTCGGCGAAAAAATCAGAAGGAAGGAGCTACGGCGCCAGCTCGAAGCCGCGCGTCCGCTCGACTCGTGGGAGCGGTACCGTGCGCTCAACGATGCGACCGACGAGGCCTACGATCTCATCGACATCAGCAACCGCGAGGCGCGGTTCGCGCTCATCGTCATGGGCGGCCTCAACGCGCTCCTGTTCGTCGTGGCCACGCGCAGCGACTTGCCGCAACAACTGACGCCGGCCAGCCGGACGCTCTTCATGGTCGCCATCGCGCTCTACGCGCTTCTGGCGGCATACTTTCTCTTTCAGGCGATCGAGCTGCTGCGTCCGCGCCGCTTCCATCCGCATCCCCATGTTCCGCTGCCGGCGGACGACGATGGTGACGCGCCGCTCGGCATCCGCTACTACGAGGACGTCGTCGAGCGGGACGTGGACAAGCACCTGCAGGCATGGCGGGAAGTGCGCATCGGGCAGCTCAACGCGGAGCTCGCCATTCAGCTCCACAGCCTGTGCCTGACGAACAAGGCGAAGCACGTCGCGCTGCGCCGCCTGTATGGCGGGCTCCGCGCGATCACGCTGCTCGTCAGCCTGACGGCGGCGTTATTCGCCTACTTGGTGTGGATGTGATCAGGGCTCCTGCGGGATGACGAGCCACAGAATCAGATAGACGAGGATGCCGGGGAAAGCTGCCGACACGATCGAGACGATCACATAGATGAGTCGCACGCGGAAGCCGCTCCAGCCAAGGGCCTTCGCCATTCCGCCGCAGACGCCGCCGATGATCCGGTCCGATCGCGAGCGGTAGAGAGCCATACCTAATTCTACGTGCTGTATAATAAATGGTTTCGACGGTCGACGAGACGCGGTCTATGCACGAGCGCTTCATGCAGGCGGCAATCGCGCAGGCGCACGAAGCGCGCCTTCGTGGCGAGGTTCCGGTCGGCGCGGTCGTCGTCCTCGACGACGAGATCGTCGGGAGCGGATCCAATCGGCCGATCGGTGATTCGGATCCCACGGCGCACGCGGAGATCGTTGCGCTTCGGGACGCGGGCAAGCGAATCGGGAATTACCGGCTGACGGGCGCGACGCTGTATGTGACCGTCGAGCCGTGCATGATGTGCGTCGGAGCGATGGTTCACGCGCGCGTCGCCGAGCTCGTCTTTGGCGCGGCTGAATCGAAAGCGGGCGCGGTCGAGTCGACGCAACGCGCGCACGAGCATCCCGCGCTGAACCATCGGCTGGCGGTCGTCGGCGGCGTCCTGGAAGAGGAGTGCCGGGAGATCATCCAGACATTCTTCCGGGAACGCCGATCGTCCGATGAATCGATAGCCCGATAGATCGCGCGATGGCTCGATGGCTCGGATCCACCGATTCGATGACCCGATCGCCCGATCGAAGATCGGAGATACTGCATATTGTCGATTGGGGATTGACCAGAGTTTCAGTCGGAGAGGTACCGAAGTGGTCGTAACGGGGGCGCCTCGAAAGCGTCTTGTCGCCAAAAGCGGCACGTGGGTTCGAATCCCACCCTCTCCGCCAACTCCCTCACCTTCGGCTCGGTCGTTGGCGGCTCGGGCGGGACTGCGACGGTCATTGGGCCTCCGGCTTCGCCTCGGCCACAAAGACCGAATCCCACCCTCTCCGCCAGCCTTCGCTCACGCGAGCCTGCGCCGAAGCGTGAGCTTCGGCTAGGCAAGCCACGCGAAGGCTCCTCAATCTACAATCCGCAATCGTTCGACCTCCGCGCCGTTGACGGTCATTGGGCCTCCGGCTTCGCCTCGGCCACCGGCGTCGCACCGCCCGTTCTTCGCCTCCGCGCAAAACTTGACCCGTGTGGTAAGCGAGCGTGCGGCGTAGTCGACCCGGAGCGTGAGCGACAACAGGGCCGCCGACTGCTCCTGCGAAAACCACGTGCGCCCCGCGGCCCTGCCATGCTGTGACATCCGGATGGCAACCCGGTACGCTCAGAGGGCAGGGGGAGCCACATGCAGTTTTGGAATGGTGGACGACTGCGCGACGCGCTGGGATGGGCGCTGGCGATGCTGGTGTCGAGTCCTGCGGCCGCGCAGGAATTCGCCGGGCGCGAGAAGCTGCGGGCGCACGGCGAGCAGGAGTTCCGCAAAGACATCGTCACGGTGGCAGAGGGCGTGTACGTGGCCGTCGGCTACTCGATGGCCAACGTGGTCCTGATCGTCGGCGACGGCGGTACCATCATCGTCGACACTACTAGCAAGCTCGCTGACGCACAGGCCGTGCAGGTCGAGTTTGCCAAGGTCTCGCGGGCACCGGTGCGTGCCATCATCTACACACACTCGCATCCCGATCACACCGGCGGCGCCAGAGTGTTTGCGGGTACCGATCGCCCCGAGATCTACAGCCACCAACTGTTCGTGGACCGCGTGCCCGACGTAGGCCGCGCAGGCCGCGACGGCGGGGATCAGTTCGGCTCGACCCTGCCGGATGCGTTGTACATCAACGGCGGTACAGGCACCGAGTTCGGGCGTCCGTCGGGACCCGCCGCGATGAAGACAGGTCCGCTCCCGCCGACGAAGACCTTCAGCGGCGACCGCCTGGCGCTGACGATTGCCGGTGTGCGCCTGGAACTGCTGCACACGCCTGGCGAGACTAACGACGGTATCTCGGTGTGGCTGCCGGCCACGCGCGTGCTGCTCACCGGCGATCTCTTCCTGAAGGCGTTCCCGAACTTGTATGCAATCCGTGGCGCGGCGCCGCGGCCGGTGATGACATGGGTCGGCAGTCTCACGAGACTGATCGGCCTCGGCGCCGAGCATGTCGTACCGGGCCACACGCGCCCCGTCTTGGGCGCGACCAATGCGGGCGACGCGCTCACGGCCTACCGCGATGGGATCAAGTCCGTGTTCGACCAGACGCTCGAGGGCATGAGGAAGGGCGAGCGCCCCGACGAACTGGTCGCGCACGTAAAGCTGCCGCCGCACCTGGCGGGGAGCCCTTATCTGCAGGAGTACTACGGCACCGTGGAATGGTCGGTGCGCGCGATCTACAGCGACCAGTTGGGCTGGTTCGACGGCAACGCCACCCGTCTGTTCCCCATGCCGGACAAAGATCGATCACAGAAGATCGTCGCGCTAGCCGGCGGAGTGCCACAGGTCCTTTCCAGTGCCCGAGAAGCACTGACCAAGGGCGAGTTCCGATGGGCCGCCGAACTTGCAGACTTCGTCCTGGGCGTCGACGCTGGCAACGTCGACGCGA
>DATAEE010000027.1:0-67603 GCA_036258175.1 Vicinamibacterales bacterium
ATTTTTTCTGCGGGACCGACGAGGATGGGGACGATCAATCCCTTCGCCGCCGCCTCCATCGCGCCGGCGAGCGCGGATTCCTCACATGGGTGCGCTACCGCGGTCGGTACCGGCTCCAGGCTCCGGCACCTCGCCAGCAACTGCTCGTACTTTCCCGTTCCAGTTTCTCGATTCATGGCCTCTGACCCGCCACTGCCGGCGCCGGCGCCCGAACCGCCGGTCCCGTCTCCTTCAGGAGAAAAGTGAGAACGATTGCCAGACCGACGCCGTACAACATCGGCTCGAACGTCGTCTGGTAGTGCTCGAGTGTCATCCGCGACGCGCCGCCCGCGACGTTCAGCAGAATCCAGCCGAAGACCGGACCGAGCAGCGCGCTGAACGTGAAGTTGAGGAAATTGATGACGCCGGTCGCCGTGCCGCTCATCTGCGGTGGGTTCGCCTCTTTGATGACGGTGTACGGGATCATCGCGGCGCCCGACGCGGTCCCAGCGACCAGACCCAGAACGTACGGAGGAAGCACGTCGGCCGGTCCGTACAAGATCCACGCGAGGCAGGCGAGCAGAACGATGGCGCCGGCGGCGATCACCGGCTTGCGCCGGCCGAGGCGATCCGAGATGACGCCGAGCAGCGGACAGCCGATGATCCAGCCGAGCGGCACGGTCGCCGATCGCATGACGGCCGACCCGTAGTCCAGGCCTCGGGCTTCCTGCAGATACCGGACGCCCCAGATCATGTCGAAGATGGTGGTCGGGATGAAGATGAGCCCGGCGATCATTCCGCAAAGAATCGACTGCGGATTTCGAAACACCGTCGCCATCGCGCGTGCCGCGTTGGCCAGCCACGGTTCGCCGCGATCCGGCGGCTTCGACGCTGGCAGCAGAAAATAGAGGACTACGCTGATGGCCAGGCCGCCAATCCCCATGGCAATCCAGAACGAGCTCCAGGGGAGGCCGCTTCCGATCATCGGGCCGACGACGAACTGGCCGGCGGAACCGCCGGCCATGCCGAACATCTGCGTCGCCCCGATGAGCGTCGCGGCGCGCGATGCGGGAAAACTCGTCATCGCGATGTACGCGGCGCCGACGAGGGCGAACACTCCCCCGGCGCCTTGCAGCAGCCGTCCGATGTTCGCGGCATCTCGATTACCGGACGCGAACAGCAGCGCGCCAATGCCGACGGCCGCCGCCCCGAGTGGAATGACGCTTCGCGGCCCGAAGCGATCCATCCCGACGCCGGCAACGAGGCTGAACGGCGAATACCCCCAGTAGAACAGGCCGGCCAGCGACGCCACCGCCGTCGCGGAGATGCCGAACGCCTCCGACAACTGCGGCATCATGACGGCGGGCGCCGATCGCAGCGTGTACTGATAGAAGTAGTACACGGCCGTGATCAGCCACGCGACGGTGGCCGTCCTGGCAGCGCTGTTCACGACGCTTCCCCTCCCGGAGTCATACCCTGCGGCGCCGCCTCACCTGGAGCTGGGCGAGCGAACGGGCCAGCGAGGCGTTGACCGACGCGACCTCCTCGTCCGAGATCTTCTCGCGAAGCCGGGCGGCGGCGCGCTCACGAGCCTCTTCGACCTTGGCTTCGTCGATCTTGTCCGCGGGGATGGCCATGTCGGTCACGATGGCCACCCGGTCGGCCGTAATCTCCACGAGCCCTTCGCCCACCGCGAGGAATCGATCCTGCCCGCCTTTGTTCACGATGATCTCGCCCGGCACGATCTGCGTGATCAGATGGACGTGCTGCGGGTACACGCCGATCTGTCCTTCGACGGCCGGCAGCGTGACCATCTCCACGTCTTCCGAGAAGAACGTGTCCTGCGGCGTGACGATCTCGAGTTTCAGGGTTGCGGCCATGTGCGCCTGTTCAGCCCTGGGCGATCTCCTCGATACCGCCCTTCATGTAGAAGTTTCCTTCGGGGACGTTGTCGTGCTTGCCGTCGAGAATCTCCTTGAAGCCTCGAACCGTGTCGGCGACCGCCACCTGCCGGCCCTCGCGGCCGGTGAATACCTGCGCCGAGCTGAAAGGCTGGCTGAGGAAGCGCTGAATCTTGCGCGCCCGGTATACCGTCAGCTTGTCCTCCGGCGACAGTTCGTCCATGCCGAGAATGGCGATGATGTCCTGGAGGTCCTTGTATCGCTGCAGCACCTTCTGCACGCGCCGCGCGACGTCGTAATGTTCCTCGCCGACGATCTCCGGGGCGAGCGCCCGTGAAGTCGACGCGAGCGGATCCACGGCCGGATAGATCCCCAGCTCGGCGATCGCCCGCTCGAGCACGATCGTCGCGTCCAGGTGCGCGAACGTCGTGGCCGGCGCGGGATCGGTCAGGTCGTCGGCCGGCACGTACACCGCCTGGAATGACGTGATCGATCCTTTCTTCGTCGAGGTGATCCGCTCCTGCAGGACGCCCATTTCGGCCGCAAGCGTCGGCTGGTAGCCGACGGCGCTCGCCGTGCGGCCGAGAAGGGCCGACACTTCCGAGCCCGCCTGCGAAAACCGGAAGATGTTGTCGATAAAGAGCAGGACGTCCTGCCCCTTCTCGTCGCGAAAGTACTCGGTGATCGCGAGACCAGAGAGCGCGACGCGGAGGCGCGCGCCGGGCGGCTCGTTCATCTGGCCATAGACCAGCGCGATCTTGGAAGCGCCCAGGTCTTTCTGATTGATGACGCCGGCCTGCGACATCTCCTGATAAAGGTCGTTGCCCTCGCGCGTGCGCTCGCCGACGCCGGCGAACACCGACACGCCGCCGTGGAGCTTGGCGATGTTGTTGATCAGCTCCATGATCACGACAGTCTTACCGACGCCGGCGCCGCCGAACGCGCCGACCTTCCCGCCCTTCAAAAAGGGACAGATCAGATCGATGACCTTGATGCCTGTGGAGAGCACTTCTGGCGACGTCGACTGATCGACGAGCGGTGGCGGCGGCCGATGGATCGGATAGTACTTGTCCGCTTTTACGGGCCCGCGGTCGTCCACCGGGTTGCCGGTCACGTCGAACACACGACCCATCACCCCTTCGCCGACCGGCATGGAGATCGGTCCGCCGCTGTCGGTGACCTCGACGCCACGTTTGATGCCTTCGGTGCCCGACATCGAGATCGTTCGTACCCAGCTGTCGCCGAGGTGCTGCTGCACTTCGAGCGTCAGCCTGGTCGGCTGATTGTCGACCGTGTATTCAACCGTCAGCGCGTTGTAGATGGCCGGCAGCGACGCCGGAAACTCGACGTCGACCACCGGCCCGACGACCTGAACGACTTTACCGGTATTCATGAGCATTCTCACCGCAGCCCTGAAGGGCTGCGCTACGCGTTCGTTCGTTGCAGCCCTAAAGGGCTGCGCTACAGGGCCGCGCTACGACGCCTGGCCGCCGGCGATTTCCAGCAGTTCCTTGGTGATGTTGCCCTGCCGGAGCTTGTTGTATTCGAGCGACAGCTCCTTGATCAGGTCGTCCGCGCTGTCGGTCGCGCTCTTCATCGACACCATGCGGGCACTTTGCTCGCTCGCTTTCGCGTTCAAGAGCATGACGTACAGGTAGATGTTCAGGTAGTGCCCGAGCAGATACGCGAGCAAGGCTTCGGGGCTTGGCTCGAACACGATCTCGCCCGTGTCGGCCATCAGCGCTTCCTCCGATTCCGCTCCAGGAACTGTGAGTCCTCTGATCTCGCCGACCGGCAGATACTCGACCGAGACCGGCTCCTGCGTGAGCGTGTTGACGAACCGGGTCGTCACGATCAGGACCTGGTCTACCTCTTTCTTCAGAAAGAGGTCGCGTGCGAAGCCGGCAATCGCTCTGGCTTCGGGAAACGTCGGCGAATCGCCGTACGCGAACTCGGCGGCGAGTTGCCGCTTCGTGCGTGCGACGAATTGTGCCGCCTTCCGCCCGGCGGTGATGAAGATCGTGGACTCGACTGGAAACTGCGACGCGACTCGGAAGACGTTCGTGTTGAGCGCGCCGCACAGCCCCTTGTCCGCTGCGATCAGAATAACTGCGCGACGGCGAACGGTGCGCACCTCCAGGAGCGGATGGGCGAAGAGGCGCGCGCGCGACGTCGCGCTCCGCTGGATGCGATACAGGAGCTGCGCAAACGGCTGCGATGCGGTCGCGGCCTGCTGTGCCTTGCGCATCTTCGACGCCGCGACCATCTGCATGGCCCGGGTGATCTGCGCGGTGCCCGAGATCGATTTGATGCGCCTGCGGAGTTCGCGTGGGCTCGCCATTCCTATTTCCAGGTTTGCTTGAACTGGTCGGCAGCCGCTTTCAGCGCCCCGGTCAGTTCCGGGCTCAAGCTCTTTTCCGCACCGATCTTCTTGAGCAGCTCACCCTTCCGCGTGGTCAGGAAGTCGGTCCAGCCCGCCTGGAACTCCTTGATCCGCTCGACCGGCACGTCGTCCACGTACCCGTTCTGAACCGCCCAGATGACGGCGACCTGCACTTCGACCGGGATCGGACTGTACTGAGGCTGCTTGAAGAGCTCGACAATCCGCTTCCCGCGATCGATCTTGGCTTGCGTCGCCGTATCCAGTTCCGATCCGAACTGCGCGAATGCCGCCAGCTCCCTGAACTGCGCGAGGTCGCCCTTCAGCTGCCCGGCGACCTGCTTCATCGCTTTGAGCTGCGCGGCGGAGCCCACGCGCGACACGGAGATGCCGACGGAAATCGCCGGCCGGATGCCCTGATAGAAAAGATCGGTTTCCAGGAAGATTTGACCGTCCGTGATCGAGATGACGTTGGTCGGAATGTACGCCGACACGTCTCCTGACTGGGTTTCGATGATCGGCAGCGCCGTGAGCGACCCGTTGCCGTACTTTTCCCCGACCCGCGCGGCACGCTCGAGCAGGCGGCTGTGAAGATAGAACACGTCCCCCGGATACGCTTCCCGGCCGGACGGCCGTTTCAGCACGAGCGAGACCTGACGGTAGGCGACTGCGTGCTTCGAGAGGTCGTCGTAGACGATCAGCGCGTCCATGCCGTTGTCCATGAACCATTCCCCCATCGCGGCGCCGGCAAACGGCGCGAGGTACTGGCTCGTGGCCGAATCGGCGGCGGGCGAGGCGAGGATGATGCTGTACGGCATCGCCCCCTCCTTCTCCAACGTCCCGATAATCCTGGCGATGGTGGACTGCTTCTGGCCGATCGCCACGTAGATGCTGTAGAGAGGCCGGTAGCTGGTGTCGCCAGCCGCCTCGGCCGCCTTGTTCAAGCGCGCCTGGCTGATCATCGTATCGATGCAGATCGTCGTCTTGCCGGTTGACCGGTCGCCGATGATCAACTCGCGCTGGCCGCGGCCGATCGGGATCATCGCGTCGATTGGCATGATCCCGGTCTGGACTGGCTGACCGATGGAGCGGCGCTTGATGATCCCGGGTGCCACCTTCTCTACCGGATACGCGGCTGTCCTGGGGATCGGACCCTTGCCGTCGAGCGGCTCACCGAGCGTGTTGACGACGCGGCCGAGGAGCCCCTTGCCGACCGGAACCTGGAGCAGCTTGCCGGTCGCGCGGACCTCGGCCCCCTCTTCGAGCCGCGTGTAGTCGCCGAGAATGATGACGCCGACTTCGGTCTCGTCGAGATTGAGCGCGAGGCCGGTGATCCCCTGGCCGAAGTCGAGCATCTCGTTCAGCATCACGTCGCCGAGGCCCTCGACCTTCGCGACGCCGTCGCCGATCTCGCGGATGATGCCGATCGTCTGCTTGGCGGTTGCCGCCTTGGCGCCGGCGATGTGCGCTTCTATTTCCTGAACGAGGTCAGCCATGTTGGTCCTTTACAAGCTGGATTCGAGCGCCGCCAGCCTGGCCCGCACGCTTCCGTCGTAGACGTCGCTGGCGATCTTGATTCGCATCCCGCCGATCAGTTCCGGCTTTTCGCTGAAGGCCGTGGCCAGCGCGCCTCCGTAACGGCGCGTCAAGCTCTCCTGGACGTCCCGGCGCACATCGTCGGTCAGCGGCGTCGCGCTCTCGACGATCGCCGTGTGCCGATCGCGCTCCAGTCTCACCAGGCGCTGAAAGTCCGAAAGCACAGCGAGCGTCCCGCGGCGCTTCGACTCGGCGATCCGGCGCGCGATCTGCCGGACGCGCGCGTCATCGAGACGTCCGTCGGCCATGGAGAGACGAAACAGTTGCCGGGCGGCCCGTTTCGACTTTCTCGTCGTCTTCATATTCTCGTGGGGCTCCGCCCCACCCCCCGGCTCGGTCGCTTGCGGGGGCCCCTAAGCCCCGCGCCGCTCCCTCGCAGGCGCGCCGTGCGCGCCTATTGCAGTTGCCGTACGGTTTCCTCTGTGAGACGCCGGTGATCCTCCGCCGTCAGGATCTTGCCCGTGACCGTGGCCGCGGTTTGAACGACGAGCCGGCCAACCTCGCGCTTCACTTCCGCCAGCACGCGGGCTCGGTCCCGCTCGGCGGCCTCGCGCGCCCGAGCGAGGATGTCTTCGGCGGCAGCGATCGCTTTCTGCGTCTCTTCCACCTGGACGCGAGCGGCCGCCGCGCGGGCCTCCTCGATCAACTGCTTTCCTTCGGCGCCCGCCTTCGTCAGCACTTCATGGCGCTCGAACTCAATCCGCGCCAGCTCCGCCTTGATCTTTTCCGCATTGGCCAGACCGCTGGCGATCTGCTCCCGCCGCGCGTCGAGCATGCGGAGAATCGGTTTGTAGGCGAACAGATACAGCACGACACAGACGATGCCGAAGCTGATCATCTGGGCGCCCAGGTGAGGCCAGTCGACGCCGAAGGTGCGCGCGACCTGCTCGATCTGTCCGCCGCTCTCCGCCGCGGCCTGCACCGCCAGGAAATGCATGGCGCTACTGAACGAGGAACAGGGCGTAGAACACGATCGCTTCCGCGAAGGCGATGGCCAGAATCGACTGGACCATGATCTTCGTGGACGCTCCGGGGTTTCGCCCGACCGCCGCCGACGCTCCCATGCCGATCAGCCCGACGCCAATCGCGGCGCCCAACGCTGCCAGCCCTACGTGCAAACTGCCAATCATGTGTAGTGTCCTTTCTGCGTTCTTTCAGCCGTGCGCAGGCGCGTGACCGGTTTCTTCGTGATGACAAATCAGGAGCGTGAAGACGGCAGTCAACAGCATGAACACCATCGCCTGGACCAGACCCACCAGGAGCTCCATGAAATAGAACGGAATCGGCAGCAGCCAGCCCAGGCCCGGCACGATCGTGGCCATGGCCTCGAGCATGTTCTCACCGGCGAAGATGTTGCCGTACAGACGAAAGCTCAACGAGACCGGCCGAAACAGAATGGAAACAATCTCCAGCAAGCCGGCCGCAAAGAACACGACGATCATCAGAATCTTCAGGACGCCCTCGGTTTCCCCCTTCGGAGCGAAGAGCTCCTTGGCAACGCCGCGTGCCCCGACTTCCTGGAACGCCCAGACGATCCAGCACGCGAAGAAAATCAGCGCCATCGCCAGCGTGAGATTGAGATCGGCATTGGCGCCGCGAAACAGCGGCTGATCGATCCTGAAACCGTGCTCTGTCTGATGCCCCCACCCGATCGTCCCGACGCCGGGCACGAGGCCGATCCAGTTGCAGGCAAGGATGAAGATGAAGATGGTCGCGAAAAACCAGAACGTCCGGTCGACGAGGTGGCGGCCGATGATGCTCTCCAGAAGGCCGTAGAGGCTTTCCACGAGCCACTCGAAAAAGTTCTGCACCCCGCTCGGCACCTGGGTCATCTTCCGCGTCGCCATTTGCGCGAAGACGATGAGGCCGACCGCCACGATCCATGTGACGACCATCGAGTTCGTGATGGGAAACCCGAAGACGCGCCCGATCTCGACCGCCTTCTGCGGCAGGCCGTGCTCCACGGGTTCGGCGAGAGCAAAGCAGACGACGGCGGGGATGGTCATTTGCGGTGTGTGTGTCCCCGGGACAGCACGGGGCGTGCCACAAGTCGATCGGGCTCTGCGGTTCGCGAAAGTCTGATTTCAAAAGCGCTTGACCCGCGAGCGGCGGCGCGCGACGCTACTAGCCCTCGGGAGCCCTCCGGTATGCCGGACGTTCTCCGCGATGCCGGAGCCGACGGGACACTCTGGACGCAGATGCCGTGTAACACCGGTGGTACGCCTGCTGCAAGATGCCGTGTCCACGTGAGCCATCCCGCGAGAGAGAGGATGCGATGATGCTCGGAGAAAGAGCGACGACCGGTTTGATTTCGTTGGCGATGCTGTCGGTGGTGGTGTCTTCCGCCTACGCCCAGACGGGTTCCGAGACGTTCACCGCCACGGCGGCGGTCAAGACGGCCGGTTCGGCTGCGGCAAGCGCACCGGTGACGATTACGGTTACTCGCAAGATGCCACAGAGCGAAGCCGACAAGCTGCTCGCCGCCTTCAAGTCCGGCGGCGCCGCAGAGTTGCGGAAGGCGCTCGTTGGCGTTCCGCCCACGGGTTCCGTCCAACTCGGTGCCGGAAAACCGACGCAAACCCGGATGACGATCGAGCGAACCACCGACAAGGGCCGGCTCCTGACGATCGTGACCGACACCCCCATCCTCTTTCTGGGCGCCGGCGTCACGGGCGCCAAGCCCAAAGAGGGCTACGACTTCGCCATCATCGACCTCGAAGTGGACGCCAAGGGGGCCGGTTCGGGAACACTCGCGCCCGCAGCCAAGGTCACGGTGAAAGAGGGCGTGTTCGTGGTGGAGGACTATGCGTCCGAGCTCGTCAAGCTGACCGGCGTCGCGAGGAAGTGAGTTCCGGGGAAGTGAGCCCATTGGCGCGTGAGACCATCGACACGACGCGAACGTCTCAGCTGGCCGTCGAGGCCTCGCCGAGCGGCGTCCTGCTCGTGACTTCGGACGGAACGATCGTCCTGGTCAATCGCGAGCTGGAGCGACAGTTCGGCTACGTGCGGGACGAACTGGTCGGCCAGTCCGTCAACCTGCTGTTGCCGGAGGATGACGCTCTCGCGCGTGTCATTGAAACCGAGTCCGTCGTCGAGGGGCGTGAGATTCACGGACGCCGCAAAGACGGCTCCCTCATCCCGGTCGAAATCGAGCTCACGCCGCTGCATGAGGCAGGCCGTGTGCTCGTGCTGGCGTCGGTCGTCGACATCACCGAGCGACAGCAGGTCGAAGACATCCATCGGAAGGCGCTCGAGAATCAGCTCGCGTTCGAGCGGCTCGTTGCGGAGCTCTCCGCACGATTCATCGACATTCACCCGGAGCAGATCGAATCGTCGATTCAGGATGGCCTGCGCCGGATCGTCGAATCGTTTGACCTCGACCGGGGCCTCTTTTACGCAATCGAACCGGACGGCGTGTTTTCTGACATCACGAGTTGGACGGGCCCGGATATCCCGAGCATCCCGCGGCGGGTGTCCGCGAAGGAACGCTTTCCGTTTACCCTCGAGCGGATCCTGTCGGGGGACGTCGTGTCGTTCTCGACGCTTGGCGAAATTCCAGACGAGCGAGACCGGGAATCGTTCCGAGCGCTCGGAACGAAATCGGCCGTCATCGTATCCATGTCAGTGGCAGGACGAGTGGCCGGGGCCGTCGGTTTCAGCACGGTGCGCGCCGAGCGGACGTGGGCGCCGCCGGTCGTGCACCGGTTCAAAGTCATCGCAAGCGTCTTCGCCCAGGTCATGTCGCGGCGCCAGAGTGAAGCCACCCTCCGAAACGCCCTGGCCGAAGTGGAGCGTCTGAAGGAAGACCTCCAGGTCGAGAACGTGCACCTGCGGCGCGAAGTGCGCGAATGGTCAGGACCTGCGCCGATCGTCGGGCAGAGTGCGGCGATCCGGCAGGTGCTGGAGCAAATCGAGCAGGTGGCCGCGACAGATTCGACGGTCCTGCTGCTCGGCGAAACGGGAACCGGCAAAGAGCTGTTCGCGACGCAGATCCACGAACTCGGTCCGCGCCGCGACCGACCGATGGTGCGTACGAATTGCGCGGCGATTCCATCGACGCTCATCGAGAGCGAGTTGTTCGGCCGGGAAAAGGGAGCGTTTACCGGGGCGCTGGCCCGGCAGGTCGGCCGGTTCGAGCTCGCAAGCGGGTCGACGATTTTTCTTGACGAGATTGGAGACCTGCCGTCCGACGTGCAGGTGAAGCTGCTGCGTGTTCTGGAGGAGGGAACCATCGAGCGGCTCGGAAGCCCGCATCCGATCAAGGTCAACACTCGAATCATCGCGGCGACGCACCGGAACCTGGAGCGGCGCGTAGCTGAAGGGGCGTTCCGAAGCGACCTCTACTACCGGCTCAACGTCTTCCCCATTCGCGTGCCGCCGCTGCGGGAACGCGTGGACGATATTCAGATGCTGGCCTGGCGCTTCGTCGAGGAATTCTCGCGGACCTTTGGCAGACACGTGGAGGAGATCACGCCCGAAAGTCTGAGCGCGCTCAGGCACTATCCGTGGCCGGGCAACATCCGGGAACTGCGCAACGTCGTCGAGCGCGCGATGATCACGGCTTCGGGTCCTCGCCTGACCATCGCCCCGCCGCTCCTGTCGCCGGCCGCCGCGCGGCGAAGTCCCAAACTCGTGGACGTGGAGACCGAGCACATCCGCGGAGTACTGGAGAGTACCGGCTGGCGAATCCGCGGCCCCGGCGGCGCCGCGGACCGGCTCGGGCTCAAGCCCACGACGCTCGAAACGCGGATGGCAAAGCTCGGGCTCAAACGTCCGGGAACACAGCCCCACTAAGCCCCATAGCGCAGTCGCGTTCTGCCAGCCTCCGGCATGCCGGGGAGCCTCTGCGATTCCGGGGGGGATGGTCGCATCGGCCCGCTCCGGTCGAGCCACGGAGAAGCAGCCAAGGTATTCATCCGGCTGCAGTAACGGGTCGCGGCGCTGATAGCTGACGGCGTGGAACGACTGCTGCTATGCGGGATGGCATGGTGAGGCTGGCCGTGGCGCTGAGAGGGTCGGCGCGCCACGCTCAGGAGCTCGTCGAAACCTTCCGCTTCCTGATCGTGAGCACCCGGCTCGAACCAGGCTGTCTGGGTTGCTCCGCGTGGGCGGACCCGGACTCGACCGTTCACTACGTCGAGGAATGGACGACCGAACCCGAGATGCGGCGCCGCGTGCAGTCCGCGAACTTCACATCACTTCTGGCGGTGCTCGAAGCCGCACGCGAGCCGCCGCGCATCCAGTTTCAGTTCGTTTCGACCACGCGCGGGCTCGACTACGTGGAGGAAGTCAGGCGCGACTCCGTGAGCTGACGGCGACCCGATGAAGCTAAAACAGTACGAGAAAACGCTGCGGAAACTGCAGGTGCAGCTCTGCCACCTCCAGGAATGGGTCAAACAGAAAGGCCTGCGCGTCGTCGTCGTGTTCGAAGGACGGGACGGCGCCGGCAAGGGAGGCACGATCCGGGCCCTTACCGAACGGGTGAGCCCGCGTGTGTTCAGGGTCGTGGCCCTGCCGGCCCCGTCGGATCGCGAGAAGTCGCAGGTGTACATGCAGCGCTACCTGCAGCACTTCCCCGCCGCCGGCGAAATCGTCATCTTCGATCGGAGCTGGTACAACCGCGCCGGCGTCGAGTACGTCATGGGATTCTGCTCTGAGACCGAGCATCGGCGGTTTCTGGAGCTCTGTCCTCAGATCGAAAAGTTCATGGTGGACGGCGGCATCATCCTGATCAAGCTGTGGCTGGAAGTGAGCAACAAGGAGCAGCAGCGGCGCTTCGAGGCGCGGATCAAGGATCCGGTGCGCCAGTGGAAGCTGAGCCCGATGGACTTACCGTCGCGAAAGCGCTGGTACGACTACTCCCGCGCGCGCGACATGATGTTGAAGAAGACCGATACGCGCTACGCTCCCTGGTACATCGTCCGGTCGGACGACAAGCGGGCGGCGCGTCTCAATACGATTTCCCATCTGCTGTCACGAATCCCGTACAAGAAGCTGCCTCGCGAGAAGATCAAGCTCCCGGGGCGGTCGTCCAAGCGCGCGTACGACGACGACGCGTCAATCAAACGCCGGCGTTTCGTCCGCGAGCGGTATTGAATGCCATGAAGACGCTCGTTATCGTTGCCGCCACAGTACTCGTCATCGCGCAATCCACGAAGGCGCCGAAGCCGGAGGAGCTCGACCGTCTGCTTGCGCCGGTCGCGCTGTATCCCGATGCGCTCCTGGCGCAGATGCTGCTCTGCACCTCGAACCCCGGCAAAGTGGGCACGCTCAACGAATGGCTCGCCAGCAACAGCACGCTGAAAGGCACCGAACTGCAGGAAGCCGCCACGAACGCTGGGTTCGAGCCGAGCTTCGCCGCCCTCGCCCTCTTTCCTCAGGTCGTGGAGTTCATGGCCGGCCAGCCCGATTGGACGGCGAAGCTTGGACAGGCCTTCGCCGCGGATCGCAAAGCGGTGTTCGCCAGCATCCAGCAGTTGAGAGCGCAAGCGAGCAAAGCCGGCAACCTGAAGGACACGCCACAGCAGGACGTGGAGACCCGCACGACCTCGAGCGGAGAGCAGGTGATCGTGATCGAGCCGGCGAATCCGCAAATCGTGTACGTCCCGCAATACAACCCCCAGGTCGTCTACACGCAGCCGACCACATCCACCGTGGTCGTCCAGGACGACGATGACGACGATGCGGCGCTCGCGGGCGTGATTGGTTTTACGGCCGGCATTGCGATTGGCGCGGCCATCGACAACGACTACTACTACGGGCCCTACGGGTGGCATGGCGGCGGCTACATGTATAACGACGCCTGGGACGACTACTACGACGCGCGCGAAGACGCGCGCGAGGACTGGCAGGACCATCGCGAGGACCTGAACGAGGATCGGAGCGACCGACGCGAGGACCTTGCCGACGAGCGCGGTGAGCGGGCGGGTACGGCGCAGGAACAACGTACTGAACGCCAGCAGACCCGGCAGGAGAACCCGCAGACGCAGGCGCAGCGCGAGCAGCGCCGGACCGAAGCGCAGGGCAAGGCGGAGCAGGCCCGGAGCTCGGGCGCGAGCGCGAGCGGCGCGAGCACGAGTCAGGCATCCCGGGGGTACAGTGGCAGTCAGGCAGCCACGCAGCGCAGCTCCGGATCGGACGCGTTCTCCGGCTACTCGAGTGGAAAATCCACGCGCGCGTCCAGCTCGCGCGGCCAGAGCAGCAGGAGCGGCGGCTCGCGCGGTGGAGGAGGGAGGCGCCGATGACTCGCAAGACAGCGTCGGCTATCGCGTACGCGTTGACCGCCGCTCTTTCATGCGCAGCGTGCTCCTGGTCGACGCCGCAGCAGCGCACGTTTCGCGCGCCGGAAGATGCCGTGCGGGCGTTGACCGAGACGACGAAGGCAGGCAACGTCGACGAGCTCGTCGCCATCTTCGGCGCCGACGGCAAGGAGCTCGTCGCGTCGTCCGATCCGGCAACCGCGCGCAAGAACCGCGAAGTATTCACGGCGGCGATGGCCGAGCGGTGGCGGCTCGAAGACCAGGGGTCCGGTGGCAAGGTGCTCGTCATCGGCAACGAGGACTGGCCGTTCCCGGTCCCGCTCGTGAAGGATGGCAACAACTGGCGCTTCGACACTGCGGCCGGAAAAGAAGAAGTGCTGACGCGCCGGATCGGCCGCAACGAGCTCGCCGTTATCCAGGTCTGCCGGACATACGGCAACGCTCAACGGATCTATGCGCACTCCGGACACGACGGCAAGCCCGCCGGCCTCTATGCGAAAACGTTCGCCAGCGACCAGGGTAAACAGAACGGCCTGTACTGGCCCGCGTCGCATGGCCAGAAGCGCAGTCCACTCGGCGACCTCGTCGCGCAGGCAGCCGCAGAAGGCCGATCGGTTGGCGGCGGGGCCGCCCAGCCCTCGCCGTTTTACGGCTACTACTTCAAGATCCTGACGGCACAAGGACCGGCGTCGCCCGGCGGCGCAAAGGATTACATCTCCAACGGTGAGTTGTCAGGCGGGTTCGCGCTGGTCGCGTGGCCCGCTCAGTACGATGTCACAGGAATCATGACGTTCATCGTCAATCACGATGGCGTCCTTCACGAGCAGGCTCTGGGACCAGACACCGACAAAGTGGCCAGGACGATGACCGCTTACAATCCTGACGCGTCCTGGAGCCCTGTTCAGTAACAGCAGAGCTACAACACGGCGGTGACCGATGGCGAGTACCGACCAGCAGTCTGGCGCGGAGTCCCAGCGCCTTGCCGACGCGCGTGACGGCCGCGCGCTCTGGCGAAAATGGGGGCCCTACCTCAGCGAGCGGCAATGGGGAACCGTTCGCGAGGATTACAGCGAGTCGGGCGACGCGTGGAATCACTTCAGCCACGATCAGGCCCGTGCACGCGCCTATCGGTGGGGGGAGGACGGCCTCGCCGGGATATCGGACAACAAACAGCTGCTCTGCTTCGCGCTGGCCCTCTGGAATGGCAAAGATCCCATCATCAAAGAACGTCTCTTCGGTCTGACGAACAGCGAGGGGAATCACGGCGAGGACGTGAAGGAGTACTACTTCTATCTCGACTCGACGCCCACGCACTCGTACATGAAGTATCTGTACAAGTACCCTCAGTTGGCGTACCCGTACGACCAGATCGTCCTGAAAAACCGCCAGCGGGATCGACACGCGCTCGAGTACGAGCTTCTCGACACCGGCGTGTTCGATCAGGACCGGTACTTCGACGTGTTCGTCGAGTACGCCAAGGCCGCACCTGAAGACATTTTGATCCAGATCACGGTCGCAAACCGCGGGCCCGAGCCGGCCACGCTTCACGTCCTGCCAACCATCTGGTTTCGCAACACGTGGTCGTGGGGCGGAGACGTTCCCAAGCCATCGCTGAAGCAGATCGATGCCGGCAGCATCGAGGCCTCCCATCCGGATCTGGGAGGAAGAGTCCTTGATGCGGACGGCGCGCCGGCCTGGCTCTTCACTGAAAACGAAACGAACGTCGAGCGGCTCGTCCACGTCCCCAACCGCACGCCCTATGTGAAGGATGCGATCAACAGCTACTTCGTGCAGGGCCGGCGGAATGCGGTGAACCCTGAAAAGACCGGGACGAAAGCTGCGGCCCAGTATCAGGTGACGGTCGGCGCGGGCGCCTCAGAAGTCGTGCGCCTGCGCTTTTCCGATGTGGGCCCGACTGGCGCGCCGAAGAGCGGGCGCGGCGACCGGTTTGGCGCAGCGTTCGACGCGATCATGACCACCCGCCGGCGCGAGGCCGACGAGTTCTACGCGTCGGTCATCCCGTCGTCGCTCGGCGCCGATGCCGCCAACGTGATGCGACAGGCGCTGGCGGGGATGCTCTGGTCGAAGCAGTACTACAACTACGACGTCGACCGCTGGCTCTCCGAGAGGGGCTCGGATCCGTTCAAGGCCCGGCGGCGCGCGGCGCCCCGCAACGATCGCTGGCATCACATGCAGAACGCGGACGTGATCTCGATGCCGGACAAGTGGGAGTACCCGTGGTACGCGGCGTGGGACCTGGCCTTTCACATCCTCGCGCTCACGCTCGTCGACGAAGACTTCGGCAAGCAGCAGCTTGACCTCATGCTGCAGGAACGTTATCTCCATCCCAGCGGACAGATTCCCGCATACGAGTGGAACTTCGGCGACGTCAATCCGCCCGTGCACGCCTGGGCGACGATCTTCACCTACCGCCTGGAGCAGGGCCGGCACGGCCGGGGCGATCTCGAATGGCTCGAGCGGTCGTTCCACAAGCTGTTGCTGAACTTCACCTGGTGGGTGAATCGGAAAGACCGCTCCGGCAACAACGTCTTCGACGGCGGCTTCCTTGGTCTCGACAACATCGGCGTCTTCGACCGGAGCGCGCCGCTGCCCACCGGCGGCAACCTGGAACAGGCGGACGGCACCGCGTGGATGGCGCTCTTCTGCCAGAACATGCTCGAGATCTCAGCGCAACTGGCGCTCGAAAAGCCCGCCTATGGCGACATGTGTCTCAAGTTCGTCGAACACTACCTCTGGATCGCCTCGTCGATGATCCACGCCGGCGACGATGTCGGGATGTGGGACGAGGAGGATGGGTTCTTCTACGACGTGCTGAGGCTGCCGGATGGTCGGGCGCAACGTCTGAAGGTGCGCTCGATGGTGGGGCTGCTCCCCTTCTGTGCCGTGACGGTGTTCGACGGAGAGCTCCTGAAAAAGTACCCGGAGCTCGCTCCCCGTTTCCGCCGGTTCCTCGACGCGCGCCCGGAGCTGACGGCGTTGATCCAGGATCCCGGAACGCGCGGAGAGCGGGACCGCCGGCTCGCCGCGATTCTGAACGAAGCGAACCTGCGTCGCGTGCTGGCGAGGATGCTCGACGAGAACGAGTTCCTCAGCCCATACGGCATCCGTTCGATCTCCCGCTATCACGAAAAACATCCGTACGTCTTCCGCCTCGGGGACCAGGAGTACCGGGTTTCCTACCTGCCGGCGGAATCGGACACCGGGATGTTCGGCGGTAACTCCAATTGGCGCGGTCCGATCTGGATGCCGGTCAACGGGCTGATTGTCCGCGCGCTGCTTCAGTACTACGCTTACTACGGAGACAGCTTCACCGTGGAGTGTCCAACCGGCTCCGGACGCCGCATGACGCTCTACGAGGTCGCGGAGGAGATCTCCCGGCGTCTCGGCAACATCTTCCTGCGAGACAAGGACGGACGCCGGGCGGTCTACGGCGCAACCCGGAAGTTCCAGGAAGATCCGCACTGGCGCGATCTGATCCTGTTCTACGAGTACTTCCACGGTGACAACGGCGCCGGACTTGGGGCCAGCCACCAGACCGGCTGGACGGGCATCGTCGCGCGCACGATGCAGTTGTTTGCCACGACGACGGCCGAGCAGGTTGTCGAACTGGGCAAGGCCGCAACTGCAACGGACCATCGAAAGGATTCCAGGCGGCCGGGCGTGAACGCGCCGGACCGAGTCGAGGCGCCGCCGGTCGCCAGGTGAGTCGCGTGAGGGTTCTCGGCGCCTGCGTCTTCGCGCTCGTCCTCAGCGCTC
Organism: Vicinamibacterales bacterium; assembly: GCA_036258175.1. Classification (GTDB taxonomy): domain Bacteria; phylum Acidobacteriota; class Vicinamibacteria; order Vicinamibacterales; family 2-12-FULL-66-21; genus DATAEE01. Next base: position 16,893 of record DATAEE010000027.1, read on the forward strand.
CCCTTGCGCCTGGACAAACGCTGCCCGGTGCGGCGTCGTCACCGCCGGCTGCTCCTGCACAAGCTCCGAGCGATCCTCTCAATCGAGACACGCCGCGAGGAACCGTTCAAGGATTCCTGAGCGCCGCGCGGCAGGGTCAGAGCGATCTCGCGAGCCAATATCTGAATACGTCCCTGACAGGCCAGGCCGCGGCCGACCTCGCCCAGCAGCTGTTCGTCGTGCTCGACGCGCGCCTGCAAACCAGCATTAGACGACTGAGCGATGCGCCCGAGGGTTCCCGCGCCAATCCGCTGCGGCCCAATCAGGAGGTCGTCGGCGTGATCGAGAGCGGCGGCGGAAACGAGGAAATCGTGGTCGTCCGGATCGAGCGTGGCTCGAGCGGCCCGATCTGGCTGTTCTCCGAGCGGACGCTGAGTCTGGTTCCCACGCTGTATGAGGAGATCACCCTTCGATGGACTGAGCGTATTCTGCCGCGGTTTCTCACGGCTAGACGAATCGGAGGCGTACGGCTCTTCGAGTGGCTCACCGTTCTCCTGGGCCTGCCGCTCTTCTACGTCGTGACGGCACTCCTGAACCGGGTCCTAACGCCGCTGATTCGCGGATCGTGGCGCCGGATTTTCCGCCAGTCCGACCTGTTCGCCGGCAACGTCCTTCCCGCGCCGGTTCGCCTCCTGCTCCTGGCGTTCGCGATTCGCTGGGTCCTGGCTACGCTGCCGCTGTCGCTTCTCGTGCGCCAGGTCTGGTCCAACGCCGCGAGCCTGATCAACGTCGCCGCCGTCGTGTGGCTGCTGGTACTCCTGAACGGCGAAATCGAGCAGTTCATTCGCCGCCGCTTCCCCCGGGCGAACGTCTCGGCCGGCGCGTCCCTGCTTCGCCTGTTGCGCAGGGTGTTCGACCTGCTCGTGATCTTCGTGGGCATGATGGCTGTGCTTCGCCGGTTCGGTGTGGACCCGACGCCGGCCCTCGCCGGGCTGGGGGTCGGAGGCATCGCGGTCGCCCTCGCGGCGCAGAAAACGCTGGAAAATCTCGTCGCGGGCGCGTCGCTGCTCTTCGACCAGGCGGTGCGCGTCGGGGACTTCATGAAGATGGGGGACATCGCCGGCACCATCGACCACATCGGCCTGCGATCGACCCGCATCCGCACGCTCGATCGAACGATCGTGATCGTCCCCAACAGCCAGATCGCCAACGCCAGCCTCGAAACGATCTCCGCGCGCGACAAATTCTGGTTCCACCCTGTCGTGGGCCTCCGGTACGAAACGACCCCCGAGCAGCTTCGCGCCGTCGTCGATGGCATCCGCGGGCTGCTCGAGAAACATCGGTCCATCGATCGTGAATCGGTACGCGTGCGGTTCTTCCGGCTTGGAGCGTTCTCTCTGGACGTCGATGTCTTCGCGTATCTCTACGCCCGCGACTGGAACCACTTCCTCGAGATTCAGGAGCAGCTTCTTTTCGGCGTGACCGAGATCGTCAGCCGAGCGGGGACAGAGATCGCGTTCCCGTCGCAGACGATGTACGTCGCCAACGCGCCGGCCGCCGCGCCAACCGCCGACTCTGTTCCTGGTCGGTAGACACGCTCGAACAGAATGGTGAAAGCTTTCCTTCCCGATGGAAAGGAAGCGTCTCAGGGGCTCTGTGGTGCCAGCGGGTGGGGCCCAAAATTGCCGCCAAGCGCGAGATGGAGGTTGACGCGCTGCACGCGCTGTTCTGCCTGGACCCTGACGAGCGCTGATTGCGATGCGTTCAGCGCCAGCTGACGCTGCGTCACGAAGCGCAGATCGGTGCTGCCGACCTTGAACTGGTTCTGCACCACCTCGAGCGCCCGCCGGTTGTCGGCGAGCGTCTCAGTGAGAATCGTCTCGCGCTCGCGCGCGGCAATCTCCGCGGACAGGGCGTTCTCGACCTCGCCGAAGGCCCGAAGGCCGACCGCCGCATACGCGGCGACGGCTTGCTTCTGCTCGGCGGTCCGGATCTCGACCTGCGTCTTGAGCGCGCCACCTCTGAACACCGGCATGAGAAGGTTCGCGCCGAGGTTCCAGACAGGATTGTCACGGTCCTGAAGGACGAACAGATCGCTCGAGACGGTGCTGACGCCGGTCGTCAGGGCGATAGCGGGCAGCCGCGCCGCTTTTGCCTCGTGCACGCGGTTGAACGCCGCGGCAATGCGCCGTTCGGCCGCAATCACGTCCGGCCGGCGTTCGAGCAGCTCGGAGGGAAGGCCCGACGGGACGGCGTCGGGCTGGCCCGGCAACTGCGGAGCGACCGCCGCCGCGGCCGCGGGATAACGGCCGAGAAGAATCTCCAGCGCGCGAATCGCCTGCTCGCGCGACAGCTCGATCTGCCGCAACACATCACGATTGGTTCCCTGTGCCGCCCGGGCGATGTAGACGTCTTCGTCGTTCCCCACGCCGATGCGCACCCGATCCTGTGCGAGGCGCACGAGCTCGTCCCCCTGACGAAGCGTCTCGCGTGCCACGTTCGCTTGCAGCCCCGCCTCGGTGGCCAGGAACCAGCTCTTCGCGACGAGCGCCGCGAGCGATTGACGGGCGAATTCGTAGTCGGCCTGGGCCGAACGGGCATCGGCGGCGGCCGCCGCGCGGCCGTACCGCACCCGGCCCCAGAGATCGAGCTCCCAGGACACCGTGAACGCCGCGCCCTGCAGGCCTGAGTTGTCGCCGGACATCTTGCCGCCGCCTCGCGCGAGAATATCCGCCGACGGATACAGCCTCGCTCCCGCGAGCCTGGCAAAGAGAACCGCCTGCTCGACGCGGGCCGCAGCCACGCGGAGGTCCGCATTGTTCGTCAGCGCTTCGACGACCGCTTCGGTCAGCTGATCGTCGCGGAACCCGGCGAGCCAGTTGTCGGGGACCAGCCCGGTTGCGGCGCCGGAGGCGGTCCACAAGTCGGGCATCTTGACCGTCGGCAGCGCTTCCTTCTGGATCTCCGCGGCATCGGGCGGCTTCTTCAGGATGCACGCCGACGTCGTCAGCACCAGCAGGACCGCGAGAGGAACCCCGAGACGACGAGCGGACCGGATGTCCATCAGTGACCCAGGCTGATGCTGTGCTTGATGATGATGTAGTCGAGATACGACGCCACGCGCAGAAGGACCTTCCGGATGATGTGGAGTATCGCGAGATGCTCCGTGTAGAGCGCGGCCGACCCGCGGGCGCCGGCGGCTCGAAACAGCGGACGGTCTTCCTCGCCGACGACGAGCTTCACCGGGAAGCGTCCCGGCGGCGGCACGAAGTTCGTTTTCGGCAGGTCGCCCGAGGCCTGCGCCTGCCCCTGGCCCTGGGCCCAGATGATGGAGTCGACGTGAGCCTTGATGACGTGGCCGGGGTAGGTATCCAACGTGATCTCGGCCTCGTTGCCCGCCTCGACCTGATGCAGCTCGTTCTGGCCGAACATCGCGAAGATCTGGTACTCGTCGTCCACGAAGGTCATCACCTCGTTGAACGGCATGCCGGCCACGAAGAACCCCGGGCGAAGCATCACGTTCACCATCGTCCCGTTGCCAGGCGCGACGACCGTCGTCTGCGACAGCTCCCAGCGCGCGGTCTCGAGCTGCGCTCGGGTGGTATTGACCTGCGCCTGTGACACCTCCACCTGGGCCCGCGCGGTCGCGACCTGCGCCTTGACTTCCGCGACGGCCGCAAGATCTCCGTTGTGGCGGCCGGAGAGCTTCTCTCTGACCTGCTGCTCCGCCGCACGGGCCGCGGCGAGCCTGCCGGTAAGCTCGTCGACGTCGGTCTGTGCGCGCTCCAGATCGAAGCGGCTGCCTGCGCCGGTCGCGACCAGCTCCGTGTTCTGTTTCACACGCGTCCGCGCCAGCGCGAGCGAGGCGTTGACCGAGCCGACCTCGCTGGTGGCCTGATTCAGCTGCTCACCGAGCTGCCGTTCGGACGAGTGAGCATCGGCCAGCTTCGCCTGCGTTTCGGCAAGCCGCTGCCTGTCGGCCCCGACCTTCGCCTCCTCCGACGCCAGCAGCGCCTCGAGCGACTGGACCTCGTTGCGATACGGGGTCGGGTCGATTTTGAAAAGCACGTCTCCCTTTTTCACGGGCCGGTTGTTCTCGACCGGGACCTCGATCACCCGTCCTCTCACCTGCGAGACGATGGGCACGACGTACTTCACGACGACAACGTCGCTCGTCGTCGGCGCAAAGATGTTCAGCATGAGAAGCATTACCACGATGGCGACCACGGGGAAGATCGCGACGCCGACCTTCCAGGGCGTGGTCCAGGGGAGCAGCTTCAGCTTGATGAAGACCAGCCAGACGAAAAATGCATAGACCCCAAGCAGCAGTATTTCCATTTAACGCGCCTCGGTGTCGGCGAACTTCGCCTCCAGCGCCTCGAGATCGGCGCGGAGAACCTTGAGTTCCGACGCGGGGACCCGTCCTTCCAGCCGCGCCAGCCTCTCGACCAGGGCGGCTTCTTTCTCGTCACCCGGGTACGCCTCCCCGCCATGGACGTCCCTGTCGGTCCCGTAGGCCATCTTGTGTAAAACGGGCTTCGTATAGGCCCAGACCCAGGCGAGCGGCCAGAGCAGCCCGCCGAACACCAGCGACAGGAGGCACAACGTCCGGATTGCTTCGAACTGCGGGTGGTGCCGCTTGTGGGCAATCTGCTCGGGCAGAATGTGGACCAGCCAGAACAGCACAATGAGCACAACCGGGACGACGAAGAGGACGACCAGGGCGAGCACCGTGGCGAGCGTGTCCTCTACCGCCGGCGGGAGGAACGAGGCGTGCGCCTCACGGGGCACGGCCACGAGCAGGAGAGCGATTGACAGGCCGGTGATCACTCGGGTGATCGTGCGCATGATTGGCCCCGCAACTAGACGGCTGACTGGCTCGTGCACAGCACTCGCCATGCCATAACCACCACCGCCCGGGGAGACCGGAAACCGTCGACTTCACCGACGTCGAGCCGTTCCCCGACGTAACCGGGCCTCCGACATTGCGGGCGTTCTCCGGTATACCGGAGAGCTCCACCGTGGGGTAACCCTTGACGCCTTCGATTTGCCTTCGGCTAGACTGGGCTCAGTGCGAATCGCGCAGGATGAAAGCCTGATTCGTCTCGCGGCGGAGGCCCTGCCTCACGGTGTCGTCGTCGTGGCGTCCGACGGCACTATCGCCCTCGTCAGTCGGGAGCTCGAACGGCAATTCGGCTATTCCCGCGAAGAGTTGATCGGACGGCCGCTCGAGATACTCCTGTCGGAGGCTTGGCGGACCGCTCACGGGGAGCCCCGCGAAGGCCTCGGGCGCCGCCGCGACGGCTCCGAGTTCCCCGTCGAGATCCGGCTGAGCCCATTACAGGTCGAGGGCGGCACGCTGCTACTGGCCTCGGTAGTCGACATTTCGTCGCGCAAACAGCGCGACGCGGCCAACCGCGCGGCGCTCGAAGAGCAGTTCGAGTTCGAACGGCTGGTCGCCTATCTAACTGTCCAGTTCATCGATCTACCGGTTGATCGCGTCAATGACACGATTCGCACGGCGCTCGGCCTGATCGCCGAGGCGCTCGATCTGGACCGGTGCACGTTCTACGAGATCGCCGCGGACGGCACGCTGACCGTTCCCGTGAGCTGGGAGCGAGAGGGGATCCCCGCTGTACCCTCCCCGATGCTGGCAAAGGAACGCTTGCCGTGGGCATTCGAGCAGGTGTTTTCGGGCATTCCCGTCACGTTTTCTCATGTCGACGAGATCCCGAGTGGCGAAGACCGCGCGAGCTACGCCGTTCTGGGCGTCAAATCCACGGTGACGGTGCCACTCTCAGTCGAGGGTCAAGTCGTTGGCGGCGTGGCGTTCAACATGATGCGCAGCGAGCGCAGATGGTCCCCCGAAACGGTTCATCGCCTCTGCGTGATCGGCGCCGCGTTCGGCAACGTGCTGACACGCCGCCGCAGCGACGAGGCGTTGGCCTCGGCACTCGCGGAGGTGAAGCACCTGAGCGCCCGGCTGCAGGCGGAAAACGTCTACCTGCGGCGTGAAGTCAATGACCGGCTCGGCGCCAACATCGTCGTCGGACAAAGTGAAGCTATCGGTCGAGTACTGGATCAGGTCAAGCACGTGGCGGCGACCGACTCCACGGTGTTATTGCTCGGCGAAACCGGCACCGGCAAGGAGGTCTTCGCGACGCAGATTCACGAGCTGAGCGCCCGGCACAACCACGTCATGGTCCGCGTCAACTGCTCTGCGATTCCTGCGACGCTTATCGAGAGCGAATTGTTCGGCCGGGAGAAAGGTGCCTTTACCGGCGCCCTCGCGCGGCAAATCGGGCGCTTCGAGCTGGCGAATCACTCGACCATCTTCCTCGACGAGATCGGCGAGTTGCCGCCGGAGGTTCAGGTCAAGCTGCTCCGCGTGATCGAGGAGCGGCACATCGAGCGCCTCGGAAGCCCGAACGCCATCCATGTGGATGTGCGGATCATCGCCGCGACGCACCGGGATCTCGAGCGGGAGATCGCCGAAGCGGCGTTTCGTGAGGACCTCTTCTACCGGCTGAATGTGTTCCCGGTCCGGGTCCCTCCCCTGCGGGACCGCGTCGAGGACATTCCGCTGCTGGTCTGGCGCTTCGTCGACGAGTTCTCGAAGGCGTTCGGAAAGAGAATCGACGTCATCTCGCGCGAAAACATGACGGCTTTGCAGCAATATGCGTGGCCGGGCAACATACGCGAGCTGCGCAATGCCGTCGAGCGCGCGATGATCGTCGCGACCGGTCCACGCCTGACCATCGCGCCGCCGACCCAGACCGCCGCCACGGCAAGGCGCAGTACGCGGCTCGCCGATGTCGAAAAAGAGCATATCCGCAGCGTGCTGGACGGCACGGGGTGGCGCATTCGGGGCCCGGGCGGAGCGGCGGATCGCCTTGGCCTCAGGCCGACGACGCTCGAAACGCGTCTGGCCAAGCTGGGACTGAGACGTCCCAAGCAGTTATAGAAAGTGGGTGCGGCGCGGCCAGAAAGCTCGCGCCGGAGACTCCTGCCGCCGGAATAGTGCGACCGCCACCAGCATCAACGGGATTTCCGTCAGCGCGTAGGTCGTCGCAAAGCGGGCGAACTCAACCCGGCCGAGCAGCGTCACCGCAATCGCGATCGCGACGCCTATGTTCCGGGTGCCAAATTCGGCTGCGAGCGTGAACCGATCACGTCTGTCTGGCGTGAGCGGTACAGCAGTCAGCCAGCCGGCGGCCATCGAGGCCAGCACGAATGCCGCCGCCAGTGGGACCGTCGTCGTCAGGCCAGCCGCGAATAAGCCAGGGTCGGCCGCGATCACGAGCAGGAACACGATGCCGATGCCGATGAAAGACGCTCGTCGGAGCGCGGGTCCATACCGCTCCGCACTGCCTGGCACCCGGCGTCGCATCCACATACCGAGTGCCACCGGCAGACCAAGCAACAGCACGACCTGGGCAATCAGCACCGGAACCGGCGCCGACAACGGGAAGGGGCGGGCAAGTGCCAACGCAATGCCGGCGCCCACTAGCGGAATCGTCAGGAAGCCCGCCATGCAGGACAGGCCGGTCAGCGTGACCGACAGCGCGGTCGATGCCCTCGCCAGGTAGCTCCACGTCGTCGAAATACCGCCGATCGGACACGCCGCGATGAGCAGCACGCTCGCGGTGATTTCCGGGCCGGATCCGAATAACCACGTGAGGGCGACCGCGAGCGGCGGAAGGAGTACGAGCGGCGCGACGAGACCGGTGAGAACGACGGCAGGCTGGCGGCGAACGCGAGCGAAGTCGTTGGGCGTCAGGTCCAACCCGACGGCGGCGAGCAGGATGAACGCCGTCGCCGGGGCCGCGATGCTGACGAGCGCGAAGACCATTTACCGGCGTACGGTCAGCTGAACGCCGATCTGCCGGGTATCGCCCGGACGCCCGCCAATCGCGGGTGGCGGCGAGCTGAACGTGCCGGTGATGTAGTCCTCGTTCGTCAGGTTCCGGGCGTACGCGCCGATCGAGAGCCCGCGGCCGCGAGTCTCGAGCTCGGCGCTCAGTTCAAGAAGGCCGTACGGACGCTGGCGCTGGATGGCGTCGTTGAACGGCGTAAAAAAGACTGTGCTCTGCCAGCGGGAATCGCCGCGAAGCGACAAAAGGCCGGCGCGACGCACGTCGGTCGTCCATTCGAGCCAGATACGCCCGGACCATTCAGGCGCGTTCGTCAGCCGATGGCCGGCGACGTCGGTGGTGACGCCACCTGCACCAACCGCCAAGTATTGGTCGTAGGTGGCATCGAGCCACGCGACGTGCCCTCCGCCGTGGAGCGACGGACCAAGCTGCATTTCCGCTTCCAGTTCGAGACCACTGATCGTCGCGGCGGCCGCATTGGAAATATCGATGACCCCGGGTCGAAAGGTACTCATGACTTGGAGATCCGTATAGTCGGTGTGAAAAACGGCGACGCTCGTCCTCGCCCGTCCGTTGGCGAGGCTCGCTTTCACTCCGCCTTCATAGCTCCAGGCCCACTCGGGCGCGTACCCGCGCCCGGCCTCCGGTGACGCGAGGTTGAAGCCGCCGCTCTTGAACCCGCGCGTGGCGGATACATAGGCGAACGTGGACCGTCCCACTTGCACGTCGAGTCCAACTTTCGGCGTCCACGCGGTATGCGAGATGTCATCTGTGTACGTATACGTCGCGCCCGCCACGGGGAACGGCGGATGGTCGAAGGTGTACAGTCCGCCCGCGTTGTCGATCGTCTTCCGCTCGCGCGTGTAGCGGAGGCCGCCGGTCAGCGACACGCGCGATGTGAGATCCAGCGTGGCCTGGCTGAAACCTGCCAATGAGTTGGCGGCGACCTCCGGCAGGAGGCGGTTCTCCAGCCGCTGCGCGCCGAGCGCGACGAACGTCGGCTGGCGATCGAACTCGTCCAGCACGAACACTCCAGCGATCCACGACAGCCGTCCCCGCTGCTGCGAGATCGTGAGCTCCTCTGACAGCTGATGCTGCATCTCGCGAGGGTGAGAGATCGCCAGATTCAGCTCGGTAATGTCTGCGTCCACGATGAAGTCGTAATCCAGCTTCCGGAATGCAGTCAGGCTGGTCAGGACCGTGTCGGGCGCCAGATGCATCGTGAACCGGGCCGCGCCGCCGTACTGAAGGTTCCGGCCCTCTGCAAGCGTCGACGTGCGCACTTCGTGAAGATCGGCGGGGTTGTCGATCTGGAACCCCGGCTTCACCGCGAGCACCTTGGCATAGACGAGCGGCGCCGGGTCGCGGTGGGTCAGATCGGCCGACAGAAGCAGGTTGGTCTGCCGGTTGAAGACGACGTGCAGCTTGGCGCGGGCGGCGGTGACGTCCTCGGCGCCAAGAGGATGGTCCGGATGATTCAAGTCGCGGACGAAGCCTTCGCGTACTCCACGTAAGAACGACACGCTGCCCAGAAGCCTGTCCCGAACGATCGGACCGCTCACCCGCGCCTCGGCCCGGACCAGGTCGGAGCTCCCGACATCCAGTCGGGCGGAAGCCTCCATCTCGTTCGTTGGCGGCTTCGTGACGACGTTCAGTGCGCCACCCACGGCGTTACGTCCATAGAGCGTGCCCTGCGGGCCTCGAAGCACTTCGACCCGATCGAGGTCCATGAAGTCGGCGAGCACCATCGCCGGGCGCGCGAGGTAGACGCCATCGACATACACGGCCGAACTCGGATCGGATCCCGCAAACACCGCATTCGTTCCGATCCCGCGAATCGTGAGCTGCGCGAAACCGGTGTTCTGCGAAAACGTGACCGACGGCGCCCGACCAGCAAGCTGCTCGACGGTTTGAAGCTGCACGCGTCGCAGGTCGGATGCTGGCAGCACGCTCACCGCCATCGGCGTCGTCAGTGCGTCGCGCTCTCCGGTCTTGCCCGCCGTCACGATCGCCTGCTCGAGAAACTGGATCGATAGCGTTATCGGAAGACTGACCGTCGCATCGGCGCCGAGTCGAAACGTCCGGCGCGCCGGCAGAAACCCCGTCAGGGACGCGGTGAGCTCGTACTCACCGTCTGGGAGACCCGCGAAGCGATAGTCGCCGGTGGGGCCGGTCTCGGTGATGGCGCCGACCGGTCCGCGGAGACTCACGGTCACACCCACGAGCACGGCACCCGTGGAGTCCGTAACCCGACCGCTGACTTGTGCCGCAGGTTGACCGGCCGCGGCCGATAGATTGGCAAAAAGGAGACACGCGAGCCAACCGCCGGCCGGCTGGAGAGGCATGGTGGGGCGGCTGAGTGTACCGGCCAGTGTGCGAGCCCAGTATTGGACCTTAGGCCTATACCGCTCGCCATCCGATGGGAGTACAAATGTCTGTCGAACGCAACACGTAAGCTCATGGTGCGGTTGGGCTAAGGCTCCATCCGCCAATTCTCGCAGGCATCCGGTAATTCACATGACGGTCCGGAATGCCGGAGCTGAAAAATTTCCGGAGTTTTCGTTGAGGGGCTTGCAGGCTGCGATATAGAGTGAAGCCAAACCAGACAATCACTATGGCCGAACGAGCGAGGCCCCTCTCCGAGACCGGGCCCAGGTGGCCCGTCACGGACGATCAGGGTCTGTTTCGTCTCGCAGCGGAGTCGCTGCCGAGCGGCATCGTTGTCGTCGCGCCGGACGGAACCATCGTGCTCGTCAGTCACCAGCTCGAATTGCAGTTCGGATATTTCCGCGAAGAACTGATCGGGCAATCTGTCGACATTCTCGTGCCCGAAGAATCTCGCGCAGGGACCGGTGAGCCGCAGTCAGCACGCGGCCGCAACCTGCACGGGCGGCGCAAAGATGGGAGCGTCTTCCCGGCTGAGATCGGGCGGACCCGGCTCGAAACCGACGAGGGCGTTTTCGTTCTCTGGTCTGTCGTCGACCTCAGTGCCCGGCTCGACGTCGAAAATGCTTCCAGGCAGGGGATCGAACGGGAGCTCGAGTTCGAGCGGCTCATCGCGGAGCTGTCCTACAAGTTCATCAACCTGCCGCCCGATGAAGTCGTCGAGGCCATTCGCGACGCGCTGCGACGCATCGGCGAGGCACTCGAGATCGAACGGTGCTCGTTCTTTCGGGTTCAGCCGGACGGCGAGCTGCTCGCACCGATCAGCTGGGCGCGGGCCGGCATCGCGCAGCCACCCGTCGTGACGGCGGCCAGGGAGCACTTTCCCTGGGCCGTCGACAATATCCAGAGCGGCCGCATGTTCTGCTTTTCCACGACCGCGGAAGTGCCGAGCGACGTGGACCGCGCGGGGTACGAGGGATACGGCATTCGCTCATCCGTGACGGTCCCGATCCGCGTGGCCGGCCGCGTCGTGGGCGCGCTCGGGTTCAACATGGTTGAGCGGGAACGCGTATGGTCGCCGGAGACCCTTCATCGCCTCACGGTGTTGGCCACCATCTTCGGAAACGTCCTCGCGCGCCTGGAAGGGGACACAGAGTTGCGTCAAGCGATCTCCGACGTCGAATGTCTTCGCGAGCGCCTGGATGCGGAAAACAGGTACCTCCGCCGCGAGGTTCAGGAGCGGCTTGGGACCGGGGCCATCATCGGTCAGAGCGCGGCGGTCCGCCGTGTGCTCGAACAGATCCGCCAGGTGGCGAGCACCGACTCGACCGTGCTGCTGCTCGGCGAGACCGGCACGGGAAAGGAGCTTTTTGCGACGCAGATCCACGAGCTCAGCGGACGGCGCGATCGGGCGATGGTGCGCGTGAATTGCGCGGCGATTCCCGCGACGCTCATGGAAAGTGAATTGTTCGGTCGCGAGAAGGGGGCGTACACCGGCGCGCTCGCCCGGCAGATCGGCCGCTTCGAGCTCGCCAACCATTCGACGATCTTCCTCGACGAGATCGGCGACCTTCCGCCGGACGTCCAGGTCAAACTGCTGCGCGTGCTGGAGGAGCGGCAGATCGAGCGCCTTGGCAGCCCCAGGAGCATCAACGTGGACGTGCGGATCATCGCGGCCACGCATCGGGATCTCGACAAGCGAATCCTCGATGAAGCGTTCCGGGAGGACCTCTACTATCGGCTCAACGTCTTCCCGATCCGCGTGCCGCCGCTTCGTGAGCGCGTTGAGGACATCCCGCTGCTCGTCTGGCGATTCGTCGAGGAGTTCTCCAAGTCGTTTGGCAAGCGGATCGACGCGATCCCGAACGAGAACATGGCGGCGCTGCAGCGGTACGCGTGGCCAGGGAATATCCGCGAGCTTCGCAACGTCGTCGAACGCGCGATGATCGTCGCGATCGGCACCCGGCTGACGATTCCACTTACAGCGTCGGAGACGCGTCCGGCAACAAAACCGCGCACCACCACGCTGGCGGATCTCGAGAAGGCGCACATCCGCCTCGTGCTGGAAAACACCGGCTGGCGCATCCGGGGTGCGGGCGGCGCCGCCGAGCAGCTGGGTCTCAAGCCGACGACGCTCGAAACGCGAATGGCGAAGCTGGGCCTGGCGCGCCTCCGGCCAAACTAAACGAACGCTGCTTGGGAGGTAGGGGCGGTTCGCGAACCGCCCCTACCCGACTCCTACGGCCGCACCTTGATCGCTGACGTGAGCTGAAACTGCAGCCGCGTTTCGGCCGGGATCTTCAAGTGCTCTTCGCCGCTGGCGGCAACGGCTGCCCCGCCGGCGGCGCCGACGGCCGCGCCGATGGCGGCACCCGAGCCACCTCCCGCGATGCCACCCACGATGGCGCCGAGACCGGCGCCTCCACCGACCTTGCGCGCGGTCTTTTTACCTTCCCCTTTGCCCTTGGTCTCGACGTAGGCGGTGGCGACCTGATAGACCGTTCCGCCAAACGCGACGGAGTTCATCTTCAGCGAAATCTTGTCGCTGCCCTTCATCGTCCCCGACTGCTCGACGGCGGCGGCCTGCAGGACGGCAGACGCGCCGCGCGGGATCACGGTCGCGCCGCCGATGATCACCGGATCGTCAACGATCGCCTTGAACGACTGGCCGGCCTGGGACGCGTCCACATCGATGCCCTGGGTCAGCCGGACGTTCAGCGTCGTGCCGGCCGGCACGGTCACCGGGGGCTTCTGCGGTGGCGCGGCCGGCTTCGGCGCAGGCGCCGGCTTCTCCGCGGCCGCGGGCTTCGCCGCCGGTTGTGCCGGCTTCCGCGCCGAGAACTCGAGGGCGACGGCGTCCTCGAGCCGAACCTCGGACACTTGTCCGTCGTCGAGGAGGACGCGGACGGCCTTGCTGTCGCCGCCGATGAACATTCCTTCGATGACCTTGCCGGATCGCAGCCGGACGCGGTCGGCCGACAGCGACGCGCCGGTCGCCAGCACGAGCATCGCGGCAATCCACCACGCACTTCGCCTATTCATCGTTGTCTCTCTCTTTCGTGACCGGGGCGACGGGGAGCGAGGCCGCAATCTTCAGATCGATGATGAGCTGGAGCTGGTGTTCCACCTGCAGAAAGCGCAGCGCCGTTCGCGGCGAAAGCGCCGTTTTGACGCGCTCGAAACACTTCGCCCTGACCGCCTGCCGCTTGGCCTCGAGATCGAGCGCCTTGCTCGCGAGCTTGTCGGCCATCTCATCAGTCAGCTTGTCGTAGTTGCGCGCGTACTCCTCTATCAGCGCGACCCGCTCGTCACCGAGTTTCGACATTTCGAGATCGTACTCGCGATAGATTGGCCAGAAGGCCTTGTCTTCCTCGTCGGTGAAGCCCATGACCTCCGTGAGGATCGCGACCTTCTGCGCCTGCACGTCGCTGCGAAGCAGTTCGGCGTACGCGCTGAGATTGAGCGATTCGCTGTCCTGCGGCTTCGGCTGTGCAGTCTGCGCATCCGTGGCCAGGCCACTCATCGCGAGCAGGCAGAGCGCGACGATCGATACTCGAGTCACGTTGGTGACCTCCTTGAAGCGAGCCTTACGATCGACCTACGTCTGCTGCTTCGGCGGGTAGTTCTTGAAGATCTTCTTCATCGCATCATTGATGCTCTTGTCGCGCTTCTCGGGACTGGCCTGCGTCTTGACCTCCTTCGTGGCCATCCCGCGCCACGCCAGCTTCGACTGCTTCGCGTCGGCGATGTCGATGACAAGCGTCCCGATCAGGATGTCCCGCACCTGCGTCGTTGACGTACCCATGCCACCGCCCCACCCCCAGCCATACGGGCCGTAGCCGCCGCCGTAGCCGCTGCTGTATGTCGAGATGTCCTTCTGCTTGTCGAACGCGATGTGATAGACGACGAACACGTCGGGGTCCGATTCGGCCTTCGTGAGTCCCTTCGCGGCGAGCTGCGCGTCGATGGCCGCCACGATGCGGTCGTCGACCAGCGGCTGCCCGACCTTTGTGCCTTCCTTGTGCGCGTACGTCTTGAAGCCGGCGAAGTTCGCGGACTTGTCGTAGTCGTAGCTGACCTTCTGCGCGAAGACGAGCGTCGGTGAGAGGAGAGCGGCAATAGCCAGGGTCACGAGTTTCCTCTGCATGCGTCTTTCCTTTCGTTCGAATGTTGCTTCGACAGGCGCCGGTGGGGGCTGCAATTGTCAAGCCGCGCGGGGCCACCCGTTACGATGGTTCGGAATAGCGGTTCGCGCAATGGGACCTAGGGTGTAGGCCCCGGCATTTCGGAGGAACTCCGTTCGGGCGGAGGAATACCGTTGAAATCCGGAGCAAACGGCCGCGGCGCCCCCGGCACGGTGACTGCTCTTGCAGCAGGGCGGAGGTATAGTGTCCCTTACGCCCAAGTGCCGCCGGAAAGGAATTAGACGATGACCCAGGGGAAACCGGGACGGCCAGTCGTGGCCATGCTCGCCGCACTCAGTTTGCTCGTCCAATCGCCAGCGCCGCTCGTCGCCGATCAGACGGCCGCAAAGCCGGCTTCGCAAGCACCGCCGACTTCCGCCCAGCCAGCGACCCCGGCCGCAGCACAGCCGTCCGCGAAAACCGCCGCCGCCGCGCCGGCGCCCGTCGACGGTGGTTGGCCGCGTGTCTATAACGTTCCGAGCGGCGGCAGCCTGTTGATGTATCAGCCGCAGATCGCCAGTTGGGACAAGCAAGCCCACGTTGTGGCGTTCAGCGCCGTGTCCTATCGCACGAAGACGGCGGAGAAGCCGCTCGTCGGCACGATCAAACTCGAAGCGGATACGAAGACCGCGATTGAGGAGCGGCTCGTCAGACTCCAGAACATGAAGATCGCGGAAGCGAACTTTCAAAACCTGCCGAAGGAACAGGTACGCGAGATCGTCGCCGAAATCGACAAGGCGGTTCCCGACGACGACCGCGTGATCGCGCTGGATCGAGTCCTCGCAAACGTGGACAAGAGCGCGATCATTCCGAAGAACGTCGAAGGCATCAAGGCCGATCCGCCGACGATCTTTTTCAGCAAGACGCCTGCAGTGATCGTGAATCTCGACGGCGAGCCCGTCTGGAGCCCGATCAAAGAAAACGATCTGAAATTCGCCGTGAATACGAACTGGGATCTGTTTCAACACGGCCCGACCGCCACGTTGTATCTTCGGAACGACGACTCATGGTTGAAGGCCCGGGACCTGAAGGGGCCCTGGTCCCCTGCCGGAACGCTCCCCGACAGCTTCAAGAAGCTGCCGGCTGAAGAAAACTGGAAGGAAGTCAAAGCGAGTCTGCCCGGCAGATCGATCAGCGCGTCGGCCGTACCAAAGGTCTTCGTCAGTAATCAGCCGGCCGAGCTCATTCTGCTCAGCGGCGAACCGAACTACCTCCTCGTGCAGGGCACCGATCTCCTGTGGGTGAGCAACACGGACAGCGACGTGTTCCGCATGGGGAAGGCCGGAAAGGTCTATTACCTCGTGGCCGGCCGCTGGTTTTCGGCGCCGGACTTCACGGGACCATGGACGTTCGCGACGCCGTCGCTTCCGGCCGACTTCAAGAAGATTCCGCTCGAGCACGACCGGTCGCGCGTGCTGGCATCGGTGCCGGGCACCGATCAAGCCGCGGAAGCCGTCCTGATCGCCCAGGTGCCGCAGACCGCGCGCGTCAACAAGAAAGAACTGAAGGCTCCCGAGGTCGCGTTCCAGGGCGACCCGCAGTTCACACCGATCGAAAAGACCACCGTGCAGCGGGCAGTGAACACCGACAAGGACGTCTTCAAGGTCGGCGATCTGTACTACATGTGCTACCAGGGCGTGTGGTTCGAGAGCAAGGCCTCCTCCGGTCCATGGTCAGTGGCGGAGTCGGTACCTGAAGCGATCTACCAGATCCCAGTCAGCTCACCGGCACATCACGTGACGTATGTCACCGTCGAAGACGACGATGACGACGACTGGGTCGTGTATGCGGCCGCGGCCGGCTATACAGGCATGATGGTCGCGTGGGGCTGCACGGTCTGGGGTTCGGGTTATTACTATCCGCCCTACATCGGCTGGGGCGGCTACTATCCTTATTACTACCCGCATTTCCCGACTTACGGTTACTCCGCCTGGTACAACCCCTGGACCGGTGCATACGGACGCAGCGCAAGAGTCTACGGTCCGTACGGCGGCGCGGGAGTAGGAGCGCGGTACAACCCGCGCACCGGAACGTACTCCCGGGGCGCGGCGGCATGGGGACCGTACGGCGCGCGCGGCGTCGCCCAGGCATATAACCCCCGCACGGGCGCGTACGCACAAACGCGTCAGGGTTCGAACGTGTACGGCAGCTGGGGCTCGACCTCCGTGCAGCGCGGCGACGACTGGGCGAAGACCAATCGCTACACGAACAACAGAACCGGCAACACCACGCGGACCGTTCGAACGGACGACGGTGGAGCCGTCACCCGGCGCGGCTCCGACGGCGGCTTCGTCGGCGCCGGCAGCGAGGGCAACATCTACGCGGGAAAGGACGGGAACGCATACCGGCGACAGGACGGAACCTGGCAGAAATACGATAACGGCGGATGGCAGAACACAGACAAGCAGCCCAGCGGTGAGCGGCCGCAGCCAACCACCGGCCAGGAACGAACAGGCGCTTCGAACCGCAGCAGCAGCATCGATCAGAGCACGCGGGATCAACTCGATCGCGACGCCGCCGCGCGCCGCGAGGGGGCGACCCGTACGCAGAACTACGGCAACTATCGGAGCGGTTCCGGCTCGCCCAGCACCTATCGCGGCGGCGGCTCTCGCGGCGGCGGACGCGGCGGCGGAGGACGGCGACGGTAGCCCGGTGCAGATTGCTAAATGTGGAACTCCCTGAGTGGACTGAAAGAGATTGCGGTAAAGTAGCGCGCCATGCGCAAGTACGTCAGCGAGTTCATCGGGACGTTTTTCCTGCTTTTGACGATCGGGTGCACCGGCATCGCGGCAGGACCGGGTGTGATCGCCCCGCTCGCCATCGGTTCGGTATTGATGGTCATGATCTACGCGGGCGGCCACGTGTCGGGGGCGCACTACAACCCGGCGGTCACCCTCGGCGTCTTCCTGCGGGGGCGATGCCCGGCCGGAGATGTCGCGCCGTACATGGGCGCCCAGATCGCGGGCGCCATCGCCGCCGCGGCGGTCGTGATGTTCCTCAAGGGGAACGAGCCCGTCGCGCCGTTCGACGCTCCCGTCGCGCCCGCCCTGGTGGCGGAATTCCTGTTCACGTTTGCGCTCGTCTACGTGATCCTGAACGTCGCGACGGCGAAGGCGACCTCCGGCAACTCGTACTTTGGCCTCGCGATCGGCTTCACGGTCCTCGCCGGAGCATTCGCCGTAGGAAACGTGTCCGGCGGAGCCTTCAACCCTGCGGTCGCGATCGGAGCCTCGATCCTGCGCCTTCTGCCCTGGTCGAACATCTGGATCTATCTCGTCGCCGACCTGCTCGGAGGGGCGGCGGCAGCGTTCGTGTTCACGTCGGTGAACCCGAACGACCGATAGCCGGATTGTGTAGACCGTCCACCCGAAGATAATGTGTGTCCATGACTCGACTTGCCTTGTCCGCTCTTCTCGCGTTCGGCCTGACGGCTTCGGAGGCCTCCGCCCAGTGGATCAAGAACATGGCAAAGCGTTCCGGAGCAGGCGGATCGGTCGGAGGGATTTTCACGACTGACGACGACGTCAACGTCGGCCCCGCCTTTGGATTCAACTTCGGCCTCGCGCCCAAGCCAGGGCTCGGACCGACGCTGGGCTTCGGATGGTACCAAGGCGACCTGACGCTGTCCGACGTCTCCGGCGACACGGAGATCGGGCGCCTCCGGGTTCGTCCCATCATGGCGGGCATCGGGTACACGTGGGTGACGGGCCGAGTGGCCACCGGCGTGTCGCTGAACGCCGGCGTCAGCATCAACTCGATCCGGCTGAATGATCAGTACCGCAACTTCTTCGGACCCGGCACCGAGGTCACAGTCGACGCGAGCAACAGCTTCTGTGTCCGGCCTCAGATAAAGGTCGAATACGCGGTAGGGCGGAAAGTCGGCATCTTCTCGAGCGCCGGCTTCTTCTTCACCGAGTTCGACAACGTTATCGATACACCGGTCGGCCGCTTCGAGAACACGTGGGACGCGAGCAGCTTCAACGTGTTCGTGGGCGTGATGGTCTACCCGTTCAAGTGAGTCCGGCGCGCCGCAGCGCGTCGGCGTAGCTCTCCGGGGTGTTGCACGTCCTGAAGCTTTCAAGATCGGGATCGACCTCCCGCAGCTCATCGGGCTGGACGCGCCGCACACGAACGTGGTCGAGCAGGTCTCGCGCGCGCAGCGCACGCTTCGCGACGAGCGCCTCGATGACGGGCGCAATCGAGCGCGCATAGACCGCGGTCGTCATCATCGGATAGGCGTCGATCACCGGCACCGCGGCGTCGTACCCCGCGCTCAGATCCAGGAGCCGCCCGATCAGCGCCGGACGGAGGAACGGCAGGTCGCACGCCGTCAGAAACGCCCTGTCGGCCCTCACATGACGCAGGCCGACCATCAGGCCGGCGAGCGGTCCGAGGCCTTCCGCCGGATCGCGCACGGCTTCGAAGCCCGCAGGAAGCGTTTGTCCCTCCCGCGCTACCAGCACCACGTCGTCAGCCGCCTCGCGAACGATTCGCACGACCCGACCGAGAAGCGTTTCACTGCCGAACAGAAGCGACGCTTTGTCGCGTCCCATTCGCGTCGAGCGTCCGCCGCAGAGCACGATGGCCGAGTGAGTCACGACTATAATTCTGCGCCTTGATCATCATTCTCATGGGGGTTTCCGGATCGGGCAAGACGACGGTCGGGAAACTCCTCGCGAGCGAGCTGGGATGGGAATTCCTTGAAGCGGACGACTTTCATCCGCCCGCAAACATCGAGAAAATGCAGCGAGGCATACCGCTCGACGACACGGATCGCGATCCGTGGCTTGATGCAATCGCGAAGGCGCTCGAAGCGCGGGTGCGGTCCGGCACGAACGCGGTGCTCGCCTGCTCGGCGCTCAAGCAGGCGCATCGCAAGCGTCTCCGCGTGAGTCCCGACGTTCGCTTCGTTTACCTGAAAGGATCGTTCGAAGAGATCGAGGAGCGGCTTCGCGATCGACGCGGACACTTCTTCTCACCGGATCTGCTCGAGAGCCAGTTCGAGGCGCTCGAAGAGCCACGCGACGCGCTCGTCGTGAACGTCTCGGACCCACCCGAGACGATCGTCCGTCAGATCATGCGTACGCTGGAATAGTCGTCCTGTGAGGGGTGTTCCACCCGCCGACTTCCTTAGCCAGCGCCTCCGCTTCGGGCGGACCCCAAGTGCCGGGATCGTACTCGTGCAAGCGACCGCCGTCGCGGATGACAGGATCGACGATGGCCCATGCCGCTTCGACGACGTCCTGCCGCGCGAAGAGCGTGGCGTCGCCGGCGATTGCGTCGCCGAGCAGGCGCTCGTAGGCTTCCATCCGTCCTTCGCTCCCCTGCTCCGGCAATCGCACGACCGACAGCTCGACCGGCTCGCCTGTCATTCCCTCGCCGGGAGTCTTCGCCCGCGCCCCTACCGCGATCTCGACCTCGGGGCTCACACGGAAGCGCACGTAGTTTCCGAGCGGCGGCGTCGGCTCTTTGAACACGACGAGCGGCGGGTTTCGCAGCTCGACGATCACTTCTGTCGCGGTAATCGCGAGGCGTTTGCCCGCCCGAACGTAGAACGGCACCCCTTCCCAGCGCCACGAATCGACATGCAGCCGCAGCGCCGCGTAAGCAGGTACCGATGAGTCTTTCGCGACGTTCGGTTCGCTTCGGTAGCCGCGGTACTGACCGATGATGATCTGGTCGGGCCTGAGCGGCCGTACCGTGCGCAGCACCTTGACCTGCTCGTCGTGGATTGCCTCGGCGTTCATCCCGGCCGGCGCTTCCATCGCGAGATAGGTCACGATCTGCAGGAGGTGATTCTGGATGACGTCCCGGATGACACCCATCTCTTCGTACAGCTTGCCGCGACCTTCCACCCCGAACCGCTCGGCCATCGTAATCTGCACGTTCTCGACGTAGTGTCTGTTCCAGATCGGCTCGAGGAACGCGTTCGAGAAGCGGAAGTACAGAATGTTCTGCACCGCTTCCTTGCCCAGGTAGTGATCGATGCGGAAGATCGCTTCCTCCGGAAAGACCTCGTGCAGCGTCTCGTTGAGCGCACGTGCGGACGCGAAATCCCGCCCGAACGGTTTCTCCACGATGACTCGCGCGCCGTGTGTGCATCCAGCCTCCTTGAGCTGGCGCACCACGACCGGGAACATGCTCGGCGGGATCGCGAGGTAGTGCGCCGGTCGCGCCGCGTTGCCGAGCTCCTGCCGCAGCCGCTGGAAGGTCTTCGGATCGTTGTAGTCGCCGTCGACGTAGTGGAGGCAATCGGCGAGCTTCGGGAAGGCGTCTCGATCAACGCCGCCGCCGTGCTCGGCGACGCTCGCCTTCGCCCGCTCGATCAGGTCGTCTCGCGTCCAGCCGGATCGGCCGACGCCGACGATCTCGAAATCGAGACGCCCACGGCGCGCCATCGCCTGGAACGCGGGAAAGATCTTCTTGTAGGCCAGGTCGCCCGAGGCACCGAAGAAGACGAGGGCGTCAGATCTATTCATACAGTCTCGTCCGTCAGCCGGATCAACGTTTCTCCGTGTGGCCCCCGAACCCGAAGCGCATCGCTGACAGCACCTGGTTCGCGAACAGGTCGTGGCCGCGGGACGCGAAGCGCTCGAAGAGCGCCGCGGTCAGCACGTGCGCCGGCACGCCCTCATCGTTCGCGGCCTGCACCGTCCACCGGCCTTCGCCCGAGTCGGCAACCGTGCCGCCGAACTTCTCCAGCGTGGGATCGGCGGCCAGCGCCTGCGCCGTCAGGTCGAGGAGCCATGAACTGATGACGCTTCCCCGCCGCCAGACCTCCGTCACGTCCGCCAGATCGAAATCGTACTGGTAGTGTTCCGGGTGCCTCAGCGGCGCGGTCTCCGCGTCTTTCTCGTGGGTCGCCTTGCCGATGTCCGCGCGTTTCAGAATGTTCAGGCCTTCCGCGAACGCCGCCATCAGGCCGTACTCGATCCCGTTATGGATCATCTTCACGAAGTGCCCGGCGCCCGAGGGGCCGCAGTGGAGATACCCGTGCTCGGCCGTGCTCTGCCGTTCCTCGCGCCCGGGTGTGCGCGCGATGTGACCCGGGCCCGGAGCGAGCGTCCTGAAGATCGGGTCTAGCCGTGCTACCACTTCCTTCTCGCCGCCAATCATCAGGCAATAGCCGCGCTCGAGTCCCCAGACGCCACCGCTCGTGCCCATGTCAACGTAGTGCATGCTGCGCGCCTTCAGCCGCTGCGCGCGGGCGATGTCGTCCTGATAGTGGGAGTTTCCGCCGTCGATGAAGGTATCGCCGCCGGCAGCGAGAGGCACCAGCTCATCGAGCGTGCCATCCACGATCGCGGCCGGCACCATGAGACAGATCGCCCGCGGTGGTGTGAGCTTGGCGACGAAGTCGGCGAGCGTCGATCCGCCCACCGCCCCTTCCTTGACGAGCGCATCGACCGCCGCCGCCGACCGGTCATAGACCACGCACGCATGGCCCCCGCGCATCAGGCGGCGGACCATGTTTCCACCCATTCGGCCGAGGCCGATCATGCCGAGCTGCATTCGTGACAAGCCCCCAAAAGGGGAACTATGTCACAGCCGTCGATCGCCGGAAAGGGACGCGGGCGCGACGCCGATCTGCTCCAGCACGCGCGCGACGATGCGATCGCACCGCGAGGCGTGGAATTGAAACGCTTCGGAGGTGGCGGCGCCGGCGCGCGCGTACAGCTCATCGCGGAGCAGCCCGCGCGCGCGGTGCAGGCGGGTCTTGACGGTATCCTCGTTGATCTCCAGGCACTCGGCTGTGTCCGTCCACCGCCGCCTCGAGCATCCGTCCGACCTCGCTCGCGAACGCCTGGTGCTCGGGATCCGGTAGCCGCGACGGAGGCTCAACCATCTTCGTGTCGATCGGCTGGTTTTCATCCGCCGGCCGGCGGCGGCGCGCACGCGCGAGCGCTTCGTGGACGGCGATCTTCGTCAGCCACGTCGCGAACCGCGCACGTTCCGCGAACTGATCCAGGTGAAAGAACGCGTTCACGTATGCCTGCTGGATCGCATCCTCGATCTCGTTCGAGTTGCCCATGATCGAGCGCACGACCCGATAGAGCCGCTGGTTGTACCGGCGCATCAGCACTTCGAACCGCGCCGTATCACCTGCACGGACGAGTCGGAGCAGCTCTTCATCAGACATACAGATAAAGAGTAGGCGAGAGGCAAAAAGGTTCCCAGGCCGCAGATTCACGCAGATGAACGCAGATCTCGCTTGTCACCTCGGTACTCCGGCGCACTCTATAGAAAAAGGAGGGGGTTCATGCGCTGTTCCGTGATGCTCGTGCTGGCAGCCGCCGCATGCGGCTGGGCCTTGTCGCTCGCTAGTGCCGCGACCTCGCGCGATGACGACCATCGGTCAAGGACACACGACGATCAGCTGTTCGTCCAATCGGCGCGCATGCTGCGCGACGGACGAAAGACGTTCCGGTTCGACACGTTCGGCGACGAAGCATTCTGGGGCGGCACGATCAGGCTGCACGAGGCGATCGCCGGCGCGAAGCTCGGCGGCGTGGGGCCTGGCGTCAGCCCGAAGGCCGCGCTGGGCATCGGCCTCAAAGTCGATCTCGAAAAGCTGCCGCGCGAACTCGTGCGCAGCCTCCCTCGCGGAGATGTCAACCTCGACGACCCTGCCACGCCGCTCGCCCTGCTCCGGCTCAATGCCGTCGTCGGCGTAACTGGGTTTTTCGACGGAGGGCGGCTCACCTCGATCGGCATTCAGTGCGCGCTCTGCCACTCGACGGTCGACAACGCCTTCGCGTCCGGCATCGGCCGCCGGCTCGACGGTTGGGCGAATCGCGATCTAACGTAGGGGGTCTCGTCGCGCTCGCTCCCCAGTTGCAGCCGGTGGCCGACGTTCTGGGCGTGGATGTGGCGACGGTGAGGAAAGTGCTCGCCGCCTGGGAGCCCGGAAAATTCGACGCCGAGCTGCTCCTCGACGGCAAGGGATTCAGGCCCGATGGAAAGACCGCCGCCACGCTGATCCCTCCGGCCTTCGGCCTGGCCGGCGTGAATCTGCACACCTGGACCGGCTGGGGCGGCGTGAGCCACTGGAATGCCTTCGTCGCCAACATCGAAATGCACGGGTCGGGCATCTTCTACGACCCGCGGCTGGACGACGCGTCGCAGTTCCCGCTCGCCGCACGAAACGGCTTCGGGAACATCCGCAACTCTCCGGATCGCATCACGCCACAGCTCGGCGCATTGCAGTTCTACTAGCTCGGCGTTGCAGGCACCCCCGGCGCCGTCGCACCTGTTCGACTCGGAACTGGCGAGGCGAGGCAAGGATCTGTTCAACGGCCGGGCGCAGTGCTCAACCTGCCACGTGCCGCCGCTCTTCACCGAGCCCGGGTGGAACATGCACACGGCTGAAGAGATCGGCATCGATCGGTTCCAGGCGGATCGCGCGCCGGATTGGCGCTACCGGACGTCCCCGTTGAAGGGCCTCTGGACGTACATGAAGGGCGGCTTCTATCACGACGGCCGGTTCGCGACGCTTCGCGCCGTCGTCGACCACTACGACAGCCTGCTCGCGCTCGGCCTTTCGGATCAGCAGAAGCGCGAGCTGATCGAGTACTTGAAGTCGCTGTGACGGCCTAACGTCGCCCATCGAGAGCGAGGCGCACGTCGCAGAGCAGCACGTCTTCGCTGATCGGCTTCCGGAGAAAGGCGAGCGCGCCTTTCTCCAGCGCCCGATCTCGCATCTGGTCCGTGCCGTAGGCGCTCATGAAGATGATCGGAATGCGCGGGTTGAGCACCGCCAGCTCGCGCTGCAGGTCGAGCCCGCTCATCCCTGGCAACCGTACATCGAGGATGAGGCAGCCGGTCTCGTGATCGCCCTGCCGAAGGTACTCCTCCGCCGAACCGAACGTATCCGCCTCGAGTCCCGCCGACTGCAATAACCGCCGGAGCGCCCGTCGAATCGACTCGTCGTCATCCACGATCGTGACGAGTACTTCGCCCATTCCTTCTCCCGTCTCCGAGCCCACAGATGACGAGCGCCGGCGCCGCCGATGCCGCGACTTTAGCAGTCGGCAGGGCGGACGGGAATTGGACCTTAGTCTGATCTGGCCTGTAGGATGCGCGACGGCGGAGGCAGGTGGTCCGCCATCCGTACGAGTTCCGCCAGCGAGCCGGCGTGCATCTTCTGCATCACCTGCGCCCGGTGGACTTTGACGGTTTTCTCCGAAATCCCGAGCTCGGCGGCGACCTGCTTGTTCAGGAGTCCTGTCACGACCAGGCGCATGACCTGCCGCTCCCGGGGGGTCAGGTCGTCGTACCGTCGGCGCAGCCCCGTCGCCTCCAATCGCTTGCGGAGCGCCTCGCGGTCGCGGTCGAGCGCCTTGCGAATCGCCTCGAGGAGCTCCTGCTCCCGGACCGGTTTGGTCAGGAATTCGGATGCGCCGGCTTTCATGGCGCGAACGGTCACGGGGATGTCCCCGTGACCCGTGAGGAAAATGATCGGCAGCGGCCGCTCGAACCCGGCCAGCTCCCGCTGCAGTTCGAGGCCGCTCGTGCCCGGCAGCCGCAAATCGAGGATGAGGCACTGCGGGCCGTCGACGCGAGACGCGCGGAGAAAGTCGTCCGCCGTCCCGAACGTCTGACAGGCAAACCCCACCGATCCCAGCAACCGCTTCAGCGCGGTTCTGACGGACGCGTCATCGTCGACGACGTAGACCGTCTGTTCATCAGGCACTCGGCACCCCCTCAGCCGGAAGGACGATATGGAACGTTGCGCCGCCGGTCGGATTGGGGACGGCCCAGAGCCGTCCGCCATGGGCCAGAACGATCGAGCGGGTGATGGCGAGACCCATGCCCATCCCCTCGGGTTTCGTCGTGAAAAACGGGTCGAAGATGCGCTCCGCCTCGCGCGGGTCGAGGCCGGTACCCGTATCGGACACGGCGACGAGCACGTCGCTCATCTCGCGCCAGGTCCGCAGGTGCAAGTGGCGCTCCCGGTCGACGTCGCGCATCGCATCCAGGCCGTTTACGATCAAGTTGAAGATAACCTGCTGAAGCTGGATGCGATCTCCCATCACGCCCGGGAGGTTGCCGGCGAGATCGGTCGAGCACCGAACGTGCTGTCGATCGGCGCGGCTCTGGGTGAGCGCGACCACTTCGCGAATGATCTGGTTGAGATCGATGGCCGTGTGCTCGACAGGGGTGTGCCGGAACAACTCGCGGGTCCGGCGAATGACTTCGCTCGCGCGATTACTGTCGGCGACGACATCCGTCAATGCGTCGCGGACGTCCCCGAGCTCGGCACCGCGTCCTTCGATCCAATGCATGCAGGCGTTCGCGTTCGCGACGATGGCGCACAGCGGCTGATCGATTTCGTGGGCGATCGACGCCGCGAGCTCGCCCAGTGCGGACATGCGGCTCATGCGCGCCAGCTCCATCTGCGCCCGGTGAAGCGCCTCTTCCGCCTCTTTGCGTTCCGTGATGTCGGTGGCGGTGCCGCTGGCGCGAACTGGCCGGGCGTCCACGCGCTGCACGATCGCACCTCTGGCCACAAACCACCTGGTGCTGCCGTCCTTGTGGAACACGCGGCACTCGAGCTCGACGGACGGCACGCGGCCGTCCACGTGAGCTTTCATCCGCCTGCGGGCCTGCTCGAGATCAGACGGATGAAACAGGCGCACCCATTCGACCGCAAATCGGCCAGGCCCCCGCGGGTCGAGGCCAAGGTCGGTGTAGATCGACGCATCAACATAGACCTGATTCGTCTGCAGATCCCAGTCCCACACGCCGACGCGTGCCGCCGACGTCGCGAGCGCGTAGCGGCGTTCGCTGTCCCGAAGCCGCTCCTCGGCGCGTGTCCGCTCCGTGACGTCCTGCACGATCGAAAGCCGCTTGTCGCCATCGCAGCGCACAACGCGCGCCTGGTACGTGCGCTCCTCACCCTGAATGGGAAGCACATACTGCACGACCGATGGGTTGTGCTCGCTCGCAGTCGCGAACGCGGTGGCAAACTCCGCGGCGAGCGGCGGCGGAAGGACATCTTCGATCCGCTTGCCGAGGAAGTGGTCCGGCGACACGAGCAGCTTGCCCGGGTCCTGGGCGTGGTAGTCCAGGTACACACCGTCGGCTGTCTGCAGGAACATGAGATCCGGAATCGCATTGAGAATGGCGCTGTTGCGCGCTTGACTCTCCCGTAGCGCGGAATCCCATCGCGTCCGCGCCTCGCTCAACGCAGCGAGCAGCAGCAGCGGAATCGACGCAACGATCAGAAACACCTGGAGGGAGATGACGCTCGACACGGGCGTCGCGTTGACGAACGGCCCAACGCCGTCGCGCGCATTGGGAATCCACTGGAGCGCGACGACCGTCAGCGCTGCGGACAACCCGAACGGACCGAAGCGGACTGCGGCCCACAACAGCAGCGGGAGCGGCAGATACAGCAGCGCGGGAAGGCCGATGCTTCCCGCGGGGATCCAGCTGAAGGCGATCGCGTGTACGAGGAGCAACCCTGCCAGCAGACCGCAGAACTCGAGCGCCCGCCCTGGACGTCGCCGCAGCTCGGCGATCGCCGCAGGCGCCAGGAAAATCACCGGTGCGAGCATTAACGTCGTGGTCACGTTCGACAGGACGCGCGCGCGATAGGCCGACCAGAAGTTGGGCGCCCACCCGAGATTCATGTACAGGAACGCAGGCGCGAAGGAGGCCGCGATCGGCGCCGCAACGGCCGCAGCCACGAAGACGGCGGCGCCGCGCAGATCGGTTAAGTGCGGTTTCGAGCCCGCACAGAGCCGCATGATCCAGGCGGCCAGCAGCGCCTGAGAGGCGTTGCCCACGAAGCTGACCGCTTGCGCGCCGAGCACGAGGCCATTCTGCGTGTGGGCCGCCATGTGGCCGGTGAGGGCGGCCGCGAGCGCCGGGATCCAGAAGCTCGTTGGCAGCAGCAGCAAAACGGCCAGAAGAATCGCGTTCGGCGGCCAGAGGAAACCGATGCCGCTCTGAGGGAGCCGGAGCGCAAAGCCTGCGTGCGTAGCGAGATAGATGGAGACCGCGACGGAAAGGATCGTCCCGAGGACGCGCAGACGCACTCGGACCGAAGCCGCGTCCGCGGATCCGTAGGGGGCCCGGATTGCGACATCGCTCACGCCCGTTTTGCTCCAACGAGCCTGCCGCCTCCGCCGCTCGCAGGCCGGACGGGTGCAGAGCCTCTCACCGTGACTTCAGAACGTCAGTCCATTCTATATCGCGCGGTCAGCCTCGCGGATTCGTCAAGTACCCGGTTGTGCCGGGCGGTGTTTGCGGTAGCATCAGCGCGTGACCACACACTATGACGATCGCCGCCAAGTTTTGGATCGCCGCCGCGCCGCGCGGGGCGGACGGCGGGATGGCGACCGGCCAGGGGCCGCTCCCCTGGTTCTCGTGGCCGACGACGATGCGGGTAGTGCCGCGCGGTCGGAAGCTATCCTTTGCCGGCTCCGATTCGCGGTGGCGCCGGCGGCGAGCGTCGAGGAAGCCGTTCGAGTGATGCGCGCGCTACGGCCCGAAGTTGTCGTCGCCCGGCTTCGAGACAACGAACGGTTGAAGTACGAAATGCGTAAGGATCCCATCACGGCCGATATACCGGTTGTCGAAATAAACGACGGTGCGGCCGAACCTGAACACTTTGTCGAGGAAGTGCGGGCTGCTCTAAGGCCGCCGCCCTAACTTTGCGATAACAAAGGGGTTCGTGCTACTCTGACCGGGTAGCGCCGGCTCCCCGGCCGAAACAGCTGCAGTGAGCAGACCCAACCCGCTCGAGGTGAACCTCGGGCTCGTGCCGCGCGCGCGTGTCGATATCGTCGATCCGCGGCCCTCGCTTTCGGCCGCCGACCGCGTGGCCCTCAAGCCCTTTTCCCGGTGTCTTTACTGGTCCAGCCACACCACTGCGGGGTTCCTCGAACGGGCCCTCGCCGCGCGGCTGATGCGACGGAAAGCCACTGTCGGGTATCTCGACGCGTTCCGCGCCCTGTTCCCCGAAGACGGCGGCTACGAGCACGATCGCCTGGACCAGCGCACTGAGCTGGCGCCCGAGCAGCGTCTCATCGAACCGAGGAACGCCGACTCGCACCTCGCCTTCATCGCCGCCGGGCTGCGCACCTGCGTCAGCTTCCCGAATCGGGCCAACGAGCCGGTGCGCTTCGTCGACCTCGACGGTATGCACGCCGGCCAACCGCGTCAGCGCCTGACCCGGATCATCGGTTATCAGCGGGAAGAGGAGATCGAGCGCATCCGGATTGAGGTGCCGGTCTCGGCGCATCCGGTCGACTCGATCAACCTGAAGGATCCCAGGCTGGGCATCTACGAGCAGCTGAACGCTCTCATCGAGCGGCACGACCTGACGAAAGGGCGTCTCAGGATGGCGCTCGATCACGGGGAGCGCCACGCGGGGTTGACGGTCAACGAGTACGAAACGCTGCTCATGCGCTACGACCTCGCCGAGGTGCTGCGGAACCCGCTGCGGTTCGCCGCGCAGCAGGCGCGGAACGCGCTGAAGGACCCGCGCTCGGTGCCCGTCAAGACGCTCGGCTACGCGAAATACGATCTCGTCCGCGTGGTCAACCAGGTGGTCGACGCGCTCGGCCTGCGCGAGTCGGTCGTCGAGCGCTTGGTCTCGCGCGCGCTAGCCGCGCCGGCGGCGCGGTTCCTGCGCATGAAGCGCCGGGTGGACCTGCTCGTCTCGGACACCAACGGTGACGGCCACGCCAGGCTCATCGAGGGGACCTATCAGAGCCCGATCCTCGTCCAGTGGCACCGCGCGCCGCATCAGGCCCGCTTCCTGGACGTCACGCTCACACGCCTGCTGTGACCGACGAGGAACGCGACGAAATTCTCCGGCTGCTCGCGAGCTATGACGACATGACGCGCGCGATCATGACGCTCGTCAAGCTCGTACACGCCGCGCCCGACATCGAGCTGGACACGAAGCACGCGAGCCTGGTCGCGGAGGTCGCCGCGCTGGCGCCCGTGTGGCGTAGCCACGCCGCGACCGCGCGCGCGAAGCTTCTGCTGGAGCGACGCCAGAGAGCCGCAGATCCGCCGTCGGACGCCTACCACGGCGTCGAGCGGCGGCGATCTTGGGAAGAATGACGTAGGCCCGACCTGAAGGTCGGGCCTACGGTGTCGTCTTGCGGGTTTCGAAATCCACGGGATTCAACGGCACGTCCCAGTGCGCGTCGAGAATCTCGAACCGCCGCGCCTCTTCCTTCCTGAACTTCGCCTGGTCGGGATACAGCTTCTTGACGATCTCTTCCTCGGACGGCCCCGGCGCCGGTTCGCGCGCGACGAGCTCCACGGCGAACGTCCAGTCGGCGCGTCCATCGCCGTGATAGCGCGGCGCGTAGGTGCGGACGGCCGAATAGGCCCCGCCCTGCATCCGCGCCTTCAGCACGGGATAGTGATTGCGCTGAAAGAGATCGAGAAACTCGTCCTGGTGACCCCACTTCACTTTGTAGAAGTACCAGGTTGTGACTTCGCGGGCCTGAGAACCCTGGGTTCCAGAGGTTCCAGAGGTTCCAGGGGTTCCAGGGGTTCCAGGGGTTCTTGGGTTCCCTGATGTTCCAATCGTTCCGGCGAAGAGCATGGCTGCGAGCGCGAAGTAGCGCATGGTGGCGGCTCCGTGACACGGCATACTCTCACACCTTGCCCTCGCACAGTTTCAAGCCGGCTTCGACGAGCGGGGCGAGACCGCGAGGCCTCCGCGGCAATGGGGGCCACGTGCGCTCGCGTCCTTCATCCTCAATCTGTTTCAGTTCTGCCGCGGTCAGCCCGCGCGCCTCGAGGCGCAGCCGGCCAGCAACCCGAGGAACGCCGCCAGGGCTGCACGGTTTGCCATGCGAGCTACTCGTGCCGCAGCGCGGTGACCGGGTCGAGCCGCGTCGCGCGTCGCGCCGGCCACAAGCAAGCCGCAAGCGCGACTGCAACCAGTAGCACCGCAATCGAGGCGAGGGTTGCTGGATCGGTGGTGCTCGTCTGCATCAGGAAGCTTTGCAGCAGTCTCCCGATGACGAGCGCGCCGCCAAAGCCGGCCACCAGCCCTGCTCCAAGTGGAAGAAGCGCCTGTCGGACGAACAGCCGTACGACGTCGCCTCTCTGTGCGCCGAGCGCCATGCGGACGCCGATCTCCTGCGTGCGCTGCCTCACCGAGTACGCGGTCATTGCGTAGAGTCCGACGGCCGACACGGCGAGCGCGACAGCGGCAAAGACGGCGAACATCAAGCCAAAGACGCGATGCGCCCAGCGCGACTGCCCCTCCAGCACGCGCAGAGAAATGATGCCGGACACCGCCAGCTCGGGATCCAGCGCCTGGACTTCCTGCCGGACGAGTGCGGCAAGGCCCTCTGGCGCTGGGCCGCGCACAAGCAGCGTCGCGAAGGGTCGAAGGTCCGCACGCATCGGGACGTAGGCGACCGGATCGAGCTCCTGCAGATCGACCGGCTGCTGCTGACGGATCGACGGCGACACGCCGACGATGGTCAGCCACGGAGGTTGGGCACCCGCGGCGACAGGGTCTGACAGTCGGATGCGCCGGCCGAGCGGCTCCTCGTTCGGGAAGTGCAGTCCGGCGAGGCGTTCATTCACGATGACGGTCTCCTGCCCGGGCGTACCGTCAAGCGCGGTGAACGCCCGCCCTCGCAGCAGCGGCACACCCAACGCCTCGAAGTACTCAGGACCGATCGCAACGAAGGACACGTTCGGCGTGGTCCCGTCTTTCGGCGGAGGACGTCCGTCAACGGTCAGCGTACGGCGGCGGGCTCCCGCGAACGGCACATTACTTGTGAGCGAGGCAGATGCGATCGGCCCTATTCCCTGCAGCCGCTCCATCAGACGGTCGTAGAAGACCGTCCACTGCTCTCGCGGGTATCTCTGAACCGGCAGCGTCACACCCATCGCCACAACGTGCGAGCCGTCCACGACCTCGTCTGCCCGATGGAGCGCGAGAAAGCTCCGCATCATGAGGCCAGCACCCGCCAGCAGCACGAGCGTGAACGCGAGCTCTATGCCAATAAGCCCGCGCATCCAGCGCCGGGATCGGGCGCTCCCGAACGCGGTCCGGCCGGATTCCTTCAGGACGTCGTACACGCCGCTCCTGGACAGGTGGAGCGCCGGCACGAGCCCGAAGATCAACCCGCTGCCCAGACACGCGGCCGCCATGAAACCAATCACTCGTGTATCCATCGTCCACTGGATGTTGTATGGAAAGTTGATTCCGTGAACGTGACTCACGAAGGCGCGCAGACCGACGAACGCGAGCACGAAGCCCAGAATGCCGGCGACGATGAGCAGCAGCGCGCTCTCGACGAGCAGCTGCCGGACGATCCGCCACCTGGTCGCGCCGAGCGACGCCCGCATCGCCATCTCCCGCTGCCGGAATGCCGCCCGCGCGAGCAACAGGTTCGCGATATTCGCGCACGCGATCAACAGCACGAACCCGACGGCGCCGAGGAGCGCCGCGAAAATCCTTCGTCCGGCGCTGCTGTCGACAAATGGCGTGACCGTCGCGCCCAGCTCCTTGTTCGTGTCTGGAAACGCAGCGGCGAGACGCTTCGCTACTGCTGTCAACTCCGTCTGCGCCTCGGGTAGCTCCTTCCGGATAGCGAGACGTGCGAAGACGCTCAGCGTCCTGGCGTCGCGCTTCTGTCTCGCCAGGCCGGGCATGTGCGCGAGGGGCTGCCAGATATCGGATACGACGGGGAATCTGAACCCCTCCGGCATGACGCCGACGACCACCGCCGGCACACCGTTGACGCGAATCGTCCGGCCGACGACGGCGGGGTCGTTGCTGTAGCGTCCATTCCAGACGCGATAGCCGAGAATGACGACCGGCGGAGCCTCCGGACGATCGTCCTCGGGACGAAAATCCCGGCCGAGCATCGGGCGATCGCCGACCAGCCGGAAGGCGTTCCACGACAGATACGAGCCAGAGAAGCGATCGGGCGCGGCAGTCTCGTCGGCGACGATCAGCTGCGTGTCGCTATAGGCGGCGACGCCGTCGAACACCGTTGTCGACGCGCGCCAGTCCTCGAAATCCGCGAACGACACGGGCAGCGACCGCCCGGCCGCGTTGCGGCTGTTCAGACGCACGACGCGATCCGGCTCGTCGACGGGCAGCCCTCGCGACAACGCGTTCACGACGGTGAACACGGTGCCATTGACCCCAATCCCGAGCGCCAGCGTCGTGACCGCTACGAGCGTAAACGCGCGGTCCTTCAACAACAGACGCGCGGCGAAGCGCAGATCCTGGCCGACGTCCTGGAGCCAGGACGGGATCCACACGTCGCGCGCCCGCTCGCGCGCCAGCAGGACATTGCCGAGCGCGCGGCGTGACTGGAGCGCAGCCTCGGCCGGCGTCAGGCCGCGGCGCTCCAGCTCTTCTTCCTTCAGCTCGCGATGATGCTCGATCTCTTCAGCGAGGTCGGCCTCGAGTCGCCGCCGGCGAACGACATACCACGCGCGGCGAAGGAACTCGCGCATCGCCTCAGGCCGTATCCAGAACTTTGTGGATGGCGAGGATGAGCCGATCGAACTCCTTTCGTTCGACCGCGAGCTGCTTGCGGCCGGCGGCGGTGACCGTGTAGTAGCGCGCGCGTCGATTGTTTTCCGACGCGCCCCACTCAGCCTTGACCCAGCCTTTCAGGAGCAGCCGCTGCAGCGCAGGATAGAGGGAGCTCTCACCTACCTGCAGCACGTCTTCGGACACGACCTGGATGTGCTGCGCGATGCCGTATCCGTGCTTCGAGCCGGGTCCGAGCGCCTTGAGGATCAGCAACTCGAGCGTGCCGGGCAACAGATCGGCCGCCTCGGTCCTTCCCATCGTCTGCCGATGGGAGGATGGATCAACGCGGCGGTCGTGTCAAGCGATCAGCTTTTTCAGAACTCTTCAGCCGTCGCTCACGACCTGGCCACGCACTCTCCGTACCGGTCGGGTTGAGGATCGGGACGATGACCCCGATCGGTCGCAAATAAACAATCGATCTCACGTCGGTCAGGGATTGAACCGATAAGAAAATATTGCAGAGGTGCACATGCGTGTAGCGACAGCGACCCTGGTTGGTTTCCTGCTCGCATCCGGATCGGCGGCGGGGCAGGACGTCACGGGTGGCGTCAAGGGAGGCGTGAACTTCGCGAGTCTCGTGTTCGACAGCGACGTCGCCGACCTCAACCTGGACAGCCGGGTTGGCCTTGTCGCGGGCGGATTCGTGACGTGGCCGGTCAGTCCCCGGTTCGACATTCAGCCCGAAGCGCTCGTCCGCGTGAAGGGCGCCTCGTTCAGCGAATTTGGCGCCGACGCCGACATCGAGATCACCTACCTCGAGATCCCGATCCTGTTTCGCTATGGGTCGCCGATCTCTTCGGGGACATCGCTCAACTGTTCGGCGGGCCATCGCTCGCCTTCAAACTGAACGCCGAGGCAACCGGCGAGTTCCTGGACGTATCCGAAGACCAGGATATCGACGACGACGTGGAGAGCTTCGACTTCGGTCTCGTTCTCGGCGCCGGCATCGACGCGAGCCGCCTGACGTTCGACGGCCGCTACACGTGGGGACTGACCAGCATCGCCAACACGCCGGTCGAGGACGACGTCCAGGTCAAGAACCGGACGTTTTCACTGATGATCGGCTTCCGCATCTGAAGCCACGGATTACGCGGATCTAAAACAAGTCACGAATTACGCGGATTCTCGACCTACTGTCGCCGGAGTATCATCCTCCCTTCTAGACCCCCGGCCGGGCCGACCGAGAGCCGGGGTATGGGGCAGAGCCCCGGTCCCGGGGCGCGCACGGCGCGCCCGCGAGGGAGCGGAGCGGGGCGTAGGGGTCCCCGCGAGCGACCGAGCCGGGGAATGGGGCAGAGCCCCATCTAAAAAAGAAAGGGAGGGTCGCCATGCGGACACGGACGCTCGCGATGCTGTTCGTCTGTTTCAGCCTGGCATGTGGCGGCGGGTCGTCAAGTCCGCGACCGGCGCAGCAGGGTCCGCCCGCGCGCGTCAAGATCGGCCTTCTGATGGACGACGTCGCGCAGGAACGGTGGCAGCGCGACCGGGACATCTTCATTGCGCGCGCAAAGGAGCTGCGAGCCGAAACGGTCGTCCGCGCGGCGGACAACGATCAGGCCAAGCAGCTCCAGCAGGCCGAAGAGCTGCTGAAAGAGGGGGTGAAGGTCCTGGTGGTCGTTCCGCACGATGCCGAGAAAGCAGCGGCGATCGTCGAGATCGCCAAGAAACAGAACGTGCCCGTGATCAGCTACGACCGTTTAATCCGCAATGCGGACGTCGATCTCTACGTCTCCTTCGACAACGTCAAGGTCGGCGAGATGCAGGCGCGATACCTGCTGGACCGCGCGCCGAGAGGCAACTATCTCCTCATCGGCGGCGCGCCGACCGACAACAACGCCAAGCTGCTCCGCGAGGGGCAGATGAAGGTGCTGGAGCCCGCGATCAAGCGCGGCGACGTCAAGATCGTAGGCGACTACTGGGCCGACAACTGGGAAGCGGCGCCGGCCGAGCAACACACGGAGGCGACGCTCAAGAAGGTCCGCAACAACCTCGCCGCCGTCGTCGCGTCGAATGACGTCACGGCGGGTGGCGTCGTCCGCGCCCTCCAAAAACACAACCTCGCCGGCAAGGTGCTCGTGTCCGGCCAGGATGCGGAGCTTCCCGCCGTTCAACGACTGGTGGCTGGAACGCAGGCGATGACCGTGTACAAGCGCATTACGCCGCTCGCACGGACGGCAGCACGTTCCGCCGTCGACCTCGCCGACGGCGACAAGGTGGACGGCACATCGACCGTCAACAACGGCCGCAAGGACGTCCCAGCGCTCTTGCTCGACGGCATGCCCGTCGACAAGGAAAACGTCGAACAGACGGTCGTCGCCGACGGGTTTCACAAGAAGGAAGAGGTATTCGGGGCAGGGACACCTAAACCCTAGCCCACTGTTGATTGTTGAATGCTGATTGCCCAATTCATTCAGCAGTCAGCACGCCGCATTCAGCATTGAGGTAGTTTCTCGACCAGCTCGTTCAGCGAGCCAATGCGCTCGCACGGATATTCCGTATAAAGGTTGAACGGGTCGAGGAGCATCGCTCGAATACCGGCCGCCCGGGCGCCGACGATGTCGACGTGGTAGATGTCGCCGACGTGGAGCGTGCTCTCGCGGCGGGCGCCGAGCCGTTCGAGCGTGTGCTCGAAGATGCGCGGGTCCGGCTTCTCGACACCTATCTCCGCTGAATCGATCACGCAGTCGACGCACTGCGCCAGGCCGAGCCGTTCGAACTTCGCGCAGAGTGTGCCGTTGGCGTTGGACACGACGGCAATCTGAAGCCCCATCCGCCGCACGCGTTCGAGGGCTGGCACGACGTCGGCTGGAATGGTTTCCCACAGATTGTGCTGGGAATGGTACGCGCGCAGCTCGTCCAGCGCGGCATCGCGCTGAGCGCTGGGTGGGATGCCCGCCGCTTCGAAGACGAGGTCGAAATACCGGCGGCCGCGCTTTTCGTCCGGGGCGGAACCAATGAGTGTCGGCTCATCGATCTGTTTGCGGATGCGCGGCTCACGCGCCGCGAGCGCCTCGGGCGTGGCCAGCAGGCCGTGTCCGGCCAGCACGGCGCTGACGCGACCCCAGTTCGGGAACACGATCACGCCGCCGGCGTCGAGAAACAGCGTCTTGATGTGCATCAGCGCCCCTGGCTCCTGATGACCGTGCCGCCCTTCATGACGAACGTCACGCGGTTCAGCACTCCGATGTCCGTCAGCGGGTCGCCGTCCACGGCGATGACGTCGGCGAACCGGCCCGGCTCCAGCGACCCCACACGATCGCCCCACCCCAGCAGCTCGGCAGCGTTGACTGTCGCGGCACGAATCACGTCAGCAGGACGGATGCCAGTTCGCGCCAGCGCATCCAGCATGACCTTGGCGGCCTCGCCTCGCGTTTTGCCCCGATAGCGCATCCACATGTCCGATCCGGCGGCGATCTTCACGCCGGCTTTCGCCGCCCGTTGAACGAGCTTCGCGTGGTTCGCGGTAAACGCCGCGATCTGCTTCTCGATGCCCGCCTTCTCGGCGTCGGTCCACGCGCGCGGCGCCACGTAGACGTCACGAAGCGCCTCAGCAGTCCAGGCGATTGGCACGAGCGTGATGCCTTTCTCTTGCATGCTCGTCAGCATGGCATCGGTCGCCTCGTCGCCGTGTTCGATGGAATCCACTCCCCCATCGATCGCCGCCTGGATGCCGGCGGCGCTCGTCGCGTGCGCCGCGACCCGGATTCGCGCGCGGTGGGCGGCGGTGACAATCGCCGCGATTTCCTCCTGGTCCAGCACCCGAGGACCATCGTCCGCGACGATCTTGATCACGTCCACGCCCGCCCCGAGCAGGCTGCCGACCGCTCGCCGCGCTTCGTCAGCGCCGCTTATCGGGATGAACTCCTCGTCGAGGATCGCGCTCTGATCATGGAGGCGAAGCGCGACCGCCTGGCCGCCGGGCGGCGTGACCTTGCGCCCCGAAGCGAGCACGCGCGGCCCCGGAACCCATCCCGCATCGATCGCGTCCTTCAGCGCGACGTCGCCATCGACGCCGGAGTGGCCGACGTTTCGCACAGTCGTGAAGCCGGCCTCCAGCATTTCGCGGGCATTCGCCGCGCCGATGAGGGCGCGTCGGGCCGGACCGAGCTGCGTGATCGAGATGATGATGTTCGCGCCGGCCCCGAACTGCTCGTCCATCCGCGCGAGCAGATGCGCGTGGCAATCGATGAGCCCCGGCATGACAATCGCCGTCCCAAGGTCGATCGTCGTCGCTCCGGCCGGCGCCTCGGATGTTATGTCGGCTGCGGGACCGGCCTGTGCGATCCGGCCATCCGCGACGAGCAGCGCATGGTTGGTCCGGTAGGTGCCCGTTTTGACGTCCAGCATGCGGGCTGCCTTGATTACCGTTGCGGTCGCCCCGGCTGGAGCCGGTGTCTGGCCGCCAGTAGCGGTGAGTGTCGTCGCGAAAACCCCGATGAGCGAAGTGAGACGGCTCATGACGAGAATCATATTCGGTCGGATTGCGATCCGGTTTACCATCGGACGCGAATGGACCTCGTCCTCCTCGGTGCGCCCGGGTCGGGCAAAGGCACCCAGGCTGACCACCTCCAGCGCGAGATCGGGCTGACTCACATCGCCTCGGGCGATTTGTTCCGTCACCATCTGCAGCAGAAGACCGACCTCGGGATTCAGGCCGGCGAGTTCATGACGCGCGGCGCGCTCGTGCCAGATCCGATCACGATTGCGATGCTGCGCGACCGGATCACTCAGCCGGATACAACGAAGGGCGTTCTCCTCGACGGATTCCCACGGACGATGGAGCAGGCGATCGCACTCAACGAGATGATGTCCGGCCTCGGGCGGGACATCGACGCCGTGCTGTATGTCGAGGTGCCGGACGAGGAGCTGGTGGAGCGCTTGTCGGGACGGCTTATCTGCCGCGAGTGCCAGGTTCCGTTTCACCGGACGGCGAATCCGTTCCGGACTTGCCCGCAAGGCCGGTGCACCGGCGAGCATCTCTATCAACGCGCGGACGACACCCCCGACACCGTGCGCGCCCGTCTCGTCACGTATCACAAGCAGACCGCGCCCGTCATCGATTACTACCGGTTGATCAATCTGCTGATCACCGTGCCCGGCACCGGCGCGGTCGACGAGGTCAAACGCGCGACGCTCGACGCCGTCAGGCGCCTTGCCAAGGAGAGCTGATGTTCGAAGCTGCCGAACTCGGTCAGGAGATCCCGAAAGACAAATACAAGGCGAGTGTTCCCACGCTCCGCACCGAACTGCTCGAGGTGCAGCGACAGCTGACGGCCGCCCGCTTCCCCGTCATCGTCATCTTCGGCGGCGTGGACGGCGCCGGGAAGGGCGAGACCGTCAACCTGTTGAACGAGTGGATGGATCCGCGATGGATCGTCACGCGTGCGTACGGTGAGCCGTCCGATGAGGAGAGCGAGCGCCCTGAATACTGGCGCTACTGGCGGGACCTCCCGCGCAAGGGCCGCATCGGTCTATTCCTGAGCTCCTGGTACTCACGGCCGCTGCTGGATCGGGTGTATCGGCGTATCGGCCGCGCCGCGTTCGACAAGGAGCTCGACCGGATCGCGGCCTTCGAACGAACGTTGACCGACGACGGGGCGCTGATCCTCAAGTTCTGGATGCATCTCGGCAAGCGCGCGCAGAAGAAACTCCTGCGGAAGCTGGAGAGAGATCCCCTCACCAGCTGGCGTGTAACGAAGTTGCAGTGGCAGCACTGGCGCATGTACGGCAAGTTTGTGGCCGCGGCGGAGCGCGCATTGCAGCGAACGAGCACGGTCGACGCGCCGTGGACGATCGTGGAAGGGGCCGACGAAGCCTATCGAAGCCTTACGGTCGCGACGACGATACGGAATGCGGTTCGACAGGCGCTCGAGCAGAAGCGCGGGGAGGCGCCAACGCTGAAGCTCGTCGGTGGATCGGGAAAATCCATCCGCGCCAGAGAGACGGCTTCACGACCCCAGGCGGCGACTGCGGCGCGACTCTCGGGGACCGCGCCTGGACCCACGATCCTCAGCAATCTCGATATGTCGCAGACGATCCCCAAGAAGAAGTTCGCGACCGAGCTCGAGAAGTATCAGGGGCGGCTGAATCGCCTGCAGCGGAAGGCCCTCGCGAAGGGTGTCTCGACAATCATGGTGTTCGAGGGCTGGGACGCTGCCGGGAAGGGCGGGGCGATCCGGCGCGTCACCGGCGCCCTGGACGCGCGATCGTACCAGGTCATCCCGATTGCGGCCCCTACCGACGAGGAGCGGGCGCAGCATTATCTCTGGCGGTTCTGGCGCCATCTCTCGCGCGCGGGGCGGCTCACCATCTTCGATCGCAGCTGGTACGGCCGCGTGCTCGTGGAGCGGGTCGAAGGCTTCGCGGCGGAGCAGGAATGGAAGCGCGCCTACTCCGAGATCGGCGAGTTCGAAGAAGACCTAGTCGAGTACGGGATCGTCCTGGTCAAGTACTGGGTGCACATCACGCAGGACGAGCAGCTCCGCCGCTTCAAGGAGCGCGAGAAAGCGGACTACAAGCAGTGGAAGCTGACCGACGAGGACTGGCGCAACCGCGCGAAGTGGGCGGACTACGAGCGCGCGGTCAACGAGATGGTGGAGCGGACCAGTACCCGGCTCGCGCCGTGGACGCTGGTTGAAGGCAACGACAAGTACTTCGCGAGACTGAAGGTCTTAAAGACGGCCTGCGACGCGCTCGAGGCTGCGGTGTAGTCACGCAGGCGCTAGCGCCGTTCGCCGAGCGCTCGATCAATTTGCGGCACGAGCTCATCGTACATTTGGAGCAGCTGGGGCTCCCACAGCACGATGTCGCCGTAGTAGGAGGTCAAGCCCTCAAAGTTCTCTTCCATGGGGCGCAGGTAGATCGCCTGCATGATGCCTCCCGTCATTCCCAGATACGTCCGCTGCAGGCCGTAGGCGCGAGACAGTCCAAGAGCGAGGTCCGGGTCGATGTGTGCGAGCGCCTGCGTGGCCAGCGCAAGGTCCCACGCGGTCTGCTCGAAGAACACCGGCTGCAGTCCCCGGATCTGGATGTTCTCCGCTGTGCGCTTCTTCGGATCCGCTGCGAAGTAGGCTCTCAACTCCTTCAGCAGCCCGGCGTGATAGTCCTTCACGCCCTCGACAGCCTTGCGGTTCCTGAGAATCTCCGATCGGAAGCCGCGCAGCGATGCCTCCGCCAGTTCACGGTCGCGGGCACGCTCGCGCCACTGCTCGGCCATCAGCGCAAGGAACACCCCGAGGCTGATGAGAACCACCTCGAGGACGATCTTCAGCAGCCAACCGGACCTGGACGCCTTGTCCATGCGGGACGGATTCTATCCCGCAGCCGTCGGATTAGGGCAACCGGAACGCCGCCATTTCCTCGCCGTTACGAACCAGGAGGACGTTGCCGACGAGCACGGGATGGTTCCAGGTCTTGCCCTCGATGGCCTTGAACCGCGCAACCTCGGTGAACTGATCGGGAGTGGCCTTCACGAGCGCGAGCTCGCCTTCTTCCGACACCACCAGCAGCAGATCCTGTTCGGCAAGCAGAATCATCTGCCCGTTGCCGTAGCGTCCGCCCTTCCACTTGCGCGCGCCGTCCTGAAGATCGATGCACGAGAGGATGCTGCCATCGAAACCGAACGCGAGTCCCTTGTGGACCACGAAGTCGTTGAAGTACGGCTTCAACCCGCGCGAGTTCCAGCGCTCCTGGAGCGTCCATCCGTCAGATCCGTGGGCGACCGCAACGCGGCGTATCCCGCCGCTACCCATTCCGTCGCCGTGAGCTAGAAGCACGTCGCCGTCCGCAGTTCGAGCCGGCTGCACGATGCTGACGCTCGGCTCCCCTGAATGCTCCCAGAGGACCTTGCCGTCGGCCGGCGCGACGCTCGTCGTGCGACGTCCGCGCAGCAGCAACACCTGGTCGACGCCGTCAATCGTCATCAGATGCGGCGAGCTGTAACCGGCACCCTCGGGTGGACCTATCCACCGCTGCTTGCCCGTGAGAGCGTCGTAAGCGATCAGGCGGCCGGAAACAGCGACGATGACCGTGTGGCCGACCACCAGCGGCGAGCCGGCAAAACCCCACATCGGGATTTCCTCGTCCGTGTCGGCCGCCGCATTTCGCGACCAGATCCGGGCGCCGCTGCTGGCGTCCAGCGCGTTGACGACACCTGTCGCACCCATCGTGTAGACGCGGCCGCCGCTGAGAGTGGGCGTCGCGCGCGGGCCGGCGCCGGCGTTGGACTCCCAGAACCGTATCGGGTCGCGGTGTCTCCACACCGGCTTGCCCGAGGCCGCGTTGTAGGCGGCGACGATTTCATCCGGACCGCGCTGCTCCTGTGTGTAAATCAAGTCGCCGGAGACCGCGAAGGACGACCAACCCGGACCGATCGGCCGTCGCCACATCTCGACCGGCGGCGATTGAGACCAGTCGGTCTTGATTCTCACACCGGGGATGACACTGTTGCGTCCGGGACCTCGGAAGCCCGGCCAGGTGGCTCGGGTCACAACGGCTGCCGGCGCAGGCGGTTCGATCTTCGCTGGCGCTGCGACGGCCGGCGCAACTGGCGCCGGCTTGGCGGAATCTTTCGTATCGACAGGCGGCTCGGCGGTTTTCTCCGCCGGAGTGTCGACCGGTGGCGGAGCCGGCGGTGGCGCCTTGGGTTCCTCGTCCGCCTGAGCGAGCAGTCGTTCTTCGGGAGTCGCCGTCCATCGCCAGTGGAAATCTGAACCGACGCCCCTGATGCCGTCGGTGCGCAACAGCGTGAATGCCGCACACGTGATCACGGTGGCGGCCGCCATCGAAACGCGTCGCGGTGCGACGGTCAGGCGGCGGGTACTCACGGCCCACACGACCAACGCGAGGGTCAGCACCGGGAAGGCGTAGACCGGGAGCATCCTTCCCATCATGCCGCCCGCAATGGACGGGTGAACGACACGCTCTGTCACGGCAAGCGCAACGGTCGCCAGGACGATGGCGCCTATGCGCTCGACCCAGGGCGCGCGGCTGAAGAACAGCCACCACAGAACGATCGCCAGCGCGCCAAGCATTCCTCCCATCACCCCCAGCATCGCGATCGACAAACCGAAGATCGTGGCCTCGCCCGCGACGATGGGGAGGACAAACCGTGCGATCGCGACGAAGATCCCGAGGACTGCTCCGGGCCACAGGCGAAGAGGCTTGCGGGGCTTTGGGTTGTCGGTCTGTATGTTGGACATAACCTTATGGAAGCACTGTCAGGCAGCGCCGATGCTGCGCAGGATGACCTCGTCCGCCGTCGGTTGCGCCTTGATATAACCGAGCTCGCTCGCGTCGGATCCACTCAATGACGATCCACTCAATGCCGCCATCGTCGCCTGCGCCATCAAAGATACGCGCAGTTTCATCGTGCTGGTCGCTTTCTTCAATGGCTCGACGTCGGAGCCCAATGAAAACTCGTCGAGCAGGCGGAGCGCGTACTCGCGCAGCTGAGACACTTCGTTGAGGCTCACCACCTGTTCGGCCGTTCGGCGAAGTCCCCAGACCTCATGCAGCCGGTGGAGCCGAGCGAGATACACCTCGGCAAGAAACAGATGAAACCAGCATCGTTGATAGTCCGACGTGCAGTGCAGCGCGTCATCGTTCGAGACGATGACATAGCGGCCGCGAGGTACCCGGTGACCCACGAAGGTCACCGCCGACGTGTCAGACAGCCGCATCGTTCCAGTGAATCTCCATGGCCCGATTCGGACCGAATCGGCCCGCAGGTCGGCGGCACACAGGACGGTATCGCTGCTGTCCGCGAGCGGCGCCTTGAAGAGGACGAGATCGGCGACTGTCGCGAGCGACATGTATTCAAAGGTTCCATCCAGCCGAACGCCGTCCGCGTTGTGACGTGCCACGACCGAATGGTCGGCCTGGCGTGTGCGTTCGCTCCCTGCATTGGCCAGGATCAGCGAGCGGTTCCTGATCGTTCGCAGGAGAATCGCGCGCT
The DNA here is from genome assembly GCA_036258175.1 of Vicinamibacterales bacterium. Taxonomy (GTDB): domain Bacteria; phylum Acidobacteriota; class Vicinamibacteria; order Vicinamibacterales; family 2-12-FULL-66-21; genus DATAEE01. The sequence continues at coordinate 59,817 of DATAEE010000027.1, forward strand.
GAAATCTCGCGACGCTCATCAGTGGCAGCGGAACGCACTGCAGCGCACAAAGCGGATAGAGGTGCATCGCCACGGCGATGCCCAGCGGCAGGCAATTCGCACCGAGAAGCCTGGCCGTTGTGGCCGCCGATTTGAAGACGATCGAAGGACGTCCTGACGGCGCCGGATACATCTGCAGTTGCGGGCAGAGTCGTTCGAACCCGTGTCGGTACGCTTCGCGCGCGGCACTTTGATCATCCGCACGGTTGACGCCCTCGACGAGCTCCGCGATAAGGTCGATCATCGGCGTCACTGGCTTGCGCGCGTCAGCCGGAACGCGGCCATCTCCTCGCCGTTGCGGACCAGCAGGACATTGCCCACCAGCACAGGATGGTTCCAGGTCTTGCCGTGGATCGCTGGAACGCGCGCCAGCTCGGTAAATTGATCCGGTGTTGCCTTGACGAGCGCGAGCTCACCCTCGTCCGACAACACGAGCAGGAGGTCCTGCTCCGGTAGCAGGATGAGCTGTCCGTTGCCGTAGCGTCCGCCCTTCCACTTGCGTGCGCCGTCCTGAAGATCGATGCATGCGAGGATGCGGCCATCGAAGCCGAAGGCATGTCCCTCGTGCACGACAAAATCATTGAAATACGGCTTCAGCCCGGTGGAGGTCCAGCGCTCTTCGACCGTCCATCCTGCCGCTCCGTGCTCGACCGCGAGGCGGCGTGTGCCGCTGTCCGAGCTTGCGGAGATCAGAAGGCCACCGTCCGGCGTCATGGCCGGCTGCACGATCGGGAGTCCTCTCCAGCGATGCTCCCAGAGCAGCTTGCCGTCGGCTGGTGAGAAGCTGCGCGCGCCCTCGCCACCCATCAGCACCACCTGCGCGATCCCGTCGATCGTCGCCAGCTGCGGCGAGCTGTAGCTCCCGGCGCCGGTGGGGCCGAGCCATCGCGGCTTACCGGTCGCGAGGTCATAGCCAATGAGCCTGCCGTACACCGCGGCGATGAGGACGTCGCCAACGACCAGCGGCGAGCTCGAGAAACCCCAGTACGGAACCTCGACCTCGGTGTCGGCTGCCGCGTTCCGCGACCAGAGGACGGCGCCGTCACGATCGTCGAGCGCGTTCGCTATTCCCGTCGCGCCAAACGTGTAGACGCGACCGTCGCTGAGGGTTGGCGTGCCGCGCGGGCCGGCGCCTGCATTCGCTTCGAAGAACCGGACCGGATCGCGGTGGACCCACACGGGCGCGCCGGTGCTCGCTCTGTAACACGCGACGACCTCGTCGTCGCCCCGCTGCTCCTGGGTGTAAATCAAATCGCCGCGAACGGCGAACGATGACCACCCCGGTCCGATCGAACGGCGCCACATCTCGACCGGCGGCGAGGCGGACCAATCGGTCGCGATGCGGATGCCGCGCGTCAGTCCATCGCGGTCCGGCCCACGAAAGCCAGGCCATTCGACCCTGGCCGGCACTGCTGCGGGCGGCGACGTGAGAACGGCGGGCGCCGTTCGCACAACATCGACAGGCTGCTCCTTTGGAGGCGCCGCAGTTGGCATAGCGGGCGGAGGCGCGGGCGTCTCGCTCGTTACGGCCTGCGTGAGGAGCCGCTCCTCGGAGCTCTTCGCCCATCGCCAGCGGAACATCGCGTAGTGATCGCCGCTGATACCGTCCATCCGGACGAGCGTCCAGACTCCGCAAGCAAACAAAATGATGGCGGCCATCCCTGCGCGCCGGGTGCCCTCAGACAGCCGGCGTGTCACTGCCGTGCCGGCGACCAATGCAACAGACATCGCCGGCACGACGTAAGCGACGAGCCAGAACGGCCCCATCGACTCATGCCTGAGCATCCACGCTGCCCCGACGCCCGCGACCATGAGGAGAAGGGTTCCCAGGCGCTCCGACCAGCGCACCCGGCTGAAGAACGTCCACCACACGAGGATGAGCGCGGCGATGCCGAGCATCCACTGCATTCCGAGTGCAAAGCCGGCGAATCCGGGAACGACGGCTTTCACGCCGAATCGGGCGATGCACAACAGCACCACCGCGATCAGGCCCGGCCACAGCCGAATGGGCTTACGGGAAGTCATTGGATGGGCTACTCCGACCGCAGCGCCTGGAGCACGTCGACGCGCGACGCGCGGGCGGCGGGCATCAGCGAAGCGATGACGGCTGCGCCGACGAGCACAGTGGCTGCAGCGACGATCGGCAACGGACCGGGAAGGCGCACGTTCTCCACGTAGCTGGTCACGATTCCGCCGAACGCATAGCCTCCGGCCGCGCCCGCCAGGATCCCGCCTGCGACCATCACCAGTCCTTCCGACAGGACGCGCATCAACAGCGCGCGCGGCGACGAGCCGACGGCCAGCCGCACGCCGAACTCGCGGGTGCGAGCGCTAACCGAGAACGCCAGCACGCCTCCGACGCCGACGACGGCGATCAACAACGCGACGCCGGCGAAACCCGTCAAGACGAAGGCGTTCAGCCGCTCCGGCGCGAGCACTTCCGCGCGCACGTCCTCGAGCGTCGCGGCGCGCTCGACCGGCTGCTCAGCTGACATGCTGCGGATTACACGAGTGATGGGTGGCACCAGCGCGTACGGATCGTCAGACGCGTGCACGAACAACCGGCCCGCGAAGCGCATCTGATAGACCGGGTGATAGATCGTGAGCGCCGGCCCCGGCACCACGTTCTCGTCGTCCACATCCGCCACGACGCCGACGATGCGCCTCGGCTGCGGTTTTCCGAAGAGGGATTCGGTCCACCACAGTTTCCGGTTGACCGCCTCCCCGTTGGGGAACACCCGCTTCGCGACGCTCTCGCTGATGATCGCGACGGGCTCATCTCCGGCGCGATCCTCATCCGTGAAATCGCGCCCGGCGACGAAGGGCACGCCGAGTACCGCGAAGAAGCGCGGCGCCACGATACGGAGGCGCGCGTGCGGATTCTCCTCGCCGTCCGCGGGCGTGTAGCCCTCAGCGGTGAACTGGAGCCGCGGAAAGGTCCCGGCGTCGCGCCACGGAACGAAGCTCCCGAGCGAGACGCCTTCGACGCCTGGCAGCTCGTCGATCCGTCGTGTCATCTCGCGATGGAAGTCCATCTCCTTTGCGTCCGACGCGGCAAGGGCCGCCATCGGAACATCGAACGCAAGCACTTGCCGCATGTCGTAGCCCGTGTTCGTCGTCTGCAGCGCGACCAGCGCTGCGAGCAGCGTGCCCGCCGCCGCAAGGAGCACGAACGAAAACGCGATCTGGACCGTCGCGAAGGCCCGCAGACGGCGATTGGTCCCAGGCGTTATCCGTACGCCGCCGCTCGTCCCTCGACTTTGCTCAGGGCGTCCCGAGCGATAGTCGAGGGACGGCAGCCGCGGGATGTAGGCCAGCAGCACGGCGGCAGCCATCGCCAGCCCTGCGCCCACCGCGAGCAGGCTCGAATCGACCGTAACCTCGAGCGCGCGCACGGAGAAGCGCGCTGCAAACTGCGCGACCACGCTGACGAGCGGGCGCGCAATCAGGACGCCAAGAACCGCGCCGGCCCCGCACAGCACGAGGCTCTCGGCGAGCAGCGTGCGCCGCAGAGCGCCGCGGCTCCCGCCAAGCGCGGCGCGTACCGCAAGCTCCCCTTCGCGGCGCACGGAGCGCGCCAGAATCAGGTTCGCCACGTTCGAGCAGGCGATGATGAAAACCACCCCCGCGGCCGCGAGCAGCACGAGCAGGATGGTCCGCGCCGGCGCCGCAATCTGCTCGCGCAGACGTGTAACGCTCACGCGGCCGTCGGCCCGAGCCGAGTACGCCTCCGGGTGCTCGCGCATCATCGCGGCGTGTGCCGCGGCGACGTCGGCGTGCGCATCTTCGACCGACGCCCCGGGCGCGAGCCGGCCAAACAGCTCCGTCATCCGGTGGGTGCGGTCGGTCACCATCGTCGCGCCGAGATGATGAGGGCTGGTCACGACGTTCGCGATGATCTCGGTGTCGGCGGGATATGGCACCGATGGCTCGAGCACGCCGACGACCGTCGCCGAGATCCGTCCCAGCCGGATGGTCTTTCCGACGATCGACGGGTCGCTCTTCAGCGACGTCGTCCAGAACCTGTGGGTCAGGACGACTACGGCGGCCGCCTTGGGTCCGTCATCCGACGCATTAAGCAGACGCCCGAGCACCGGCCGGAGGCCCATCACGTCGAAGTACGAGCCCCCGACGACGCCCGCCTGGACGATGCGTGGCTCGCCAAACCCGATCAGGTTGAAATCGATCGTCGAGAAATCTCCCCAGGAGGCGATCGTGGTGACGCGTGACTTCAGGTCCTGAATCTCGGGCACCGAGAAGAGCGTGTTTGTTGTGCCGAGCCCGGGCGCGCTCTGCCGGATGTAGACCAGGCGGTCTTCGCCGCGATTGACGAGCGGCCGCAGCAGCACGCCGCGGACGACGCTAAAGATGGCGGCGTTGGCGCCGATACCGAGCGCAAGCGTCACGATGACGGTGGCCGACATGCCTTTGGCGCGGCGGAGCGAGCGCATGGCGACCCGCATTTCCTGCCCGAGGGCAGCGGCTGCGTCGAACCAGCGGGTGTACCAGACGCGCCGCATCGAATCGCGCACCGCGGGGATGTAGCCGAGCTCGTTCAGTGCGGCCAGCCGCGCAGCTTTTGGATCTTCGCCGCGCTCGACTCGTTCCTTGATGCTCAGAGCCAGGTGGCCGCGGATCTCGTCGTCGAGCTCGCGCTCGTCGGGGCGCATTGCGCTACTCCTCCCCTGCCTGCGCCGGGTTCATGATCCGGCCGATGGCGCGAACGAGCTGCGACCACCGGTCCGCTTCGCGAGACAACTGCGCTTTTCCTGTGGCGGTGAGCCGGTAGTACTTCGCACGCTGATTCGCTTCACTGACGGCCCATTCGGACTTCAGCCAGCCCCGCTTTTCGAGGCGGTGCAAGGCCGGGTACAGCGAGCCGGTTTCGACCTTGAGGAGATCCTCCGACTGCGTGCGAATGGCCTGGCCGATGCCATGGCCGTGCTGCGGACCCCACTGGAGGGTACGGAGAACGAGCATGTCGAGCGTGCCCTGCAGCAGCTCCAGGCGCTGATCGTCGGGTGTTCTGGCCATGGTTGTAGACAGTCTACGGCTTAGACGTAGACCGTCTACAGCGTGTTCCTGCCACCCTGACATTTCCTTGACGTTCAGTTCCACGCCCGAACGGCGCTCCAACGCGGGCGTCCTAACTAATAAAGGACGCCGACGCGCCTACCCGTCGGGCTCCTCGGAGGTAACAGTCGTGCTGGGCAAACTTTCTCTCTCATCCTTACTTGTTGTGGCGTTTCCGCTCGTCGCGCTGGCGGACGTGCGCGCCGACCTCGACCGCCACAAGGACTTCGGGCAGTACCGAACGTTTAATGTCGAGGTCGGTGCTCTGGTTCGGCCCGACGGTTCGGTCGATGAAACGAACACGCTCGCCGAGAATCGTATCCGCAACGCCGTGACGAGCGAGCTCCTCGCGCGTGGCCTCGAGCCGACCGACGAAAGCCCGAGCCTGATCGTCCACGTCTCCGGACGCGACTCGGAACGCGTCTCGCTGATCAGCACCGCACCGGTTTATCCGCGCTATTATTGGCGGCGGCGCTTTGCCTACTGGGGTGGTCCGTATCGCTACGGTTACTGGGGAGCGCCGTACTACGGTGACGTCTGGACGCGCCGCTATCTCGAGGGCGCTCTAACGGTTGATGTCATCGATCATCGGACCGGCGACCTCGTTTACCGCGCACGGGTCACTGACGAAGTCGGGAAGGACCTGGACAAGCAGGTTGCGAAGTCAATCGACAAGGCGTTCAAGAAGTTCCCAGTGAAGGAACTCGAGCGGTAACAGGCGTTGGAGCTCACCTGGGCTGTCATTCCCAGGTGAGCTCCGAGTTGCAGCATCCCAGAATGTGGCACGACGCTTTAGCGTCGTCGGACCACGTGGCACGACCCTTAGGGTCTTCCGTCGTCCGTTAGGGTAAGCTTGCGACCGGTGCTCGACCGACGTCACTTTCTCGGCTCCGCTGCTGCCACCGCGGCTTTCTTTGCCATGCCAGACCCACACAACGGTGCGCGCGTGTATCGCACCGCCGGTGCGGGTCGCGGGCCAAAGACCACCAAGTACCAGTTCGCGGATTACCCGCACGAGCTCGGCGTCGAAGAGCGCTGCAGCTGCGCTTGACACGCGTCCCACTCGAAGGGGGTCGTCGCCATGAGACCAAGATCCAGCAGGACCAAGACCACAGCTGTATCGACTGATGGTCGGCCGCTGGCTGCTGCTCCGCCGTTTCGGCCCTTCTCGTCGCTGGTCCGCATCGATGTCGACGCCCGGTCGCATGCAGGGCTCGTGCGCACGAACAACGAGGATCAGTTCTTCGTAACCAAGGCGACACGCTCGCTGGAGACGATGTTGACCAGCCTCCCCGCCGGCGACGTGCCCGAGCGCGCGGACGAAGTCAATTACCTGATGGTCGTCGCCGATGGGATGGGCGGCCACGCCGCCGGCGAGATTGCGAGCCGGCTGGCCATCAGCACCATGGTGACCCTGGCCCTGCAGGTGCCAGACTGGATCTTCACGGTGGACGAAGAAAACGCGCCCGAGATGAAGAGGCGCGCCCGTAGAGTCGTGCAGCAGGTTGGTTCGATACTGATCGAACGCGGTCGTCAGGACGCCGCGTTGCGCGGAATGGGATCGACGCTGACCGGCGCGCGAAGCTGCGGCCGCGATCTGCTGATCGTCCACGTCGGTGACTCGCGCGCGTATCTGTTCCGGGCGGGCCGCCTGCATCGCCTCACCAAGGACCACACGTATGCGCAAATGCTGGCCGACACGGGCCGGCTCCCGCCCGGCGACGTCACAGCCTCGCGCCTGCGTCACATCCTCACTAACGCGCTCGGCGGTTCCGCCGCGACCGTCGATGTCGACGTCGATCTGCTGCGCCTCAACGACGGCGATCGGCTGCTGCTCTGCAGCGATGGACTCACGGACTGCGTCGACGACGACACGATCACCACGACGTTCAATGGCACACAGACGTCGGCCCAGGCCTGCGATCGGCTCCTGCAACTCGCGCTCGATGGTGGAGGGCATGACAACATCACCGTGATCGTCGCGGCGTTCGGATTTCCCACGCCAGAGGCGTCGCGGTAAGGCCGCCGTGCCGGCGTCGCTCGTCGTTGATGCAGCCGACCAGAATATCCAGTTGTGCGATACTCGGGCCCGCCATGCGCAGGCTCCTGATTGTGCTGGCGGTGGCGCTCACGTCGGTCGGAGCGCCGCTAGGCCAGACGGATCAGCCGATTGCGGAACTTCTCAAGATTCATCAGTACGATCTCGCTGCCGAGGGCAAGGCGCTGCTCGAAAAGGAGGCACGAGCGGCCTCCTTCTTCCTCATTGGTGGGCTCCACGGTGACAAAGAGACGCCAGCGTTGGTGGACTCGTTGTGGCCGACCGTTGGGTATCAATATCTTGCTGCGGAAATGAGCCCGTGGGCTGCGAGTCGGCTGAAGGTACCTCACGTGCGGGGTAGCGACATTGAGGAGCTGCAGCCACATTCGCTTATCCGCCAGCTGGCGGAGGCAAATCCCAAAAACCGGGCGCTGCAGTCGATGGTCGACTCAGCGAAGGACGGCTACAAGCGCACTCTGGCGCCCCGACTGCTTGAGCTCGCCAGCAGCATGGGTGAGGTCGAGGACAGCGCACCGGGCGGCATTTCGCTACGTAAGCAGGTTGTTAGGACGTTGGAAATCGAAGTCGAACGAGGCAACCGTCAGGGCAACGATCGGCTTGCCGCCTCCGTTCGACG
>DATAEE010000028.1:0-2148 GCA_036258175.1 Vicinamibacterales bacterium
CGCGCCATACGCCCGCCCCGCCGGCGGACATATCCACGAGCGAGACCAACGGCCCGAGCGGGATACGCACTGCTCCGAGCCCGCGCAGCTTCTCGAGCGCTATCTCGGATGCAGGCGTCGATCGTCGCGCGCGAGCTCGCAGGACGACGCCTCGACGGCCGTGATCGCTTCCGGCTCGTACAGCGCATCGCGATCCTGTCGTTCACGCGCGCGTTCGAACGACCAGAGGAGGCGCTCCTCGAAGTACCGCAGCTCGCCTGCGGCCTGCGGCTCGGTGCGCCGCCGCCCGATGCTCCCTGTCGAAGAGTGGCTTCCTGGCCAGCGTCGGTTTCGAGCGCCAGGACGCGCATCGAGCGTTCGCGCACGCCCGAGGCAGTGCAAGCGCCGACCAACGTCGGCCCGCGTACAGTGCGCGCCAATTCGCTGTGACGAACGAAACGGTGCACAATGGTTCACTTCGAACCAGCTTTCCCATCGGAAGGGTGCTTGGAAATGCTTGAACGCACCGGCGTGGTAGTTTGACGCGTGGCGATGCCAGCTGAGAGCTTCGGCCGCTACCGGCTCGGCGAGAAGCTCGGCGAAGGCGGAATGGGCGTGGTCTATCGCGCCCATGACACGCGTCTGAACCGCGCGGTTGCGATCAAGGTGCTGCGACCAGAGGTGGCCACGAACGTCGACCGCCTCGCTCGCTTCCGGCGGGAAGCGCACGTGCTGGCTTCGTTGAACCACCCGAACATCGCAGGGATCCATGAGCTCGATGAATACGACGGCACGTTCTTCCTGGTGCTCGAGCTCGTGGAGGGCGAGACGCTCGCGCAACGCCTGTCGCGCGGGCCGATGCGCGTCCGCGAGGCGATCGGCATCGCCAGGCAGATTGCGAGCGCGATGGAAGCCGCGCACGAAAAGGGGATCGTTCATCGCGATCTGAAGCCCGGCAACGTGAAACTGAAGTCGGACGGCACCATCAAGGTGCTCGACTTCGGCCTGGCGAGAGCCCTCGATCTCGAAGAGGACATGCATGGTGACGATCCGACGGTTCCCGATGCGAACACCCGTGAAGGGGTAGTGCTGGGGACCCCCGCGTACATGTCGCCGGAACAGGCGCGCGGCGGGCCGGTCGACAGCGCCACGGACATCTGGGCGTTCGGCTGCGTGCTCTTCGAGATGCTCACGGGCACCAGGGCCTTCGACGGCCCGAGCGAGGCCGATGTGAGAGCCGCGGTCCTCCTTGGAGAGCTTCCCTGGGCGGCTCTGGCCGGCACGCCGTCGTCGCTGCGGACGCTCGTCACGTACTGCCTCGTGCGCGATCGGAAGAACCGCCTCCGGCACATGGCGGACGTGCGCCTCTTCCTCGACTCGGCCGACACCGCGGGCAGTTCGTCGGTCGACGACCTGGTGCGCCCGCCGCCTCCACGTCAGGCCTGGTTCTGGCCGCTCGCCGCAGGCGGTCTGACCATCGTGGGACTGATCGGCGGTATCGCCTCTGCGCGGTTCCTCGCACGGAGCGATCCGCCGTCAGCCATCCACCTGCCGACGGCGCCGCCGTCCGGCCTCGCACCACGCATCGGGTTAGGGCCATCGGTGGCGGTGTCGCCGGACGGCCAGACGGCGGTCTATGTGCTCGAGAGCGGCACCAACTCGATGCTCTACATGAAGCGGCTGCAGGAGCTCGAGGCGCGACCGATTGGAGGCACGCAAGGCGCCCGCAGTCCGTTCTTCTCCCCTCGAGGCGAGTGGGTGGGTTTCTATGACGAGGACGACCGCAAGCTCAAACGGGTTTCAATCGGCGGCGGCGAGCCGGCTGTCATCGCGGACGCCGACTTCCGTGTCGGGGCGGCGTGGGCGCCGGATGACACGATTCTCTTCGCGACCAACGCCGGCCTGGTCCGTGTGCCGGCTCAGGGAGGGAATCCGCAGCCGGTGACGAAAGCCGAGGCGGCCCAGCACCGGTGGCCCATGCTGCTGCCGGGGGGGCGTGTTGCGCTCTTCACGAGCGTCCCGGCCCGCGGAACCTACGACGAAGCGGATATCGTGGCCGTCGATCTGAACGGCGGCAGCCCCAAGGTCGTTCTCAAGTCCGCGTACTACCCGCACTACGCGCCGACGGGTCACCTGATTTTCGTACAGGGCGATTCGGTTGTGGCCGCC
>DATAEE010000029.1:0-2534 GCA_036258175.1 Vicinamibacterales bacterium
TCCGAAGCGTGCGCGCAACGCGAACCTACCGACTCTGCGTCACGCGATCAAGGCGGGCACCTGGCTGATCGGTCCGCCCGAGCTGATCACCGAACAACTGATGGACATCCAGCACAAGTACCCGGGCCTGGAAGTCGTCAATGTCGGGCAACCGGTCGGCACGCCGCAGGCGGTGATTCTCGAACAGCTCGAGCGCTTCTCGGCGCAGGTCATGCCCGCCTTCAAGGAAATGTAGCAGCGGCCGTGCGCGGGCTCGGATTGGCGCGTCGCGCCGTCAGGAGGTCAGGGGGAGTTCTGCTCTACCAGTTCAGACCTCCGTGGTCCACCCTTGCCGGCGGGCCAGCGACGCGCTATCGTTCGGGCGCGTCGCTGGAGGGGTGACCGACGCCGCGAGCGGGGGACGGGGCGCGGTGCGGCGGCGGGACACAGAAACGTGGCTAGGACCGCCGAGTTCGTCATCGACTGGCAGGGGCCACCTCTGATAGAAACGCCGGGCTGACTAGGAAGGTATATGCCCCGCGTCGAGTTCGAGTTCGAGGTCGCGCCGCCGTCGGCATCCTCTCCTGCCGCCGCCCTGTTGCCGAGGGTGCGAGCCGCCAGCACCGAACGCACGGGCCCACCGGCGGTACGTCTCCGCAGGCAGGTCCCCCGCATGACGGATCGAGACGAGCTCGTGCTGTTGCTGCACGTAGCCGCCGAGATCGAACACGCCTTGCTCGTCCAGTATCTCTACGCCGCGTATTCCCTCGATCCGGCCGAGCCCACACAGCACGAGTGGCGACGCGAGATCGTCGAGATTGCGCGCGAGGAGATGTCCCACTTGCTGTCGGTGCAGAACGTCCTCCGGTCTCTCGGCGCGCCGCTGAATTTCGACCGCGACGAAGCGCCGTTCCGCGTGTTCTATCCATTCGAGCTCGAGCTCGCCCCGCTCTCAGTGCGCACGCTGGCGAGGTACGTCCTCGCCGAGATGCCGGACGAAGCCGAACTGCCACCCGACATCAGGGCCGAGATCCCGACGATACGCGCGGACGCGGCGGTCCCGACAGGCGTCAACCGGGTCAGCGCGCTGTTCGACCTCATGATCGAGCTCACGGCGCTGGTCGATGAGACGGCCTTCATTCGCGACAGTCTGGAATGGCAAGGCGATCCACAGGTGTGGCGCACTGGGGACATGATTCTGGACTTGATTCCCGACCGCATCGCCGCCGCTTCACTTCTCGATGCGATCGGTCGGCAAGGAGAAGGTCCCGGTCAGCCGCCAGGCGGGCAGCCGTCGCACTTCACTCGCTTCTTCCGCATCTACCACGGCCTGAAGAGCGCGATACAGCACGGAGAGCCCGCCGCGAACATCAAACCACTCGTCGTGAATCCAACGGTCGGTATCGCCGGGGCATCCATCCAGGACCCTGTCGCGGTGGCGTGGGCGAATTTGTTCGACAGCCGCTACCGCATGCTGCTGGCCGATCTTGCGCACATGATGATGGTGCGCCGTGCGACGGCCGAAGACACCGCCAGCGAAGTGCTCGGACAATGGGCGCGAACGGAAATGTATCGCCTTTCCGCCATCGCAGACATTCTGACTGGCCTTCCAGCGCAGGCAGGGCCGACGTTGCGCGCGGGCCCGCCGTTCCGACTGCCGTACACGCTGCGCCTCCCGGATCGTCAGATCGATCGCTGGCGCCACCACTTGGCGCTGATCGAGCAGTCCACCGGACGGATCGCGGCGGTCAAGCGCGCGCTCGGCAGACAGACCGACATCATGCTCGATGGAATGCGCGACGCGGATCGGCGAGCCGTGGATCATGTCCGCCGCCGCATATTCAGCTTCGGATCAAACCCGTTTTGAGGTCGTCATGAGCGTACTGTCCTTCCCGCGTCTGCACTTCCGTGGCTTCATGGAATGGGATCCCGGCCTCACCAACAACTCGGGGTCGCATTACGACCCGGTGCTCGTGGAAGTAATCCTTCCGCCGGGTGTCACCCACGAGCAATTCAAGCGCTGGATCATCGAGAACGACTTCGGAAACTGGAACGTGTACGGCACGCATCGCACGGCGTTCGTGCAGCACGGCGACAAGGTCTCAGTAGTGACGGGAGGATCGCGGGAGCCCGCGCGGCTGGTAACCGATGATCCGATCGTCGGCGCTCGATTGAGGCTCGACGGCCGGCTCGTCGACCTGGATCCTCGGGGCCTCGCCTCACAGATCTTCTTCGACTCCTTCAGCATCGTCGGGGAGCGCGAGTACCTACGGGCATCGCGGCACGTCAGGATGCACTCGAGGTGGATTACCTTCACGAGAAATGCTGGCGGGCTGCCGATTGCCGGGGGCGCGGGCGTCGTATGGCAGACGGTCTTTCCGAACGGGTCATTTGCGCTCGACTCGAAGGGTTCTGCTCTGCTAGCGTCGTTTGAGGATGCACTCGCTCGCCCGGAAGTGCGTGGTCTGATGCTGCGCTTTTCGGCGTATCGGACCCTCTATTTTCAGAACGGCATCTTCAACAGCATCCGACAGCAGCCGCGCAGCATCACCGAG
>DATAEE010000030.1:0-12578 GCA_036258175.1 Vicinamibacterales bacterium
CGACTTCGAACCCCGTATCGGTAAAGCGGCCTTCGGAGTGCCAGACGATGTCGAAGTCCGGGTTGCGCGTGTCCTGCGTTTCTCCGGTCTGCAACAGCTCTTCGATGAGGCCGTTGGCATTGCTCACGAACTGAATCGCGCCGCGGTGTCCGTGATAGGCGTCGATCATCACGGAGACGAGATCGTCGGCGCTGCCTTGCTCGTCCCGGAAGATGGCGCGGGCCTTGACCAGCTCCGGCGACCGATCGAAACACCGGAACCCGACATACAAAGTCTCCTCGTTATAGACGACGCGAACTTCCGTTCGCTCGGTGGCGGGCAGCCCCTCGTTGCGCTCGCGCTGATAGAAGTTGCTGATGGGCACAGCGAGCTGCCATGCGGGCTCGTCGAGCCGCCCGTCGACGGTCAGCGCGCTGGGCGATCGTGTTGCCATGACCTCCCACGTTTCCTGACGCAACCGTCGAACCCGTTCCTGTCTCGTGAGTGATGGGTCAGAAAGCGGCCCCGGCGCGGCGTCATGTGCCTGGCCGCGGGTCGCGCATGGAAACAGCACGCAGGCAATGAGATGCGCGACGTGTCGCCGGAACATGAAGGGACCGACAGAATACCTGATCCCATAAACGGTCGAGGTTTCCGCCGACCTCGGCAGGCATGTGCACGAGCTTTGCACCCGGCAATGACATGGAGAGCATGGGACGGGACATACCCGCCAAGACGTGCCTAGCGCTTTTGATCATTCCGCACGCGCGCATCGCCGCGCGTCATCGCATCACGCTGCGAGTCGCCGGCTTCGACGTGCAGCGCATCGCCGAGTGGGACGGCGACGCGCTCGACTTCGATCCGGAAGTCGTGGTCGTGCAGCTGCCGAGTGCGCACGGCAGCGCCGCCGACATCGGGACGCGTCTCCGCGCGAAGGCGCGCTTTTCCCCGCTAATCCTGGTGGGGCTTTCACCGAGTCCCGCCTTCGAGAGCGAGCGGCGCGACGGGCGTCATTCGGGCTTTGACGACGTGTTTTCGATCGACGTCGAGCCCACAGCTCTGCTCTCGCGACTGCAGCAGTTGTTGGCGGTCCGTCCGCCGCTGACGCCCTGCGCCACGAACCCGTCGGCCGCCTGAGTACGACGATGTTCGCGCGAGGCACGTCCATCCTGGTTGCCGCCGCCATCGCGGCGGCGTGCGCGGGTGGCGATGCCTCAACAGGAACCTCTCCGGCGGCAGCGCTGGCGCCCGCACGATCTCCGGTTCCAGTCATCGACCAGACGCAGGTTCGCCTGCCCCGAAAGGCGGGTTCGCTGCGCTTCGCCGTCATTGGAGACTCGGGGCGCGGCAGTCGGCCGCAGTACGACGTCGCGGCCAGGATGGAGGCGTGGCGCAAGGAGTTTTCGTTCGACTTCGTACTGATGGCGGGCGATAACGTCTACGACGGCGGGACGCCAGAGGACTATCGGCTCAAGTTCGAGCTGCCCTACAAACCGTTTCTCGACGCAGATGTGAAGTTCTACGCCGCGCTCGGGAACCACGACGATCCGAACCAGCCGGACTACAAGCTGTTCAACACGGGCGGTGAGCGCTACTACACGTTCGCGAAGCGAATGGGCGTCATCGGCGCGGGCGAGGCGAGGTTTTTCGTATTGGACACCGTCCATCTCGACCACCAGCAGCTCCGATGGCTCGACAACGAGTTGGGCCGCGCGAAAGCGGACTGGAAGATCGCGCTGTTTCACCATCCGATCTACACGTCCGGCCGGTATCGCACGCACGCCGCGGAACTGCGGCGGCGGCTCGAGCCGATCTTCGTCCGCCACGGCGTCGACGTCGCTTTCTCGGGGCACGAACATTTCTACGAGCGGACGACGCCGCAGCACGGGATCACGTACTTCGTGACCGGCGGCGCGGGCTCGCTCCGGCGCGGCGACATCGGCGCTGATGCCGGCGGCGGACGGCGGGCCGTCGCGTTCGACCAGGACTATTCGTTCCTGCTGGTCGAGATTGAAGGCGACGAGCTGTTCTTCCAGGCGGTCAGCCGCGCCGGCGAAACCATCGACGCCGGCGTTTTGCGGAAGGATACGAAGACTCCCTCACTAACTACCGCGGACACCCCGGGTGCTCGGTGATCTGACGAATCCTCGTCATGAAGGTCTGCACCCAGCCGTCGATCTCGGACGGCTCGGCGTCGCTGCCATCGAAGGTCGTGATCCGTGCGGCCAGGACGAGATCGAGGATCTGTGGCGCTCTCAGCGCAGTGAGCCGTTCGGCGAGGAGCCGCCGGCCCGCTTCCGAGATCGAGACATCTTCGAACGTGGCGCCGCGGTGCGGCAGCGCTTTCATGCTCAGGCGGCAACTCCGCTCATCACTCCAGATCGGCGCTGATTGCCAGCCGTCGAGGTCGACCTTGGCTGGCCCGAACGTCGCGCCGGTATCCTGAATCATCGCGAACGGCTCCCGGCACCGTTGACCATCCGGCTCGCCCGAGAGGCACACGAGCCGCTGGTTCTCTGCCTTGTTGTCCCAGTGCGCAAGGAACACGGCCATCAGGCGGAAGGCGTCGACCTGCGCCCGGGACGCTCCGCCGCGGGCGGGATCGATCTGGTCGAGCTCCCACCACGCCCAGCCCTGGCTGCCACCAGCGGTGATCTCCGGCGCCTCGAACTCGCGTTCGACGGTCGCCCACTCGAAGTCCGTCGACTTCGAGTAGTCCACGGCTTTCTGAAGCAGTTTTTGGCCGCGCGCGAGGTCGGCCGCCTGTTGGATCCGGAACGGGTTCGGCGGGCAGCCATAGCAGCGCACCCGGCCGACGACATACATCCGATCCGCGCCGAACCCGAGCGCGTCGAGAAGGCGGGTCGCCGCCGCTTCGGCCGCCAGTTCCGCGTTGCGCCCGTACTTGATCTTGACGACTTCACCCGTGGCCAGCGCGCAATCGAACTTCGGCGTCGTTCCGGTCGCTTCGACCGGCTGATAGCGGCACGACACGAGGTCATCGGAACCGAACGAGGAGAGGTTGGCCGGATTCACCGCGAACGCCACCTTTGCGATGTCCGGAACGGGCCGCAGCACCTTGGCGCGCGCGAGCGCGTCATTCCGCGTGCTGCCAATCGCCGGTGGCGCGAGCGCGCTCCGCCGCGCGGCAAACGTCGCGAGGGCGACGCCGGCGGCTATGACGACCGCGAGTGCCAGGGCCCTGCGCACGTCCGACTGTCGAGCAAGTCGCACGCCACCTGTGCGGAAGCGGACGGCGAGTGCCCGATCGGGGACGCCCGAACAGCTGAGGCAGGACCGCATCTCGTTGCAAACATTTAATTTCGCGCGTGGCAGTTCATTTGCCTCTGCATCCGCGTCATGCTTCCCGCCGCCGCGCCGCCCCGTATCCTCGTCGCCGACGATCAGGCTGATCTGGTGGAGGCTCTGCGGCTGCTGCTGAAAACGCATGGTTTCCAGATGGAGGCTGTCTCGTCGCCGGACGCCGCGCTGCGCGCGGTGCAGCGGGGCGGGTTCGACCTCCTGCTGATGGATTTGAACTACAGCAGCTGCACAACGTCCGGGCGTGAAGGGCTCGACCTGCTCTCGCGCATCCGCGCGACCGATGGCGGGCTCCCGGTCATGGTGATGACCGGCTGGGGCTCGCTCGACGTGGCGATCGAGGCCATGCGCTACGGCATTCGCGACTTCGTCCAGAAGCCCTGGGACGGCCCCGCGCTGGTCGCGCGCCTGTCGGCAGAAATCGACCGCGCCCGCGCGAGCCATCGGGAGCTGGACGAGGCGCGCCGGATTCAGCGCACGCTGATGCCGGCCACGCTCCCATACATGGACGGCTTCGAGCTGGCGGCAAGCTGGCAGCCCGCCGGTCGCGTGGGCGGGGATTGCTACGATGCGATTCCGCTCGGCGCCTCGCGGCTCGCGATCACGATCGCAGACGTCGTCGGCAAGGGCGTTCCGGCGGCGCTCCTGATGTCCGGTCTGCAGACAGCCGTTCGGGCGTTTGCGACCGACGTGATGCCGCCCGACGAGCTGTGCTCGCGCCTGAATCGAATCCTCGGAAGCCAGGTATCAGAAGGCCGCTTCATCAGCTTCTTCTGCTGCCTGCTCGATCCCGCGATCGGCGTCGTGTCCTACACGAACGCCGGACACTACCCGGCCGTGCTCGTGCGGGCCGACGGCTCGGTCGAACGCCTCTCGGCGGGCGGTCCCGTCCTAGGCGCCATCCCCGCCGCGACGTTCACGCGCGGCGTCGTCGAGCTGAACGCCGGAGATCGTCTCGTGCTCTACACGGACGGCATCACCGAAGCGCGCCGCGCGGATGACGAGGAGTTCGGTGAAGATCGGCTCGTCAGCGAACTCGTCGCGAACCGCGGCTGCAGCGCGCCCGCGCTCACCTCCCGCGTCGTCGACGCCGTGTCGACGTTTACAGGCGGCGTGTTTCAGGATGACGCCACGCTCGTTATCCTGGCGGCTGGCTAAGCCCTTCTGATCTAACCAATTCTCATCTCACTGCGGCGCGTGCGCTAGGATCACCGCACGTCGATGTCTGCGGCTCTGCTTTCGAGATTCGGTGTCGTGGCGGTGGCGCTTGTCATCGCGTCACCGTCGCTTGCGCAAAAACGCGCCACCTTCGACACGTTCAAGGTGGTCAGCGTCTATCCTCACGACCGGGCTGCGTACACCCAGGGGCTGATCTATCACGGGGGTTTCCTCTTTGAGAGCACCGGGCTGAACGGCCAGTCGACGCTGCGCAAGGTCAAGCTCGAGACAGGCGCGGTCGTGCAACAACATCGTCTCGACCAGGCACATTTCGCGGAGGGCCTGGCCACCTGGAAGGGGGAGCTCGTTCAACTCACGTGGAGGTCGAACATCGCGTTTGTCTACGACCTACTGACCTTCACGCCGCGGCGGACGTTCAACTATCCGGGCGAAGGGTGGGGCCTGACCCACGACGGAAGGCAGTTTGTTCTCAGCGATGGAACCAACCAACTGCGATTCCTTGATCCGGAGACGTTCCGTGAAGTCCGACGCGTTACGGTGAAGGACGGAAGCACGTCTGTCCGGGACCTGAACGAGCTCGAGTTCGTTCGCGGAGAGATCTACGCGAACGTGTGGCATACGGATCGAATCGCGAGGATTTCGCCGCAAACCGGGCAAGTCACCGGATGGCTCGATCTTCGGGGTCTCATGTCGACCGGGTACCGGCTGGATCCGGAAGCCGTGCTCAACGGCATCGCCTATGATGCGACCGCCAATCGTTTGTTCGTGACGGGCAAGCTGTGGCCCCGGCTATTCGAGATCAGGGTAGTTCACGCGCCGAGATGAACCCGGTGCTCGACGAAGGCCTAGTGCTTCGTCTTCTCGGCTGCGCCGCGAAGGGCCCGCAACTCCGCCTCAGCCTGGCGCGCGCGCTCGGCAGCCTGCCCGTACCAATCCGCCCAGAGTTCTGCCGATGCCGTAAGGTCGGCATTCTCCGTGGTCAATCTCGCGTTCTTACTAAGCGCGGTCCATAACGACCGCGTGAGGAATCCCACCGTGATGTGGTGATCTTCCCGCTCGCCGAGTAGTCCGACACGCTGCGTTCGTGAGAGGACCCGGATGATCTCGACGAGCAACCTCTCCGGCGAACAGGGCTTCACGAGGACCGACGTGCACCCCGCCGCTCTCGCCTCCTCCACCTCGGTCGGCCGTTCTCCCGCCACGGCAAGGATCGGAATTCCCTTCGTAGACTCTGCATCTCCCAGCCGCCGGCATAGGGCAAGTCCATCCAGACCCCAGCTCAGGGACAAGTCGGTCAGGATGATGTCGGGTCGGAGCGTGGTGGCTTTGTCGAGCGCCTGCAGGCCATCGTGAGCTTGCTCGACGCGAAAATCGGCTGCAGCGGCGCAGGACGCATAGCGCTCCCGGCTGCGCCGATCGGGGCCCACTATCAACAGGAGAGGGCTAAAAGGGAAGCTGTCCACCATGAGGCACCTTCCTCGTCGAGACGGGCGTCCTCCCGATCCGCAACAGCTCCGCCAATGCCAGGATCGGGAGGCCTGCGGTGCGAGGGTCGGCCTTCAGGCGCATGACGGTCTCGCCGTTGCAGGTGTAATCGAGCAGGATGAGATCCGGCCCGATGGTGCTCGTCTGATCGACCAGGTCTCGGTCGGGTTCCTCCGCCTGAAGCTCCGCGACCCGGAATCCGGCTGCAATGAGATAGGGAACATACTCCCGTCCACTGCGCCCGTCGTGAATCAGAAGAATGAAGGGGGGAGGACGATCTGTCGCCATGATGACGTGCCTAGCTTCGCCACAGCGTAGCAACCGAGCAGCCGCGAGATCTGTGCCGTTTTGAACACCTCGCTTTTCGTGTCAAGGCTACAGCCGATGGGAGGCGCACAAGGGCCGCCGCGGTCTGCTCCCGGGTGTGCAGAACGGAACAGAACGGCAGATGGAGGGAGTGTACGGTTCAATAGTCGAGATCCCCACAAGCCGGTTGGCGAGAAGGCTTCGGCGCGACCCCGGGAGGCGTCACATGTTACGCGTCGTACCGGCCCAACACACCCGGAATCGGCCCCAGGCCAGCACGGGGCGTAGCGCCGCCCGTGCCGAGCGTGTCACTCACATCCTGTTCGTGTGTGACGACACCGCTGACGCGCAGCCGTGCCTGTGCGCACTCGCAGAGGCACACTTTGACGTCGAAGCGGACGTGGTGACGGGCATCGCGGACTACTTGGGACGACTGCACGCGGTTGCCTACGATGTCGTCGTGTCCTGCCGCTCGATCGACGACGACGTTCCGCGACGCGCGTTGGAGCTGCTCACGAAGGAGGCGCCGGACATCCCGTTCATCCTGCTTGCCACTGCGGCGCGGCCCGGAGTTGTCGAACAGTTCATAGAGGCAGGTGCGTTCGACTGGGTAGATAAGAACCGGATGGACCTGCTCCCGGTCTCGGTCGCAGTCGCCTTGGAGCATCGGAGCGCGCGCCAAGAGGGGAACCTGGCCTTGAAGGCGCTGAAGGACTCTCAGGCGCTACACCGAGCGCTCGTGGACAACCCGACCTACGGCGTCTGCCAATTCGATCCAGACGGTCGGCTGCTGGACGTCAATCGGGTCCTGGTCGACATGCTTGGCTATGAGTCCAAAGCCGACTTGATGCAGATGAACATTGCGGCGGACGTCACGCTCGACCCGCGACAGGGCGCCCAGCTGCTTTCAGCGTATCGCCGCACCGGCCAGGTCGCTACACGACACGCGAAGTGGAGGCGAAAGGACGGCACGACGCTCGTCGTGCGGCTCGGCGGCCGGCGTGTCTGGGATGTAGCAATGGCCAGTTGCGAGCTTATCGTCGATGACGTCACCGCCGACCGGGAACGTGAAAGACACTTTCAGCGCCTGGCGACTACGGACGCGCTGACGGGGCTCGCCAACTTCCGGCAGTTCCGACATTCGCTTGAATTCGAGAGACATCGTTCGGAGCGGACAGGCCGGCCGTTCGGCGTTCTTCTGTTCGACCTTGATGGCCTGAAGGGGATCAATGATCGCGGCGGACACGAGGCGGGGAACCGCGCGCTCTGCCGCGTTTCGGCGGCGCTGCGCCGTTCCTGTCGATCCCTGGACACTCCGGCCCGCTGCGGGGGGGATGAATTTGCGGTCGTGTTGCCCGAAACCGGGTTGAGAGGGGCTGCGCTGATTGGCCGCCGCATCTGCGCGAGCCTTGCCGGCGACGTTGAAGAACCTCGGCTGAGGGTCAGCCTTGGCATCGCCGTCTATCCCGACCACGGCGTGTCCATGGAGGCTTTGCTGCGCTTCGCCGATCGCGCTCTGTACACGATGAAACGGCAGCACGGCCGCGTGGCCGTCGCCAGCCCGAAAACGACAGCGGTGCCTCCCGCCGCGGCTTTGAGCCGGCACGCCAGGGAACGGCGCTTCAGACGGCGCTCAATCGTGGAGGACCACACTCAGCAGTGAGCTATTGATCTGCAGGCCGCGGTTGTCCGCGACAAAGCCCAGTTTGCGGAACTTGTTCATAAAGAACTTCACGCGCGCTCGAGTCGTCCCGATCTTCGCCGCCAGCGGGTCGGACGAGATCGTCGGCAGCACGCGCCGCGGCGGGTCCAGCTGCCCGTAACGGGCGAGTCGCAGGAGCGTGAGGCCAGCCGCTTTTCGCTCGAGTTGAAGAGTTGATCGATCAGATCTTCCTCGATGCGGATATTTCGCGCGAGCATGTAGGAAATGAACCGATCGGACAACGCGTGCTGCTTGTGCAGCAGACGGACCATGCGGTCCTTTTGGATGACGAGAATGGTGCTGGGCGTGACCGCGGTCGCGCTGCCCATGCGGACCGGTTGACCCGCCAGACACCCTTCCCCGAAGAAGTCGCCCGGCCACAGCATCGCCACGACGGCCTCACGGCCCGTTTTGGAGAGCACGGAGAGTTTCACGCCGCCTTTTTGAATGTACAGGACATTCTCACAGATGTCGCCCTGCGAGAAGACGACGTCTCCCCGACCGTAGTCCACGATCTTTCTCGCGATCCCGGCCGAATCGAGAAACTTCTGCGCGTTGAAGGCGTGTCTGTTTTTGGTCGCAATCCTGGAGTTAGGTCTGGCCCATCATGGACTTGCGCTCCGTTCGGGCGCCTTCAGCGAACGATACCGTCCATCGTCGATCGAATCATGACAGGTACCGGCAAGACGAAATGTTTACAAGTGGACAACCCACGCGCCTCCGCTCCGAGCGCGAACTGTTCAATAGAGCGCAGACCACAAGCTCAGGCGCGCGACTCTCTACAGCAAGATGAAGAAGCACAGGATTGCCGTCCCCATGATCCGCGCACGCGCGCTTGTATGTCGGTGTTCGGCGTCCTGCTGACGGCGCATCCGCTCTTTGCGCAGGATCTCTCACGCTATCGCGACGTCGAGATGGGAAGCCCTCTGCTGTCGGTGGCCGGCCTCAGCGACCTCACGCCCGCTGACGCCAAGGTCATCCATCAGCGTCCGGCCCTCATTCAAGACCTGGAATGGCGGCCGGGGCGCTCCTTCAAAGCCCCGACGATCAAGGACGATCCGGTACGCCAGGTCATGTTCAGCTCCTGCAATGACCAGTTGTTCCGGATTGTCGTCAACTACGTGGCGACCGAACTCTGGGTTTGACGGACGCCGATCTGATCGAGGTACTGAGCGTCGCCTACGGGCCTCGCGCGAACCGCCAGTGCGGCAGCCGTCTGACTGGATGACCGGGAGGCTCCTCAACGCGAAGTTGAGCGGTTGAAGAAGGAAGCAGACGCCAACAGCGCGGCGTCGAGAAAGGCCCGGCCCGCCAACAAAGCGGGGTTCAAACCGTAAGTTCTCGCTCGCGGGAAGTCTTAAAGGCTGCAGGCCCTGGCGGTCACGGCGCCGGCACGCGCAGCTCGGGCGCGGGGGGCGCGGCGAACAGGCGCCGGCACGGCCGGGCGATCCAGCGCGCCCAGCGCGCCGCCCGATTCACCCGCGCGCTGTCGGTCGCGATGCCCGTGTTCGCATACATCTGCCGATAGAGCTTCGAAATCAGCACGAACGCCAGCCGCGCCTTCAGCGACGTCACGCATCGCGAGCGTTCCCAGATGCGCGGCAGGCTGTAGAAGCGATCCCAGACCGCCTGCGTGCGGCGGCGAATCTCGTCGGCCGACATCACGGGGTGCTCGATGTAAACCTTGGGGCGGTCCGCCTGCGGGATGAGCCAGTGGCGGGTCAGCGGAATGCCGGCGATCCTCGTCGAATCTTCCTGCATCGTTTTTTCCCACGCCGCGAAGTCGAGCGTCCCAGGGAACGGTGTCAGCATGACGAACTGCGCGAAGGTCACGCCCGCCCGCTCGGCGAGGGCGGCCGTGGTGTCGAACGTGGCCGGGCGATCGCTGGGCAGGCCGAAAATGAACGACCCGAGGACGTGCACGCCATGATGCCGGAAGGCGCGGAGCCGATCGACGAGCTCCTCGCCGACGGCGTTGAACGGCTTGAGGATGTCCTTCAGCCCGTCGGCCGTGACCGACTCGACGCCGACGAGCGCCCCCCTGATGCGCGCGCGCCGCATGGCCTCGAGAAACTCCGGATCCTCCGACGCCTCCATCGTGATCTGCGTGAAGAACACCATGTCCTCCGGCAGCCGCGACAGGCGATCCATGAGCGCGAAGCGCTCCTGCCGGATCGCGGTGAGCGTCTCGAACCGCTGCCGGTCCGCGCGGCGCGAGGCCATCCGCAGATCCTCGAGCGTGACCGGGTAGAAGTTGTCGTCCGCCAGCGCGATGAAGCGGAAGCCCCGCCGGCGCAGCTCCACGATCTCCTCGACGACCGGTTCCGAGCCGCGCTGGCGCGGACGCTGTCCATCGGTCTTCCACACCGAACAGAACGAGCAGTGCTTGGGGCATCCACGCACGGTCTGGACCGACGCCCACATGTAGCTGTCGCGGGGCAGCAGGTCCCACCGCGCGGGCAGGAACGACCCGGACTCGACGCGTCCCCCCTCGTAGACCCGGCGCGGCGTACCTCGAACGCAGTCCTCGAGCACGTCTGCCCAGACGACCTCGCCGTCCCCCTTGACCACGGCGTGGGCGCCGCCCGCCTCGTGCGCCTCTTCGGGATACAGCGTCGCGTGGATCCCGCCGTAGACGACTTGCGCACCGGCTCGCCGGGCCGCGGTCCCGACCTCGTATCCCCGCAGCGCGTTTCCCGAATGGATGCCGACGCCAACCACGTCGCCTGCCGAAATCGCGGCGACGTCGAGCGGGGCGAGCGTCTCGTCGGCGAGGATTGGATCGCCGTACTCCGCCGGCGTGGCGGCGGCCATCACGTACAGCCACCGCGGCGTGATCACGCCGACGCCGAACGACAGGTGGCTCGGATTGACGAGGTGTACTCTCACGCTATTCAGCCCTCATTAAAAGGTCCGGGGTTATCGTGCGTCCGGACATGCTAGCAGCGCCGCCACGAGGACAACTGTGCACTTCTGAACAATGGACGTCACAGTATCCACTCATCCACGCTCCGCGGCAAAATGAAGCGGGTCCCGCAGGCTTTGCAGCTCGCGGTAGTAGTAGAGGGCCGTCGGGCGCGCTCGCGTGAACCGCAGCGTCCTGAGGAAGCCGATCTCCTCCGCCGTCGCGTCGCCGCTGAGCGAGCGGTCCCCGAGGAACGCCCGAAGCCCGGGCTCTTCCGGAAACGGGTGTTCGCGTTCCACGAACTCGAATCGCTTCCGGTGCTCGGGAACCAGTCGGCGGTTCAAGACTACCTCCAATCCGAACGTCGCGAGATCGATATGCCACGATTCAAGCAGCGGCTCGAGGAACGTCTGGCAGTTCTCGATCGAGAGGTTGAACACGTCCGTTTCGAGGAAATCGAGCACCTCGACCCGAACCTGCCTGTAACTGCGGCCCGTCTGTCGAGCGACCAGGCGCAGCCAGTTCTCATCCTTCAATTCCTGTCGGGCCACACGCTGGGCCACGTCCAGCAGCTTCTGGGTCACGAGCCGCTCGAGGGCACCGAAAGGCTCCTTCTCGAAGATCGCGCGGACGGCCTTTTCCGAGCGCGGTTCGCACTTGCGGAGAATCAACCCGCGCACGTCTTTGAACAGCGGGCCGGGCGGGTCTGCCAGCTTCTTCTTCAGCGCTTCGGTACGTTGCACATCCGCCATCTGTGAGAGCGTCCCGATCGGCAGCTTGAGGAACCGCTCGATCTTGTCATAGATGTCCGTCCGCCCGGATGCCGGAGGCACGCGTCTCCCCTTCAGCAGCTGGGAAATGTAGGACTCTGTCACTTGGGCGGCCGCAGCCAGCTCTTTCTGACCCCGCCGCAGTTCTATGAGCCGGTGCTTGATGAGCAACGGAAGCTCCACGAGTCTCCCTCCCCCATCGGGGTGGTTAACTTACTTTGCTTAACTATTCTACTTGACCTGCGACACATATTAACAGATAATGGTTAACGAGATTGCGGACCCATCCTCACTCTTCAGATTGCCTGACCTAAGACAGGTCGTCTGGTCTGCCCTTCTTAGCCAGGTAACCGAGGAGGTTCCCATGTTTGCCCGCAGTGTGTCATTCCAACTGAAGCCCGGTCGCGCAGCAGAGTTCACCAAGGCGTTCGAGACGGACATCATCCCCGTCCTTCGGAAGCAGAAAGGCTTCCAGGATGAGATTACGCTCGTCACCGACGGCGGCAAGGAAGCCATCGGCATCAGTCTGTGGGATCTGAAGGAAAACGCAGACACCTACGCGCGTGTGTCCTACTCTGGCGTGCTCAAGGCGATGGATCACGTGATCGACGGGACCCCGCAGGTTCACACGTACGACGTCGCCAACTCGACGTTCCATCAGATCGCCGCTCGCGTGACCGCCTGACGCGCACGTTCTTCCTCGGGATGGGGGCGGCCACGGCCGCTCCCATCCTCGTCCGGCAACGTTGCCGTAACGCAAGGAGGCCTACATGACTGGCGTGCGCGTTTCCGCCCTGTGTGTCGCCGCTATCGTCTTCTCCACGCCCGTCATCTGCGCCCAGGATCTCTCCAGGTACCGCGACTACCAGCTGGGCATGACCCTGGCTGCGGTCGCGAAGCAGGCCGGCAAGAATCCGTCGGACGCGCGCGT
>DATAEE010000031.1:0-2640 GCA_036258175.1 Vicinamibacterales bacterium
CCGCGATGGGAAAAGAGTTCGTAGGCGGTGCCGAGGATGCGTTCGCGAGCACCCTGCCCAGACACCGGACCAGTGGCGGTAGTTGCGACCATCAGCTGGAGGCTAGCACCGGACAGAACTGTCTGTTTTTGTGAACAGAAAACAGCGATCGGTGCAGCTGAGGGTTTAGGCTTGCGTCAAGTGGACAGAACGGTCTGACTACACGGATCTGGTGGGAGGGCTTGCAAGGGTTCTGCCTGTATCGGGTCACGGTGGTAGCGAGGGGATGGGGTCTGAGTCCTCCGCCGTAATCGATTCACGAGGGAGGCACCACATGGCAGCAACCGAAGCCGTTGAACGGCGGCGTATGCATGCGTCGTCCAGCGAGGCTCGTCGGACGCAGGACGAGACGAAGCAGGCTTTCAAGACGACCGAGTTCTTCGCGATGGTCGGGGTCATCGGGGCGATCCTGATCGCCACGGCCGTGTCCGATTCGCTCAACGACGTCCGCGGCTGGACGCTCGTCGCCGCAGTAGCGATCGGCTACATCGTCAGCCGCGGGCTGGCCAAGTCCGGCTCCAAGTACACCGGCGGCGAAGATCCGCTCAACCGGAACGGCAACTAGCCGCTCGCAACTCCGTGCTGTGCCGGGGCGCCGCCCCGGCACAGCATGTTCATCAACCCGTGAGGAGAGTTCATGCCGAAGATCGAAGACACGATCGAGGTTCAGGTCCCTGTGCAGCAGGCCTACAACCAGTGGACGCAGTTCGAGGACTTCCCGAAGTTCATGAACGGCATTCAGTCGGTGCAGCAGCTCGACGACACACACCTCCAGTGGGTCGCGGAGATCCGCGGCGAGAGTCGTCAGTGGACGACCGAGATCACCGAGCAGCAGCCGGACGAGAAGGTTGCCTGGAAGACGATCGAGGGCGAGGTCAAGAACGACGGTGTAGTCACCTTCGAGCCGATGGGCGACGCTCAGACCCGGGTCAACGTCCAGATGGACGTCGAAGGTGATTCAACCGCAGAGAACGTCGCCGGCGATCTCCTTGGAGTCGTCAAGAAGCAGGTCCACGGCGACCTGGAGCGGTTCAAGCAGCTCATCGAAAACCGGGACGAGGAAAGCGGCGCCTGGCGCGGCGAGGTCGAGGAAAGCAAAACGAAGTAGGGACTAACACGTGCGTACCGGCCTCCTCTCACTGGGGGGCCGCGCCGCGCTGGCCCGAAAAGACACTGTTAGAGGGGGTCTGTTACATGCGTGTGCTTGCGATTTGCCTTGCAATTGCCCTGATCGTGTTCGTGGTGAGCGGTGGCCATGTCCTCTTCTTGCCACTGTTGTTCCTCCCGCTCGGCCTGTTTTCTCTCGGCCACCACCGCCGGCAACAGCCGAGCTCATTTCGGCGCGACCGATTGATGCCGTGATCTGGATGTTTTTGCCGCGTGTGCTCCGCCGGTGGCCGCTCTGGCTCGCCTTGATGGCTTTCAGATACTGGCGTCGACTTTCCCCTCAGCAGAAGGCAGATATGAAGAAACGGGTGCGCGGACTGGCTACGCGGATGCGCGGCGCTCCCCCGCCGAGCTGAAAGGCCGGTAGGTGGCCGCTCTCGATCCAGCGGTAGACAGTGTTGCGGTGCACGTTCAGACGCCAGGCTACGTCGGTGGGGCGCAGCACCTGGCCTCGTTCAATGGCCCGTCCATGGGGGCTGATTGCTGCAGGTGCCTTGCGCTCTCCATCTGCTTATGGCTTATCGGCTTGGCCGCGAAAGTCGGGCGGCCGGCGCGCTACGGTCGCCGCCGTGGCGCGTAACGGCCCCACCCGCACCACCCGCACCCCGAGCCGCGCGCGGCGCGTACAGAGCCAAATGCGGTCCGCGTAGCGCGACGGGTGCGGGTCTACGCGTTCGCGATGCTCTGAAGGCGCGTGGCGAGCAGGTGAAACGAGCGCTGCGAGGCGACTACGAGGCCCATGAGCAGTTCATTCATCTCCTCAACCGGCGGCGCGATCCCAGAGCCGCTTGCAGCCTGCGCCTTCGCGTAAGCGGGAAGAGACTTCACTTCGCGCCGAAAGATCTCGTCGATTTCGTCTTCTAGAGCCACTTCGGTCTCCTTCTTCGATTGCCACAGGCATTAGAACAGGGAGTCTGGGGGCCGTGTCCGGGAGGCCCGGGAGACGCCCAGACGCCCGCTTCATACCGTACGATGGGAGGCGTGGAAGCAGCGCGAGGGCTGGTCAAGCCAAGACTCCGCGGCGTCTTTCACGAGATCGGCTTCTACCTCGCTGCGGGAACCGGCGCGGCCATGGTCGTTACGGCCGACCCAGGAAGAGCCCAGCTGGCCGCCGCGATCTTCGCGGGCTGCGTCGCCGTGTGTTTCGGCGCGAGCGCCGTCTACCACCGACCAACATGGCGCCCGCGGGCGCGCGCCTGGCTCGCACGGCTCGACCACGCGGGCGTCTACCTGCTGATCGCCGGCAGCTACGCGCCGTTCGGCTTGATCGTCATGTCGAAAGGTTGGGCGATCCCGGTCCTCGCGATCGTCTGGAGCGGTGCGCTCGTCGCGATCCTCTTCAAGCTGTTGTGGGTGCAGGCGCCGAAGTGGCTCTCGGCTGCCATCGGTCTGATGCTCGGCTGGGTCGGAGCCGTAGCGTTCCCACAGCTGTTG
>DATAEE010000032.1:0-5976 GCA_036258175.1 Vicinamibacterales bacterium
CGGGTCGCTGGACTCCTTTGAGGTCGAGGGATACGGCGGCCGTCAAACCAATAACGGCTGGAGGGTGTCGGGCGGCGGTCGTCTGTTTCGCACCGGCGGGTACATCCAGGTTGCGCCCGAAGCCCGTGGCCCAGTCGACGAGGAAGTGCGCGCTCGCCACGCGACGGGGAATTGGCGCCTCGAGCGCGTCGTCGGCGGCGCGACCCTTTCGAACACGGGCCGAGTCTTTTTCGATAAACGGCAGAACGGCACGCCGCTTCAGGACAACGATACGCGCGAAGCGCTGTTGACTGGCGGCATTCGCGCCGATCTGAACGGGGGGACGTTCCAGGCGGACGGCTTCGCACGAGCGCAACGCTTTCGGAGCACGTTCACCGCCATCGCGCCAAATCGGGCGTCGGAATCCTTGACGCTAGGCCAACGCGTGCCTTCGCTTGAAGGTGGCGGCGGCGCACAATGGTCACGCGCCTGGAGCAGGCACCTGCTGACCCTCGGCGCCGACCTTCGTGGCGTCGGTGCGACCGACGACGAGGACGTGTTCGTCAACGGCGTGCGCACACGCGACCGCCTGATCGAGGCAAACCAACTCGTGGGCGGCGTATTCGCCCAGGACGGCTGGCGGGTTGGCGATCGCCTGGATGTCACGCTGAGTCTTCGCGCCGACAGGTGGCGGAACTACGATGCGTCGCGCATGGAGACCGTCCTTGCGACCGGTCAGCAGATCGATACGCCGCTCGTCAGTCGCACGGAGTCGTCCGTGACGCCTCGCGCCGCGGTCGTCGGACGCGTTGGGCGGGGGTACATCCTCCGGGCAGCGGCGTACGGGGGCTTCCGTGCTCCGAGCCTGAACGAGCTCTACCGGCCTTTTCGCGTCGGCAACGTGTTGACCGAAGCGAACGACGCTCTGACCGCCGAACGTCTTGGCGGCTTCGAGGCCGGCGCGAGCGGAGCGACGGGACGCCTCACCTGGCAGGCGACCGGCTTCTGGTCGCGGCTCGACGAGCCGATCTCGAACGTCACGGTGACCTCGACGCCTGCCTTGATCACGCGCCAGCGCCGCAATCTGGGATTGGCCCGGGTGGCCGGCGCGGAATTCGACGCGGAGTGGCGCTCCAGCAGGTGGAGTCTCCGTTCAGCCTGGTTTTTCGCCGAAGCGACCGTCCGGGAGTTTCCAGCCGATCCATCGCTGGTCGGTCTCCGACTGCCGCAGGTGCCTCCATATCGGGGCTCCGTCCAGGCGTCCTGGCGTGCCCCGTGGCGGCTCGACGTTGATCTGCTCGCGCGTTTCGAGGGAGAGCGCTTCGACGATGACCTAAATCAGCTACGGCTGGCGCCGTTCGGCGTCGCCGACGCGCGTATTGCGCGCGAGGTTGGCCGGGTCGAGCTCTTTCTGACGATTGAGAATGCGTTCGATCGGCAATATGCCGTGCAGGCAACACCGGTCGATATCGTCGGAACGCCACGGACAGTCATGGCGGGTGCGACCGTTCGGTTGCGATCGTAGACCTTACGGCAAATGGCGCGCCTGAACCGTGAGGCTCGCCGCCGACAGTGCCATCCAGAAGTCGACGCCGAACAGGCTGACCACAGCCGCGACCAGCACTCCCGCCGCACACTCGGCCAGCCGCATGGTCAAACGGGACTTCAGCACGCCCCAGCGCGGATTCGGCATCGGATCGAGCGTGAGCCGCAGGGGTTCGTCCGGAAGGTCGTATTGCGTCAGGTCGAGGGGGCTTTGCCGGCTCTCGATGGCGGGATGCGACGGGCCGAGGTTGGCAGATTCAGCCTGCCCGGGCGGCCCTTCCGGCCAAGCGATGCTGGGGAAGCAGTCGCAGAACTCGTCAGCGATGGCCTTCGGGTCGAGGCCGACCGCCGTCGCGAAGGTCCGAGCGTACGCTCGGCTGTAGACCCCGCTCGGCCACCGGGAACAGTCGCCGCGTTCCAGTGAGGCGAGAAGGGGAGCGCCGATCTTAGTACTTTGTGCGATCGCCTCGAGACTGACGCCGCGGGCTTCGCGGGCCGCTCGAAGTTTGTCGCCGAGGGCGCGGGATGGACTCAACACACGTGATCCTCGCGGCTCGCGGCTTCCGCGAGCCACTGCTTCGTCACTGGTTCGATCTCGGGCCTGTTAAGCCGGCGGAGAATCCAGCCGGCGATCACGAGGAGGGCTCCGGAGGCAAATAGACCGACGGCGATCAACCAGAAACGCATCGCTCAGACTCGGTTGGAACGGTGCAGCGGCGTGCAAGAACGATTCCTCGGAGATGCATGCGAATCGCTTCCGCAATCCGCAATTCTCTCGCGCGATCGCTCGTACGTCAAGTTCCACTACGGTAAAAAGTACAAAAATATCCTGCCGCAGCGATCTTCTTCTACGGGGATTGCGAATCGAACTGGGGGGTCAGCGACTACTGCTGTCGTACCTCCGCTGAGGGATTGGCGAGGGCATCGACAATGTGTCGCCACGCGACGGCGAGTTGTTGATCGCTGGCCCGGATGGCCGCACCACATTGCTGGACGCCTGCCGGTGTGGCGGTCGTTCCCCAAACGGTGTCAGCGGGAATCGCCGTCGCCATCGACGCTATCTTTATTTCTAGTGGTGCGCCGGCGGCCACGGCGAACGGTACCTCCAGCCGCATCCCCCCGTAGCTCACGTCCAGGACCCGAACCGGCCGTCCGTCAATCGTCGCAGGGATGCTGCCAGCGAGTTGCTTCCGAGGCCATCGACGCTTGTCCCGGGCCGCGAGCGCCTCTTTCGCTTTGGCCAGCAGCGTTTCGATGCCGACCGGCTTGACCAGAAAGTCATGGGCGCCGTGCAGCCGCGCATCCCGGATCAGTACTGGATCCTCGAACCCGCTCACCACCAGGCACGCTGGCTTCGGGTGATTGCCCGGCGCGCGCACGAGCAAGTAGAGGCCGTTGTATTCGTGGAGGCGGATGTCCGTGACGAGCAAGTCCGGCCCGAACGACTCCAGGAGCTGTCTCGCAGCCGGAAAAGTTGCCGCGCCTTCGGCTAAGTAGCCGGCCTGGCTGAAACTTTCGACAGCGGCAGACAACCACTCCGCGTCGTCATCAACTATAAGGACGCGCTCAGTCACAATTCTCCGATGCTTTCCGAGAGCGGTAGCTGGCGTGCAGCTTCAGGGCCAATTTCTAATCGAGCTTAAAGAAGCCTGATTCGGTCGTGGGAACTGTTTCGTACCATGTCGTACCTTTCAGGATTGTAACGCTAAGTCTCTCGGTAGAGAGCGTTTCCGCCGGCGTCTTCCTCCGGGATACTCAACAAAAGGTCTTCATTAGGTTGACTTTAGTCCTGCAGCTTAAGGACTGCGAACCGACTAGTCGCCCCGATTCGGCTATTCCGAGAGGCGCCGTAACGGGAGAAGTTCCGCGACTAAGCAGACTTAAGGCCTCTGAACAGGAATGTAAGGTGCTTGGCGGTCCGCTTGCACAATGCGGTCGCACCGACTACGACAGCTTTCAGTGAGCTGCGGTTCGGACTGGCGGACGTGAAAGTCCGGTCCAGCGACCCGGAGGGGTGTGCATCCTTATATGAAGAGACATCTTGACGGCCAGCTAATCGGCGTGAGCGCGGCGATGCGCCTTGTGCACGAGGAGATCGATCGCATCTCTGCCACTGACGCGAAGGTATTGGTAGTCGGGGAGACGGGCGTCGGCAAGGAGCTGGTCGCCCGATCGATTCATACGGGCAGTCGGAGGGCAGACAAACCCTTCGTGGCCGTGAACTGTGCCGGGCTTCCGGAGACCCTGCTCGAATCCGAGCTGTTCGGGCACGTCAAGGGCAGCTTCACCGGTGCGTTCCGGGACAAGCCCGGCAAGCTGGAACTGGCCGACCGCGGGACGATTTTCCTGGACGAGATCGGGGAGATGACGCTGCGGATGCAGGGTCTGCTCCTGCGATTCCTCGAGACAGGCGAACTGCAGAAGGTCGGTGGCGGGCATCACGACGGACGCGTCGATGTCCGGGTCGTCGCCGCGACCAACCGGAACCTGCAGGAAATGATTGCCGCGGGCACGTTCCGCGAGGACCTGTTCTACCGCCTGAACGTCATCCATTTTCGTGTGCCGGCCCTGCGCGAGCGGCGCGAAGACATCCCGGCGCTCGTTCAGCACTTCATGACCGTGTACGGCAATCAGAACGGTAACAACGGCAACGGGTCGATCGGTGCGAACGGCAATGGACAGGGGGCGAACGGGAACGCTCGACACGGTTCGATCGTGAAGACGATCTCGCCGGAAGCCCTGAACATGTTGACGGCGTATTCCTGGCCGGGCAATGTCCGCGAGCTCGAGAACGTCATCGAGCGGCTGACCGTCACCGGGCGGTCGGTCGACATCACGCCGCAGGATCTGCCGCACGAAATCCTGCATTTCCAGGCGATCCACCATGCGCCCCGCAAGGAGCGCCGGCGGACGGTCGCCGACGATCTGTACAAGAAACTGATAGCGGAGCGGCAATCCTTCTGGGTCGCGGTCTATCCGTTATACATGCAGCGCGAGATTACGAAGCAGAACGTGCGCGAGGTCGTTCGCAAAGGCCTCGAGGAGGCGCGCGGGAACTACAAGATCGTCGCCCGGCTCTTCAATCTCGAGGCAGGCGATTACAAGCGTTTTCTGAACTTCCTCAGGAAACACGATTGCCAGCTGCCATTCAAGGAATACCGGCAGTAGCGCTCCCGGCCGCTTATGTACGAATCTTTTTACGGACTCGCTGAACGTCCGTTCGACCTCACTCCGAACCCGCGGTTTCTGTACGTCACGCCGCGGCAGAAGGAGGCGCTCGCCAACCTGCGGTTCGGTCTGACCACGCCGCGCGGTCTGACGTTGTTGCTGGGCGAGGCCGGCGCGGGAAAAACGACGCTCTTACAGGCGATGTTCGCGGAACTTGCGGGGACACCACATCAGACGGTGCTCATCAGCAATCCAACGCTGACGCGCACCGAGTTTTATCAGCACCTCGCGCAGAGCTTTCAGTTGAGTGCGAGCGCGGCCGAATCGAAGACACAGTTCCTGTTCGAGCTGCGCCGTGAGCTTATCGAACGGTCCAAGATCGGCCGATGCACGTCAATCATTCTGGACGAAGCGCAGAGCGCGCCCTATCACTTGCTCGAAGAGGTACGTCTGCTGGGCAACCTGGAGACGCCGACGGCGAAGCTGCTCAACGTCGTATTGTCCGGGCAGCCGGAGCTCGCCGAGCGTCTGAACGATCCGACGCTGCGTCAGCTCAAGCAGCGCGTGTCGCTGCGCTGCGCGCTCGGGCCGTTCGACCTGCGGAACACCGCGTCGTACATCGCCGGGCGGCTGCGGATCGCGGGCGGGAATGCAGCTGAGGTGTTCACGCAGAAGGCGGTCATCGAGATTTACGAGTTCTCGCGCGGGCTGCCGCGGACGATCAATGTCATCGCCGACAACTCGCTGATCGGCGGGTTTGCCGCGCAGGTCAGGCCGGTTACGAGCGAGATCGTTCGTGATGTGTGCGCCGATTTCGATATCCAGCAGCCGGCCGCGTCGAATGGCAACGGCTATCAGCCGACCATGCCGGTCGCGGCGGAGGTAGCGGTCTCGGGACGGGCGTCAGAGTTTTCTTCGCGTCCGGGCCAGGGGGATGGTTCGGCGCCGCAGTTCAATGCGTTTACTCGCAAGCGGAGATTCGATTTTTTCTCGTGATGAGTGGCAGGCGGGTGCATATGTCCAAGTTCTTCGCTATCGGTGCTCGGGCTCTCGTGGTGGGGTGGTGCGTTTTCGGCCTGGCCGGGGTCGCCGGCGCGCAGGCGCAGCCGTCGGGCGCCAATGGCGCTACGCCGGCTCCCACCGCGGCCGCCGCACCATCGCTGCCGGCCGACTATGTCATCGGCCCGGAGGACGTTTTAGGAGTGGTGTTCTGGCGCGATCAGGACATGACGGGTGATGTGACCGTGAGGCCGGACGGCATGGTCACGCTGCCGCTGCTCGGTG
>DATAEE010000033.1:0-3825 GCA_036258175.1 Vicinamibacterales bacterium
GGACGACTCATCATTGACGGCGAGATCGTCGCCCTCGATAAGGCAGGCAAGCCGCTCGGGTTCCAGCGCCTGCAGGGGCGCATGCACCTGACGGGGGCGAAAGACATCCGGCGGATGGAAGACGAGCAGCCGGTCGCGTACATCGCATTCGATCTGCTGCGCGACAGCGACGAAGATCTCCGGCCTCGGCCGTGGACCGAGCGGCGCGCGCGCCTCGAGACGCGGCTCGGCAAGCTGGCGCGCGCCGACGGTCCCTTCCGGATCAGCGAGGTCGCGCGCGGCGACGGCCGCGACCTCGACCGGCGCGCGCACGCCGAAGGCTGGGAAGGGCTGATCGCGAAAGAAATGCGCTCGCCGTACCACAGCGGCCGCCGCTCCCCCTCGTGGCGCAAGCTCAAGAACGTCCGCCGCCAGGAGTTCGTCGTCGGAGGCTGGACCGAACCACGCAACACGCGCTCGCATTTCGGCGCGCTGCTGCTCGGCGTCGTCGAGACACAAGCGCCTGCGGCCCGCGCGAGCGGCCGGAGGGAAGTCCGGACCGCAGGTCCGGACCCGCGAGCGCGAGCACGTGGGGGTGGGGCCCCACGTGCATCAACGGATGATGGCAAGCTTACGTATGTCGGCCACGTGGGGACCGGCTTCGACGAGAAAGAGCTCGCGCGCGTGGCGAAGCTGCTCGCGGAGCGATCGACGCCGAATTCGCCATTCGCCTCGCGCGTCCCGACCAACGAACGCGCGCACTGGGTCCGTCCCGAGCTCATCGCCGAAGTGCGGTTCACCGAGTGGACGGATGAGAAATATCTGCGACATCCCGTGTATCTCGGGCTGAGGGACGATAAGAACGCAAGTGAAGTTGTCGCAGAGGCGCCCGCGGCCCGTGCGAGCGGCCGGAGGGAAGTCCGGGCCGAAGGCCCGGACCCGCGAGCACGAGCGCGTGGGGGTGGGGCCCCACGCGCATCAAAGAATGATGGCGAGCTGCTCGGGCCAGCTGAGCGGAAGGTAGTGGATCAGCTGCAAGCCCTCGAAGACGCCCGTCGCGACGGCGCCATCACGCTTCCCAACGGCGACTCGATCAAAATCACCAACCCGGCCAAGGTGTTCTGGCCGAAGCTGAAGATCACCAAGGGCGAGCTTCTCCGCTATTACGCGCTGGTCTCACGGTACCTGCTCCCGGCCGTCGAGGATCGGCCGCTCGTCATGAAGCGGTTTCCCAACGGCATTACCGAGCAGGCGTTCTACCAGCATCGGAGGGTCCAGGAGCAGCCTCCGCCTGGCGTCCGGATGGAAGTACTGCCGGAGGGGCTGGATCCGGTTGCCGAGCCTGGCTCGAGCCGGTTCGTCGGCGGATCTCTGACGACGCTGTTGTACATGACGCAGATCGCCTCGATCTCGCAGGATCCGTGGTTCTCGCGCGTGCAATCGCCGCTCTTCGCCGATCACGTCGCGATCGATCTGGACCCGGGTGAAGGGGCGACGTTCAAAACGGTGCTCGACGTGGCTCGCTGGGTCCGGGACGAGCTGCGCGCGCTCGGCGTGCCGGGCGTGCCGAAGACGTCGGGGTCACGCGGTCTGCACATCTACATCCCGCTGCCGCCGAAGACGACGTACGAGTCGGGACAGCTCCTCTGTCAGATTATCGCCACGGTGGTCGCGACGAAGCACCCGAAAGCGGCGACGGTCGAGCGAATGGTGCGCAGACGGCCGCGCGGAACGGTGTACGTCGACTATCTGCAGAACATTCTGGGGAAAACGCTCGCCACGGCCTACAGCGCCCGCGCGAGCGATTTCGCGGGCGTCTCCACGCCGCTGACCTGGGAAGAAGTGGATGCCGGGGTGGATCCGACCAACTTCACCATTCGCACCGCGCCGGCCCGGTTTGCAGAGGTCGGCGACCTGTGGGCGCGGCTGCGAACGTCGAAGCCGGCGGATCTCACCGCGGTCGTACGGAAATACTCGCGTCGCTAGGCTGTGTCGTCGGTCTCGTCTTCGAGATCCGCGTCGTCGTCTTCGTCGTCGTCCTCGTCCTCGAACGCTTCATCCTCCTCGTCGTCCGCGAGGCCGCTGGTCTGCTCGTCGCCGCGGCCGATCGAATCGTCGCGGTCGAGCTCGGAGTCCCGTGCGGGGCTGTCGCGCTGCATCGGGTCGTTGTCACGTGGCTGGGCCATCTCGTGTGCCTCCTTGCGGACCGAAGCGAGCAACGCAGGTGCCATCAGCCTTCGCGTGGCTGATGTAGGATCACAGAGCGTGTCCAAGAAGAAAAAGGATCGTCCCGAGACCTCGGCGCGCGAGTTTGGCGTCGGCCGTCTGAGACGGCATCTTTTCATCTGCATCGGACCGGACTGCGTGGATCCCGACGAGGGGGCCGAAACCTGGTCCTACCTTAAGAAAAGGATGAAGCAGCTGGACATCACGGGCGAGGAAGGCCCGTGCTACCGCACCAAGTGCGACTGCCTGCGGATCTGCACCGACGGGCCGATCTGTGTCGTGTATCCCGAGGGCGCGTGGTATCGCAACGTGACGCCGGACAACGCCGAACGCATTATTCAGGAACACCTCATCGGTGGGCGCATCGTGCGCGATCTGTGCTTCGCACGGAATCCGTTACCTTGAGCTCGCGGGCCGTCTGATAGGATTTCCTTTCGCGCGCCCGTAGCTCAGCTGGATAGAGCGCCGGGCTTCGAACCCGTAGGTCGGGGGTTCAAATCCCTCCGGGCGCGCCATTTTCATCCGGGGGGCTTCGCCCCGCCGGACCCCCCAGCACGCTCGCTCGCGGGGACCCCTGCGATCCCCGCTCCGCTCGCGTGGCTCACTCGCTGCGCTCGTTCGCTTCTTCGCTAGCCACGTAGCCGCGAAGGCGGCCTTCCCGCATTCCGGACACATGGGTAACACTTCATTCCGGAGACATAGGTAACAACTGTTCTGCGATAGAATCGGTGTTTCCGCGCCCGTAGCTCAGCTGGATAGAGCGTCGGCCTCCGGAGCCGAAGGCCACAGGTTCGAATCCTGTCGGGCGCGCCAACCTCACTTCGTTCGGTTGTCGCCCCCGACAGTTTCTCGGTCATTGCGCCATTCGGCGCCAAAGTAACGAATCCTGTCGGGCGCGCCAGCCTAACTCGCTAGTTCACCAACTCCTTAGGCCGAGGACACTCGCAATTGCCACGTGCTCCGCCGAGTCACCGGCCACCCGCCGAACGTCGTTCGGAGCGTCGGCCTCGGGTGTCGCCGAAATTAGAGACGTCCCAAATATAAATCGGGACGGCACAATTGCGGCGTCCGAACTATCGCCTTCGCGACCGTGGACGCGCGGATGCCGGCGGGCGGCGTTCGAGACGCAGGAAGCGGACGGCGTTGTGATAGAGAATGTCTCGCTTCTGCTCCTCCGTCAGGAACGGCGCCTGCTCGATCGCTTCAATCGCTTCGCCGATCTTCTCCGGCCAGCGCATCTGATCCGATCCGAACATCACCCGCTTCCCCAGACCCGCCCGAACCAATGCCTGCAGGTAGTCGTAGAAAGCCGCGCGCGGCAGCACCCAGCTGATGGTCGACACGTCCCCGTGGAGCTGCGGATACTGGGTCATCATCGCGATCATCTCGTCCCGATAGGGATACCCCGCGTTCTCGACAAACAACCGCAGCTTCGGATGGCGGACCAGCACCTCTTCCAGGAGCAACGGATTGCCCATTGCGGAGCGGAAGCCGGGCAGATACGGCCCGATTCCCAGCGTGTGAATGAGCACGGGCAGGTCCCGCTCTTCGGCGAGCGCGAAATACGGCTCGAGCGTGGGATCGTTCGGCGGCACACCGGTGAGCTGCGTGGCGATCTCC
>DATAEE010000034.1:0-41526 GCA_036258175.1 Vicinamibacterales bacterium
AAGGACTTCTTCGAGGAGTTCTGCCGCGAGTTCGCCAGGGAGATGAACAGGCTCCGAATGGAGCAACGGGCCGGCCTGAGCGGCGCCAAGCGCGAGCTGGAACGCGTCAAGCGCGAGATTCAGAAGGTCATCGAAGCAATCATCGATGGCGTGAAGGGTTCCGAGTTGAAGGACCGGATGGCTGACCTGCAGAACCGGAAGGGCGCTCTGCTGAAGCAGCTTGAAGTGGCGGACGAACCGCCGCCGCTTCTGCATCCGAGCATGGCCGACCTCTACCGCAGCAAAGTCGAGGAACTCGCCTCTGCGCTCCAGCGGGAGGACACGCGCCTGGAAGCCTCAGAGATGCTCCGCGGATTGATCGATTCGATTGTCTTGATGCCGGAGAAGGGCCAACTCCGGATCGAGCTGAGAGGGAATCTGGCCGCGATGTTGACTGCTGCCCAACAAACGAAAAGGTCGCCAGAAACGGGCGACCTCCTCGTGCCGGTTCAATTGGTTGCGGGGGCGGGATTTGAACCCGCGACCTTTGGGTTATGAGCCCAACGAGCTACCGGACTGCTCCACCCCGCGTCAGGGAAGATAGCATCATATCAACCCTGCGCAAGGCGCCGCAAGCAGCTCAAGCATCAATCAACAATCCACATCCAGCATTCAGCAATGGGCGGCTAGGGCTGCGTCCGGTCTTTCACCACGAAGAGTACTTCGCCAGGCCGGATGAGACCGAGCTCCCGGCGGGCGAGCTCTTCGACGGCTGACGGATCTTCCTTCAGCCGGCGCGCCGCTTCTCTCAGACGGGCGTTCTCGAACCGAAGGCCGTGAATCGACGCTGACAGTTCGGCATCCTGTCGCCGCGCCCGTATCATTTCAATCAGTCCCTTGTCGCCAACCAGCGCTTCGACGGCGACGATAATCGACAGGAAGGCGAGCGCCCAGCGCAGCGCGCGGCGGGCCTTGGCCGCCCGGCCGGTCTTCGATGGTTCGGAACGGACGTGTCGGCGGCGGGGCGTTGGAGCAGGCGGCTCGTCTGTCTTGCGAGTGGCAGGCATCGGTGTGCGGAACGCGCTCGTTGTACCTTAGTTTCGACAGAAGTACAAGGTCCCTTTATGCCTCGAGACGCGGTCGAACATGTGCTGGTGCTGACGACACTGCCGCTCAATCTTGACGCGAACGCCCTCGCGCGCACGCTCGTCGAGGAGCGGCTCGTGGCGTGCCTGAACGTGCTGCCGCCGATGCAGTCGACGTATCGGTGGAAGGACGAAATCGAAACGGAAAGCGAGCGCCAGGTCATCATGAAAACGACGCGCGATCGCATAGCCGCCTTGCAGACGCGCCTGCGCGAACTGCACCCGTATGACGTGCCTGAGTTCATCGTCGTGCCGATCGTGGAGGGGAGTGAGGCGTACCTGGATTGGATCAAGGATTCCACTGGACCAGGCTAAAGCCTGGTGCCACGGGTGTCGGAGGTCGGTTCAGGACCCCACCTCGCTCGCAGCCAGGCGATGACGGCCGGCAGCAGCGAGAGAAAAATCACGATCGCGACGACGATGTGGAGACGTTCCTCGAGGTTGGGGATCGCGCGGCCCAGGAAGTAGCCGGTCAGCGTCATGCTGAGCACCCAGCCGATCCCGCCGACGATGTTGTAGGTCGCGAAGCTGCGGTAGGTCATCTCCGCCGCGCCGGCAACGACCGGCGCGAACGTCCGGATGATCGGCACGAACCGCGCGATCACGATCGTCTTCCCGCCGTGCTTCTCGTAGAACTCGTGCGTGCGAATCAGGTGTTCGCGCCGGAACAGGAATGAATTGGGCCGGCTGTAGAGCGCTTTCCCCGCGCGTCGGCCGATGTAGTAGCCGGTCGCATCCCCGATAATCGCAGCGGCGATCACGAAGACGTTCAGCCACACGATGTCCAGGTCACCCTTCGCCGCGAAGAGACCGGCCGTGACCAGGAGCGAATCGCCCGGCAGGAAGAAGCCCACCATCAACCCGGTCTCGGCGAACACGATCGCCACGATCCCGATGAGGCCGCCCAGCCTGACCAGCTCGGGTACGTTGTAGATGGTTTCGAAGAACTTCTGAACGAGTGATATGAGGTTGTCGATCACAGCCCCTCGAGCGCCTGTTTGAGATCGTCCTTGAGATCGTCGATGTCCTCGATGCCGGCCGAGATGCGGACCATCCCGTCCGTGATCCCGATCGCCGCCCGGCGCTCCGGCGGCACCGACGCGTGCGTCATCGTCGCTGGATGCGATATGAGCGTTTCGACGCCGCCAAGACTCTCTGCCAGCGACATCAGCCGAACGCGGTTCAGAACGTGGGTCGCGGCCTCGAGTGAACCGACGTCGAACGTCAGCATGCCGCTGAAACCCCGCATCTGTTTTGCGGCGAGCTGATGCTGGGGATGTGACTTGAGCCCGGGGTAGAGCACCTGCTTCACCTTCGGATGCGACGCCAGAAACTCCGCCAGCGCCAGCCCGTTGACGTTGTGCTGCGCCATCCGGACCGCCAGCGTTTTGGTGCCGCGCAGGACCAGCCACGCGTCGAACGGGCTGATGATCGCGCCCATCCCGTTCTGCACGAACTTCAGCCAGTCGAGATCCTCCTGGCTCTGCGCAATGACGATGCCGCCGACGCTGTCGCTGTGGCCGTTCAGGTACTTGGTCGTGCTGTGGACGACCAGATCGGCGCCGGATTCGATCGGCCGCTGGTTGTACGGGCTCGCAAACGTGTTGTCGACGACCAGCTTCGCCCCGGCCTTGTGGGCGATCGCCGCCATGCGCGCGAGATCGGCAATCCGCATGACCGGATTGGTCGGGGTCTCGACGAAAAGCATGCGCGTCTTCGGCGTCATCGCCTGCTCGACGAGCTCCGGCCGCGAGGTGTCGACATAGCTGAACGTCAGCGCGTAGCGAGTAAGGATCTTGTCGAAGAACCTGAACGTGCCGCCATACGTGTTGTCGGTGACCACGACGTGGTCGCCAGCCTTCAGCATGGTGGCGATGGCGCTGATCGCCGACATGCCGGAGGCATACGCATAGGCGCCGCGGCCTCCTTCGAGCGCGGCGATGTTTGCCTCGACCGCCGCCCGCGTCGGGTTCTGCGTGCGGCCGTACTCGAATCCCTTGTGCTGCCCGAGCGCATCCTGCACGTAGGTGGCGGTCTGGAAGATCGGCGTGATGATCGCGCCGGTCGAAGGGTCCGGCGTCTGGCCGGCATGGATGCACACGGTTGAAAAGCGCGCTTTGTCAGTGAGCTTCATTAGTCCTCATCGAACACACCCTTCGAGATGTACCGCTCCGCGCCGTCTGGGATGACCGTCGCGACGCGTGCGCCGGCGCCGAGCCGCCTGGCGATCTGGATGGCGCCGTAGACCGCCGCACCGCCCGAGCCGCCCGACAGGACGCCGCACTCGCGCGCCAGCGCGCGGGTCGTCTCGAACGCCGGATCGTCGGGGACGGTGACGATCTCGTCGATGAGCGAACGGTCCAGGGTGCCGGGCCAGAACGAACCGCCGATACCTTCGACGCGATGCGGGCCCCGCTGCGCGCCGGACCAGATCGATCCCTGCGGCTCGACGAGCACGGCGAGCGCCCGCGATCCGCGCTCGCGAAAATACCGCACGACACCGGTGAAGGTGCCGCCCGTGCCGGCGCCGATGACGATCGCATCCACGCGGCCGTCCATCTGTTCCCAGATCTCCGGACCGGTGACGTCGTGGTGATACGCCGGATTCGACTGATTCTCGAATTGCTGCAGTACGACCGCGTGCGGGATGGTCTCCGCCAGCTCCCGCGCTTTGGCGATCGCTCCGCGGATTCCATCATCTTCGGGTGTGAGCACCAGCTCGCCGCCGAGCGCCCTCATCACGAGCAGCTTCTCGCGGCTGAAATTGTCAGGCACGACGAGGACGACACGGTAGCCGCGCTGGCTGCCGATGAGCGCGAGGCCGATGCCGGTGTTGCCGGCCGTCGGCTCGATGATCACCGACTCGCGCGTGAGACGGCCGTCGCGTTCCGCGGCGAGCACCATGCCGAGTGCCGCGCGATCCTTCACGCTGCCACCGGGGTTGAGGTACTCGAGCTTCGCCCAGATTTGCGCGCCGCCGGAAGGTTCGACTTGCTTGAGGCGGAGCAGCGGCGTCCGTCCTACCAGATCGAGGATGGACTCGCTCACGCGCAGTGACGACACGGGCCTGTACGATAGTCTGTTATCATTCGATTTTCAAATGTTCGGACGCAGATCGCGCGTGGGTCCCGAGCCTCAATCGGGCCCGCGTGCGCTTCTGTTCGGCACGTTTCCAGGCCGGCTGTTCCTCGCGTCGACGACAATCCGACTGCTGCTCGCGCTGCTGGGCAGCCTCGTCACGCTTCCCGCGTTCACCGAAGTCCTCGCCGCGGTCGCGACGCTCGGCATTCTCCTTTCGCTCGGGATCTTCACGGTACGGCTGCTGCGGCTCGCGAACCGGCGGCTGCTCTGGCGCGTCCGGCGCAAGTTGATCATCTCGTACGTCTTCATGGGCGTAATCCCCGCCGGATTGATCCTCGTGTTCTTTCTATTCGGCGGCGTCGTGATGTTCATGAACATCACGACGTATCTGTTCAAGGACGGCTACGACGACTTCGTGGATGAAGTGCGCGTGATGGCGGAGACCTCCGCGGTCGAGATCGAACGAAGCGGACGCGTGCAGGACGCGGGCGCGATTCTCGGCCGGCGCCGCGCGAACGTGCAGGAGCGCTATCCGGAACTGTCGCTTGCGCTCGTACCCGTGCAGCCGAGCGAGAGCACCGCGTCGGGCGTCGCGTCGGTCACCGCCGGACCATGGCGGCACGTACCGCCTCCATCGGTGGTGCCCGCCTGGGTCGTCGCGCGCGGTGAATTCGCCGGGACGCTTGCCGTCATTCCACCAGACGCGACCGACGAGCCCGAACTCCTGATTCGTGCCGCGGTGCCCGTCGGCAGGCGGCCCGGCGCCCGCTACGCGGTCATCGTCGATCTTCCGGTCGATCAGGAAGTCGTCGAGCGACTGAAAGACAAGACGGGCATCCGGGCGGGCGACGTGACGGTGCGCACGGACGTCGCCCGGCCGATCGTGGGACGGCTCCGCAGCGCGGCATCGTCCTTCTTCCGTCGCGAACCGCAGGCGCCCGCGGCCGCTACCGCCGGCGCCAACGTGATGGTCCTCGAGTACTACGACTGGCAGACCGGAATGGCGGACCGCGCGCACGTCAGCCTGGACGTGCGGCTGCGCGATCTCTATTCACGCCTGTCGTCCGCCGGCCCGAAGGTCAGGAACGAGAACTTCGGCGACGTGATCCTGCTCGTCCTCGTCATCGTTGCAGCGTTGTTTCTCATCATCCAGATCGTCGCGCTCGTCATGGGCTTCGCGCTGGCGCGGTCGATCACGGGGTCGGTGCACGAGCTGTTCATGGGCACCGAGCGCGTCCGGCAGGGGGACTTCACCCATCGGATGAAGATCACCGCGCAGGACCAGCTCGGTGAGCTGGCCAGTTCGTTCAACGAAATGACCGGTAGCATCGAGCAGCTGCTCCAGACCGAAGCGGAGAAAAAGCGGCTCGAAGAGGAGCTGCGCATCGCGCGGCAGATTCAGATGTCGCTCCTGCCGCCGGGACCGCTGCTCGTGCCGGGCCTCGAAGTCACGGCGCTCTGCGTCCCTGCGAGAGAGGTGGGGGGCGACTACTACGATTTTCTGGCGTTGGGCGACGGGCGCGTCGGCGTGCTGATTGCCGACGTCTCCGGTAAGGGAACGTCGGCGGCGCTCTACATGGCGGAGCTGAAGGGGCTCGTGCTCGCGCTCAGTCAGATCTATCAATCGCCGAGGGATCTGCTCATCGAGGTGAACCGGATCCTCTCCGACAACCTCGATAGCCGCAGCTTCATCACGATGACCTACGCGGTCATCGATCTCGGCGCGGCAACGCTGACCTACGCGCGCGCGGGCCATACGCCGTTGATCTATCTGCCCGCGGGGGGCAGCGACGGCGTGCAGGTGCTCACGCCGAGCGGGATGGTCCTTGGTCTCCGGCTTGACGGCGTGCAGGAGAAATTCACCGAGCTGCTCGAAGAACGCACGCTGACGATCGCAGCCGGCGATGTCTTCGTGCTCTACACCGACGGCGTGACGGAAGCGATGAACCTGGACTCGGACCTGTTCGGCGACGCGCGGCTCAGCCGGCTGGTCGAGGAGCATGGCCACCTCGATTCGTCAGAGCTGCGCGAGCGGATCCTGCGGGAGGTCGAAGCCTTTGTAGGCGAGGCCGACCAACACGACGACATGACGATGATCCTGATGAAGATCGAACACGTCGGCGCCGCTCGGGTCGCCGAGCCGGTCGCCGCATCGCGCGTGGTATGAAGAGCCTCCTGGCCGCGATCCTCGCCCTGTGGCCGTCGGCTCTCCTGGCCCAGTGCGTTCCCGACCTCATCCTCCTCAACGGCCACATCCACACCGTCGATCGCGCGCGTCCGCGTGCAGAGGCTGTCGTGATCTGTGGCGAGCGCATTGCCGCGGTCGGATCGACGGCCGACATCAAGAAGCTCGCCGGCCCGAAGACGCGGCTCGTCGATCTCGCCGGAAAGCTCGTCCTGCCGGGATTCAACGACGCCCACGTACACTTCATCGACGGCGCCGAAGAGATCGTCGGCGTCGATCTCAGGCCGGCGAAGAACGAACAGGACTTTGCCGCGCGGCTGGCGGATCACGCGAAGCGGCTGCCGAAGGGGCGTTGGATCCTCGGCGGCTACTGGGATCACGAAGCATGGCCGTCGAAGGCGCTGCCGACGAGACAGCTCATCGATGCTGCCGTTCCGGACCATCCGGTCTTCGTGCAGCGGCTCGACGGACACATGGGGGTCGCGAACTCGCTCGCCATCCGCCTGGCGGGCGTCGCCCGCGACACCGCCGCACCGGATGGCGGCGCGATCGTCCGTGACGCGGCGGGAGAGCCCGCGGGCGTCTTCAAGGACAACGCCATGGGGCTCATCTTACGCGCGGTGCCGCCGCCGACAGACGAGGAGATCCGCGAGCGTGCGCGCGCGGCGCTGAAACATGCCGCGTCGCTCGGTGTGACGACGGTCCAGGACATGACGGCAAGCCCGGCGGAGCTGCGGGCCTATCGCGCGCTCAAAGCGGCGGGCGCGCTGACGGCGCGAATCTACTCCATCCGCAACTATGAGGGGCCCTCGCCCGATTCCGCGTCGGACGACTGGATCAAGCAGGGCGGCATCAAGCTCTTCGCCGA
Source organism: Vicinamibacterales bacterium (assembly GCA_036258175.1). Taxonomy (GTDB): domain Bacteria; phylum Acidobacteriota; class Vicinamibacteria; order Vicinamibacterales; family 2-12-FULL-66-21; genus DATAEE01. Next base: position 7,259 of record DATAEE010000034.1, read on the forward strand.
CGGCTCGATGGGCTCCGGCACGGCGGTGTTCTTCGAGCCGTACGCCGACGATCCCTCGACGAGCGGGCTCCTCATTCAGGAACCGGCCGCGCTCGAAAAGGCGATGTTCGACGCGGATGCCGCCGGGCTCCAGCTCGCGGTTCACGCGATTGGCGACCGCGCGAATGCGCTGGTGCTCGATATCCTGGAAAAGCTGGCCGCCTCACGAGGGCCGCGCGATCGCCGGCCCCGGATCGAGCACGCGCAGGTCGTCCGCGACGCGGACAAGGCCCGCTTCAAGAAGATCGGGGTCATCGCGTCGATCCAGCCGAGCCACTGCATCGACGACATGCGCTGGGCCGAGAAGCGGATCGGACGAGCGCGCTCGGCGATCGCCTATGATTTCAAGTCGTTCGTGGACGCCGGCGCCAGGATCGCGTTCGGCACCGATTGGTACGTAGAACCGCTCGATCCGATGCTCGGTCTCTACGCCGCCGTCACGCGTCAGTTTCCGGATGGCACGCCGGCGGGCGGCTGGTTTCCCGAAGAGCGCATCAGCCTCGAGCAGGCGATTGAGTTCTACACGCTCGGATCCGCCTATGCAGAGTTCGCCGAAACACAGAAGGGCAGCGTCGCGTCCGGCAAGCTGGCAGACCTCGTCGTGCTGTCACAGAACCTGTTCTCGATCCCGCCACGCGAGATCCTGACGACAAAGCCGGTGCTGACGATCGTCGGAGGTCGCATCGTCTATGAGCGCTGATCCGGTCGTCATCTTTCGCACGCACTCCGAGATCGAGGCGAGCATTGTTCGCGGGCTCCTCGAGGCGCACGGGATCCCGGTCCTGGTGTCGTCCGGGTTGACCCGTTCGGTGTTCCCGGTCGCCATCAGCGGGCCGAACGAGCTCAAGGTGTCCGTGAACGAGGATGACGCGGCGGAAGCGCGGCGGCTGATCGAGTCGCACCGGCAGGAGATGTCGGAGAACCGGGTCGTCCCGCTCAGAGACGAGTTCCGCGTTCTCGAGGATCGCATCGACTACCGATTCCGTGATCCGGGACTTCTCGAGCACGCGCTAACGCATCGCTCGCGCGTCCACGAGGATGCGAGTGGTGGCGTCTTCGACAACGAATCGCTCGAGTTCCTCGGCGACGCCGTGCTGGGATTCGTCATCGCCGATCTTTTGTTCCGCGAATTCCCGCAGCACAACGAAGGGGAGAAGTCGAAGATCAAGGCGTCGATCGTCTCGGCTCCGTCGCTCGGCCGCCTCGCGGAAAAGATCGGCCTGGGGGATTTCCTGATTCTCGGCCGCGGCGAAGAAAAAAGCGGCGGCCGCCAGAAGATGGCGCTCGTGTCCGACAGCTACGAGGCGCTCATCGCGGCGATCTATATGGACGGCAGCATCCAGGCGGCGCGGACGTTCATCGAGCGGGAGTTCAGCGGCCTCATCGAGGAAGCGAGGACGCGCGGCACGGACTCTGCGTTCACGATGGACTTCAAGTCCGCGTTGCAGGAATGGCTGCAGTCGAAGGATCGGGGCCTTCCCGAATACCGGCTGGCCGCCGAACAGGGGCCGGCCCACCGGCGGACGTTCGACGTCGAAGTGTTGATCGGGGGCGAGGTCGTCGCGCGCGGTTCGGGCCGGAGTAAGAAGTCAGCCGAGCAGAAGGCCGCGAGAGGCGCTCTCGAGGCCCTGGCACAGATGCAACGCTAACGGTCAATCGATCTCGATCAACCCGTGATCCGGCACGCCCGCCATCGCCATAGCAGGCTCTGGCTGCGGCGGCGTATCGGCCGGCCGTGCCTGCGGCAGTCTCGTCAGGGCAAAGTGGTGCACCTCGCGGGCCACGTCGTCTTCGCTCGGCGGCGCTGGCCGGCAGTGCAGGCGCACCCACAGGCGCAGGAGCGGGTCTGTGTAGCTGTAGCGCTTCTGCCGTGAAGCGACCAGATCTACGTCCTCCAGCCACGACAGATAGTCCTTGGTTGATCCCGGCGTGCGGCGCAGCCGATGGGCGATCTCGGTCAGCGTGAGCGGCTCTTCCTCCGCAAGGACCTCGAGGATCGCCTTCAGCGCGCCGTAACCGCGCGCGCGGTGGAGCCGCAGCTCGTACGAATAGCGGCAGCTGTCCGCGAGCCGGCCGCCGGGGCCGATGATCGCCGACAGCGCACTGACGGGGTCGGCGATGCCGCGGAGGCCGATCGCCGCCGTCGCGTCGCTGAGGGCGCGGACGTACAGCGGGCGGCCGTCGCTGAGGGCGTGAATCGCGAGCGCGGTCTCGTCGCGGTCGCTCGAGGCCCCCGCGGCTGACGACGGAAGCGCCGTCGCGACCTCCTGCGGCGCGAGCGCCGGCACGTGGATGACTTCGAACTGGGGTGGCGCGTCGCGGAGAAGACGGTGCGCGCGGGCGACGTAGCGCGCGGTGAGCACGAAGCGGTTCGGGCTGGCGGCGAGGGCGGCCACGAGATCGCGAAGAACGCTGCGCAACCCGGGGAAGCTCTCGAACGTCCGCAGCTCGAGCGCCTCGTCCAGCAGGAACGTGGCGGGTTCGCCGCCGGGGGCGTGCGCCCCGTCGAAAAACGCGAGCGTGGCGTCGAACGCCTGCCGCGCGCCGGCGCCGGGCGTCAGCGGCGGCGCCGGAAATGGCGAGTATTCACGGATCGCCCGCAGCAGCCGCTCGGGCGTCGTTGACACGCGCTCGAGGTCGATGTACTGCGCCGACGTGCGGCCGATGGCCTCGCGCAGCCGGAGCAATAAAGATGAACGGCCGCTGCCGCAGCCGCCCAGGAGCACGGGTATCCGTCGCGGCGACGCGTCGATCGCCGAGAGCACGCGCCGTTCCAGCGCGGGACGATCCGGCATCATGACGTCCCCTTTCGCAGCATCGGCATGCGCACGCCGCGCGCCTCCGCGGTCCGGATCGCCTCCGGATACCCAGCGTCGGCATGCCGGACCACTCCGAGTCCAGGATCAGAAGTCAGCACACGTTCGAGCTTTTCGTCCGCCTCGCGCGACCCGTCGGCCACGACCACCATCCCGGCGTGGAGAGAGTATCCGATCCCGACTCCGCCGCCATGGTGAACCGACACCCAGCTCGCGCCGGACGATGTGTTGAGGAGAGCGTTGAGAATAGGCCAGTCGGCGATTGCGTCGCTGCCGTCGCGCATGCCTTCGGTCTCACGGTTGGGCGACGCGACCGACCCGGCATCGAGATGATCGCGACCGATAACGATCGGCGCCTTGACGGCGCCGCGGCGCACGAGATCGTTCAGGGCCAGACCGAATCGCGCGCGCTCTCCGTAGCCGAGCCAGAAAATGCGGGCTGGCAGTCCCTGGAACGCGACCCGCTCGCCCGCCATCCTGATCCAGCGGCAGAGCGCCGCATCGGACGCGAACATCTCGAGCGCCAGCCGATCGGTGGCCCGGATGTCCTCGGGATCGCCGGAGAGAGCGGCCCAGCGGAACGGCCCTTTGCCTTCGCAGAACAACGGCCGGATGTACTCGGGGACGAACCCCGGGATCTCGAACGCGTTCGCGACGCCGGCAGCCTCGGCCTGCGCGCGGATGTTGTTGCCGTAGTCGAAGACCACCGCGCCGCGGCGCTTGAGCGCGAGCATCGCCTCGACATGCGCCGCCATGGCCGCCATCGACCGGCGGACGTATTCGTCGGGCCGGGTGCGGCGCATCGATTCCGCATCGGCCAGCGTCAGACGGTTGGGCACGTATCCGTTCAGCGCGTCATGCGCGGAGGTCTGGTCGGTCACGACGTCCGGCGTAACGCCGCGCCGCACGAGCTCCGGCAGGACGTCCGCCGCGTTGCCCAGGCAGGCAATCGATCGTGCCTCGCCGCGCTCGCGATAGCTCTGAGCCTTCGCCAGAGCTTCGTCAAGGCCGTCGACGCGCTCATCCACATAGCGTTTGGCCAGCCGGCGGTCGATCCGTTGGGGATCGATTTCGATAACGAGGGCCACGCCGCCGTTCATGGTGACGGCCAGTGGCTGCGCGCCACCCATCCCCCCCAGGCCGGCGGTGACGACGAGACGTCCGCGCAGGTCCGAGCTGAAGGCGCGCCGCGCAAGCGACGCGAGGGTCTCGTACGTCCCTTGGAGAATCCCCTGCGTGCCGATGTAAATCCAGCTTCCGGCCGTCATCTGGCCGTACATCGTGAGCCCGCGCGCCTCGAGATCGCGGAAGCGCTCCCACGTCGCCCACGCAGGGACGAGCAGCGCGTTCGCGATGAGCACCCGGGGAGCCCAGGGATGCGTGCGGAAGACGCCGACCGGCTTGCCCGATTGCACGACGAGCGTCTCGTCGTGTTCGAGCGCGCGCAGCGACGCGACGATCGCATCGAACGCCGTCCAGTCGCGCGCCGCCTTGCCCGATCCGCCGTACACGACGAGATCGTCGGGGCGCTCGGCGACGTCGGGATCGAGATTGTTCATGAGCATGCGCAGCGCGGCCTCCTGCGTCCATCCCTTGCAGCTGATCGACGTGCCGCGAGGTGCGCTGACGTGACGGGCGAGCGTGCTCATGACGGAAGTGATGAAATTAGAAAAGCGCGCGCGCGTTGTCAATTTGAAACTACAGTCGCGTTTCTACTTGACATCCATCGCGCACGCGTGTTCCACCTCACCGGACGCAAGCAACGCGCCAATCGCGGCGATGTCCGGCGACGGCGGCCGGTCCGCGCCAAGCGTTGGCACGATCTCGCGCACCCGCGCGTGCACGCGCGCGAGCGGCGGCGAGGTGGCAAGCGGTGCGAGCAGATCGATCGCCTGGCACGCGCACAAGAGCTCAATGCCGACGACGTCGCGCGCGAGCGCAACGGCATGCGCGGCCTTCAGCGCGGCGCCCATGCTCATACTCACGTGATCTTCTCGTCCCGCCGAGGTCGGGATCGAATCGACGCTCGCCGGATGTCCGAGTGTTTTGATCTCGGACACGAGCGCGGCGGCCGTCACCTGCGCCATCATCAGCCCCGAATGCAAACCGCTCTGCTTGGTCAGAAATGCCGGCAGGCCGCTGAGCGACGGATTCAAAAGCCGATCCGACCTTCGCTCGCTGATCGACGCAAGCTGAGCGACCGCGATGGCGGTGAGATCCGCCGCGATCGCGATTGGCGCCCCGTGGAAGTTGCCGCCGGACACCACGTCGCCGTCGCGCGCAAACACCATGGGGTTGTCGGTCGCCGCGTTGGCTTCAACCTCGACGACCCGCTGCACGAAGGCGAGCGCGTCCCGCGCCGCGCCATGGACCTGGGGCGCGCAGCGGAGCGAGTAGGCGTCCTGTACCTGTCCGCAGTGCTCGTGCGACTTGTTGATCGCGCTTCCCTCGAGCAGCCGCCAGAGATTGGACGCGGATGCGCGCTGGCCGTCGAAGGGCCGGGCGTCGTGGATGCGCGGTTCGAAGGGGCGGCGCGATCCGCGAAGCGCGTCGACGGTCAGCGCCGCGACGATGTCGGCCGCGCGCGCCAGCCGGAGCGCGTCGGCGAGCGCGAGCGCGAGCACGGCCGTGGAAGGTTGCGTGCCATTGATGAGGGCGAGGCCTTCCTTCGGCTGGAGCGTAACCGCAGAGAGCCCGGCAGCACGCAAGGCGTCCGATCCGCGGACACGCTGGCCCATGTTTCCACGATCGAGCACCCATCCCTCGCCCACGAGAACGAGCGCCAGGTGCGCCAGAGGGGCGAGATCGCCGCTTGCGCCGACCGATCCCCGACTGGGGACAGCCGGAACGACGCCGGCGTTCAACAGATTCAGCAGCGCGTCGAGCGTCTCGCGCCGGACCCCCGAGTGTCCCTTGGCGAGCACATTGGCCCGCAAGGCCATGACGCCGCGCACGACGCGGGGCGGAAGCAGGTCCCCGACGCCCGCGGCATGGCTGCGGAGCAGATTGAGCTGCAGCTCGGCGAGCGACTCGTTGGGGATGCGAACCTCGGCGAGCGACCCAAAGCCGGTGTTGACGCCGTACACGGCCTCGGTGCCTTCGGCGCTGCGATCGACGATGCGGCGCGCGGCCTCGACGCGCTGGCCCGCGGCGGCACTCAGGCTTACCGGTTCCGCGCCATCCGCGATCCGGACGATCGCGGCGAGGTCCAGTGACTCGCCGTCGAGTACGATCATCGGAGTAGAATATTACCGCGTCATGAACATCGCCGTACTCGGCGCGCAGTGGGGCGACGAAGGCAAAGGCAAGATCGTCGACCTCCTCACGCCGCACTTCGACGTCGTCGCTCGCTATCAGGGCGGGCACAACGCGGGGCACACCGTCTACGCGAACGGGAAGAAGTTCATCCTCCGCCTGATCCCATCCGGGATCCTGCATCCAGGCGTCGCGTGCGTGATCGGCAACGGTCTCGTCGTCGATCCGCAGGCGCTCTTCGCAGAGGTAGACGAGCTGGAGGCGGCCGGCGTCGCCGTCGGCGATCGGCTCGTCATCAGCGATCGCGCGCACCTGATCCTGCCGTATCATCGGGAGCTCGATCTGCTGAGCGAGGCGCGGCGCGGCGAACGCAAGATCGGGACGACGTCACGCGGGATCGGGCCGGCATACGAAGACAAGGTCGGGCGCCGCGGCGTTCGCGTCGGCGACCTCGCCCAGGCGGCCGCGCTCGAGGAAGCCGTGCAGCACAACGTCGCCGCGCGGAACCGACTCGTCGGCGACCAGGCGATGGACTGGCGGACGGTCATCGAGGAGCTGCGCGCGGCCTGGAAACGGCTGCGGCCGATGGTCACCGACGTCTCGCTCTATCTCGCGCGCGCTCAGGCAGCTGGACGCCGGGTGCTGTTCGAGGGGGCGCAGGGCACACTCCTCGACATCGATCACGGCACGTACCCCTACGTCACGTCGTCGAACGCCACGATTGGCGGCGTGTGCACGGGCCTCGGGGTGGGCCCGCGCGCGATCGGCGGCGTGCTCGGCATCGGCAAGGCGTACACGACGCGCGTGGGCGCCGGACCGCTCCCCACCGAGCTCACCGGCCCGATGGGCGACCGGCTGCGCGAGAGCGGCAAGGAGTTCGGCGCGGTGACCGGACGTCCGCGGCGCTGCGGCTGGTACGACGCCGTTGCCGTCCGCTATTCCTCGCGCGTGAACGGCATCGACGCGCTGGCGATTACGAAGCTCGACGTGCTCGACGGGCTGGAAGAGATACCGATCTGCACCGCGTATCGATGCCACGGGACTACGCTGACCGAGTTCCCGGGCGACGTGGCGCAGCTCGCGGCGTGCGAGCCGGTCTACGAGACCATGCCCGGCTGGCGCACGCCGACGAGCGGCGTGCGGTCGTATGGCGATCTGCCGGCGGAGGCGCGCCGCTACATCGCGCGGCTCGAAGAGGTCAGCGGCGTGCCGGCGGCCATTGTCTCGACCGGCTCCGCGCGAGAGGACACGATTCTTCGGGAGGACAGCCCGATTGCGGGTTGGATCGGAGGCGTCAGAGTTTAACGCGCTCGAAGTAGCGCGTGATCGCCGCCTCGTTCGCGTCGACGAACTCGAGCCCCGCGCGGTACTTCGGCGCCCCGCCGCTTTTCGGCAGCTCGAACTTTGCCCAGGCAACCGAGGCGCGGAACCGGATCGGTCCGTCGTCCTGCGGGAGCGCGATCCGCACGCGCTGGTTCGGACGGAGGCTGGCGGTCGACAGCACTTGCGCCCCGATCACCGAAATATCGACCAGCACCGCGGCATCGCCGTCGATCTGCATCTCGACGCCGTCGCGCACCTTGACGCGTGGCGCGCGGCGCGTGCCGTGCCAGTCGAGCGGCCGCGGCGCTTCGCCGGCCGGCGCCTGATTGACGGGCGGCGCGACGGCGGCAGCCGGCGCCGCGCCCGCCTTGCCGACAGCAGCTGCGGGTGGCGCGGGTGCGGGTGCTTCCGCGGGACGCGCGATCACGCGCGCGTAGTCGCCGGTGTGGGAGAGCACGCGGATTTCGGTCTGCGCCAGCGCCGGATCACTCTTGATCCGGTTGATGAGCGCCGCGCCGCGCGACGTTGCCGCAAAGAGCCGCTCGAGCACGACCAGCGCGGGACGCTGCTCCGTGATCGCTTGGAGCGCCTGGAGCGGCTGGGTATCTGGGAACGCGAGCGCTCCACCCACACCCGCGCTCGTCTGCAGCGCGTCGAGGAGTTCCGACGCGCCAATGACCACCGCAGACTGTGACATATGGAACCCACAGTGTACAGGCAGCCGGAGGGGAAGCGCAACGCGCCGCGCCGCGACGCTGCCGTGCTCGTCGACCTCGACGACACGCTGTTCGACCAGGGACGCGCGGTGCGCGGCGGCCTGGAGGCGGTCTCCGCGCAGTTCCGCGCGCTCGCCGTGTTGCCGGTCGATCAGTTGTTACGGACGCACGACGAATGGCTCGACCGGCTGCACCTCACCGTGCTCCGCGGCGATCTGTCGGTCGACGAGGCGCGGCGCATTCGGCTCGGCCGCATCCTCGACGCGGCCGGTGTGCAGGCCTCGGATGCGGACCTCGATCTCGCGGCTGCGGAGTACCGGCGCGGCTACGTCGCGTCGTGGTGCGCGATCGAAGGGGCGGCGGCGCTCCTCGAGCGACTGCGCATCGAGGTGCGGGTCGCGATCGTCAGCAACAACACGCGCGAAGAACAGATCGGCAAGCTGCGCGCGTGCGGTCTCGACCACCTGATCGACGACATGGTCGTCTGGGAGGACGTGCGGATCGCGAAACCCGATCCTGCGATGTTTCATGTTGCGCTCGCGCGCCTGGGGCTGGAAGGGCGTACCGATTCCGCCGTGGTGTTCGGCGATTCGTGGTCGGCCGATGTGCTTGGAGCGGTTGCAGCGGGGATGCGTGCGGTGTGGTTCAACCGTCGCGGCGTGGCGTGTCCTGATGCGAACCTCGCGACCGAAATCCGTGCGCTGGTGCCCACGGACTCGATCGCGAGGGTTATTCTGGGGAGCCTGCAGCAGCGTCAGCTGCGCTAGGCTGCTGCGCTAAAGCTGAGGACCTCCCGCGGCGGCGTTGAACGCCGTCAGGTGCTTCCGGAATTCCTCGAGCTTCGCTTTGATCGCCGGGTCGATCTGGACCGCCGCGCCGCTCGTCGCCGAGGTCGTCCCTGACGTGCCCGCCGGAGGCGCCGGGTTCGGCGTCGTGGTTCCGGTCGTGCCCGCCACTGCTGCGCCGGCGTTCTCGCCGATCAGCGTGTTCAGGCTCTGCTCGACGGCGTTGTACTTTTCTTTCCAGTCGCTCTGCGCGGTAATCAGCGCGTTGAAGCTGGTAATGAGCTGCGCCACGTGGGTCCGCGCTTCGCCCTGAAGCTGCGCGGCCGCCGGGAGCTGTGTCACTTCGGCCAACACGCGGCGCGCTTCAGAGAGATGCTGCCGCGCGGCCGTCTGATCGGGCTGGCCGGGCTGCGCCGCTGGCTGCTGCTGCATCTGCTCGCTCGGCGTCGTCGGCGCCGTTGACGGCGGCGTCGAAGGCTGCGGTGTCGATGGCTGCGGTGTCGATGGCTGCGGCGTGGACGGCTCCGGCGTCGTCGGCGGTTGCGGCTGCGACGGAGTCGGGGTCGTCGTCGTGGTCGACGGCGGCGTCATGGTCGCGGGATTGGCAGGCGATTCAGCCGACGCGGTGCCGCTCTTCGTGGCGGCGAATGCCGTCACGTGGGTGCGCACTTCCTCGAGCTTCGCCTTCGCGTCCGCGCTGAGCGATGCGTCCGCGGTCAGGCTCGTGATCGCCTGGTCAATCGTCGTGACGTTCGTCGCCCACGTCTTTGGGCTCGCCTTTTCGAGCGCCGACAGCTCGCGCTTCACTTCGGCGATTTTCGCGGCGGCAGGTCCGGCCACGGCATCCTTTGGGATGCTCTCGAGCGCGTCCTTCGCCTTCTGGATGTGCTCATTTGGCGACTGTGCAGAAGTTGCCGGCTGTGTCTGTTCTTGCTGCGGTTGGGGAGCGGGAGCTGGCTGCTGGGCTGCTGCCGGCGCAATCGCAAACACCGTAACAACGGCTGCGGTCAACCAGGGAATAAAGCGTGTCATGTATCGGTTCCTCCTAAACACCCTACAGAATCCACGCGCAGAAACAGCAAGCGAGGTGCCACCGCGCCCGCGACCTCGGCAGTTTTCGACCTAATGTGATCTGGTGTGAAAGCCGGCGGCTTCGAGAGCGGCGCGCACCTCTTCGAAGATGTGTCGCGCGGTGGGCGGCGCTTGTGTGCGGGCGAGCATCCGATCGACGTTGAACATGCGAAAGCGGATCGCTTCGAGGTGGAACGCGGCGATCGCGCGCTTGAGAGAATCGCATTCCTCGAGGAAGTCCGGCGTCGACCCGCCGCCCGGCGCCGTGATGGCGGCGACGAGTTCGTCGAGTTTCAATTGCGCGGTGCCTTTCGCGTCGGTCGTGGTCATACGGTCTCGTAGTATAGTCGCGCTCGATGCGCGCGGGGACCTTCGTGCTGAGCGCGTCCGGCCGCCGCCACCACTGGGCCGGCGCCGAACGGCTCTCAATCAAGACGTTCCGCCAGGGCAGGGCACTCTACGATATCGGCAGCGGCCGGTACCGCGTGGACGATGCCGGTTATTTGATCGTCAATGAGGGCCAGCCGTACGAAATCACCATTGATTCGCCGGGGCCGGTCGAGTCATTCTGCGTGTTCTTCGCCCCCGGCCTGGCCGAGGATGTGCGGCGCTCGATCGCCTGCAACGACGGCCAGCTGCTCGACGACCCGCAGGCGCAGCTGGAGCCGGTGCGCTTCGTCGAGCGGGTTCATCCCCACGACGACGTCGTCACGCCGCCCCTCGAACGTCTACGCGGCGCACCCATTCATTTCCGCGGCGATGGCGCATGGCTCGCCGAGCGCGCGCGCGAGCTGGCCGCGGCGCTCCTGGCGGCGCACCGGCGCGAGCGTGCGAGATGCGATCGACTCGACGCGGTCCGACCGGCGACCCGTCTCGAGCTATATCGCCGTATTCAGCGAGCTCGCGAGTACGCACGTGCGTCGCTCGAGCGGCGGCTCGAACTGAAAGACCTGGCGCGGGTGGCCTGCATGTCGCCGGCTCACTTTCTGCGAACGTTCCGGCGAGGCTTCGGCGTCACGCCGCACGCGTTCCTCACGGGTGAGCGGCTGAACGCCGCCAGCCGTCTACTCGCCACGACCGAGACGCCGGTCACCGATATATGTTTCGCCGTCGGGTTCGAAAGCCTCGGCTCGTTCAGCTGGGCGTTTCGCCGCCGATTCGGCGTCTCTCCGACCGGCTGGCGTGAGGCAGCTGGAAAAAAGCATTCTGGAAGAAGCGAAATCGCGCGATCTTCGAGAACACTGTTGTCATGACGCCTGCTGCCGAACTCAAGCTGTCGACCATCGGGCAGATATCGATGCGCGCCAAAGACCTCCAGCGCGCGATTGCCTTCTACCGGGACACCCTCGGCATCCGCCATCTGTTCACCTTCGGAACGCTCTCGTTCTTCGACTGCGGTGGCGTCCGGTTGATGCTCGGGATCCCTGAGAAGCCGGAATTCGATCACCCCGGCTCCGTTCTGTACTTCAAAGTTGACGATATTCGCGCGGCGCACGCGACCTTAGAAGCACGCGGCGTCACCTTCGAGGGGCCGCCGCACCTCATCGCGAAGATGCCGGATCACGAGCTGTGGATGGCATTCTTCCCGGACTCCGAGTCGAACCTCCTGGCGCTCATGTGCGAAGTCCGGCAGTGATTGCACTGCTGCCCGAACGTTGAACATCCCGATGCGGGCCTCGGGCTTCGGGGCTCGTGCCTCGGTCAGTGCCTCGTGGATCGTTCCTCGACGGGTGCCGCGATCTCGTGCCTAGGCACCCCGAGGGACCCTACCCGAGGCACTGCCCGAGGTCCGAGGCACGAGGTCCGAGGCCCGACGATGGGGTATCGAATGGCCCGCGGAGTTCAACCGCATGCTCGTCGACTTCCTGCGCGCGCGGTAGCGACGCGCGGATCCATCACACGGCGCCAGAGCGGCGGCGCGAGCGCGAGCACGAACATCGCCCCATAGCCGGCAGGGAGCTGCGGCGCGGCGTCCAGCGCGTGCAGGATCTGGTATCGCTTGCTGGCTGCGACATGGTGGTCGGAGTGCCGCGCCAGGTTGATCAGAATCCAGTTGCTGACCCGGTGTGTCGAGTCCCAGGAATGCCAGGGCATGACGCGTTCGTACTGGCCAGGCGCGACCTCCTGCCGCACCAGACCGTAGTGCTCGATGTAGTTGATCGTCTCGATCAACCCGAACGCGATGACCGATTGCGCAGCAGAGAACAGCACTCCGCGCCAGCCGTACCGAAGTCCGATGGCCGCATACAGAACCAGCACGACGGCGGTGTAGCGCAGCATGCGGTTCGCGAGGCCGAACGCCGGCTCACCATGCTTCCCGAGCCGGCGGACTTCGATGCGCCACGCGCTCCGAACACCGCCGATCACCGTGCGCGGCAGGAACGCGTACAGGCTCTCGCCGTAACGCGCCGTCGCGGGATCGCGCGGCGTCCCGACGTGGCGGTGATGACCGTGCACGTGCTCGATCGCGAAGTGCGGGTATGTGACCGACATCAGCAGGGCGTCACCCAGGAGCCGCTCGAGCCGCGATGGACGGTGGATCAGCTCGTGCGCGAACGTCATCCCTATCGCGCCGGCCGTGAGGCCAATCGACAGCGTCGTCCCGGCAACTTCGACTGGCGTCATCGTCCGCGACGCGATGCGTTCGAGTCCCCACACGATGAGCGCGAGCTGGGCCGGCACCCAGAGCCACGTAATGACCCGGAACGTCAGGTTCTCCGAGAGCGCGGTTTCATCCGACTGCGGCGGGTTCCGCGGATTCAGCCCCACCAGGGCGTCAATGGCGGGGACGATGACGTACAGGACCGAGACCGGGAAGAAGGTCCACGCGCCGCCGAGCCGGGCGGTGAACAGGACGATGACCGGCAGGACGAAGCCGATCGCATGAGGAAGCGCGCGGACCACAGGCTTAAATGATGCCCTAGCCCCAGTCCCTAGTCCCCAGTCCCTAGTCCCTACCGCCGTAGCCAACATCCACCGACACGCGAAAGTGCGGCTCCCAGCCGCCGCGGAACTCCGGCGCCACGTAGAAGTTGCTGTTGAGGAAGATGCGCACGCCGGCGCCGGCCGTGAACCCGCCTTCGCTCGACGTGAACGTGTCGCCGAGAAAGTTGTCCCGCGTCTGAAACAGTCCGCCGCCAACCACCAGGTAGGGAACAACAGGGCGCCCCGGCCCGCGCTCGGACAGGTCGACGTAGAGGTTGCCGGTCAGCATCAGGTCCCGGTGGTCCCGCTCACCGGCCAGGTACTGAAATTCCGGCCCGATGCTCACACGGGGTAACAGATAGATGCGCGCCGCCGCCGCAATCAGGGAATGTCCGACTATCCCGTCGTCTGCAAAACCTGTGTAGCCGCCGCCACCTTCGATGGCAAACGCGGGTCCCTGCGCGGAAGCCGGGGTGGGAATCATGAGTAGTGCCGCAGCCAGGCACCAGGTTTTCATCGTTCGACGCCTCCCATCGGGAATGCGCGCGGCGCCTGAAAACAGGCTCAGCGGTCCGCTTTTAGTCCTTGCGTCCCGCTGTGGTGATCTGCGCTAATGCCGCACGAAGGAGGCAGCGGATGGGACGCGCGTTCAGGGATTTCCTGCTCAAGCAGAATGCGTTGGCCCTGGCGGTCGGCGTGATCATCGGCGCGGCGATTGGCAAGGTGGTCGCCTCGCTCGTGGCGGACATCCTGATGCCGCTGATCAGCCTGGGACTGCCGGCGGGGGACTGGCGGGCCGCCAAAATCGTCCTGTCGGAGACGGTTGGACCTGACGGCAAGCCGGTCGTCAACGCCATCAACTACGGCACGTTCGTCGGAACCATCATCGACTTCGTCATCGTCGGGTTCGCCGTTTTCATGATCGTCCGCTACGTTCTCCGGCCCGCGCCGGACGCGCCGACGAAGGCGTGCCCGTTCTGCCAGGAGACGATTCCCGCGGAAGCCAAGAAGTGCCGGGCTTGCACTTCTACCGTCTGAGACTGGAGAAGACGATGGTGACTGTCACGCGGAATACCGGAATGCTGCTGCTGGGGATCTATCTGATCCTGGTCGGCGTTACGGGATTGGTTGCGCTCCCAATCCCGATCCTGTTTCACGCGGTGCTCGCGCTGCTGGCGGGGATTTTCATCCTTCTCGGCCGCTAACGCGGCATGAAAATCCAGGAATCTATCTCTTCTTCCCGCCCTGGCTCGTCCGGGTCCGGCGCTTCGCGGCTCGCTTCCCGCCTCGTCGGTACGGCTCTCGGTTCTCCGCCTTGCCGTGACCACTCCCGCCCGGCTTCTCACCTCCGCCGTGGATCGCATTCACGGTGGCCCAGGCGCGCCGTTCCGCCTCGCGCGCGGAGAGGCCACGCTTGCGATAGCCCTCTTCGATATGGTCTGCCTTGCGCCTCTGCTTGTCCGTGTACTTGCGCTTGTCTCCCTGCGGCATATAAGTGACCCTTCCTGCTACAGCAGCAGAGCAACCTGTGTGCCGCGTGAGCTATTTCCGTCTGAACGGATAGGCGAGCTGAGCGACGAGTCCTGACGGCACGTCGTCGTTGGTGATGCCGAAACGCTGAGGCTGACGGCCCGGTGGCATGTAGAAAGTGCCGAAGGCGAGATCGATGAACGGAAAGAGACCGGCGAAGTTCTTGTCGAGTCCTTCTTCTTCGGTCGTGTGATGCGCGGCGCCGTTGAAACCCATCCAATATACAGAGGAAGGACCTGAGCGATTCTCGACATCGCATCGTTGATGGGGTGAAGCCGGACCGAGGAAAGCCAATCGACCGTTTTCGACGAGTGGTGAATCGCGTGGAAGCGCCAGAGCAAGCGGCCGTGAAGGAGGCGATGCGACCAGTAGGCGAGCAGGTCGGCTAGGAGCAGTATAAGCCGCACCTGTACGATGATCGGCCACGACGACGGCCAGGTCCGCCTGGTGGTCGCCAGGCGACGCGGTTCGTCGAGCGTCACGCCCTGCGACAACGCAATCGTGCCTGAGCCCATATGGCGGCGGCCGGCGCATTAGATATAAAGATGATGCCTATGCCAGGGAAGGTCTGGGTCTGGGCCCTGACGCTCGCGGCCGCGGTGCCAGCCGGCTCCGCCGAGCTGCAGCCTGCCACGGCAGCGGCGTTCGACAAGTACGTCCGGCTGACCGAACAGCGGATGGATACGGAGCTCGGACCGGACGCTTTCCTGTGGGTTGACCGCCTCCGCGGGCAGGCCCGAACCGAGGCGTCGGCCAGGCTCAAGCGAGGCGAGCTGGTGATCGAACGGCTGCGCACCCTCGAGGGCGGGTCCGAACTCGATGCGCCGGACGGGATAATTCATCACTGGCTGGGGCTCGTATTCCTCCCCGGAGTCAAGCTGCAGGACGCGGTGGGGCTGCTCCAGGATTACGACCGCCATGCGCGCATCTATGCTCCGAACGTGGCCGCATCGAAAACGCTGCAGAAGAACGGCGACCGGTTTCGCGTCTTCCTGCGCTTCTACATGAAGAGGGTGATTGCGGTCACCATGAATACCGAACACGAGGCGGCGTTCACGCGACCCGCACCCGATCGCGCGTGGAGCCGGATTCACAGCACGCGCATCGCGGAAGTCTCCGACGCCGGCACACCACAGGAACGGGAGCTCCCGCCAGGCCGCGATCAGGGATTCATGTGGCGGTTGAATACGTACTGGCGCTTTCTCGAGCGAGACGGTGGTGTTTACATCCAGTGCGAATCGCTGACGCTGTCGCGCGGCATCCCATTCGGCTTTGGCTGGCTGATCCGCCCATTTGTCACGAGCGTCCCGAAGGACTCCCTGACCTTTACGCTCGAGAAGACGCGCGAGGCGCTCAAGACCACTTCTTCAGGAGCACCGCCCGGGGGTAGAGGAGAGTGAAGCCGGCGCGCTGGGCGTTCTGCATCGACTTCGACCCGGGCTGGACCGTGACGGTCGCGAGGTCGCACCCTTCGCGCGCGGCATCGAGTAGCCGCGTTCGCAGCACCGCGCTCTGGACTCCCTTGCGACGATGTTCGGGAAGCGTCGCCGCGCCGGTCAGCTGCGCGAGGCCTGCCTCGAGGCGGGCGGATCCGCCGCCGGCCAGCGCTCCATCGAGGTAGGCCAGGTAACGAACCGACCCGTCAACCTGGCTCTGATCGCTGAGGGCGCGTTCGAGCGTTTCACGTGAGTACGTTTCGTGGGACGCGGGCCCGTCGAACGTGTCGGCCTGGGCGAACGCGGTGATCATCGCGTCGACCCAGCCGGCTTCCTCGTTCGGCCCGACCCGCTCCACTTTAATGCCCTTCGCCTGATCGTCGGCCTGCCGCCGCGCCGCCTCTTCGACGAAGGTTCCGTTGAGCGCGAGACCCAGCACGTTCTCGAAATTGACGAGAACGTAGCCTCGCCGGGTCAACAAACTCCCGACCGCCGGATCGGCCAGGGTCGAGAGCTCGACCTGGAGCGGCGCATCGCGCCGCCGAAATTCTTCCTCCAGCTGTTCGAGCGCCGACTCTTGGAGATCGCCCGCGACGCCGAGTCCCACGAGCTTGTTGTACGGAGCGTTGGGGCTTCCATAGACAGCGATGGTCCCGCCGATTGGCGTGACGAAGGCGTCCAGGCCGCGGCGGCCCTGGATGCCGGCGAACGCCGCGCAGAGCCGCGCTTCGGCCAGATCGATGCGCCCGGCGAGGGAAGTCGTAGCAAAAAGCATCCGGAAATCATATCTCCGCTCTCCTGCAGAGGTCGAAAATGGCTGAGGCGAAGTTCGCACGCTTTTTGAAACACCTGCGCCCGCCGGGAGCTCGGCTGGAGAAATAGCGCTCCCTGGGGAGGCGCAGTGACGCGCATGCGACATCGCGCAGCAGAACGTGCCCTCGTTGTGGGCATTCTGCTGGCCTCGGCGGCGGGATGTGGTTCGTCGGCCACGACGAGCGTCGGTCCCAGCGAGTTCTTGCGGTGCTCGGTGGAAGCGACCGCGTCGCCCGCCGCGTTTCCTCCTGACGGAGGAAACGGACGTCTCACCGTCTCGACCGATCGGGACTGCTCCTGGACGGCCTCTTCGAGCGCCAACTGGATTCAGCTCGCGTCGACATCCGGACAAGGCGGAGCGACGGTGGAGTTTACCGTCGCGTCGAACGGCGATCCCGCGGCGCGATCGGCATCCTTTTCGGTCGGCAACCAGCAGGTCGCGGTCACGCAGCAGCCGGCGCCCTGCCGCTTCCAGCTCTCGGCGACCGGCGGCAACCTGCCATCTGCAGGCGGCTCGATGACGATCGAGGTGACCGCCAGCAGCGCCCTCTGCGAGTGGCGCGCGCGCGCCGACGCCGACTGGATCGTCATTCGCGAAGGCGGCACCGGCCGCGGCACCGGCCGCGTCGTCGTCGAAGCGGGTCCGAGCGGAGGACCCAGCCGCAGCGGCACGCTCGTCGTCGCTGACGTGCCGGTCACGATCACTCAAGGTGATGGCTGCAGCTACGCGACTGCGCCTCTCAATCAGAGCATCGGCGCCAGCGGCGGTTCCGGGACGGTCAGCGTCACGGCGGGGCAGGGCTGTGCGTGGAATGCGGTGAGCCAGGCGTCCTGGATCGCTATCACAGCCGGCGCGTCCGGCGCCGGCAGCGGAGCGGTGATGTTCGCCGTCGCCCCACACTCCGGTCCGCCGCGCATCGGGACGATGATGGTGGCGGGCCACACGTTTTCAATCACGCAGCAATCAGGTTGCTCGATCACGCTCGGCGCCGGCACGCAAACGTTCCCGGCGGCCGGCGGCCAGGGCTCGGTGCGCGTGGATTCGTCCGGTGGATGCCAGTGGCAAGCCGTATCGAACGCAGGCTGGATCACTATTCAGAGTGGCGCGAGCGGGACCGGCGGCGGGGAAGTGCGGTTCCAGGTGGCGGCGAACACTAGCGGCGCGCGGAACGGCACGCTCACGATTGGCGGCCAGACGTTCACGGTCAATCAGGGACCCGCCTGTTCATTCGCGTTGAGCGCCAATTCGGCCAACGTGCCGAACAGCGGGGGCACGGGCGTCGTGGACGTTGTCGCGGCGGCGGGCTGCACCTGGACCGCAACGCCAGATCCGACGGCGCCGTGGCTTCGGATCACTGCCGGCGCGAACGGCAACGGCAACGGTCGAGTGGAATTCGTCGCAGATCCCAATCCGGGCGGGACACGATCGGCGAGGTTGACGATCGGTGACAAGACGTTCACGGTCGATCAGGGAGCGGCCTGTTCGTTCGCGTTGAGCGCGAACTCGGCGAACGTGCCGAACAGCGGCGGCTCGGGCGCCGTGGACGTCATCGCGCCAGCGGGCTGCGCATGGGCCGCCGCATCGGATCCTTCCGTGACGTGGGCTCGTATCACGGCCGGCGCCAACGGCACCGGCAACGGCCGAGTGGAGTTCGCTGTCGATCCAAACGCCGGCCCGGCGCGATCCACGTCGCTGACGATTGCCGGCCTGCCATTCTCGATTCAACAGGAAGCGAACTGCAGCTACACGATTGCGCCGCCGGGTCAGATGTTCGACGTCGCAGGCGGTTCGGGAACGATCGCGGTGACGACGAACGGCGGCTGTCCCTGGTCGGCGTCGAGTCCCGTGGATTGGATCACCATCACGCCGCCGGGCGGTGGGAGCGGATCAGGATCGGTGACGTTTACGGTGACGGCAAACAACGGTCCGGCGCGCAACGCGACGCTGATGGTCGCGGGGCAACCCTTCAGCGTGACGCAGATGGGGACGATGCTCGTGTTAGAATCATTGGTCGTCCGCGACATCCCATACGTCCCCATCGTCCAGAGGCCCAGGACGTAGCCCTTTCAAGGCTAAAACACGGGTTCGAATCCCGTTGGGGACGCCACGCTTGCCCTTTCATTGACGCTTGCTTGCAACTCGTTAAACAGCAATCAGGTTGCTGTGGTTCGAAGTTCTGAGCTGTCGAAAACGGCGCCGTCGGGCAAGAAAACCGATTGCAGACGGCGTTTTTGGCAGGAGTGGCCTCCCCCCAGAGTCCATCCGGCTCGACGAGAAGACCCGCCGCGAAGTCGAGTAGTCCTTCCACGTCTAGCCGTGAGTCGTCGACGTCGGGTAACTCTCGCCCGGCTTCGGCGATCTCGGTCGGACGTAGACACTTGCGACGAGTCGGGCTCTTTCCGGCAATGCGTGACCCATCACGATCTCCTGTGTAACTGGGGGACGGACTGACAACGGGGTGTTATGCTAACCGCGAGTCGGCCGTAATGTTTTCTGTCGACTCCTGAAGGGTTGGGCTAGGTCACGACCGATCGCTGGATCTGGGCGCGAACGCGGTCAACCGTCCTACGGCCGCCCCCACACTCGGAGGACTCATGCGCACGCGCATTGCAGGTCTTGCGGCACTTCTCGCGCTCCTGCTTTCGATGACACCGGCCACTGCCGTCACGAAAGGTGGCGTGCCGGACGCCGGAGAGCACCCGATGGTCGGCCAGCTCGTCTTCTACGTCCCCGACGCACTGCCGTCGCCCTACGGTGCGGACCAGCCGGGCGGCTGGTTCAGCTGCTCTGGGACGCTCCTGAGCGGGACGGTCGTCGTGACGGCCGGTCACTGCACGTTCGCGATCGGCCTCGACAGCGTGTCGACGACGACCGAGGAAAACCGCTTCACCGCCGAACACGGCAATGGCACTGGCGGCAACGACGTCTGGTTCAGCCTGAACGAGGATGACGACCACTGGGACGGCTGGCCGCTGACGTTCGACGAGGACGGCAACCTCAACTTTCCAACCCAGCAGGCCCGCTACGAAGCCCGCCGCGACTTTCTCAACGGCAACCCGCTCTGGGTCCGCGCCACCTCGTTCCCGCATCCCGAGTACGACGACCGCGCCTTCTTCATCCACGACGCCGGCGTCATCGAGCTCCACGAGGCCCAGCCCGGCCCGTACGCGACGATCCCGACGGCCGACTACCTCCAGAAGTACGCGGGCCGCCGCAACGAGCACCGCTTCGAGGTCGTGGGGTACGGCCTGCAGCGGGCCCACCCGGTCTTCGAAATCGGCGGCGACACGAGGCTGAAGGCCGAGCCGCGGCTCCTCAACCTGGTCAGCAACCCGAAGCAGACGTACATCCAGCTGTCGAACAACCCGGTCACCGGCGGCACCTGCTTCGGCGACTCGGGCGGGCCGACGTTCGACGACACGAACTCGCTGCTCGTCGTTGCCGTGACGTCCTTCGGCTACAGCCCGAACTGCACCGGCGTCGGCGGCGCGTATCGCCTCGATCAGCCCGACGACCTGGAGTTCCTCGCGAACCACGGCATCACGCCGTAGTCAGCCGTTTGCTAACCGTGAGACGGCCTAGTGTTTCCTATCGTCCGATCGGCGACAAGCGCTTCGCGAGTTCGTCACCAGCATTCGGCTAGTGAACGAAGCGAGCAAACAGATCATGCCTGCTCCTTTAACGTTGCGCCGACGGAATTTAGATAACCAGCGATAGCGTGCTCGAAGAACGATGTGACCCGATCAGTCATCTTCAATAAGTCGTCTATGAGTGAAATCCAAGCTTGGCGGCCTTCCTCGGTACTCGGTCTCTGGCCAGTCAGAACGGCTTCGACCACCGCGCGCCATTTCCGCGGATCGACGAGCGTCTTCAGCAGCATTGCGCAGCCGTTCGGCCGCTTCCCGCAACTCTTCCGTGTTCTGTGGCGCGCGTTCCTCGAGGAGCCGCTCTTGTTCGTGGCGGTCGCGACGCGATTCGCTGCTGGGTCGGTCTGATTCGACCTGCGTCCGCTTTTCCTCCGCGCGCCTTCGAAGCTCCTCGGCGCTGAGCCTCAGTTCTTCGGCCAGCACCTTCGATTCCTCTGAGTCGCGTAGCGCGGCTTCGTCGGCGTCGCTCTCACTCAGTCGAGCGGTGTCACCTGTCATGGGCTGCCTCTGATCATCTGTGGAATTTCGGGACACACGGCTCGCTTGAACAGTCTCGCTCGATCTTTATTGCCAGCCTTGCACCTGCGTAATAAAGCACGGACATCGAACTCGCAAGGAGGTCGGGTCGGAGCCCGACCCCCTCGCCGTAGCCGCGTTGGTTATTTGGCGGGATAGATCCGAGTTGCGATCGTGTCGCGATGGAACGCCGAATGTTGGCGGACGGTCAGCCCAGCCGCCGCCCGAGGGGGCTGCGGATTCCGCTGCTGCGCGGTCGCTGGCGAGATCCTGCCAGGAGTTGTAACGAGTGATGGTCGCGAACGTCCAGTCGCCTCCTTCGAGGTGCTGAAGCAGGACAGTCCCGGTCTGGACTTTGCTCGATGACGCCGGTGCGTTCAGGGCCGTCTCGAGCTGTTCGCGATGGCCCGGGACGGTGCGATGGATGCCCACAATATAGATTTGGCCGGACGCCGCAGCTGACCCACCGATCCCCATCTGGCTTGCGAATTCCGTCCATGATGGCCCGCCCGCGAAGGTGTCGTCGTGCCAGGCCCTGAGACTCCGTTCGGCAACCGGAGGAGCCGGCGCGGTCGCGCTCACTTCGGCCTTCGGCCCCACATGCTGAATGACGACGTAATCCCAATCATCTCCTTCCTGATGCCGGAGCACGACGAAGTGTTCGGGCATCGACGCCGACTTGTCAGGCGTCATGAGCACCTTGCCGAGCTCAGCCGCCTGCCCTGGCGCCG
Source organism: Vicinamibacterales bacterium (assembly GCA_036258175.1). Classification (GTDB taxonomy): domain Bacteria; phylum Acidobacteriota; class Vicinamibacteria; order Vicinamibacterales; family 2-12-FULL-66-21; genus DATAEE01. The sequence continues at coordinate 28,863 of DATAEE010000034.1, forward strand.
CCTTTGTGAAATGTACGTGGTACACGTCGGTCGCCGCCGGCGAGGCGGGTTTCGTCTGCGCCAACGAGGGCGCCGCAGCCAGAGTTCCACCCAAGACGATGGCAGAAATAATGATGGATTTCATCGACCCTCCTTGGCTTCAGTGATCCGAACGTCAAGCGAGAGCTTGGATGTCCCGTTCGGAACGCGCCGAGCGCGGCAATGCCTATCACGGATGAGGTTCGAACGCGTTTGTCCAAACACCGGCACAGTGCTCGTGTCTCTGCCACTCACCGTCAGTTCCCGTTGATGAAGGGAACCCGCGTAGAATTCCCTCCGTGATCAGCAATGAATCTGGGAGCCCGCAAACCAACATCCACGTCAATCCCTCTGACGAGACCATCCAGCTCGGGCCGCTCACCGTACGCTTTTTGATCACTGGAGACGACGCGAGCGGCAGCGTTGCCATCTTCGAGCTCACGGTCCCGGCCGCGCAACGGTTGGCCGCGCCGGCGCATAGCCACGATCACTACGAAGAAACGATCTACGGCATCGAAGGGGTGCTGACGTGGACCGTCGACGGCAAACGGATCGACGTCGCGCCAGGGCAGGCCCTCTGCATTCCACGCGGCGCCGTCCACCGGTTCGACAACCACGGGAGCCAGGACGCGAAGACCCTCTGTGCCATCACGCCCGCCGCGATCGGTCCGCAGTATTTTCGCGAGTCTGCCGCGGTGATCAACGCGGCCGCCGGCGCGCCGCCGCACCGGGTCAAGCTGGCCGAAATCATGCGACGCCATGGCCTCACGCCGATGCCGTAACCGCACACGGGGAGTCACGCTCGCTCATCGGTCTGGTGGGTTCACGAGAGCGACGCCGCCAGCCAGCTCCAAGCGATTCCACTCGCCGTCCGTTCCCGTGGGGACATACGCCCTTGCGGTAGCGAGGCGAGCGCGAAGATTGGCTTCGCCCCGCGAAACGGGAACGGCGGGCGAGTCGGACGGTCTAATGCGGCTGCATGCTCGTGCGCGGGACTGGGCTGTCGTGCTGCCTCAGCAGGCGCGCGACGAGCATCGGTTGCAACCCGTCAGCGGGTCAGGCCCTCGTTCACGAAATGGGACCCATCCCTTAACTGGACTGACCCAGGCACACGGGTACGTTTGGGAGTCGTTAAGGTGAGCGTCCGAGATCACGGGCCGCTCGGCTCTCGAGCGGCCCTGGTCCAGAAAGGCACTGTGCCCAGACCTAAGCGGCATCGGTTTCTATTCGGCACGCGCTGCCCCCAAGGTTGGCGCCGTGGTCCACCCGGGGGTACGGACAAGTCGAAGTAACGACGCCGAGATTATGCGGTCGTACATCACGCAGCGCGTTCGGAGCCCGCCGCTGGCACTTCTCCCGGGATTTCACGCGTCCACTCCGGTATTCGACCGGTTGGGGACGCCAAAACATTTTCCATAGAACTCCTCCAAGAGCACGCCGCATCGGGGTCGAGTGTGTCCGTAGAGTCAAAGACGACGTCAGGCCGTCGTCGGGCAGTTCGCCCGCGGGCTAAGGGTGGCGCTTACAATCTCGGGTGCGATGAAAATCTACGATCCTGAAACGAAGCGTGTCCTGTCGAGCGTGACGCTCTTTCTTACGCCCGATGAGGCCCACGAACTGGCTGGCGCTGCCGAGGACCTGGCCCGCAATCCAGGCCGTCACCACCACCATGTAAGTAACAAGACCCTCCATGGAGAGGTGACACTTGCGGTCTATACGCGAGAGAATTTCGACCAGTTCGACGAAGAATCGCGCAAGCTGATTGAGCCCGAACTCGAGCAGGATTGAGTCGGGGCATACCGCCTTGCCGCCGCTACGGATGGCCGCCTACGAGAAGGGGAAATCCCTTTCGGGCGTAAGCTGCCTGCGCCAGAATGACCCGACCCGCTGCTGAAAAATGCATCCGCTCTCGTTGGGGACGCTCGCTTGTCCGGTCCTACTAGGGTTGGCGGCGCCACCGCCCCCGCGATCACGCTGCCCACCGCTTTGGGGGCCAAATTCCGCCATGCTCCTCAGCTCACTCAGGTTTTGGTGATCAGGCGTAGCCGCTGGCGGTGTCAGCCGCCGAGACTTCCTCCTGCATGACGTCCTAGTGTTCGACCACTTTGCCATTCTGTCGATCCCGGCGTTCATCGTCCGACGTGTTCATGCAGGACGCAATGGAGCGTCCTGAATGGGAGACAGACTCATGAAATTCCTGTTGATTTCCAGGCACCTCGAACAAGCGCAGCCGCTCCAGCCGCCTAAGGCGATGATGGACGCGATGGAACTGCTCCTGGCCGAGGGGTTCTCGAAGGGTTGGTTGAAAGACACTGCGGGCCTCAAGCCCCCTAGGGACGGCGCCCGTATTCGGGCCAAGGGAGGCAAGCTGACCATGATCGATGGCCCCTTCAGCGAGGCGAAAGAGATGATCGGCGGCTACGCCATCGTCGAAGCCAGGACGAGAGATGAGGCCATCGAGATCGCTCTCCGCTTTATGGAGCTCCGTCGAATTCATGACCCTGGCTTCGAGTTCGAGAGCGAGGTCCTGCTGGCGGAAGACAAGTAGTCCAAATCGTTTACCGTGACTTCTGGCCTACGCCGCGATGCCCGCGATCCGCGTCTCGGGCAGGAGCGTCCCGGGCGCGCGACGGATCAGGCGGCCAGGCGCCCACGTGAGTGACAGGACTTCTGCTACTAGGGTTGGGGACGCCAACCTTCGCTCGCGTACTTCGCTGAGCGAGCTTCGGCTGGCAAGCCAACCAGTCTTTCTCACTGCACGCGCAGGTTGTCGATCGACTTCCGCGATAGCAAGTGCAGCAAGAACCCACGAAAAGTTGTTTCTGGGGAACTCGCTACCCGCATTTCATAAACTGAACCGAACAGCTCTTTCTCGCCGGCGTCCAGTTCCGGAAACAAAGACGTTTTCGCAAATGTCCATACGGTCGTTCGTTTACACACGTATTCGCCATGCTTGGTCCTTCCAAGCGATTCGTGTGCTTACTTCGCAGCGAAAGGGATAACCGACCGTACGTTGGAGTTACATGGAACGTGCGTCAGCGGTTGGAGACGCACAACGCAGGTGGCTCGTCGTACACGGCGGCGCACCGGCCGTGGCGGCTCGTAGTCTCGCTCGAATTCGCGACGGAACTGGACGCTTTGACTTTCGAGAAGTACTTGAAATCAGGGTCTGGACGAGCATTCGCGAACCGGCACTTCGCTTGATAAGCAAGTCACAGCATCGAATGACAGAGTTGGGGTGACGCCACGGATCAGCGTTCAGCACGGACGGCAGATGAAGAATGCACGCGATAAGCACGACCGTGGTTGGCGGCCACGGCCGCGGCGCCGGAGTCTGCCCGCGCGGGCAGGGAACACCCCGCTCAGCCCTGCGCACACGGCCTCGCCATCAGCAGCGGCTGGACGCTGTAGACGTACGCCTCGGCCACCGAATATCAAGCCTGTGAATTGGAATTCGGACTTGAAGCCCAGTTCCGATGGCGCCGCACGCTAAGCGGCTCATACATCGGCACTTACAAAACAGGCGCCTGGGGCACGGGCATTGCGAGACGTCTCGGAGCCGGGAGGCTAATCATGCGCCAACTCACGGTCGTCGTTGCCTTTGCGCTCGCCTTCGGGGTTGTGTGGAACGAGTTGTCGAAGGGGTCTTCGAATCCCACGACAACGACGGCCACCGATACAAAAACGCCCAAGCGAGGCGCCACCGCGGCGCGTTCGAGCTCGAAGGGTTCGACCGCGAAGGTGAAGGGCGCCCAGGCGAAGAGTTCGGCTGGCAAGTCTGCGAAGGCCGACGCCGAGGTCGCGAAGGCTGATCGCAACGCAGCGACGGCCGAAGCCGAGGCGGCACGGAAGTCGGAGAAGAAGACGAGCCAGGTTGCGTCGAGCTACGCGGCGCCGAAGCCGGAGCAGAAGACGAGCGAAGTTGCGTGGAGCTACGCGGCGCCGAAGTCGGAGCAGAAGACGAGCGAGGTTGCGTGGAGCTACGCGGCGCCGAAGTCTGAGCAGAAGACGAGCGAGGTTGCGTGGAGCTACGCGGCGCCGAAGTCGGAGCAGAAGACGAGCGAGGTTGCGTCGAGCGACACGTCATCCGGTACTAGGTCGACAGCCAACACCGTCTCCGGCACCTCGTCCAACACCAACACGTCTCCTGACGCCATCGACTTCACCGCGACCGCTGTGGGGCTGAAGCTCCAGCAGAAAAACAAGCTCCGGTCGAAGATCGAAGCGAAGCTGCAGGCGATCGGCTACAGCGGCACCGTCTACGAGGCCGCTTATGGCTTTAAGACCGTCGAAGAGCTCAACGAAGCGACCGACTTGGTGCAGAACCATGGATACTCGTTCGATTTTCTCAAAGTGCTGAAGACGGGTAAGTATGTGGACCCGAAAACGCACCTCGTGTACCGGGCGCACCAGGCTGAGGATGGCACGGTGAAGCTCCTGGGCCAGGAGCTTGCGACCAACCGGCTGCCCGAGTCGTGATCGGTGTGAAGAGAGATGAGTCTCAGGAAGTTCAACCGGGCTATGTTCGGGCCGGATCGCGCCCTGACTGATGGACGGGGGCGCTGATCACGCGATCCGTTCCGAGCCGCCAAGCACCTCACCAAAGTGACGACGATGAGTCCGGCGCCAATGCCAGCAATTACCTTGATTCTCGACATGAATTCGTCGCCGCTGGTGATGGCCGGTTTCGACACTGAACGGACGACCGCCGGCGATGGTCATCGCGTCGTTGTCATATAGCAACCCCTTGCGCCTCAGAAGTTCCCGGGACAAGGGAATTGACCTCGGCAATCACGCAGCAATTCCTGAAAATCTCGCGTTCCAACCTTTCGCGGAGCCGTTTGGGGACGAACCAAGCTAGCGCACAGATGGAATAGCGCCCCCTAACCTAGAACTCCGCGTCGGCTATCCTTCCCCAGGCTGCGAGCAATTCGCGAAGGACCCATGGGACCACGAACGATCTTTCTTGCGTTAGTACATTCATTGACAGCAGGTTGTCTGGCTGTCGTGGCGCAGCAGGTGATCCTGCTCTGGCACGGCTGAACGCCAGATCTCGTGGCGCCGACGCCGCCGTTCGCGTACCCGGGATTGCCGGCGGCTGCCATGCTCGCGGGGGCGCTGCTCGGGCCGGTGCTGCACGTGACACTTCGCAGTGTGCTGGCCGGGACCAAACACGGGTACATCTTTCCGGCACTTTTCGGGATGGCCTATTCGATCGCGCTGATGGCCGTCACGATCGTTGGTTGGTACCTGTACAACGAGGTTGCCGGTCGCCCCGCCGAGGTATCCGTCGCCGGAGCGCTGGGACGAGCCAGCTTAGCGCTCGTGTTCTGGCTACCGATGTTCGTGGGCGCGGGACTCCTGTTGGTCGGCCCAATGCTGCTCATCGCAGGAGCCACGATAGGTTTGGTGGCAGCCGCAGCTGAAAAGCGGAACACGCGCTGAGGCGTCCGAGACGCCCGATGGGACCAGCGCAGGGGTCTTGTGTGATGCTGCGGCTTGGCGTCTACACCCCGCTCAGGCAGTCCGCGGCAGCCAGGTGTCTACCGCGATCGGAGAGCACAGCGCCCGGTTTCCCGTTGGGGACGCCACCGCTTGTGGAAACTCCGGAAGCACGCCCGGCAGCAGCTTACTCACTGATCCTTCAGCGTGATAGCGCCAACCGGCGCGCCCGAGATCGTCGGTCTGCGGCGTGAACGTGATCCGGTCCCGCAGCAGCTTGCGGGCCATCTGCCGCGCCTGCGGAACGTGCTTGCGGATCGTCTGTCGCAGTCGCGTAGCGCCGCGTCGATCTTCCGGTCGATTCGCGGGCGACCTGCCTGCAGCTTGGCCGACAGTGCCGGTGCCGCCGTTGGCTCCGGTAGAACCGCGCGCCGCACCTGTCGCAGGCAGCCGCGTCGATTCCAGGCCGGGACGGATCACGGCTCAGGTGTTCAGGGCGCTGAACGGTCGGCAATCAGAAAACGGATTGCAGACGGCTCGCGCGGGGTGTAGCCTCCACCGGTTCGGGGAAGGAAAATTGAAAATCCCGGATGTGTACTCCTAGGTCGCCCAGTATTGAAATTGATGTCGCCCGAACGTGCGTCTCCATTGCGTAACCTTGGAGGTGTGTCATGTCTACAAGGATTGTGCTGTTCGGAAGCGTGGTGCTGTTGACTTCGGCGATCGAGGTCACTACCCAAACTCCTCCTTCCGATCAAACCCCTGACGCAAGAATCAAGAGCGCGATGAGCGCAGCGCCGCCAGAAATCTCGAAAAACGCGATGATCATGGATTGGGGTGAGAAACCCGATAGCCCCATGAAAGAGCTTCGGGCCGGCTCGAACGGCTGGAGCTGTCATCCGACCACGCCGACCTCCTTCGGCGGGGCCTCGGGTGAGGATCCGATGTGCCTCGACAAGCAGTGGCAGGAATGGGCGGCCGCCTGGATTGGGAAGCGTCAACCAAAAGTGACCGGCGTCGGAGTCGCCTACATGCTACGAGGCGACAAGGGTGCGAGTAACACCGATCCTTACGCAACTGGCCCAACGGCGAACAATCAGTGGGTGAAAAGCGGCCCTCACATCATGGTGGTTTTGCCTGATCCGAAACAGCTGGAGGGAATTCCAACCGATCCGAAATCTGGAGGTCCGTTCGTCATGTGGAAAGGCACACCGTACGCGCACATCATGGTGCCGGTACAGTGAGCTAGGGTCCCAATCCCACAACCACACTTAAGCCTCAGGTTGACGACGGCGGCTACGATCTAGTCCTCGAAGCGAATCGATTGTCCGGCAGGTCCAGCTCAAGTCTTCCTTTCGAGGTTCGAGAGTCGCCAGGGTGAACGTTAATGCGCTTTCTCGCCAGCAAGCCGAGCGGCTGCGTGATCTTTTTGCGATTCGATCAGCATTCGCTCGACTTAGGACCGTTCGCCTTCTTCGGAGAAGCACCCGGGGAGCCGTTACCAGACCTCACCGGAATGAAGATCGCCACATACGAAGGGAAAACGCTCAGGGGCTCAAGGCGAAGCGGCCCAACATCCGAACCATCCCACTCTCAAAGTTTGAGAAGTTAGGAAGCATCGGGCAAGTTGTCCTCACGACTGGTGTCGCAGCGACTCCGGAGCTCGATCGTTCGGCTCATCCGTGTTGTTCGTTCAGAAAGGAAGTGAGCGATGAGCAGTAAACCCATGCAGCGGGCGCGCGTCGACGGAGCGGAACTTGAATTCGAAGTCACGGGCACCGGCGAGCCGGTGCTGCTGATCCACGGTGCCTGGATCGCCGAGGCGTACGCCCCGCTCTGGCCGAGCCGGCGCTGAACAGCCGCTACTGCCTGGTGCGCTACCACCGGCGCGGCTACGCCGGCAGCAGCCCGGTCAGACCGCCGTTCAGCCTTAGCCAGCAGGCCGCCGACTGCCGCGCCCTGCTGGGGCACCTCCGCGTCGAGCGTACCCACGTCGTCGGCCACTCCTCGGGCGGGAGTATCGCCCTGCAGCTGGCGCTCGACGCGCCGGAGGTCGTCCACTCCCTCGTCCTACTCGAGCCGGCGCTGCTGACGTTCCAAGCGGAGCCCTGCTCGCCGAGGCGTTCGGACCGGCGCTGGAGCGGTACAGTGCCGGCGACAAGGAGGGCGCGGCCGACAGCTTCCTTCGCTGGGCGATCGGGCCAGACTACCGAGCCTGGCTCGATCGACTGATCCCGGGGGCGTACCAGCAGTTGGTTGCCGACGCCGACACCGTTCTCGGCGTCGAGCTTCCGTCTCTGCAGGAGTGGCGCTTCACGCGGGAGGATGCGCGGCGGATCACTCAGGCCGTCCTCGGCGTGCTCGGTTCAGAGAGCGCCTCGATTTGGCCTGGCTGGAACGAGGTGCAGAAGCGGCTGCGTGAGTGGCTGCCGCAGACCGAGCCCTTCGTGCTCGCGGACGCGAACCACGCGCTAGAAGAGAAGGACCCCCGCGGTGTCGCCGAGGCCATGGTGCCGTTCCTCGCCCGCCACCCCATGCCCGTGCCCGCCCGTGCCACAGGGCAGGTTTCTTCTTCTTCCTCCGGCAGAGGGTAAGGGCATCTCGTCCCCTCTCATCCCGAGAGAGGGCTAGCGTGAGGGTTCCTCGGCTGAAACGCAGGCGTTACTCGCGAGTGACGGCGTACCGTTTACTGGTTACTGGCGCAGTCCGTGTGACCGCCCATTGCCGTCCCGCCCTAAAACCGGTCAGCGTATGTCGTTGAGGTTTTTGATGCAGCTTCTTAAGGGAGAAATGAGCGTTAGGCCGCCAACCAGCCATCCAGAGGCTTCCACTCGCCGTCAGTTCCCGTTGGGGACGCCAAACTCCCTCGCTGCGCTCGATCGTTCGCTGTCTTCGCGCGCGCCGCAAAGCTCCGTCGGCGACCGCACCGGCGATCAGTTAGCTCGCGCCGCCTCGAGGGGCGGCTGCGGCGGCCTCGATTGCAGACTCGTGGCCCCATCGGGAACAGTGTTCGAGCGCCGCGCGACGAGCGGTAACCGACTCGCGCGCGGCTCCCGAATTGATTGAGCGGGGGCCGCCGCCGTTAATCGTCGTCGTCGTGACCCACCACTTTGACCCACCCGAACATGTTGTCCAAGAAGTGAGGCAGCACGCCGCAAATAACGAGATGTCGGCCCTTGCGGCTGAACTGCACGGTCTCGACCCGGTCGAGCAACGGGATGGTGGGAGTCGGAGGCCCGCCGTGCACAGTGCTCGGATCCAGACCTGCATAGAGGCGATTGCTTGGATCGTTGATGAGGGGGATCCCGGCAGGCGTGCCTCTCGTGGGCCTGATCAACGCGGTGTTGATGTCCTCGGGTCTCGTCCCCGGCGCATAGACGATGACCTGATGGAAGCCGGAGATGATGAAGTTCACAGTGCCACCCACCTTGATCGTCGCCTGGTGAGGTATCAGCAGGTGGCCGCCGCCCGGCGGCGGCGGCGGAATCGGCGGCGCAGGAGGGTATCGATCCAGCGGCACGTGCGTCTGCCATTCGCCGAAGCTGACGGTCGCCGTCGCCAGCGGTCCCGTCACTGGCCCGTGATCATGCTGCTGTCGCTCGCGTGAAGTCGCCGCCGGCGTCTTGGCCAGCGATTTACTCGCTCCGAGCGCGGTCGCTGCCGCTGCCGACCCGACGCCGAATTTCTGGACGAATTCTCTCCTCTTCATGCTTCACCTCTCATTCACCTCGTCGTTAACACACGCCGCGGCGATGACCGATAGGGCCACGTGGGCAGCACAGAATATCAGCAGTCGCTCGCCGCGTGCGCACCGGACGCCGACGCTTGCCTACAACAGACGAGTGCCGGGCTACTTGGTGAACTGCGTGGAGCGATCGTACCTACGGCGCCCGGTTGAGATGCGCCGCAGGCTTGTTCGAGCGCTACGGCCGAAGCACGAAGCCGGCTCTCCGTGGGTACTTATCTGCGACGGAGTGCCTTGAAACTTTTATTTGACCGCGCGACAGCCGACCGTTACGGAAAGGCAGCTAAACGAAAGGGCCGCTGGTGACTCTCGCGCACGTCGGCCTTATCTTCGTTGTTTTCGCCGTGCCATGTCGCGACTGAGTTTTGGGCTGTTAGTGGTCACAACTCTCCACGACGGCCCTCCCAGCGAGGCCGAGAACCAAGCAGCGAGAAAGCAAGCACTCAAAAACACCGAAACGCTCGGCCGACTGAACGCGCTGGACCCGCGCGATTGAATACGAAAGGCGCGAATCCATCGCACGATGAACCTGACCGCCCAGGGCGCGCCTCGAGTACCCAGGACACCGCGTCAATCCGCTCAAGAGCAGGAGGCGACTATCTGGGAATCGTCGATCACCCGGCGCCCGCGGTTGCGAGGACGGCGACCTAACCATGGGGTTCTCGGCGAGTTCCGCAATCAGTTCCTCCTGCACGGGGGGAACGGTGTGGGCGATAATGCACCTCCTTGGGAGGCGTATGACCGGCACCCCCGGCGACTTCGGCGACGATTCGCAGGAAACGGTGGGTGTGCCGCTGCCGACGATCGGACGCTACAAGCTGGTCCGGGAGCTTGGCGCTGGTGGCATGGGCCGTGTGTTCCTAGCGCACGATCAAGACCTGAATGAGCCCGTCGCCCTCAAGCTCATTCGACCCGAGTACTCCAGCCCCGAGGCGGAAGAACGCTTCAAGCGAGAGATCACCGTCGCGCGGCGAATCACGCACCCCAACGTAATCCGCATTCACGATACCGGCACCGCCAATGGCGAGCGGTTTATCTCAATGGCATTCGTTGACGGGGAGGATCTCGCCACGATCATTCGGCGCGGGACGTTGCCGCGCGCGACGGCGATCGACATCATTGCGCAAATCTGCGACGGCCTGAACTCGGCGCACAAGGCCGGTGTCGTCCATCGTGACCTCAAGCCCGGCAACATCATGGTCGGCCGTGATGGTCACGCGTATCTGATGGACTTCGGTCTTGCACATGCAGTCGAGGTGTCGCAGATCAGCGTGCCTGGATCGATTCTCGGTACAGTGGATTACATGTCGCCGGAACAGGCGCGTGGAGAACCAGCCGACCAACGCTCCGACATCTTTGCGGTGGGCGTCATCCTGTTCGAACTGCTGGCCGGCACGCTGCCGTTCGATGGCGAGACCCCGACCTCGCGTCTGTCAGCGAGGCTGCATCGAGAGGCACCCGACCTGCTCTCGGTGAGGCCCGAGGTGCCTCCGGCTCTCAACGATGTAATTCGACGATGTTTAGCGCAAGATCGGCACGCGCGCTTTCACAGCGCCGACGAATTACGCCAGGCGCTGCTGGCCGTAGCCTCCCAGCCGCGCGCGTCCTCATGGTTGCGCCGTCCGCCCGTCGCCCTCGCCGCGAGTGCACTCGTTGCCCTGGCCGTGGCCGCCTTCGTTGGTATGCGGGCGTGGCTCTCGGTCCCCAAACCGGCCAATTCGCCTCCGATCAAAGTCGCCGTGCTGCCGTTGCGAAACGCGTCGGGGGACTCGTCAACGGACTGGTTCGGTGGTGCCGTGTCCAGCGTCGTGCTCGCGAGGATGACCGAGATCTCCGGCGTCCAACCCATGACGGTCGCGCGGCTCGCGTCGGTGCTCGACCCGCGCGTAGTCGACAAACGCTCGCCCGACGACCTAGTAAGCCGCGTGCGCGAGTTCACCAATGCCGATGCCGTGCTTGCCGGACAGTACATCGTGGAGGGCAACCGGCTTCGAGTTGACGGTGTCGTCCGTTTGGCCGGCCGTGCAGACGTCGTATCCCTTCCGACGCAATCCGCGTCGCTCGATCAGATCGACCTGGTGGCTGGGGCGTTGGCGGACGCGCTCAGCCGCTCTCTCGGACGGCCGCAGCCACGACCGCTGCGTCCCGCAACGGAGCGATCGGCAACCGTCACTCGGCTCTATCACGAAGGTGTGGAATTGTCCGCTCAAGGCAAGCACCTCGATGCCGTTCGCCGACTGGTCGAGGCCACTAACGGCGACGACACCTTTGCCGAGGCTTGGGGAGCGTTGGCCGGAGCGTACGTCGCGCTGCGCCAGGATCGCGATGCGCAAAGTGCGGTGCGGAAGGCCGCGGGCCTGTCGGCAACGTTGCCGCCCCGCGATCGATTCAGGATCCTGGCCCTTCAGGCCACGATTCAGCACGACAATACTCAGGCCATTGCCGCCTATGAAGAATGGCTGAAGGCCGTGCCTGAGGACTCCGACGCCCGACTACGGCTCGCGGAGCTGTACGAATCCACCGGCAACTACCCATCGTCGCGACAGCGCTTTGCCGAGCTGGTCGAACGTGATCCGCTCTATGTGGAGGCGCTGCTCGGCTCCGGCCGCGTCGCCATTCGCAGCGGTGCTCCCGCTGATGCGATTGATCCGCTGACGCGCGCGCTCGCCCTCGCGGTACGGCTGGACAACGACGTTCAGAAGGCGGCGACTCACCAGGCCCTGGGCGTCGCGTTCAAGAGGCTGAACCGTCCCGTCGATGCCCTGGCGAGCTATCAGCAGGCGCTCGAGCTGCGGCAGCGGCTCGGATTGAAGGCCGCCACCGCTTCATCCTTTGGCGAGCTGGCGCAGATTCACGAGCTTCTCGGACATCTCGCCGACGCTGAGCGTTATTACCTTGAAGGGCTGAAGGTGCAGCGCGAAGTTGGAAATCGCAGCGGCGAGGCGACCGCGTTGATCAACCTGTCGGGCTTCTACCTCGATGGCGGCGATCCGAGGAAGTCGCTCCGCATGGTCAACGACGCGTTGAGGATTGCCCGTGAGAACGGCAACGAAGATCAGGAAGCGCTGTGCCTCAACAACATCGGCAATGCATATCTGGAGCTTGGCGAGCTACAGAACGCGACCGTCTTTCTCGAACGATCGCTGGCGATTCGTCGCCGGCTGGACCTCCAGGACACTCTGGCCGACACGCTCCACAATCTCGGGGTCGTAGCAGCGAACGGGGGAGACTACACGACGGCGAAACGGCTGGTGACCGAGGCGCTCGAGTCACGACGACAGGGGAAGAACGAACGCGGTCTCGCGTACGCGCACTACGAGCTTGGGCTGATTCACCGCGGGCAAGGGCGGTTTCTGGCATCCTCGACTGCGCTAGGCGACGCTGAGCGCACGGTTCGTGCTGGCGAGGATCCCTGGTACCCGGAGATTGTCGCTCGACACATAGCGGGTCGCGCCACGC
>DATAEE010000035.1:0-28905 GCA_036258175.1 Vicinamibacterales bacterium
GATATCAAGTAGCAGTTGCAGAGCAGCAGCAGCGTGTCGGCGTTATTGGGTTCAATCGCGAGCGCCGCTTTCAGGTCATGAACGGCCTCCTGGATTTGCCCGCGGGCGTAGTGAATCCAGCCACGCAGCTGCAATCCCGAGGCGGATTGCGGGTCGAGCGCGAAGACCTTTCCGGCGCACACCTCGGCATCGCGGAGTGGACGATCGCTGAAGTCGATCCCGGCCTCCCGGTATTGGAGATGCGCAAGACCCAGTGCCGCGTAGAGTCGGGCGTTCTCGCCGACGATAACCAGTCCGTTGTGGAGGAGCTGGACTGCGTGATCGATCGCGTCCTTCCGCCACCGCCAGAGTTCGTGACGGGCCCGAAGGTAGCATTCGTACGCATGCAGGTCAGGGATGGGACGATCGGCAAGGCGGCGGTCCTCTTCAGCAGTGAGCCGGAGCTGCAGCGCATCGACGATCACGCGGGCCAGACGTTCCTGTATCGCGAAGACATCCTCGATGGTGCCCTCGTATTTGTCGGCCCACACGTGGGCCTCCGTGCCGACGTCGATGAGTTGCGCGCCGATCCGCAACCGGCTCCCTGCGCGGCGCACGCTTCCTTCCAGGATGTAACGGACGCCCAGTTTCCTGGCGATCGTTTTCACGTCCTTCTTCGTTCCCTTCAGCGCCATCGACGAGGTACGTGAGGTGACACGAAGGGTTCGCACCTTCGAGAGATCCGAAATCACTTCATCGGTGAGGCCGTCCGCGAAGTAGTCGTCTTCCGGATCGGGGCTCAGGTTTGTGAACGGCAGGACCGCGATGGACTTTATGGATCCGGCCAAGGGAGCGGTCCGGCGTACCGCGGTGGCAGATTGCAGCGAGGTACGCCTTCGACCGGTCTGCCTCCAGGCGTCGATCTCGGACTTGTAGGCGTAGACGCTGCCGAGCGCGCGATGCACGTGCCGGTGCACCGGAAGGCCCTCGTCCGTCTCCCACCGGCGGACCGTGCGCACGCCGCGGTTGAGATAGGCGGCGATCTCCTTCCAGGACTCCAAGCGGTCGGTCGGAGAAGCGGTCATCGTTCTCATCTTAGTCGTTAGTCGGCCAGAGGTGGCCTGAGCGAGCCACCATCGCAACGGCCCTCGATGGCGCTTTGCCCGATTCCCGAGCGCTCCTACCTTCAAGGAAAGGAGATTCACGATGCCACACCATGTCATGACACTCATTTTCATGATTGTCCTTGGGTCGACACTCCAGGTGGCGTCCGAGGAGGCGCCGTCCATCAGGCGGTCCGTCGCGGGCAGCGGCGTGCATTTCTTCACGACTACTATCATCCACTCGAAGGAGCGGACAGAATTCGGGTTGATTCAACGGAGCACTGAGATCGTCGAGCTGAAGGGAGATTTGATCGGACGCGTTCTGTACCAGCCCACGTCGGTCTTCGACTTCGTCAAAGGGACGCTGGTGAACACGGGCCACCAGGTCTTCTCCGGAACAATTCTCGGATCGGCGCCCGTCATGCTGTATGACGACGAGTTTCGTTTCGAAGTCAATCTGAATACCGGGGCGGAATGCGGGACGTGCACGTTCAAGAATTAATCGGCCCGCGGCTGCGAGCCCGCTCCTCTGACCAGACCGCGCGTGAATTCCGTTTATACTGCTCGCGATGAACCCGCATCCGCCGCTGCTCTATCCCGACTACAAGAGCACGCGGGCGCGCGCGCCGCGCCAGCCGTCGATTGCGTTGGCCGCGGATGCATCCGGGCTGGTCGGCTCGATCTTTCCTCGCTCCGCGATCCCGATCGACGCAGATCTGACGCGGCAGTCGACGGCCGAGCCGCTCGGCGAGAAGATCATCGTCGGGGGACGCGTCCTGGATGGCAACGGCCGGCCGGTGCGCGAGTCGCTCGTCGAGGTGTGGCAGTGCAATGCGGCAGGACGCTACACCGACTCCGCGGATCAACATCACGCGCCAATCGATCCACACTTCCGGGGCCTCGGCCGCGTCCTCACGAACGCCGAGGGGTGGTACCGGTTCGTGACGATCAGACCTGGCCCATACCCGTGGGAGAACCACCCGAAAGCCTGGCGGCCCGCGCATATCCATTTTTCGCTGTTCGGCGGGTCGTACGCCGAGCGCCTGATCACGCAGATGTACTTTCCGGGAGACCCGCTGCTGGCGCTCGATCCGATCTACAACAGCGTGCCGTCGTTCGCGCGGGACCGGCTGATATCGTCGTTCGATCTGTCGCTCGCCGTCGAAGGCGTCGCGCTCGGCTATCGCTTCGACATCGTGCTTGGAGGAACGCCAGCCGCAGATTGACGCAGATGAACGCAGATACATGAGGGCGCCCTTGACCCCGTCGCAAACCATCGGCCCTTTCTTTCATGAAGGGCTCGAATGGGCCCTGACCCGCCGCGACGGAGACCTGCAGGACGGCGAGTCGCTCGTCTGCGGCGCGATCTTCGACGGAAACGGCGACGGAGTACCGGATGCGATGCTGGAAGTCTGGCAGGCGGGGGGATTTCAACGGCTGTTCAGCGACCCCGCCGGCCGCTTCACATTCGTCGTGCGGCGCGATGCGGACGACGGGATCGCGCACGTAACCATCTTCGCGCGCGGCCTTCAGGGCGCCGTCAGAACTCGTCTCTACGCCGCCGCTAGCCTCGACGCGCTAGGGTCGCGTCCGGAGCTCGCGAAGGTACCACCCGAGCGCCTCGCGACCCTGCTGCCGTCGGGCGCTGACGACACGCGGCGTATGCTCGAGTGGTCGATACATCTGCAGGGAGACCGCGAGACTGTGTTTTTCGATCTGGCGTGACAACCCTCACCTCGGCCATCCTGACCGGCACGGCGTGTGATCAGTACCTGTCGCGATCGTCTTTCGTCGCGGCGATCGTCCGCTTCGAGGTGGCGCTGGCGCGCGCACAGGCGGCGATCGGGCTTGTGCCCGCCGACACGGCGGAGGCGATCGCGGCGGCGGCGCGCGACGTTAACCTCGATCTCGACAGGATCGCGTCGAAAGGGCACGAAACCGGAACGCCGGTCGTCGAAATCGTTGCGCAGCTCGGTGCCGGGGTCGAGGAACGAAGCGAGGGCGCCGCTCGCTTCGTGCACGTCGGGGCAACGTCGCAGGATGCCCTCGATACGGCGATGGTGCTGTGCGTGAAGCCGTGCGTGGAGCTCGCGATCGCATCGCTGGTGGCGTCCCGCGCCGCCGCGTTCGATCTCGCGCGAAAGTACGCGGGCAGCCCGGTTCTCGCCAGAACGCTGATGCAAGCGGCCGGTGTCACGACGTTCGGCGCCAAAGCCGCCAACTGGGGTCTGGCGCTCGGACGGTGCGAGAAACGGCTGAGGGATGCGGCGGCGGAAGGGCTGCACGTTCAGCTCGGTGGACCGATCGGCACGGGCGCCGCGTTCGGAGACCGGTGGCCGGACGTGCGGACCGCGGTCGCGCGCGAGCTCGGGCTAGGCGCCGGACCACCGGGGACGTGGCAGTCGGCGCGCGACGCGTGGACGAATCTCTTGATGCAGCTCGGCCTCGCGACCGGTTTTGCGGCGAAGATTGCGGGAGACCTGGCGCTGATGTCGCAGACCGAAGTCGGCGAAGTGCGCGATCCCTCATCCGATGAGGGTGTGTCGTCGGCGATGCCGCACAAGCGCAACCCGGTATGGTGCCTCCGCATCCTCAGCTGTGGCCACGTCGTGGAAGGGCTGGCGGCGGGCCTTCTGTCGACCATCGCCGTCGAGCAAGAGCGGGGACTCGGCACTTGGCAGGCGGAGCTGGCGATGACGCCGCCGCTCGTCAGCTACACGGCGAGTGCGCTTGGAACTCTCGCACCCTTGCTGCGCGGGCTGCACTTCGACGCGGAGCGTGCGAACCGGAACATCGAAGCAGCCCGGAGCGTTTTCGGCGCCGGGTTTGACGAGCGCTCTCAGATTGATGCGGCAACACGAGCAGTCGAATGCATGCTGAAGGAAGACAAACCATGAGCGACAAGGACCCTGCCTTCGAGCAGGGGCTCAAGCGCCGCCGGGAGGTGCTGGGGGACGCGTGGGTCGATCGCGCGCTGGCGAACCGGACGCCGTTCAACGCCGAGATGCAGTCGCTGATCACCCGGTTCGGCTGGAACGAGATCTGGACGCGTCCCGGTCTGCCGGACGAAACCCGTCGCCTGCTGGTCCTTGCGTTCACGATCGCGCAGGGTCGCTGGGAGGAATTCGATCTCCATTTTCGCGCCGCGCTCGAGCACGGCGTACCGGTGGACACGTTGAAGGAAGTCCTGCTGCAGTCCGCCGTCTACTGCGGTCTCCCGGCAGCGAACACCGCGTTTCACCGCGCGGACGCTCTCCTGTCGTCGCACGGGGGGCGCTGAATGAGCCCCTCGCTCAGCTATCGCCTCGACGGCGACGGTCGCCCACTCGTTCTCAGCCACGCGCTCGGGTGCTCTCTCGGCATGTGGAACGAGATAGCGCCCGCGCTGGAGCGAATCGGCCTGATCGTCCGGTACGACACGCGCGGGCACGGGCGGAGCGAAGTCGTGACGGATGCCTTCGCGCTGGCTGATCTGGTCGGCGACGCCGTGCGGCTCCTCGACGCGCTCGGGCTCGATCGTGTTTCATGGATCGGTATCTCGCTCGGCGGGATGATCGGCCAGGGACTCGCGATCGAGCATCCCGAGAGGGTCGAGAAGCTCGTGCTCGCCAATACGGTGAGCCGTCTTTCCGAGGAGGGACGTGCGCTGTGGCATGAACGCGCGCGCGTGGCGCGGAGCGATGGAATGGCGGCGCTGGCGGATCTGATCATGACCCGCTACTTCTCAGCCGAGTTCCGCCAGTCACGGCCCGAAGTCGTTCAGCGCTTCAGGAGTGATGTGCTGCGATTGGATCCGCGTGGCTACGCCGCCTGCTGCGAGGCGAT
Source organism: Vicinamibacterales bacterium (assembly GCA_036258175.1). Classification (GTDB taxonomy): domain Bacteria; phylum Acidobacteriota; class Vicinamibacteria; order Vicinamibacterales; family 2-12-FULL-66-21; genus DATAEE01. The sequence goes on from DATAEE010000035.1 coordinate 4,908, forward strand.
CGCCGCGCTGGACTACTATCCAGCGCTGCACGACATCAAGTGCCCGACGCTGGCGATCGCAGGCGGCACCGATGTGGCGGCAACCCCCGCGATGGTCAAAGAGATCGCGGACCACGTTCCGGCGGCGACGTTCACGACGATCCCGGACGCCGGGCATCTGTCGGTCATCGAGCGTCCTGCTGCGTTTCTCGAGATTCTGAAGTCTTTTCTGGATGGTTGAGGTGGGAGGTGCGCCATTGGCGCGCGCGTTGAGAATCTGCGCCGGCGTCGTTCTTTCAGGCCTGCTCGCCGCGTGCGAGTCGGACATGGTCGTGCTCAGCCCGACGCCGCCCGAACAGGGCATCGTCATCTTCATCCACGCGGATTTCGCCGGTTCCTCTCAAGCGGTCGACGTCGACGTGCGCGATCTGAACCGGACCGAAGGTCCCTGCTCGACCGGCGCCGAGGGCGAGGAGCCCAGCTGGCGTCGGTGCGTGTCGTCGATCCGTGTGTTCCCGGGCTGGTCGGCGACGGTCTACGAGGATGAGGACTTCGAGGGCCGGAGCTTCACCATCAGGGCGGACATGCCCAACCTTCGCGATCTGCCCGGTCCGTGCGATGGCAGCTTCAACGACTGCATCAGATCTATTCGGGTGAGCCGGCAGTAACGCCGCCCTCGAGCCGTTTCAACTCATCGAGCGCCCCGTCGTACTCGACAGGTCTTGACCCGCCCTGACGGCTCGCCTACAGTCCGTGCCCATGAAGATTCAGACGCTTGTCGCCATCGGCGCCGGACTCGGCCTGACGCTGGCTGCTCAATCCTCGGTCGGAGTCCAGGCCCAGAAGGCCGAGTCGGAAGGTGTGTTCGACTCGCTGCATTTCCGTTCGATCGGTCCCGCCTCCATGTCGGGCCGAATCGCCGATCTCGCGGTTTACGAGACGGACCCGGCGATCTACTACGTGGGCACGGCGCACGGCGGCGTCTGGAAGACGACGAACAACGGCACGACCTTCGAGGCGCAGTTCCAGAATCAGGGGCTCATGTCCGTTGGCGCCGTGGCCATCTCACAGTCGAATCCCGATCTCGTCTGGGTCGGCACGGGCGAATCGAACAACCGGCAGAGCACGTCGTGGGGCGATGGCGTCTACAAATCAACTGACGGCGGGAAGACCTACAACGTCATGGGTCTCCGCACGTCCCGCCACATCAATCGGATCGTGATCGATCCCAGGGACAACAACGTGGTCTTCGCCGCGGCAACCGGCAGCCTCTGGGGACCGGGCGGCGATCGCGGCGTTTACAAGACGACCGACGGCGGCCGGTCGTGGAAGCAGGTGCTCAGGGCCGACGACGACACGGGAGCCAACGACCTCGTCATGGACGCGTCGAACAATCAGATCTTGTACGCGTCGATGTACCAGCGCCGGCGCACCGCCTGCTGCATGAACGGGGGCGGGCCGGGAAGCGGCATCTGGAAATCGACGGACGGCGGCGAGAACTGGACCCGGCTGAAGGGCGGCGTCCTCGACGGGCCGCTCGGGCGGATCGCGCTCGATGTGTATCGGAAGCGTCCGAACATCCTGTACGCGCTCATCGAAGGTCCCACTCAGTCGCAGGGCGCCGGCGAAGTGGGACCGGGACAGGGTGGCGGCGGCCAGGGGCAGAGAGCGCAGCCCCTCAACAATCTGCCGACGGGTCTCTATCGCTCGGACGATGCCGGCGCGACGTGGCGGAAGGTCAATAACGCGAACCCGCGTCCGATGTACTTCAGCCAGGTCCGCATCGATCCGAACGACGCCGACGTCGTTTATCTGGGCGGCGTCGATCTGCATCAGACGCTCGATGGCGGCAAGACGATGAACACGGCCGCGGCGTCCAAGACGCATTCGGATCATCATGCGATCTGGATCAACCCGGCGAACTCCAGACACATGTTGATCGGAAACGACGGCGGCGTGGCGGTGTCGTACGACATGTCGAAGACGTGGAACTTCATCCACAACCTCCCGGTCGGGCTCTTCTATCACGTCGGGTACGACATGGCGACGCCGTTCAACGTCTGCGGCGGGATGCAGGACAACTACAGTTGGTGTGGCCCGAGCGCGGTCCGCGGCTCAGTGGGGATCTCGAGCCATCACTGGGCGACCGTCCAGGGCGGCGATGGCTTCGTCGCGCTGCAGGATCCGAGCGATTACCGGATTGCGTTCAGCGAATCTCAGGACGGGAACATGATCCGGATCGATCGCCGGACCTTTGAGACGATGAGCATCCGGCCGCTGCCGGCCGAGGGCGAGCCGGCCTACCGCTGGCACTGGGATACGCCGCTCGTCTTTTCCCCGCACGACCCGAAGGTCCTGTACGCCGCCGCGCAGAAGGTCTTCCGATCTCCGGACCGCGGGCACTCATGGGTTGCGATCAGCGGCGATCTGACGACCGGAACCAACCGCGACGACATCGCCACGATGGGCGTCAAGGGCAGCGAAATCCGGTTCTCGCGCAATGACGGCATCGCCGCTTGGCCGTCGATCGTGTCGTTCGCCGAATCGCCGCGCAAACCCGGCCTACTCTATGCCGGCACCGACGACGGGCAGCTGGCGGTCTCGCGGGACGGCGGCAAGAAGTGGGATCAGGTCATGGCGAATGTTCCCGGCGTCCCCGCCGGTATCTACGTCTCCGAGGTCGTGCCATCCCGATTCGACGAAGGCACGGTGTACGCGACCTTCGACGGCCACCGCCAGAACGATTTCGAGACCCACATCTACGCCAGCGCTGATGCCGGCCGGACGTGGCGCTCGATCGTCTCGAACCTCAAGGGCGAAGTCGCACGGACGCTGACCGAAGACATCAAGAATCCCGACGTGCTGTACCTCGGCACCGAGACCGGGCTATTCGTCACACTCGACCGCGGCAAGAGCTGGACGCGGATCAAGGCGAACCTGCCGACGGTACGGATCGACGAGATCACGATCCATCCGCGCGACAACGCGATGATTCTGGCGACCCATGGCCGCGCGCTGTGGATCCTCGATCATCTGGAACCCATTCAGGAGTTCGGCGCGACGCGGACGATGACCGGCGACGCGCGGATTTTCACGCTGCCGCCGTCGGCGATGTTCCGACGGCCGGCAAACGATCGCAACTACCAGTTCTGGGGCGATCACACGTTCTTCGGCCAGAACCCACCTCAGGCCGCCCGGGTGACCTGGTACGCGAAGCGCGAGCTCGGTAACGTCTCGCTGAAGATCACGGATGCGGCCGGACGCGAGATGCGGGACATCTCGGGTCAGGTGATGGCCAACAGCAACACGGCGGGGATTCAGACCGCCTGTTGGGATCTGCGGGTGCAACCCATCCCGCCTGTTCAGGGTGCCCAAGGTGCTCAGGGTGCTCAGGGTGCTCAAGGTGCTCAGGGTGCCCAAGGTGCTTCGCAGCGCAGTCCGTTCGGCGCCGGGTGCGCGGCGCCCACGGGGTTCGGCGGTGGTGGCGGTGGTGGCGGCGGCGCGGCGGCGGCAGCCAATGCAGGTCCGTACGTTCCACCGGGGATGTACACAGTCGCGCTCGTCGTCGACGGCAAAACAGTGGACACCAAGCCGCTGAGGGTGACCGGCGATCCCGAGGTCGTGCTGACCGACGCCGAGCGACGCAAGCTGTTCGACATGGCGATGGAGCTGCACGAGCTGCACCGCCGCGCGGCGGAGAGTGCGAACGCGATGACGCCGCTCAACACCCGGATGACCGAGCTTGCGAAAGAGATCGGCGCCAAGCCCGACCTTCCCGCGGACGTCAAGACGTCGTTCGAAAGCCTGAGCAAGGACGTCGCCGCGATGTCGGCAAAGCTCACGCCGCCGCAAGGCGGAGGCTTCGGGGGCGGCGGTGCCGCCGCGGCAGCGTTCCGGAACCATCCAGTCGGCAGGCTCGGCCTCACGAAGACCGGCCTCTCCGGCGGCATGTGGCCGACCGAACAAATCCTGCGCGGCTACACGGACTCGAAGGCGCAGATCCCGAAGCTCATTGCTGAAGCCAACGCGCTCTTGTCACGCGCCGCGACGCTCAGCACGGCACTGACGACACACAATCTGACGCTGACGGTGCCGGCCGTGAGAGACGTCAAATAACGCGGCGCACTTCAAAGCCGCCAAAGTCGCAGGCCCCGGGCTCACCTGTGTGTCCTTCTGCGGCGGCCCTGGGGCTCGATCCGAGCACCTGTGTGGCCGTGACGGGCCCGCCGCAGAAGGACACACAGGTGAGCTACCGGGGCAGACGCATCGATGCAGGACAAATAAATGGAAACGCCGCAGGAATACACGAAACGAATCCTCGGGAACATCGGTGACCGCGATCCCTGGTCGCAACTGGCGTCGACGCCTGCCCGGCTGCGCGCGCTGACGGGCCCGGCACGCGCGAAGGCGCTGGCGTATGCGCCGGCGGGCCGCTGGTCGACGGCGCAGATTCTCGCGCACCTCGCGGACACCGAGATCGTCGCCGCCTGGCGCCTCCGCTCTATCCTGGCGATGGATGGCGTCGACCTGCAGGCCTTCGACCAGAACACGTGGGCCTCAGCCTTCAAGTACGAGCAGGCGGATCCGGCCGAATCGCTCGCGCTGTTCGAGGTGCTGCGCTCGGCAAACCTGCGGCTGCTGAAGACGGTGGACCCGGCGCGGCATCAGCATCACGGGCTGCATCAGGAACGCGGGAAGGAAACGATCATGCACCTCGTCCGGCTGTATGCCGGGCATGATCTGAATCATCTCGGCCAGATCGAACGGCTGCTGGCGGAGGCGCGAGCGCTCGGATGACGCGGGCCCAGCAGCGTTAGAGAGCACCGAACGCCCCGTCTCCCGTGTCCGTCTGGCCGCAGAAGAGACATCGGTTGAACTTGCGGCACACCGTCGCGCCGCACTTCGAGCAGCGAACTGGCGGCCGGGTGATGCGGCCGTCGATCGTGCCATCCTGACCGTCCAGGTCCGTGACGCGCTTGATCAGGTCGACCTGACTGATTCCGGTCTTCTCCGACAGGAGCGTCCACATCGCGTGCGTCAGCAGCACCAGCTTGTCGAGACGTTCCTGGGCGAGTGCGAGCTCCCGGAGGGCGCCCATTCGCGCCGCCATGGCCTCCGACTTGGCGTCCGCCGCCGTCTCCCGCGCCTCACGGATCTGTCGCTGCTGATAGAGGTCCCAGAAGAGTTCGAGCATGCTCGCGTTCTCCTTTGGCGCCGCCCGTAGGTGTGGCGCCTCCTAGCGCGGAATGGGTTTGTCGAGCAAGTCCCACCCGTAGGCAGCGGCCACGCGTGATTCGATCTCGCCCAGGATCGCGCCGCCGCTGTCGCTGTTGGTCATCACGACAACGCCGTAGCCCTTGCGTACGTGCGCGACGAGGTTGCACCTGAAGCCCCAGTTACTGCCGCCGTGGCTGAAGTACCAGCCCTCGGCGCGCTTCTCGATCCCCAGACCCACGGCGTATCCACCGACGCCGATCGGCGTGATCATCTCGCGCGCCATCGCCTGCGACAGCACCTTTCCTTTCGGCCCGGCCAGCGCGCGCTGGACCTCAATCGCAAACCGTGCCAGATCGCTCGGCGTCGTCCATAGGCCGGCGGCGGCCTGTTCAGGATAGACATGCCAGTTTGCGTCCATGGCGCGCCCCTGCCCGCTGTGCGCATGCGCCGCCTTTCCTTCGCGACCCGCGGGGAGCGGCTGCTCGTATGTGCTGTCCTTCATCTCGAGCGCATCGAGAACGCTGGTCTGCATGATCTCGGCGAACGGCTTGCCCAGCGCATCCATCAGGGCGAGCTGAACGACCGTGAAGCCTCCGCCTGAATACTTGTAGCCAGTAAATGGCGGGCGCGCGAAAAGCACGGCTCCGACGTTCGACGGCTTCTCCCCGCTCAGGATCTGAGGCACCGTAGGACGCGGCAGGTCTGGCGCATAGCCGGGGAAGCCAAACCCGTCATCGGCACCCGACGTGTGGCTGAGCAGCGACCGAAGGGGGACGGGTTGGTCTCCGGTCGACTCGTTTCGTGGCACCTTCCAGGACTTCAGAATCTGGTTGACGTCCACGTCGATCGAGAGCCGACCGTCCTGCATCGCCTTCAACACCGCCATCGCGGTCACGGGCTTGCTGATCGACGCCGCCTGGAACATCGTGTCGCGCTCGACCGGCCGCTCGCTCTCGACATTCGCCAGGCCATAGCCCTTCGCCCAGTGGATCTCGGAGTCCTTGATGACCGCCACCGACAGGCCGGTGATCCGGAACTTCTGCATCAACTCCTGGATTGTGTACGGGTCGAGTCCCTGACGGTTCGGGGATTGCCGCGCCTCGATGCGCGCGATGAGGGCGGCGCTACCATCCTGTGGAGCGTGAGTGATCGCTAATACGGACAGCCCACCGCACACAAGAATGGCGCCAGTGGTTATAGGGATGTGTATGCGCATGATCGGATCCGTCGAGGATGCTACCATGCGCCCGTGCGCGTCGCGGTCCTGATCACCTCCATCGGGTGCTTCGTCTTCGCGACCACGGCGCAGCCGCCGCCTCCCGATCTGATCCTCTTCAACGGAAAGATCGTCACCGTCGACACCGCGTTCTCGTACGCGGAAGCGGTCGCGATCCGCGACGGCCGATTTGTGGCGGTCGGATCGACTGCCGACGTCCGCCGGCTGGCGGGCGCCGGCACGAAGCAGACGGACCTGCGCGGCCGGACCGTCGTTCCTGGATTCGGCGACAACCATCTCCACAGTGCCGGTGGCGGCCCGGGCGTCGATCTCTCTCGGACCCGGACCGTTCAGGCACTGCTCGCCGCGATCGCCAGACACGCCCTACGTGCGAAGGCGGGCGAGTTGATCGTGACGAACAGCGACTGGCACGAGGGTCAGTTGAAGGAGCAGCGCCTTCCCCTCAGGCGTGAGCTGGACACCGCCGCGCCGAAAAACCCTGTCGTCGTCGTCCGGGGCGGACACGAGTACATCCTCAACAGCGCTGCGCTCGAGCGTTGGAAGATCACGAAGGACACGCCGCAGCCGGACGGTGGACGAATTGGCCGCTACGCCGACGGCGAACTGAACGGCGAGCTGGTCGATCGCGCGAAGGATGCGATCGAGCTCCCGCCCCCTCCTGCACGATCGTTCGAGCAACGCATCCGTGACCAGGTCGCCGAGTACCGCACGTTGCACGCCGCCGGCCTGACGACGGTTCGGCATCCCGGCGCGTCGATTGAGCAATACCGGCTGCTTCTGGAAATGAAGAAGCGCGGTCAGCTCGACGTGCGCGTCGTGTTCCTCTTCAGACAGGCGGCGCCCGAGCCGTCCGTCGCGAAGCCGGACGAGGGTGACGCGTGGCTGCGCGTCGGCGGGATCAAACTTGGCGTGGACGGGGGATTCGAAGGCGGCTGGATGCGCGAGCCGTACGCAGAGCCGTGGGATGAGGGCGGCGCCTACTGCGGTCTCAACACGATGCCCGCGGAGCGCTTCACATCGGTGGTCCGCGAGCTGAATCGGCTCGGCTGGCGGGTCGCGACCCATGCCGTCGGCGACGCCGCGATCGACGAAGTGCTGGCTGGATACGAGGCCGCCGATGCCGACAAGCCCATCGCAGGCAGACGCTGGACCATCGAGCACGCATTCATCGCGCGGCCCGAGCACTTCCCACGGATGCGGAAGCTCGGACTCGGCATCTCGGCACAGCATCATCTATATCTGGCGGGCCCGATCCTCTCGAAATACTGGGGTCCGGCGCGTGGGCCCCGCACGACGCCGATGCGCGCGTTTCTCGACGCGGGTCTGCCGACCAGCGCCGGGACCGACTCCCCTGTCGTTCCGTACTCGCCCCTCGGCGTCGTGGCGCACTTCGTGACGCGCCGGACTCTGAGCGGTGGCGTGATGGGCGCCGATCAGGCCATCAGCCGCCAGCAGGCCATGCGCTCCATTACGGTCGGAAACGCGTGGCTCACATTCGAAGAGTACGTGAAGGGATCGATCGAGCCGGGCAAGTACGCCGACCTCGTCGTTCTGTCCGGCGACATCATGACGTCCCCGGACGATCAGATTGACCGATTGACGGTGCTCACGACGATCGTTGGCGGGCGGATCGTGTTTGAGCGTTCTGATCGACCTCAGAGATGATGCGCTCCATCCGCATGCGAAGCGGCCGCTTGTGAAGACCGATGAGGATCCAGGGCCAGAGCAACCCCCAGAAGAGAACCATCGACCAACCAACCGCCACGTTCTGGCCTATCGTCAGCCCGGGAATCGTTTCTCCGGGATGGCGCTCGACGTAAGCGTGCATGTCGAGTGTTAGGAACACGACCGCCATGACAAGAGCAATCGCGGCGGAGAGTAGAACCACGTACGTGGCCCAGCGCCGGTACTCAATCCGGTAGCGGGCTCTCCCCGGGGAAGCAGACAGCTCCACCTCGTTGAGACCCACGTTCACGGCCGTCAGCCAGTCCCTCGCGCGAAACGCGAGACCGTCAGGTCCGTGACGCACAACGGCGTATCGGGATCGTCGGGCAGAGGCGCGCGGCAGGAGCCCGGACTCGATCCGGCGCGCGAACGCCTGGACGAACGACTCAGGCTCGGAGCGAATAGGAGCGGAGCTCTCGGTCCGCGGGAGGAACCACATCGTCTCCGGTCCTCACCAATATAATGACGGCGATCGTATGAACGCCGCCGCCGAGTTCGTCGATGACAACGTCCGAGCTGGAAGAGGCGCGAACGTCGCCGTCATCGACGGCGTAACCGGCGCGACGCTAACCTACGCGCAGGTGCTCGCCCTCGTCAACAGGGCCGGGAACGCGTTGCGCGATCTCGGTGTGGGACGCGGGGAGCGGGTGATGCTGCTCCTCCCCGATGGAGCGCCATTCATCGCCGGGTTCTTTGGAGCGATCAAGATCGGCTCGGTCGCCCTTCCGGTCAATACGCTGCTCAAGCCGCACGACTACGAGTACCTCCTGAACGACAGCAACGCCCGCGTCCTGATCGTCCACGAGTCACTCGCCGGCAGCATCGATCCGATTCGTGACCGGGTGAAGGATCTGAAGCACGTCGTAGTCGTGGGGTCGGGCCGGCCGTCCGATCTCCGATTCGACGACTGGTGCGCCGGTGCGTCCGAGGACCTCGATGCCGTCGAGATGGACCGCGACGATCAGGCATTCTGGCTTTACTCGTCCGGGACGACGGGATTTCCCAAGGGCGCGATGCACCTGCAGCACGACATGCGCTGCACCGCGGACTGGGTCGGCCGCGGCGTGTTCGGCATCTCCGAGCGCGACCGGACGTTCTCGGTCGCGAAGCTGTTCTTCGCCTACGGTCTCGGCAACGCGCTGTATTTTCCGTTCAGCGTCGGCGCGTCCACGATCCTCTATCCGGCGAAGCCGGAGCCCGAGACATGCTTTAAGATCATCGAGCGGCATCGTCCGACGATTTTCTACGCGGTGCCGACGGCCTATGCGGCCATGCTCTCGGCCGCCGAACGGAGCGACCGGACATACGACTTGAGCAGCCTGCGCGTCTGCAGCTCCGCAGGCGAGCCGCTTCCCGCGGCGCTCTACGAGCGCTGGAAGGCGCGCTTCGGCGTCGAGATCGTCGACGGGATCGGTTCGACCGAAGCGCTCCACACCTTCATCTCCAATCGCCCCGGACGCGCCCGGCCGGGTTCGAGCGGCGAGCTGGTGCACGGCTACGACGCGCGCATCGTCGACGGTGACGGCCGCGACGTTCCACAAGGTGAGATTGGGGATCTGCTGATCAAGGGCGACTCAATCTGCGCGGGCTACTGGAACCAGCCGGAGAAGACGGCGGCGACGATCGTTGGCGACTGGATCCGTACCGGCGACAAATATAGCCGCGACGCGGACGGATACTTCTGGTACCACGGGCGATCGGACGACATGCTCAAGAGCGGCGGACAGTGGGTGTCGCCGGCCGAAGTGGAAGCGGCGCTCGTGGCGCACGACGCCGTGCTCGAGTGCGGCGTGGTCGGCCGCGAAGATGCGGCGGGGTTGGTCAAGCCCCTCGCGTTCGTCGTGCTGAAGACCGGTCGGACCGCCTCGCCGGAGCTCGCCGACGAGCTGAAACAGTTCGTCAAGACGCGGATCGCTGTCTACAAGTGTCCGCGGTGGATCGCGTTCGCCGGGGAGCTGCCGAAGACCGCGACCGGGAAGATCCAGCGCTACAAGCTGCGCGAGCTTGCGGCCGAGCGATAACATCGCGTTCGAGCCGCTCGTCATGTGCGCGATACACCTCGCCAATGCCACCGGCCCCGAGTCGCTCGACAATGCCGTACGGGCCGAGAATCCGGCCGACCATTGATCCTGTGCGCGTCATCCTACAACATGAGGGCATGACGCTTCGGACGCGATGGTCGATCCTGGTCCTCGCGCTGACATCGCTCGCCATGGGTGACGACGCGGCTCACCGCGCCGAGATCGAAAAATGGCGGCAGGAGCGCGAAGCGGCGCTCAAGGCCGACGATGGGTTCCTGACCGTGGCCGGCCTCTACTTCCTGCAGGAGGGTTCGACGCGTTTCGGCGCCGATCCGTCAAACGACATCGTGCTGCCGTCCGGCCCCCCTGAAGCGGGCGTGTTCGAGCACCGAAGCGGCGTCACGACGGTGAAGCTTGCCGCCGGCACGCCGGCGACGATCAACGGCAAGCCGGTCCAGGGGATGACGTTGAAGCCGGATACCGCAGAGGGCGGGCCGGATCGAATGGTGATGGGGAGCCTCACGTTGTTCGTCCATGCCAGCGGGCGCAGGCAAGCCATTCGAGTGAGAGACACCAACAGCCGGCTGCGCCGGGAGTTCACGGGCTGCAAGTGGTTTCCGATCGACTCCGCCTATCGGGTCGAAGGTCGCCTGATGCCCTACAACGCGCAGAAGCGCGTCGAGCTGCCGAACATCCTCGGCGACATCGAGGAATTCAGGAGCCCAGGCCTCGTCGCGTTCACCCTGCAGGGCCGCGAGATCAAAATGGAGCCGGTCCTGTCATCGCGCGGCCGGTACTGGTTCATCTTCCGCGATCAGACGAGCGGCAAGGAGACCTACAGTGCCGCGCGCTTCGTTTACGCCGACGCGCCGGGCGCCGACATGAAGGTCGTCATCGATTTCAATCGCGCATACAACCCGCCCTGCGCGTTCAATCCGCATACGACCTGTCCGCTGCCGTCGCCGCAGAACCGGCTGCCCGTACCCATCAGAGCCGGGGAACTGGACTACAAATCTCCAATCGGGTGATCGGCCTGTAGAAGCGTGTTTTGTGGTACGCTCGCCTTCCTTCTCAGCTAAATGGCCAGCACGGAGGACATGCGCCATGACGACCTCCATCGATACCCAGAGCACGGAGACACAAGCCCGGACGCAGGACGTGGACAGCGGAGCCAGCCTCGAAAAGGTCCGCGATCTGCTCTTCGGCGTCCAGATGCGCGATTACGAGCGAAAGTTCGCGCGCCTGGAAGAGCGGCTCTTGAAAGAGACCGGCGACGTCCGGGAGGACGTCCGGAAGCGGCTGGCCTCGATCGAACAGCTCATTCGCACGGAAATCGAGGCGCTCAGCGGCCGCCTGAAAGGCGAACAGGACGAACGATCGAAGACGGTGAAAGATCTGTCGCGTCAGCTCGAGGAGACCGCCAGAACGTTCGAGCAGAAAACCGGTCAGCTCGACGACCAGATGGCGCGCGCGCTTCGCGAGATCCGGCAGCAACTCCACGAGCAGAACCAGCGGCTGTCGGACGAGATCCGGCAGCAGGCGGACGACATCGTCTCGCGGCTCGTCAGGGAATCGCAGGAACTGCGGACCGACAAGGCGGACCGCGCGACGCTGGCGGCGCTGCTGACCGATATGGCGATGCGGCTGACCGACGACCTGCGGGTCCCGGGTCCGGCGGATGGGGGCCGTGGCTAATCCTGCGGCCGCCCGCTCGGACGATCGCGGGCCGGGCGAGGCGAATGGTCCGGCGGCGGCGTTTACCGAGCTGCGCTCGCTCATCGTCGGACCCGAACAGCGCCAGCTGCGCGCGCTTCAGGCGCGGCTGGACGATCCGGGCACCCAGGCACGAGAGGTCAGTCAGGTCCTGCCGCAGGCGGTCCTGCTGCGCACTCGCGATCCGCAGCTGACGCGCGCGCTTGCACCGACGATAGAGGAAGCCATCACCGCGTCGGTCCGGAAGAACCCGCAGCCTCTCGCCGACGCAATGTTTCCGGTCATTGGCCCCGCGATCCGCAAGGCGATCGCGGCGAGCCTCAGCAGCATGCTCGAGTCTCTGAACCGGACGCTCGAGCACAGCCTGTCGTGGCGCGCGGTCAAGTGGCGGATCACTGCGCTCAGAACCGGCAAGTCCTTCGCCGAAGTCGTCCTCCTCAACACGCTCGTCTATCGGGTCGAGCAGGTATTCCTGATCGATCGACGCTCGGGCCTTCTGCTCCAGCACCTCAAGGCGGACTCGGCTGCGGTCCCGGACGCCGACATGGTCTCGGCCATGCTCACGGCCATCCGCGATTTTGCGCGCGATTCCTTCCGCGTGTCGGAAGCCGAAGCACTCGAGACGCTGGAGATTGGCGACCTCACGGTCTGGATTGAACAGGGGCCACACGCGATTCTGGCCGCGGTGATTCGCGGCACGCCGCCGCACGAGCTCCGCAGCGTCCTGCAGGACGTCATCGAGCGCGTGCACAGTCAGCACGGCGACGCGCTGCGCTCGTTCGACGGTGATACCGGTCCATTCGAGTCCGCTCGGCCGCTGCTCGAGACCTGTCTTCAAGTGCAGTATCAACGGGACAGAAAGCGCACGTCTCCCTGGCTGTTGGCGATCGCCGGCGCCCTGGCGCTGGCGGCGGGGTTCTGGATGTTCTCGAGCCTCCGCGCGCGCGCGCGGTGGGATGCCTATCTCGACGCCCTTCGGGCCGAGCCCGGCATCGTCGTCGTGTCCGCCGACCGTCAAAGCGGGAAGTACGTAGTCAATGGCCTTCGGGATCCGCTGGCGCGCGATCCAGCATCGTTCCTCTCGTCTCACCAACTGTCGGCCGCCACCGTCACCGGAAACTGGCAGCTCTACCAGGCGCTCGAGCCGACGTTCGTGCTCGCGCGAGCCCGCGGAATCCTGCGGCCGCCTGCGGGTGTCACACTGCAGTTCGCCGATGGCGTTCTGAGCGCAGCCGGTACGGCGTCAGCGGACTGGATCCTTGAAAGCGTGCCGCTCGCCCGCGCCGTGCCCGGCGTGGCGCGCTACAACCCCACGCGCCTGATCGATTCGGAGATCGCCGCCTTCACGAAGCGGCTCGAAGCGGCGCGACTGCTCTTCGTAAGGGGCACGATAACGCCCGTTCCGGGTGGTGATCAGGTGCTCGCCGCCTGTCGGGAACACGTTCGATCGCTCGATGTGCTGGCGAAAGCTGCCGGCCGGCGCTTCATGCTCGAGATCCGAGGCCATGCGGATGGCGACGGGCCGCCGGGGTCCAACATTCCGCTGAGCGCGAGACGCGCCGAGCGCGTGCGCACGGAGCTCCAGACTGAGCTCCTGCAGCAGATGGATGTCGCGACGTCTGGAGTCGGCAGCGCCGAGCCCTTGACGCGCGGAACAGCTGACACCGACAAGCAGCAGAATCGTCGGGTTTCCCTCCGCGTGTTTGCCACGGGCGCGCCCGAGACGCCCCTGAACCGATGATTCAGAAGAAAGTCTGCATGCTCGGCGGATTCGGCGTCGGGAAAACAAGTCTGGTCTCGCGGTTCGTCAGCAGCATCTTCTCGGACAAGTACCTCACCACCGTCGGCGTGAAGGTCGACAAGAAGACCGTGCCCGTCGAAGGTGAGGAGGTGACGCTGCTTCTCTGGGATCTGTACGGCCAGGACGAGTTTCAGACCGTCCGGACGTCGTATTTGCGCGGTGCGTCCGGATATCTGCTCGTGGTGGACGGGACTCGGCCGCTTACGCTCGATACCGCCGTGTCTCTCCAGCAGACGGCCGAGCAGGTCGTCGGCCAGGTCCCGTTTCTGATCGTCCTCAACAAAGCCGATCTCGAGGCCGACTGGCAAGTTGATGACCGCGCGCTCTGGCGGATCGCGGAAAAAGGCTGGCCGATCCTGAGGACGAGCGCGAAGACCGGTGACGGAGTCGAAGAAGCGTTTCTGAAGCTGGCGCGCGGGATCCTCGCGGCCTGACGCGACCGGCTGAGGCGTATACGTGTCCGAAACTGTCCTGGCACAGCTCGCGGCGGCTCTCGACATAGTCGTGATGGAGCAGGTGCCGGGCGGAACGTTCGTTCAAATCGGTGAGGCGGCGCCGCCGGATTGGTTCGCCCGGATGTACCAGAGCGCCGGAGGGGGCCAGCGTCCAAAGATCGCCCAGTCCTTTCCCGGGCTTTCCGCATTTCTCTCCGAGGCCGAAGTGTTCTGGGATCGTAGCGAGCGCGGCCGACTGGACAGCGGCGACTTCATCGTCGCGGACGCAACCGGGCAGGACGTGCCAGTCACCGCCACCGCCGTGGCACTGAACGGCAGGCGGTTTCTCGTGATTCAGCGGGCGGCCGGTTTCGAAGACCGACGACAGGTCCTGCAGCGGGCACGCGAGCAGGCGCTCACGCACGAGCAGATCATCAGGAAAGTCGATTCGCTGCGGCGTCCGCTTGTGACGCTCGTGCGGCTCGCCGACGAGCTGGCGCGCCCGGCCCTTTCCGAGCAGCAACGCGAACAAGTACTTGGTATCAAGGGCCACCTGCAGACGATGAGCGGTGTGCTCGACGAACTCCCCAGGCTGCCGGGGAAAGCCGCACGGAAGACATGACGTTGACCCGATCACCCGATCGCCCGATCGCCCGATCACGGATTGACTTGCCGTCCTCCTACCACTAGAGTCCCGCGTCGTGCCGGTCTCGGTCATCAACTCGAAAGTCATTTACGAGGCGTTGAAAGCCTGCGGCATCCGCCTGATGTCGGCGCTGCCGGAAACGTGGCTCGTCCATCTGATTCGGATGGCGGACGAGGACCCGGAGATGATCCTCGTGCGGCTTGCGAAGGAAGAAGAGGGCGTCGGCGTGTCGGCCGGAGCGCACCTGGCGGGCGCGCGGTCGGCCATGCTGATGCAGAACCACGGCTTTCTCGCGTCGATCAACGGCATCGTCTCGTGCGCTCAGCTCTACCGCATCCCCCTCCTGATGCTCATCAGCCATCGCGGCGAGTTCGGCGAGCGCGATCCATGGCAGACCGAAGGCGGCGGCGTCACCGAGGAACTGCTGCGCGCGCTCCGGATTCCGTTTGCACGGCTCGAGGATCCATCTCACGTCGCGGTCCGGATTCGGAAGGCGGAAACGCTCGCGCAGTCGGCGAACCGGCCGGTCGCATTACTGCTCTGTCGCGACCTTATGTGGGAAGAAGCTTCGTGAAAAGAGCTGACGCGCTGCGGGCAATCTACCCGAGGCTGGAGCAGTCGATCGTCGTCACGATCATGGGCGCTGTCGCTGCCGAACTGCAGGACATCGGCCATCGCCCGAACTTTTTCTACCTCCAGCACGCGATGGGTCTCGCCTCGTCGCTCGGTCTGGGTATCGCGCTCTCGCGGCCAGAACTGCAGGTGATCGTGCTCGACGGCGACGGATCGGTGCTCATGAATCTCGGCGGGTTGACGACGCTCGCGCGGTATCGGCCGGCCAACCTGCTGCACGTCGTGTTCGATAACGAAAGCCTGCTGTCGGTGGGCGGCTTCCCTACCGCGACGTCGACCGGGAGCGACCTGGCGGCTATCGCGGCGGCCGCGGGCATCCCGCGGACGGCGACCGTCCGGTCCGCGGACGATCTAGGACGGGCGATGGACGATGCGCTCGCGGCGCGCGAGCTGGCGACGATCGTGGCCAAGGTCGACGCGGTCGGACCGAGCGGATTTGTAACCGATCTGGGTTTGCTCGAAAACCGGTTTCAGTTTGCGAGGCATTTGCGCGAAAAGCAGGCCTAAAGGCCTGCGCCACGGAAGAACAACCGTAATGCAGACACCCCTCACGCCACTCGAGTTCGCCCGCCGCGCAAGGTGCCTCTACGCCGATCGCGAGGCGGTCGTCGACCAGGACTATCGGGCGACGTACGCTCGTTTCTTCGAGAGAAGCGATCGATGGTCGGCGGCGCTCCAGCGGCTCGGCGTCCGGCAGACAGATCGCGTCGCTTACATCGCGCCGAACACGCGGGCGCAGCTCGAGTCGTTCTACGCCGTCCCGCAGATTGGCGCCGTGCTCGTTCCGATCAACTATCGCCTCACCCCCGATGATTTCGTGTACCTGCTGGAGCACAGCGGCGCGCGCGTGCTCTGCGCGCATAGTGACTACCTCGACGCAGTGCAGGGGGTGCGCGCTCGCGTACCGGGAGTCGAGCACTTCGTGGCCCTCGAAGGCGCGTGCGATGGGTGGCTGAACTACGAGCAGCTGCTGGCGGCGTCGCCAACCGAGTTCGAGCGCCCGGAGATTGCCGAGTCCGATCTGCTGACCATCAATTACACGAGCGGCACGACGTCCCGCCCGAAGGGCGTGATGATTACCCACCGCAACGCCTACATGAACGTCGTGGGCACGCTGTTGCATCTCCCGATGACAACGGCCGATCGCTATTTATGGACGCTGCCGATGTTCCACGCGAACGGGTGGACGTTCGTGTGGACGGTCACGGCGGTCGGCGCCGCGCACGTGTGCCTCCGGAAGGTGGAGCCGGCGGCGGTGTACGAGCTGATGCAGCGCGAATCGATCTCGATGCTCTGCGCCGCGCCGACGGTTCTGATCGGCCTGGCCAACGCGCCCGCCTCCGCCATGGCTTCGGCGAGGCAGGCTCGACCCGGTGTCCGGGTCGTCACCGCAGGCGCGCCGCCCGCGGCGGCAACGATCGAGCGGCTCGAGGGTGAGCTGGGCTGGTCGGTGACGCATGTGTACGGGCTCACCGAAACCGCACCCTTCATTACGGTCTGCGAATCCCGGCCCGAGCACGCCGCGCTCGCGCCCGGCGAGCGCGCCGCCGTCAAGGCGCGTCAGGGCGTCGAGCTGATTACGTCAGGCGAGCTCCGCGTCGTAGATACCGATGGACGCGAGGTTCCGCACGACGGAGCGACGGTCGGCGAGATAGTCGTCCGGGGCAACGTCGTGATGGAGGGCTACTTCAACGATCCTGAGGCGACCGAGCGCTGCATGGGGGACGGGTGGTTTCACACCGGCGACGCCGCAGTCGTGCACCCGGATGGCTACGCGGAAATCAGAGATCGATTGAAGGACGTCATCATCAGCGGCGGCGAGAACATCTCCTCGGTCGAAGTCGAAGGCGTACTGCTGCGGCACTCGAGCGTGCAGGAGGTGGCGATCGTCGGCCTTCCTGACGAGAAGTGGGGCGAAGCTCCGCATGCGTTCGTGGTGCTGAAACCTGGCGCGGCGGCGACCGAGGCGGAGCTGCGCGAGTTCGCACGCGATCGCCTCGCGCACTTCAAGACGCCGAAGACAGTGACATTCGTATCCGAGCTGCCGAAGACCGCCACCGGCAAAATCCAGAAGTACGTTCTGCGAAAGGGGCGGGCCGCGATCGCGCCCCAGTAGCGCAGCCCTTTAGGGCTGCTTAGAGTGCAATGCCAAGCATCCTTCTCGATCTCGTCGACGCGCTGAACACGGGAAAGCTTGTTGTCGTCGATCTCACGCAGCCGCTGGGCCCTGATACGCCCGTCATCGGCCTCCCGCCGATGTTCGCGTCATCGCCGGGACTGACCGTCGAGGTCATCTCCCGCTACGACGAGAAGGGACCGGCGTGGTACTGGAACACGATCCGGCTGGGCGAACACACGGGCACGCACTTCGACGCGCCCATCCATTGGATAACCGGGAAGGACCTGCCTGGGAACGCATGCGACACCCTGCCGGCCCGGCGACTCGTCGGCCCGGCGTGCGTGATTGATGTCACGCGTGAGGTTGAGGCGGATCCAGACTTCCTGCTGACGCCCGCGCGGATCGAAGCGTGGGAACGGGAGCACGGACGCATCCCGCGGGGTTCGTGGGTTCTCCTCCGGACCGGCTGGAGCAAGCGGCGCGACGCGGCGAGCTTCCTGAACGTGGGGCCTGATGGCCCTCACAGCCCTGGCTTCGACAAGACCGCGTCGCAGCTGCTCGCGAACGATCGCGACGTGCTCGGCGTCGGCGTCGAGACGATCGGCACCGATGCCGGCCAGGCCGGCCGGTTCGATCCCCCGTTCCCGAACCACGGGATCATGCACGGCGCCGGCAAGTACGGCCTCGCGAGTCTGTGCAATCTGGACCGCCTGCCGCCGACGGGCGCAGTCGTCATCGCCGCGCCGCTGAAGCTGGTGAACGGGAGCGGAAGCCCGGCGCGGGTACTGGCGATCGCGCCGGCGTAAAAAAAGGGGACGGTCACCTTTTTATGACGACTTCAGCTTCTTCCCGATCGCCTCGAGGTGCTGCTTGAAGGCGTCGAGCAGCGGATCCTTCGTGGCTTCGCCGCGCTTGACCGCCTCGGCATACCGATCGCGCGCGACCTCGAGCTTCCCCGCCGCCTCGAGCCCTTCACCGAGGCTGTCGTACACGTTCGCCGACTCCGGATAATTGCGGACGTTGAGCTCGAAGTACCGGATCGCCTCGTCTAGACGGCCCGACTGGAGTGCGCCGTAGCCGACGTTATTCACCGTGCCTTCTGGTGGCGTGATGGTGTAACCCATGCGCTCGCTCAGCGCGGCATAGTGCTTTTCGAAGTTGCCAAACGATCCCTGGAACGTCCCGGTGGAGTCCACCGGCAGCCGCCACAGACTGAACACCTTTCGCAGTCCGATGTAATGGCTCCGCATCACGACCGAGCCGTGATCCTCGTCATCGAATCGCTGGATCTCCCATTCGAAGCCGGCCGGAGTCGTGCCGCTCAACGTCTTCCGCAGCGTGGCAAGCGCTCCATCGAACACCGGCTCGTCACCCATCGTCACGACCAGCGTCTTCGGCAGCTCGCGCCGATCGCGGAGCAGATCGGCTGTGCGCTTCACTGGCATGTCGTTATCCCACGTCAGCGTCGGCGAGACGGCGATGTAGGCGTTAAACGTGTCCGGACGCGTCGTCAACGCATGCATCGTGAACAGGCCGCCGAAGGAATGTCCCGCGAACACGCTGAACGGCGCGGTGCGGTACCCTTTCTCGATAAACGGCTTCAGTTCCGTCGCGATGAACGTCAGGAACTTGTCGGCGCCGCCGGCGGTTGGGAATTCCATGGGGCGGCCATCGGGTCTGGTCAGCGTGGCCTTCGTCGGCGTCAGATCGCGCGTGCGATCGGTGTTGCCGATCGCAACAACGATCATCTCCGGCATACGGGCGTTGCGGGCGAGGAACTCCACGGTCGCGGCGGTGTGCGCGAACTGCGCCTCGCCATCCGTGAGGTACAGCACCGGATAGCGTTCGGTGGCGGTCGCGTACTGGCGCGGGGTCCGGACGAAGATCACCCGTTCCTCGCCGAGCGTGTCCGAGCGGACGGTGAGTCGCTCGCCGAGCTCGATGGACTGCGCCGCGGCGTATGCCGGCAGCAAGGACACGAGCGCGGCCAGCACAAGACGTCGTGAAATCATGTGGAACTCCTGGCGGAAGAGGCTATCGCAGGAGAGCCGGACCAGCCAGCGGTTTGGGATCGGGCGTGGGACGAACAGCCGTTCACGATCCGGCGAGGTATCCGGGGCGAGCCTTGACCGTGGCGCCGCGCCGCTTGACGCGTACCTCGAGGCGATGCCAGCCGTCCTTCGAAACTCCGTTGGGCGAGTAACTGAGCAGATAGCGATGCCGAAACTCTTCGAGCACACCAACGAAGACTGGCCCGAGATCCGCCGTCGACTCGACTTCATAAAGACGGCCGCCGGTGAGCTCGCTCAGATCGCGCAGGAAGTCCCCTCGCCGAAGGCGGCCTGCTGTGATCCCGTAGACGACGGCGTCGGACCGGCGGGCCACGTCGAGTACGGCGTCAGGCGCGAGCCAGCTTGCGGTGTCGAGCCCATCGCTGAAGACAAGCACGAGGCTGCGTTCGACGTCTGATTCGCCGAGCATGATGCTCGCGAAGCTCGCATCGACCAGGCCTGTCCCGCCCGTGGGCTCGGCAGCTTCGATCCCCGCCCGCACCCGATCGAAGTCGGTCGTCAGCTCCGACCCGAGCGTCACGACGTGGCTGAACGTGATGAGCGCCGCGTGTTCGTCCTTCTTCAACGCGCCGAGAAGCGACCGCCCCGCGCTGCGCAGGTCATCGAGGCGCTCGCCCGCGACGCTGTCGCTCATGTCGAGCGTCAGGATGACGTTGAGCGGAATCTGCTCGAAGCTGGCGTGATCTATCTGTTGGGCCACCCCGTTGTCGAGCAGCTCGAAGTCAGCAGGCATGAGGCCGAGCAGCGGGCGGCCGTTGTCCGTGACCAGCACGTCGACGCGCACCGCTTCGGTTTTAGCAGAGAAGGTCGCGCGCTGCGCTTCGATCGGGTCGCCGCTTGCAGCGAGTAGCAGCGCGAGCCCCACGGGCGCTCTCAGATTCACGGTTTCGAGCCCTTCAGGAACGGTAGGCGGAGCTCGTCCAGGAGCGCATCGGTGTTGCGCACGTGGGCCTTGTGATATTCCCACCACGGGTCCTCACGCTCGTCTTCCTGCGGCGGCAGCGCGAAGACTTCCTTCACCGAGCGGACCGCGCCGGGTCGATCGCCGTACGCGCGGGCGAGGAGACCGAGCGCCAGGCGCGGCGACTGCGCGCGTGGATAGAGCGTGGCGGCGCGCTCGAAGTGCTCGCGGGCCCCGTCGCGGCGTCGCAGGGCCGCTTCCTCATGACCCAGAAACAGCTCCGCGTAATAGACGAGCTGCGTGTCTCCGAGCTGCGGGATGGACCGCCGCAATTCGTTCGCAGCCTCTTCGTGTCGCCCGCGAAGCCCGAGCACCCGGCCGAGGCGCAAGCGCGCCTCAGCGAACCTCGGATCGGCCGCGAGCGTCTGCCGGAAGAATCTCTCAGCCAGCTCGAGCTCGGCTTCGACCGATCCGACCTCACTCTTCAGATTTGGCCGGGACTCCAGCGCGCGCGAAGCGGCCTGCACCGACGGACTGGCGAAGGCTTCGTGCAGCGCGCCTGCGTAGAAGAGCAGCCGCGCATCGCCGGGAAGCAGGTGAAGGCCGGCGTTCAGGTGTGGCACGGCGTACGCGAACTGCTCCTCGTTCTCCAGGTACGCCGTCGTCGCGCGGTACCACGCCTGCACGGTTTCGTCGCGTGCTGGATCGCGCGCGGCGGACTCGAGCGTCGTCCGGCCGATATCCCAGTGGAGCGTACCGTATTCGATATCCAGCGCGACCCCGTCCTCGGTCTCGACGATGATTCGGCCGCTGGATGAGGCACGCCGCCTTCGTAGCGGGTCTGCCTGCGGCGATGGCGGGTCTGCCTGCAGCGATGGCGTTTGAACAGAGCTTCGCTCCAGCGGCACCAGCATGGCGATATCCGCGTGCAGCAGAGCGGCGCGCTTCAGGAACTGATTCCAGTCGCACCGTTGCGCCAGTTCCTTGGCGAGGCCACGGATAGCGCTTACGACCGGGCGCGGCCGAGGACGGCTAGGCCGGAGCATCGGGCGTTTGCGCGGCGGAAGACCGTTGACTGCTTCAACGACCCCGAGAAGGAACGTGAGGTCCGACTGGAAGTCGCGAAGCTCGGCTCGCGACCACGCGCCGATCAGGCGCGCCGGTGCGTCCGCCGTTCCGGGTTTGTGCCGCTCGACAGCGGCCATCCAGTCGCTCATGCGAGCGATCGGTTCGTCCGCGGGCGTCTGAATCGAGACGCTGAAAACCAGAGCCGCAATCAGCCCAAGGTGCATGAGGCCGGCGTCAGAGGGCGCCGCGCTCGCGGTAGAACCGCACGGCGCCGGGATGGAACTCCAGGGGCGATCCCTTCACGGCGGTCGGAAGCGACAGCTTCTTTGCCTCGGGATGAACGGCCGCCAGATCGGCTTGTCGGTCGAACAGCACCCGCGTCAGTTGGTACGCGAGATCGTCGGACATGTCGCTGCGGACGACGAGCAGGTTGGCGACGCCGAGGACCGGCACCGCCGAGTCCACCCCGCGATACGCACCGGCGGGGATCTCGAGAGATGTATAGAGATCACCGTGCACCTTGCGAAGGGCATCGAGCGCCGTAGCCGTCGGCACCAGACGCATCCGGACGTTCGGCGAGTGCGCGAGGTCGAGAAACGCCGGCGTCGGCAGCCCTCCGCTCCAGAAGAGCGCGTCGAGCTTGCCATCCTTGAGCGCGTCGGCTCCCTGCGTCGGTCCGATCCCGCGGCGCGTCACGTCCCGCTCGAGATCGAGCCCGGCCGCGGCGACCACGCGCCTTGCGGTGATTTCCGTGCCGCTTCCGGGGAGGCCCATCGAGACCAGGCGGCCGCGAAGATCGGCGAGCGACGTGATGCCCGCATCCAGCGTGACGAGGTGGAGATAGTTGAAATACAAGACGGCCAGCGCGCGCGCCGGAACGGGGGGCCCTCCGGCAAACGGCCCTTCTGCCTTGGCCGCGTCGGCCGCGGTGTCCGCGAGGGTGAAGGCGATCTCCGCCTTGCCGTCCCGAATGAGCTTGAGGTTGTCGACCGACGCTGCCGTCGACTCCGCGGTCGCGCGGACGCCCGGCACGTGATCGCTGACGACCTTCGCAAGGCCGCCGCCGTAGGCGTAGTAGACACCGCCGGTGTCGCCGGTGGCGATCGACAAATACTGAACATCGCTTGCGCTGCCCAGATGGCAGGACACCGCACCGGCGCCGCCGGAACACGCAACCAGAAATGCCGAATGCCAAATGCTAAATGCCGAAAGGGTCACCGCACGGGTCCGTCTGCCGACGCGTGAACCTGGTTTCGGCATTCGGCGTTCGGCATTCGTCATTAACGTGTGAGCTTCCTGTACTTGATGCGGTGCGGCTGATCGGCCTCGGCGCCGAGGCGGCGCTTGCGGTCCGCCTCGTAGTCCTGATAGTTCCCCTCGAACCACACGACGCGGCTCTCCCCTTCGAAGGCCAGCATGTGCGTCGCGATGCGGTCGAGGAACCAGCGGTCGTGGCTGATGACGACGACACAGCCGGCGAACTCGACGAGCGCGTCCTCGAGCGCGCGGAGCGTATCCACGTCGAGATCGTTCGTCGGCTCGTCGAGCATCAGGAGATTCGAGCCTTTTCGAAGCAGCTTCGCGAGGTGCAGCCGGTTGCGCTCGCCCCCGGAGAGGGATCCCGCCTTCCGCTGCTGATCGCGCCCCTTGAAATTGAACCAGGAGGCGTACGCGCGCGACGGCACGGTCCGCTTGCCGAGCATCAGCTCCTCTTCGCCGCCGCCGATCTCTTCCCAGACGGACTTATTGGGATCGAGCGTGTCGCGGGATTGATCGACGTAGCCGATCTGTACGGTGTCGCCCAGCCGCAGCGTGCCGGCGTCCGGTTTCTCCTGTCCGGTCATCATCCGGAACAACGTCGTTTTGCCGGCGCCGTTCGGGCCGATCACGCCGACAATGCCGCCGCGCGGCAGCGTGAAGCTGACGTCGTCCATCAGCAGCAGATCGCCGTACGCCTTGCGCACGCCGCGCGCTTCGACGACGATGTCGCCGAGCCGCGGTCCGGGCGGGATGTAGATCTCGACCGATTCGAGCTTCTGCTGCGTGTCCTCGGCGAGCATCTGCTCGTACTTGTTGAGGCGCGCCTTCCCTCTTGCCTGGCGCGCGCGGGGCGACATGCGGATCCACTCCAGCTCGCGGTCGAGCGTCCGCTGGCGGCGCGTCTCCTGCTTCTCCTCGACCGCCAGCCGCTGCTTCTTCTGATCCAGCCACGAGGAGTAGTTGCCCTCCCACGGGATCCCGTGGCCGCGATCGAGCTCGAGGATCCAGCCGGCGACGTTGTCGAGGAAGTACCGATCGTGCGTGACGGCGACGACGGTACCCGGGTAGTCCTTCAGGAAGCGCTCGAGCCAGGCGACCGATTCGGCGTCGAGGTGGTTCGTCGGCTCATCCAGCAGCAGCAGATCGGGCGACCGCAGGAGCAGCCGGCACAG
>DATAEE010000036.1:0-2806 GCA_036258175.1 Vicinamibacterales bacterium
TCACTCTGATCCTCCTGACGTCCGCCGTCCTGCTTTTTTCTGACCTCGGCCGCCGGACCTCGGCCCGCGGGTCGGTCGTCAAGATCGCCATCCTGCAGCACGCGTCCAGTCCCGTCCTCGATGACGGAATCACAGGCATGATCCAGGGATTGGCCGAGCACGGGTTCGCGGACGGTGCCGCGGCGTCGATACAGCGCTTCAACGCCGAGGCAGACATGGCGGTCGGCAACGCCATTGCCAGTCAGATCGTGAACGGCGAGTACGACCTCGTTCTCACGTCGAGCACGCCGTCGATGCAGGCCGTCGCCAACGCCAACCGGGAAGGGCGCGTGCGTCACGTCTTCGGCATCGTGGCGGATCCCTTCGTCGCCGGGATCGGCCTCGACCGCGCCGATCCCATGAAGCACCCGAAGCACATGGTGGGGCAGAGCACGTTCCTGCCAGTCAACGACGTGTTCCGGCTCGTGAAGGAGTCTCTGCCCGGCCTCAGAATCGTGGGCACGGCATGGAATCCGGCGGAGGCGAACTCGCGCGCGTTCGTGATGGCGGCGCGCGAGGTGTGTCGCAGGTTGGGAATTACGCTGCTCGAGGCGAACGTTGACAGCACGTCCGCAGTGGTCGAGGCCGTCAATTCCGTCATCGCCCGTGGGGCGCAGGCGTTCTGGGTACCCGGCGACAACATAATGATGTCCACCGTCCCCACTACGGTGGAGATTGCGCGGCACGCCGGCATCCCGGTGTTCACCATCTCGCCGGGGAAGCCCGATCGGGGGACGTACCTCGATGTGGGCCTCGATTTCGTCGAGGTCGGACGTCTGGCCGGGGCCCTCGCCGCGAGCCTGCTGCGCGGGACCGATCCGGCTACGATTCCAATCCGCGACGTCCTGGACGAAGTGCCCAAGCGGATCATTATCAATACGCTCGCGTTGAAGGGACTGAACGAGCCGTGGCGCGTGCCGGAGGAAGCCCGCAACACGGCGACGATCCTTGTCGACGAGACGGGGATCCACGACCGATCAGCGAACAAGCCGGACCGCAAGGCGGCCGGACGTCCGCTCGCCAAGCGGTGGAATATCGATCTCATCGAATACAACACCGTCGTCGACGTCGAGGAGGCTGAGGAGGGCGTGCTCGGCGGGCTGCGCGACTCGGGCCTCGTGGAAGCCCGGGACTACCGCGTCAGGATCCGCAACGCGCAGGGCGACATGGCCACGATGAACAGCCTTGTGGATGCGGCGATCAGCGACAGGACGGATCTACTCATCACGTTCTCGACACCGACGCTGCAGGCCGCCATTCAACGCTCGCAGGGCGTGCCGGTGGTGTTCAACTACGTGGCGAACGCCGTGTGGGCCGGAGCGGGGCGGAGCGACACCGATCACCTGCCGAATGTGACCGGCGTCTACCTGCCGGGCGCTTACGACGAGATGCTTGCACTGATCCGCGAAGTCCTGCCCCATGCCCGGGTGCTCGGCACGCTGTACGTGCCGTCCGAGGTGAACACCGTCTATCATCGCGATCGGTTCGGCGAGGGCGCCCGCAAGGCGGGACTCGAATTCGTGACCGTCGCGGCGAACACATCCTCGGAAGTGGCGGATGCGGCGCTGTCGCTGGCCAGCCGAAAGATCGACGCCATCTGTCAGCTCCCGGGCAACCTCACTGCCTCGGCCTTCCCCACGATCGCCGAGGCGGCGCGGCGCTCCAGGCTCCCACTCTTCGGCTTCCAGACGAGCGCCGCCGAGGCCGGCGCCCATCTGGTCGTGGCGCGCGACTATCGCGACGGTGGCGCGGCGGCAGCGCGCCTGGCTGTGCGGATCATGCGCGGCGAGAGCCCCGCTTCGATTCCGTTCGAACCGGCCCGCGAGACGAAGATCGTCGCAAACGTGGAAGCCGCCCGTGCCATCGGTCTGCGCATTCCCGCGTCGGTTCTGGCGCGCGCCCAGCGCGTGATCGGCGCCCGGCCGGCCGACGGTTTGGTACGCGGACCGGCGAAATAGAGACCCAGAAACGACACCGGCGACTCCGACATGGAAATCACCCGAATCCAGACTTCCGGCGCCCTCGAGCTGCGGATCCGCGGAAGGCTCGATGGGTATTGGGCGGATCACCTGCAGAACAGCCTCGCGGAGACGATGCGCGAGGGGCACGATCGCATTCGGCTGGAGCTCTCGGACGTCAACTTCATGAGCTCGGCCGGCATTGCCGTCCTGATGAGGTGTTACAAGCAGCTCCAGCGCATCGACGGTTCGCTCGCCATCATCCGTCCGTCGCCGCAGGTGAGGACGGTGCTGGAGATGACGGGTCTGGCCGACATGCTCATCGAGGCGGGCGAGGGGACGTCTGAGCTCGAAGCCGGTCCGGTCGACGGCACCCGTTTCGAGCGCGCGGGGGCTGTCTTCGATATCTTCGACCTGGCGCCCGGCGCCGAAGTGCGTTGCCGCGTCATCGGCACCGACGCACCGCTCGCAGCGAGCGCCTTTCGCGGAGAGCATTGCTCCAGCGTTCCGCTGCGAGACTCGGGGTTCGCATTCGGGATCGGCGCCATCGGTGAAGGCTTTTCCGATTGCCGCGACCGCTTCGGGGAATTCGTCGCCGTCGGTCACGCCGCCGCGTATCAGCCGGCGGACGGGACCAACGTTCCGGACTACCTGGTCGGATCGGGCGATCACGCGTCGAAGCTGCAAGTCCTGTATTGCCTGGCCGGCGACGGATCCTTCGCCCGACTGGTCCGCTTCGACGCCGGGTCGTCGCGCGCCATCACGCTCGGCGATCTCGCCACGAGCTGTCTCGAGACGTCGGGGGCGGA
>DATAEE010000037.1:0-44644 GCA_036258175.1 Vicinamibacterales bacterium
GGGCCGCGTGTCCCGGTCGATCCGCGTCACCGCGCGGATGGCGCCGAACAGCTCCACGCGATCGCGGAGTCCGTAGCCGAAGGTTATCGGCCACACCGAGACGTCGGTGAAGCCCTGTTCGAAGTCGAAGTTCGTGCGATACAGGCTGAACGACCATCGCCGATTGGGCAGAATCTCGCCCGTCGGGACGAACCACAGCCCGGTATCGCCCCAGTAGGTTGTGGTGGCGGGCCGCGTTTCGGCGGGCGCCGCTGTTGCCGGCGGCTCCTGAGTTGCCGGGGCTGGCGTCTGCGCCAGTGCGACACTGGCCCCCAGCAGTACGACTGCTGCGAGCGTACCTCCCACCCGTTTCACCATCGTCTCCGCTCCTTGCGTAACAACCGTGTCGACAACGGTTCGATCGAACCGCTGACGATCAGAGCTCGGTGGCGTCCGTCTCCGGCATCTGTGTCACGGACAGATCGTCGGACGCCGCCGCGAGCCGGCCGCGCCCGCCGCGGCTGATCTGCCCGCCCTTGCGGCCTGCCGAGCGCGCCTCTTCGGACGTCCACTCGTGCGCCGTTCCTTTGGCGTGGGCCGCGCGGCCGCCCTTGCTCGCGATCTCGCGCTGCTTTTCAGGTGACATCGACGCGAAGCCGCGCCGTTCCTTCCGCTCGCCGGTTCCAGCATTCAGTGACATGTTGCCCCCGCGTTTTGCGCGCCTCCCCATCACCTCCGCCTACGACCATGGGCGGCGGGTCCGGTTCGGCAGGTGGATCGTCAATCGGCACCGGCGTCGGCTCGTCGGTCGGCGTTTCGGGCGCTTCGTCATCGTCCTGATCGATATCGTCTTTGTCGTCCCTCGACGGTCCTGCCGACATGACACACGGTTCCGCGAGGGCGAAGGGAATCAAAGCGTATGCCAGCGGACGAGATGGAGGATCTGCCCGCGATCGCCGTAACTGCTTGACTCGGCGTGCGATCCAAGACGTGCCGACCTGACGCGCGACTAGCTGAACTGCAGGGAATCGCTACAAGGGGTGAATGAATGCATACAGCTTCCACGTGCTACGATCCGGCATCGGAAGGAGCACGAATGGCACTGTGCGGCGGTCCATCGCAACCTGAGCCACCGGTGGCCAACCGGTCGGGGCGGATGGTGCGGTGCGTCAAATTCCAGAAAGAGCTCCCGGGACTCGACGAGCCGCCATGGCCGGGCGAGCTGGGTCAGCGGATCTACGAGAACGTGTCCGCGGAAGCGTGGAAGATGTGGGAAGAACGGATGAAGATGATCCTCAACGAGTACCGCCTCATGCCATGGCAGAAGGAGGCACAGGAGCTCGTCACGAAACACATGGAGGATTTCTTCTTCGGCGAAGGGGCCGCACTTCCGCCCGGGTACGTACCGGAGAGAAGCAAAGGCTAAAGCGGCACGACCGCGATCTGTTTCTCGATATTGAACGAGAGCCGCGCGTGCGCGTCGCGCACCGCGGCAATCGCTTCGTCGCTCGACGCCCGCCTCGCAAAAATGAAACCGAGGTAGCTCGCACCTTCGGGCAGGGGCAGCAACGTCTGATCGATCTTCGCGGTGATCGTCACCTCGTCGATGCCTTCCACCTGCGCCGCCTCGTCGAGGCCGTCCACACTCTTCAGGATTCCCCTGCGCGGGATCGGGATCATCATCACGGCCGCCGCGGCCTCCTCACGTCTGTAGCCGTCGACCGATTCTCCGAGCGCGTGACGTAGCAGTAACTCCTCGAGGCCGATGACATCATTTTTAGTGCTCGCGGGGCCCCACCCTCGCTCGGGCCGCAGGCGCTCCTCCCGAGCACCGACGAAGCGCAAGGTTTTCGCGCAGAGGCCGCCAATCGGTCGCGCCGCGACCTCCAGCACATAGACGCCTCGTTCGTTGACGCGGCACTCTGCATGAAGCGGCCCGTGCGTCAGGCCGATGGCGCGAGCGGCCGCCGAGATCGTGTGGACGATGGAGTCATGCTCCCGGTCGGGCAGCCGCGGCGGGGTCACGTAGATCGTCTCTTCGAAATACGGACCCTCCAGCGGATCGGGCTTGTCGAAAACTGTGAGCGCGCGGAACACGCCGCGGTCGAGAATGCCTTCCAGCGCGAACTCACGGCCGGGAATGTAACCTTCGATGAGAATGGCCTCGTGCGCCGGGTTGCGCTCCGCCCTGACCTGCGGCCTTGCGAGCAGCCGCTGCAGCGACGTGAACGCATCCGCGAATTGCCGCTCGTCGTCGGCCCGGACGACACCGCGGCTGCCCGCCATCGCCAGCGGCTTCACGACGCAGGGGAAGCGCGCCGATCGTGCCGCGGCTGTCGGCGTCGAGTCGGCCGGGACCGTGTAGCACCACGGGGCGGGCAGCCCGGCCGAGGCGATCGCTTCGCGGCTCGCCGCCTTGTTCGCACTCGCCCGCGCCGCGGCCGGCGGGTTGCCGGGCAGACCCAACCGCTCGGCGGCCAGCGCGGCGAGGACAGCCGGCCGATCGCCGACGGCAAGGATGCCGGCAAAACGATCGTGCCCTGCGGATTCCACCAACGCCTCGATCGATGCAGATTCGTCGTAGAAGCGGACCGCGACGGCCGCGTCGCGCCACGGATCGTCGAGCATGTGGCAGCGATCGGTC
The DNA here is from genome assembly GCA_036258175.1 of Vicinamibacterales bacterium. GTDB lineage: Bacteria > Acidobacteriota > Vicinamibacteria > Vicinamibacterales > 2-12-FULL-66-21 > DATAEE01. The sequence goes on from DATAEE010000037.1 coordinate 2,624, forward strand.
GCGAACGTCAGATCAACACCGAGCCGGGCAGCCGCCTCGTTGAACGCTCGGAGCTGATAGCCCGTGGTCGCCGATATGAGAAGGATGCGTTTCCGCGCTGCCATTCGCTATAACAGAGCAACCTGCTCTGCAGTGGGCTCCGCTCAACAGTACCAGGGCTCGGTGAGATACGGAACCGCCGCACGGGCGCGCCGCGGTTCCGATCTGTGTAATCCGCGTTCGTCAGCGGTTCCGGCCAGCTGATAAACCGCGTTGAACACCTGACTCCGGTCGGCATTGACGCTTCCGCCCACCAGCATCTCGATCTCATGCTGAAGGCGATCGACCTCGGGATCCGGATGTCGCCATGGCTGCGTGAGCGTGTGCGGGTTGAACGGACCCGCGACGGCGCGAATCTCGGCGAGGTCGAGCAGCGGGGATCCCTGGGTTATGAGCAACCGGATGGCGAGCTGGATTGGCGCGACATGCTCGATCAGATCCAGCCGATCGATCTCGTCCAGCAGATCCACGTACGACTTCCTGGTGGTCCAGGGCGTGAACGTCACGAAGGTTGGTACGAGCGGGGTGCCGGCCGTCCGGCACAACGTGACGGCGCGTTCGAAGTCGGCGCGCGTGTGCCCCTTCTTCAGTTTCTCGAGCACTTCGTCGTCGATCGACTCGACGGCGCTCGTGATGAAGGCACAACCGGTCGCCGCCAGCTCCGGCAAAGCGGCGGCGTGATCGATCAAATGCTCGATCTTGATCGTGACGTCGTACGAAACCCCCTGGTGCTCGCGTGCCAGCTCCCGAACGATCCGCAACCCGTGGGTCACGCCGTTGAAGAAGTCCGGATCGCCGAACGTAATGTGCCGGGCGCCGGCAGCGACCTGCGCGCGCACGTCGGCCAGGACCACGTCAGCCGGCACGGCACGGAAACGCCCCTCGTATACGGGAACGATCGGGCAGTGCCGGCACAGATGCTTGCAGCCGCGGCTCGCCTCCGTGTACCCGACCGTCCGCATCGTCCCGTCGGGCATCCGCAGGCGCGCATATTGTTCGAGCGCCGGTAATCCCGACCGGTCAGGGATCTTGAAGATGATGCGGGGAAGGTTCGACTGGGTTCGAAGCGGTTCGATTGATCTCGATAAAGCGGAGAGATCGGCTTCGAACTCCGGCCCGAGAATCGTCTGCACGCCTCGCTCGCGGAGGAGCGACTCGTTCAACGGAGCGTAGAGCCCATACGCTGCGAGATGTGCGGCTGGATTGAGCCGCCGTACGCGATCGATGACCGGCAGTGCGAGCCGCGTCGCCGTGTGCATCGGAAGGAAAAACGCGACCAGATCGGCGCTGAGGATCGTGTCCTCCGAAAGCGGCGTGCGCGTCAGATCGACGCACGTGACCTCGGCGCCCGACTCGCGCAGCCAGGCCGCTGGCGACGCCAGACCGAACGGCTGACGTCCCAGCTCGTACGTTGAAATCAGGACAACGCGCATCGCTCTCAGTAGGTTAGCATCGAGTGAGACCCGCCGCCTCGAGGCAGCGCGCCGAGCGATAGCGAGGCGTAGCAGGCGCTGGGGGTGGGGCCCCTGCGCAAACGAGAAAAATGCCGCTCGACAAGTACCGCCAGAAACGCAACTTCAAAGAGTCGCCCGAACCTGCCGGCGACGAGCGGCTCCGGCAGAAACGCGCCAAGGGCACGAAGGAGCGTTTCTTCTGCGTGCAGAAACATCTCGCGACCCAGCTGCACTACGACTTCCGCCTCGAGCACGACGGCGTGCTGTTGTCATGGGCGGTGCCCAAGGGGCCGTCGCTCGATCCGAAGACGAAGCGGCTCGCGATGCACGTCGAAGATCACCCGCTCGAGTACGGGTCGTTCGAAGGGGTCATCCCGTCCGGCTACGGCGCCGGCATCGTGATGTTGTGGGACTACGGCACGTGGACGCCGGCTGTCGACGATGTCGATGGGGCGTTGAAGAAGGGAGACCTCAAGTTCACGCTCAACGGATTCAAGTTGAAGGGTTCGTGGGTGCTCGTACGGACCGGAGGCCGCTTCGGCGGAGACGGGAAGAGCTGGCTCCTCATCAAGCATCGCGATGATTGGGCGGGCGATCTGGACATCGCCGAATTCGCGTCGAAGAGCGTGAAGAGCGAAGGGGATTTCGAAGACATCCTCGCCGCCGACAAGCCGGATATCTGGCTCTCCAACAAGCCGGCCAAGGGTGGCGAAGCAAACAAGATGCTTCAGGAGATCGTCAGGCGGGCCACGGCGATCAAGGCGGGGCAAACGACAAAAGGAACGCGGGCACGGACCAGCGCAACCGCCAAGAAGCGATCGAAACGCTGATGCGCTGGGTCGGCTGGTCCATCCGACTCGGGCTCGCGTGCTGCGGATGTGCGCTCGCGGTCTTCGCGCTGTGGCAGTCCGTGCGCGCGGCGCAGCCGGCGGACACGGCGACGCCGGTGCAGGCGGGCAAGGTCGTGTACGAGCAGCGTTGCGCGTACTGCCACGGCGCGTCGGGCCGGGGCGATGGCCAGGTCGCCGCCAACCTTCAGCCGCGTCCGCTCGACTTCACCGCCGGAAAGTTCAAGCTGCGGACGACGGAAACCGGCAGCCTGCCGACCGACGACGATCTGACGCGAACGATCCTCGAGGGAATGCCGGGCACGGCGATGCCCGCATGGCGCGGCCGGCTCCGGCCGGATGACGTGCGCAACGTCGTCATCTATCTCAAGTCGTTCTCGCCGCGCTTTGCGTCCGAGACGCCGCAGCCGATCGTGGCGCCCATGCGCTCGGCCGAACCGGCAGCGGCCGGCACGCCCGGCCAGACCGCTTCGCGGGCCGCGCAAAGCGTCACCCGCGGGCAGGCGACATACGGACGGCTCGGCTGCGCCGCGTGCCACGGTGCGGACGGCCGCGGGACCGACGCCGTCGCCAGCGGCCTGACAGACGATTGGAACCGGCCGATCGAGGCGAGCGACCTCACCGAGCCATGGACGTTTCGAGGCGGACCGTCCGCGCGCGACATCTATCTGCGCCTGCGTGCGGGGATGAGCGGCACGCCGATGCCGTCGTTTGCGTCCGCGGCATCGGAGGATGAGTTGTGGGACCTCGCGTGGTACGTCGAATCGCTGGCGCGCGCGCCGATCTGGCGCATGACGGCGGCGGAGATCGCTGCGTTCTACGGCCAGCAGGGCCAGGCGTGGCGGGAAGAGCCCGTCCGACGTGGACGCGATCTCGCCGTCACGCTGTCCTGCGCCGAATGCCACTCGCCCGTGCGCGAGGACGGCAGCCGGATCGAAGAGCTGCATCTGGCGGGTGGCATGCGATTCCGCCTCAATCCGTTCGGCGATTTCGTCAGCGCGAACCTCACCAGCGATACGGACACCGGCCTGGGCGCCGTCACTGACGAGCAGGTCAAGCGCGCCGTGACCCGCGGCATCCGGCGCGACGGCTCGCGGATGCTGCCGTATGCGATGCCCTGGGCCGCATACGCGAGCCTTACGCAGGACGACCAGCGTGCCCTCGTCGCCTACCTGCGGACGCTGCGGCCCATCGCCAATCGAATTCCCAGCCCGGCTCGCCCGGCGCTTCCGGCGTACCTGTGGGGCAAGTTCCGGATGCTCGTCCTCGGCATCGATCCGCCGGCCTCGGTGTTTCCAGGAAATGCGGGGTTGCGCCCATGAGGGCCAGGTCACTCGGATCGCGGATCGGGCGCGCGCTGAAGTGGGCCGTGTTCCTGTTGGCCGTGCTGGCGCTCGGAGGGCTCCTCGCCTTTCTCTATGTCGTGCCGCCGTTCGACGCGACCTCGCCCGAAGAGTACGCGCGGCTCGAATCGACAGCAGCGCCACAAGTGAACCAGATCAGGGATCCCGCTGCGCGGCTCATCGCCGAGCGCGGCCGGTACTTGATGATCACATCCGGATGCGCGGGCTGCCACATCACACCCGGCCCGCGGGGACCTGCCTACGACATGTACCTCGCCGGCGGCACGAAACTGGTTCACGGCCAGGCCGGCACGTCCGTCTCGCGCAACCTGACGCCGGACGCCGAAACCGGTCTCGGGAAGTGGACCGACGAAGAGATCAAACTCGTACTGCGAAGCGGGATCCGGCCAGACGGGCGGCAGATCTTCCACCGGTTCATGCCGTGGCCATCAACCTCTCGATGGTCGGACGAAGATCGCCACGCGGTCGTTACCTACCTGCGAACCCTCAAAGTCATCCGGCATCGCATCCCGGATCCGTCGCGCGAGGCAACGATCGAGGACGAGGGGGCGGCAGAGGCGTTTTATCTGCACAACTACGGCGCGAGGGACTAGGGACTGGGGACTAGCTCGACGTCCAAGCCCCTAGTCCCTAGTCCCTACTTGCGATAGTCCAGCGCCGGCTTGCGGTCCGCGAGCCGCGTCTTGTACGTGAAGCCTTCGCGCTTCTTGTCGAATTCCTGGCGGGCGGCGACGAGGATCTGCGGATCGTTGAGGACTGCGGCCGCGGTCAGCGCCATCGTTTTGGCGGCGACCATCATGCCCTTGCGGCCGATCGTCATGCCGCCACACGCCGTGGCCTGCCAGCTGTGCGCGGGCGTGCCAGGCACGTAGGTGGCGGCGCCGAGATGCGCCGTCGGCACGTTCCAGCTTACGTCGCTCAGATCCGTCGAGGCGCTGCTCACGCCGCTGGCCACCGGATCGATGCGCTCCTGCAGATTCCGCTCCTGCGGCACCGCGTCCAGCGACTTGCGGAGATCCGCGGCGAAGGCTTCCTCCTGCGACGAGTACCGAACGCCGCCGACGCGCGTGAGCTGCTCGTGCATGACGCGGCCGAGAGCCGCGTTGGTGAGCAGGTTGTGCACGGCGCCGGTGATCTCGTACTCCATGCGTGTTCCGGTCCCGAGCGCCGCCCCTTCGCCCGCCTTGACGAGGCGGTCCCAGATCGCGTCGAGGATTCGCATGTCGGGATGCCGCGCGTACAGATACAGCTCTGCGAAGTCCGGGACCACGTTGGGAGCGCCGCCGCCGCGGGTGATGATGTAGTGCAGCCGCGTCTCCTGCGGAACGTGCTCGCGCATCAGGTTGACCATGAAGGTCATCGCTTCGAGCGCGTCGAGCGCCGAGCGGCCGCGCTCCGGCGCGCCCGCGGCATGCGCCGAGACGCCATGAAACCGGAACTTGCCGGTGATATTCGCGAGGGTCGAGCCGCCGTCGACGCCGTTGTTGTCGCCGGGGTGCCACGCAATTACCGCATCGACGTCTTTGAACAGGCCGGCGCGAACCATGTAGACCTTGCCCGAGCCGCCCTCCTCGGCCGGCGTCCCGTAGTAGCGGATGGTGGCCGATCGGCGATTCGCGGCGAGCCATTCCTTCGTCGCCACTGCCGCCGCCAGCGATCCCGTGCCGAGCAGGTGATGGCCGCATCCGTGGCCCGGCGCGCCGGCGACGATCGGCTTTCGTTCGGGTAGGGCCTGCTGCGACAAGCCGGGCAGCGCGTCGAACTCGCCGATGAACGCGATGACTGGCTTGCCGCTTCCCCACGTCGCCACGAACGCCGTCGGGATTTCCGCAACGCCCGAATCAACTGTGAATCCCGCCTCGCGCAGATGCTGCTGGAGAAGCGCGCTGCTTTTCTGTTCCTGATAGCCGACTTCGGCAAACTCCCAGATCTGATGCGCGATCTTGCCGTACGTCTCGGCGCGCGCGTCGAGCCAGGGAAGGATCGACTCGGTCGGCGACGCCTGGCCTGACAGGGCGACGGCCAGGGTCAGGGTGCTCAAGGTGCTCAGGGTGCTTGAGGTGCTCACGGTGCGGCAGAGTAGCCCAGATCAATGCGGATCGTAGAATGGATTCTGTGCGGGAAGATCTCGTCCGTGTGTTTGGCTCGCGTCTTTTATCGCTCGTCGCCTATGGCGATGGCCGGCACATGGCGGTCGTGTCGAGCCTCTCGGCAGCCGACCTGGCTGCTTTGATGCCCTTCGTCTCTCGCTGGCGCGCCGCCGGCCACGGCGTGCCGTTATTGCTCACGCGCGCCGAGCTGGAGCGCTCGCTCGACGCCTTTCCGATTGAATACGGCGCAATCCTCGGGAAACATGAACTCGTCCACGGAACCGATCCATTCGCTGGGCTCGCCATCTCGCGCGACGATCTCCGCCGCGCGTGCGAGCGCCAGGCGAAAAGTCACCTGATCCATCTTCGCGAGGGACTGCTCGAGACCGGCGGTAGCCCGTCGGCGGTGTCCGAGTTGATTGCCTCGTCTGCACCCGCCTTCCGCGCGTTGCTGAAGGCGGTGTTGAGGCTGACTAATCAAACCGGCCCACTGCCGCACTCCACGCTCGACTTGAACGACGAAACGCTCGCGCAGCTCGCTGACTCGACGCTCGGCCTCCCGAAGAGCACTGTCCGCGACGTGCTGGGCGCCGATCGCGGACGCCCCGTAGACGCGCAGGCGTTGATCCCTGCTTACATCACCCTGACTGAACGGCTATGGACCCTCGTCGACACCTGGCACGGCTGATTCTCGTCGTCGCGGTCGCGGCTGGATTGTTGGATCTGCGCGCACATGCGGCTGGCGTACAGCCAGCGCTGCCGCCGCTCACTGCCCCCGTGAACGACTTCGCCAACCTGATCGATCCGGCGTCCGAGGCAGAGCTCGACCGGCGCATCCGCGCGTTGAAACAGGCAACGGGCGACGTCATCGTCGTCGCCACCGTACCGAGTTACGAGGGGTACCTCGACATTCGCGAGCTGGCCGTCAAGCTGTTCGAGAACGGCGGACGCGGCATCGGTGAGAAAGGCAAAGACAACGGTCTGCTGATCGTGGTCGCGGCGAAGGAGCGACGCGCGGCGATCGAGGTGGGGTACGACCTCGAGGGGATCGTGACCGATGGGTTTGCTGGCGAAACGATCCGGGACGCGATGATTCCGGCGTTCCGGCAAGGACAGTACGGCGCCGGACTGGTCGCCGCAGCCGAGAAACTGTCGTCACGCATTGCATCGGCGCGCGGTGTGACATCCGGAGGCGCTCCTCAGCCGGAGCGCGAACGACGCCGTGGGTGGACGGTTCCGCCCGGCCTCATCTTTCTTCTCCTGCTTCTGTTCATCATCTTCATCAACGGTGGTGGGCGCCGCGGCCGGCGGCGGAACCGATGGACGCGTGGCCCGTGGTCCGGCTGGTCAGGCGGCGTCGGACCGTTCGGCGGCGGCGCGTTCGGCGGTGGATTCGGTGGGTTTGGTGGCGGCGGCTTCGGTGGCGGTTCGGGCGGCGGAGGTTTCGGCGGGTTTGGCGGCGGACGGTCCGGCGGCGGCGGCGCCGCGGGCGGATGGTAAGCTGAATCGGTGAGGGTCACATGCGACGCGTGCTTCTGATTGTGCTGATGGCCGGGCTGGCGGCCGGCTGCTCATATAACCGGTTCACGAACCAGGAGGAAGCGATCAGAGCGGCGTGGTCGGAGGTCGATAACCAACTCCAGCGGCGCAACGATCTCATTCCCAACCTCGTGGAAACAGTGAAGGGATACGCGTCCCACGAACGCGAAGTGTTCCAGCAAATCGCCGAGTCGCGCGCACGGCTCTCGGGCGCACAGACGCCGGAGCAGCGCATCGAGGCGGCCAACGCGCAGTCAGCTGCACTCGCGCGACTGCTGGCGATCGTCGAGAACTACCCGCAGCTGAAAGCGGACGCGCAGTTCGCACGGCTGATGGATGAGCTCGCGGGTACAGAGAACCGCATCGCGGTTGCGCGCATGAGATACAACGAGCGCGCGCAGGAGTACAACAGCCTGCGCCGCCGCTTCCCGTCGAACGTGACCGCCAAGGTCTTCGGGTTCAAGGAATATCCGTACTTCCAGGCGCCGCCGGAGGCGAAGGTCGCACCAAAGGTGGACTTCAGCCGCCAGCCGGGAACGTAGGCCGCAGATAAACGCAGATGGACGCAGATCGAAGTAGAGCGCGGTTCACGCCGATGGCGTGGGAGCGCGTCCTGTGGACCGCGCGTCCGTGGCCGCGGCGCGCAGGCGCGATGTATGTGCTCACCGATCTGCGCTTCGTCGCCCGGGAGAGAGACGACGAGGAGAGCTTCCCCCTCGATGAGATCGTGGAGCTCGATGTTCGCCCGCCGACGTTGTTCGAGCGATTGCTGCAGCGGCACAGCGTCATCCTGACGCGCCGCCCGCGGGCGGGACGCTCCCTCGTGCTCAGTCATCTGTCGCGACGGCAGATCCTCGCGCTCGTGCACCAGCTCGTTGGCCGCGAGGAGGTCGAGCTCACGATCGATCCCGCACTCGTCGAAGAGGCGGTGCGCTCCGCTGCACCGGTTCGGTTCAAGTCCATCGCGGCCGCCGCGGCTGCCGCGCTTTCCGTGGCGGTTGTCGCCACGCAAATCAAAGGCGCCGCGCCGGCGATCAATTACCCGGAACACGACGCGATCTATCCGGGCGGTGTGAAGCGCGACACCGGAGAGATCGTGCGGTTCATGGAACGGGACGTGATGCCGTGGGCGCGGCGAACGCTCGGACCGATCGTCGGCGGCGCCGATCGCGTGACGTGCGCCACGTGCCACGGCGCCGACGGTGAAGCGCGGCGCTGGGCGATGCCGGGAGTATCCGAACTGCCCTACCCGAAGGTACGCGCCGGCTCGCTGGGCGCTCCCGAGCTCTACGCATGGCTCTCGCCGGATCCGCAGCTGCGCAACGCCGTCTACGCCGACCTCGCGCAGGACGATCGGCAGGCGACCGCCGCGTACATGCGTCAGGTCGTGATGCCCGGCATGGCGCGACTCCTCGGCCGTCCCGCGTACGACTTCGCCTCCTCGTACGGCACGAACCGCGCGCAGTTCGCGTTCGGGTGTTATCACTGTCATCGAATCAAATAGGCCCGACCTTTAGGTCGGGCGTCTTCCAATCGGCTATCACCAACCCACAATCCAAAATGGGCTAATATCCCCCCGTGCCTCTCATCGACAGTTTGCTGCCCGAGTACGATCACGAGATGAGCGTCACGCGGAAGCTGCTCGAGCGCGTTCCCGACGAGCACCTGACCTGGAAGCCGCACGAGAAGTCCTACACGCTCGGCGCGCTGGCGGCGCACCTGGCGAATATTCCGACCTGGGTCGGCTGGACGCTCGACAGTGACATGTACGACATGGATGCCACACCGTCCGACGCCCGGAACAGACAGCCGGTCGATCGCGCCCAGGTGCTCGAGACATTCGACAGGAACGTCCAGGCGGCGCGCGCAAAGATGCTATCGAGGACCGACGGCGAGCTGATGACACCGTGGGCGTTGAAGGCGCGCGGCAAAGTCGTTTTCACGATGCCGAAGATCGCGGTGCTGCGCAGCTTCGTGATGAATCACGTGATCCATCATCGCGGGCAGCTCAGCGTCTACCTGCGACTCCGCGACGTGCCGCTGCCGATGATCTACGGACCGACCGCGGACGAAGCCATGTGACGCGGGCGGCCGCGCTTGCCGCCGGCGCCGTGCTGTTCGTGGCGCTCGCGGTCTCGAATTCCGCCGCCTATCGCTACGGCGCGTCCGACCAGGCGTTCTATCTGCCGGCGGCCGCGCGCGCGGCCGATCCCACGCTCTTTCCACGCGACGCGGCGCTTCTCGACGCGCAGGCCCGCTTGACACTGGCCGACAACGTGGTCGGCGGCGCCGCACGCCTTCTTTCGGTTGACCTCTCCACGGTGGCGCTTCTCGGGTACGTCGCGGGCCTGCTTTTGCTCTTCGCAGCCGCGCTCACATTCGGCCTCGCGATGAACGGATCGCGCTGGACCGCGGCGGCGCTGGCGGCGGCGCTGACGCTCAGGCATGGCATCTCGCGCGCCGGCGTCAATACGCTCGAAGGCTATTTCCACCCTCGGCTCATCGTCTTCGCCGGAGGCGTCCTCGCGCTTGCGTGGTTTCTCCGCGGTCGGGTCTGGCCGGCTCTCGTCCTCCTTGTACTCATCGCGCCACTCCATCCGACGACCGGCGTCTGGTTCTTAATCTGGTACGGCATCGCGGTCATCGTCGCTGAGAGACGTGCGCGCCGCGCGATGATCCTCGTCGCCGGACTGACGATCGTCGCCGCGGTCTGGGCGGTAACGGCGGGTCCTCTCGCCGGACGGCTCGTCCGGATGGACGCCGTCTGGCTGGCGGCGCTCGAAGGGAAGGACTATCTCTTCCCGAATCTCTGGCCCGTGTACGCCTGGCTCGCCAATTTCGCCTACCCGGTGTTAATTGGAGTTGTTGCGTATGCGCGCTGGCGTGAGGGGCGGCTGACCCCGGCGCAGCGCGGGCTCGTCGTAGGAGCATTCGGGCTGCTGCTGATTTTTGTCACGTCGCTCCCGGTCAACGGCGCGCGCCTTGCGCTGGTCGTCCAGCTTCAACTCCCGCGCATTTTCTGGATGCTCGATTTCCTGGCGACGGCGCTCGTCATCACCTGGCTGACCGAACGTGTGCGGGATCGGGCCGCTCTCGTCGCAGCGGCGCTCATCATGGTTGCCGCCGCGCGCGGCGCGTACATCATGAAGGTTGAATTCGCGGAGCGACCGCTGTTCCAGGTGCGGCTGCGGGCGGACGAATGGCGCGACGCCATGGCCTGGGCTGCGGCAACGCCCGTCAGCTCACACTGGCTCGCGCATCCAGGGCAAACGCACTTGTATGGTTCGAGCGTACGGGTAGCCGCCGCCCGTGACGTGTTTCATGAGGCGGTGAAGGATCCGGCGATCGCGATATACGCACGGCCGATCGCCGAGCGTGTCGTCGAGCGTTCAAAGGCGCTGCCGGACTTCGACCGACTCGACGCCGCAGCGGCCCGAGGGCTCGCCTCGCGCTACGAACTCGACTATTTGATCACCGAGACTCGCGGCCTGGCGTTGCCGATCGCGTACTCGAACGCACGCTTCGTCATCTACCGGTTGCGGTGAGAGCGTTCGCCGCGGCCGCGAGGGAATTAAACTAAGCAGATGCACTTCGTTCCGAAACGCCGTCTTATGAACGGCCATTTCATGACCATTTATGCGTGGGGACGACCCCGGCGCTTTCCGCGCCTGCCCGAGCCCAGCGTTCGCTACTTCGACGTCGTGTCGGATGGCGACGAGCACGGTCCGGCGCGCGTCCTCGCGCACTGCCACTGGCAGCCCGATCCTCGTTCCGCCCCTGCTCTTCTCTGTCTGCACGGCCTCGAAGGGTCGAGCTCGGCGCACTACATGCGCGGGCTCGCAGACAAGGCGTTCGCCGCCGGCTTCAGCGTCGTGCTCCTCAATCAGCGCAACTGCGGCGGGACCGAGCATCTCAGCTCCGGCCTGTACCACTCCGGACTGACGAACGACCCGCGACGCGTGCTCGAGGAGTTGATCGCGCTCGACGGCCTGTCTTCGATCGTGGTCGCCGGCTACTCGCTCGGCGGCAATCTCGCGCTGAAGCTTGCCGGAGAGTACAGCGCCGCGGCGCCGCCCGAATTGCGAGGCGTGGCGGCAATCTCGCCCGTGGTGGAGCTCGAAGCGTGCGTCCGCGCGCTGGAACGTCGGGAAAACGTGCTGTATCAGTGGAACTTCGTGCGCAACCTGAAGGCGCGCATGCGGAGAAAGGTCCGCTGCTGGCCCGGACGGTTCGATCTCAGCGCGCTCGGCGGCCTGCGCACGGTGCGCGCGTTCGACGATGCGTACACCGCGCCGTTCTGGGGCTTCCTGAACGCTTCGGACTATTACCAACGCGCCAGCGCGCTCCGCGTCGCGGACCGCATCCGGATTCCGGCACTCGTCATCGTCGCCGAAGACGACCCGTTTGTGCCGACGTCCCCCTTTCACGATTCAGCGCTCGCGCGGAATCCGAACGTCAGGCTGGTCGTGACGCCTCACGGCGGCCACTGCGCCTTCGTCGGCGACCCGTCTGGATCGGAGGACGATGGCTATTGGGCCGAGCGAGCGATCGTGGCGTTCGCGAGCGAGGTCACGAGAGGGCGTTCGTCAGCAGCCGCGCAAACTCAGGGCCTTTCCCCTGCTCTTCGTGTTTGAAATAGATGAACGCGTCGGTCCACGCGATCGCCGCTTCCACGATCCGCGTTCCCCAGACTCGAATGTCCTCCGGCTGATACCCTTCGTCGCGCAGGCGCATGTATCCGTAATCCGCCGTGACGACGAGCGGCGTGCTCATTTTCTCGCTGTCGGCGATGCAGAGCGCAAGGTTACGCTTCCGCAGCGCCTCGAACACGGCCTCGTCGTGCCACGACTCGTGGCGGAACTCGAACGCGGCGCGCGTGCCGTCGGGCAGCTCGGTGAGAAACGCTTCAAGTGCCGGGAGGTCCTTCTTGAACGTGGGAGGTAGTTGAAAGAGGAGCGTTGCGAGCCGGCCGCCGAGCGACCGCGCCACGCGGCAGAACGCGCCGGTCAGTTCCTCCACGCCGCGCAGCTTCGAGTCGTGCGTGATGCGGCGCGGCGCCTTCAGCGTGAATCGAAAACTTTCGGGCGTCGCCTGCGCCCAGCCCGCCAGCAGCTTTTCGGTGGGCATGCGGTAGAACGTGTAGTTGATCTCGACGGTCGAGAACCGCTCGGCGTAGAACGGCAGCATCTGCGCCTGCGGCAGCTTCTCCGGGTAGAAGCTGCCCCGCCATTCGGGATAGGTGTAGCCGGACGTGCCAATCCAATATCGCGCCATATCGTCTGACAGAGTGTACCCGCGTGGGACGATCAATCCCATTGGCGGACATCACAGGCGGGCGAATCCGCGCTAACCGGCTCTCATCGCTGCACTTCTCGCTGATGCCGGATGGCACGCGTTTCTAATGGGGTACGCCTCGCATGCTGACCGATCTTCGCCACGCCGCGCGGTTGCTCTGGCGTGCGCCGACGTTCGCTATTGTCGCCGCCGGCACGCTTGCGATCGGCATCGCTGCGAACGCCGTCGTGTTCAGCTTCGTCAACGCCCTCCTCTTCCGCCCGGTCGACGGCGTCCGCGATCCCCGAGATCTCGTCGCGGTTTATACAAGCGACTTCAGCAGCGGGCCTTTCGGCGACACGTCGTATCCCGACTACGTCGACCTCGCCAGAATGCGCGACACGTTCGAGTCACTGGCGGCGGAGACGTCGACTTACGCGAACCTGTCGGCGGGTGACGCGGCGGCGCGCGTGCGCGTGACGATGGTTGCCGGTGACTATTTCGGTCTGCTGGGACCGCGCTTCTTCGCTGGGTTTCCGTTCCCGCAGCGAGATCCCGACGCGGTCGTGATGTCTAATGGCCTCTGGACGCGCCTCGGCCGACCGTCCGGCGTCGTCGGTTCGACGATTCGTTTGGACGGCCGGCCGGTGTGGATCGCGGGCATCACGACGGCGGACTTCAAGGGCGTTCGGTTCGGCGATGTGCCGGATCTCTGGCGTCCGCTCGGAGCGCAGCCGGCGGATCCCTCGACGCGCGGAGATCGGGGACTCACGCTTCTCGGCCGCCTGGCGCCTGGGGTTACGCTCGATCAGGCGCAGTCGCGGGTGTCGGCGCTCGCGGCGCGGCTCGCCGAGAGCTATCCCGACACGAACCGCGGCACGCTGCAGCGTCCGGATGATCCCCGGCCGATGTTCGTGGTGCCCCACAGCCCGGCCGGCCCCGATCGCGGCGATGCAACGTTCCTGTCACGGGTGCTGACGTCGAGCGTTGGCCTGCTTCTCCTTCTCGCCAGCGCCAACGTCGCGAATCTGTTTCTCGCCCGCGCCGTGGCGCGCGAGCATGACGCCGCCGTCCGGCTCGCCCTTGGAGCGAGCGGGTCCCGGCTCGCGCGGTCCACGATCGCTGAAGCGATCGTGCTGGCGGTTGCCGGCGGTGCGGCCGGCATGATCGCGGCCGCGTGGACGGCTGACCTGCTGCCGGCACTCATTCCGGGCGACCTGCTCGCCGGCCTGAGACCGGCGATCGACTGGCGCGTGCTCGGCCTGACGGCGATCGTCTCGATCGTGAGCGGAGCTGCGGCTGCCGGGTTGGCCGCCTGGCATCAGACGAGGGTCGCGCCGATCGTCGGCCTGCGCGGGGCGCGCGATCCCATCGGCGGATCCGGCCGTGCGCGCGCCCGCCGAATCCTCGTCGGTATGCAGGTCGCACTCGCGCTCGTGCTGCTGGTCGGCGGCGCGCTGTTTCTGCAGACACTTCGCAGCGCGGTGTCGATCGAACCCGGCATCGATCCGGATGGCCTGACGATGGCGGCGGTCGAACTGCGCGGGGAGAAGTACGCGGACGACGCGCGCTGGCCAGTCTACGTCCGTCTGCGCAACGAGCTGTCCCGCGATCCATCAGTGGCCTCAGTCACCTTCGTTCGGACGCTGCCGCTCGCCGGCGCGATCGGGCGCCGCGGCGCGCGATTCGAGGGCTACAAGCTCCAGCCGGGGGAGGATCGCGAAGTGCCGCTCAACATGGTCGACCGCGACTTCTTTCGGACGGTCGGCGCACCGGTCGCCGCCGGACGTGAGTTCGGTCCGGAGGATACCCCGGCGTCACCGCCTGTGGCGATCGTCAGCCAGGCGCTCGCGCGGCGCTATTTCGGCGGCCAGGCGGTGGGCCGCACGGTTCGCCTGTCGAACAACATCGTCCGGACGATCGTCGGCATTGTGGGAGACGTGAGGTATCGCAATGTGCGCGAGCAGCCGCTGCCGGTGATCTACATTCCCATGGCTCAGGAACCGCAGCTTCGCGCGACGATCCTCGTACGCGGGCGCGAGGGCCGGGCGTCGACCGAGCGAGCGATCCGCGACGCGCTCGGACGCGTCGACGCCGGACTCCCCATCTTCGATGTCCGGACGATGCGCGAACACATCAGCCTGCTCGCTGGCCCTGAACGAATCATCGCCACCCTTGTCGGCGTGTGTGCGCTCGCCGCTCTGCTCCTGGCGAGCGTCGGCATCTATGGCGTGGCGGCGTATGGCGCCGCCCGCCGCACGCGCGAGTTCGGCATCCGGATCGCGCTCGGTGCCACACCCTCGGCGGTGCGCCGCATCGTTCTCGGCCAGATGCTGAGCGTGACGCTGGCAGGAATCCTGGCGGGCGCGCTGGGCGCCTGGCTGCTCGGTCCGCTCGTGGAGAGCGCGCTGTTCGGCACGAGCGCCACCAATCCGGTCATCGCAATCCTCGCGGCGGCGACGCTCCTCCTCGTCGCGGTGATCGCAGCCGACATCCCGGCCCGCCGCGCGACCCGCGTCGATCCGGTGGTGGCGCTGCGAACGGAATGATCATCGTTTCAACCACGCGATCATCGTCCGCGTCACGAGATCGGCCGCATCCTGCTGGACGAAGTGGCCGGCTCCAGGCACCGTGACGAGCGTCAGGTCGCGCTCGAGCCACTCCCACGTGTTGTTCAACATCGGCGCGAGCAACGCCCAGTCCTCCAGGCCGTGGATCATCAGAACCGGCATCTTCACCGTAATCACCGGCGATGGATCCTGGGTGTACGGTTCCCGCGGGTAGTTTCGCCGGTAGTAGTTCATCATCCCGTCGAAGCTCGAGCGCTTGAACGCCTCGACGTACTTCGCACGCGCCGCGGGATCTTTCACCCATTCGGCGAGCTTCTCAGCCGTGAGCTTCTCGTGCGACCCGGGCTGCTGGAAATTGCGCGCGTACTGGCTGTTCTTCTGCTGCGCCGGGTTGGCTGCGAGTTCGCGTGCGATCCCACGCGGGTGAGGCAGGTTGAGGATGATCAGCCGCTCGACGAGGTCCGGGCGCGCCATCGCGAGAAACCAGGAGATGGCGCCGCCCCAATCGTGCCCGACGACCACCGCGCGCGTCTCGCCAAGATCGCGAATGACGGCGGCGACGTCCGCCACGAGCAGCTTCATGTCATAGGCCTCTTCCCCCGCGGGCTTGTCGCTCAGGTTGTAGCCGCGCAGGTCAATCGCGGCGACACGAAACCCGGCCGCCGCCAGGGGGCCCATCTGTTCGCGCCACGTGTACCAAAAATCCGGGAACCCGTGGACCATGACGACGAGCGGTCCCTTGCCGAGCTCCGCATAGTGAATCTTGACGCCGCCGCTGTCCGCATAGCCGTGGGTGACCCGGGTCTCGATATCGGCGCCTTGCGCGAACGCATCAACCGGCAGCGCCAGAGCCGCGACCAGGATCGCGGTTCGAACCGTGCGAATGTGGGTCATGGCTTGCTGCCCGTCTTGACCTTCGGCGTGTACGCTGGCGATCCGGGCACCTTCAGCGCGTCTGGCGCAAACCGGCTCCCGAGGTAGATACCACCGGTCATCGGTTTGTAGACCTCGATCGCGATCTGCGAAATTGGCGCGGCTGCTTCGGCGAACTGCGGCTGACCGACGCAATCACCATCAGCGGCCCCGAATCGTCCGGCACGGTCTCGAGCGGCGGCCGGCGCTCGGCATTGGGGAAGAACTTCTGCATCGCAGCGCGATGCATGTCGCTGCGGTACCAGCGGATGACCGCGGCCCTGTCCTCGAACCACGCGAAGATGACGTTCTTGCCGCTCTGGGTTCTGGCGGTCTCGACGCCGAGGCATCCGGGCGTTTCCTTCAGACCCGTGACGAGATCCGGCCATCCCGCCGGCGGTCCGCCCCGCGCCTGCGCCATCGCGTGGCCCGCTTGGTAGACCGACACCGCACAGACCATCGCGAGCATCCATCGTATGCGCATAAAACTCCCCTTGTGGATGCCCGATGATAACCGGCACGGGGGCAATCTGCGCACGCCCGACCTAAAGGTCGGGCCTACGCCGTTCGCTTCGAATATTGGCGGACGGCGACGGTCAGCATCACTGCGGCGTAAACGACCAGAATGACGAGCGGCCGCGCGATCTCCGCAAGGCCGGCGCCCTTGACCAGAATGGCGCGCGAGATCTGGACGAAATGCCGCACGGGCGTGAACTCGGACATGATCTGCACCCACCGCGGCATGCTGTCGACCGGCGTGAACAGTCCGCTCATCAGCAGATAGATCATCATGATGAAGAACGTGACGAACATGGCCTGCTGCTGAGTGTCGACGAGGGTCGAGACCCAGAGACCGATTGCGAGCGCGACGATGAGATAGATGGCGGCGACTGAGAACAGCAGCGCGAGACTCCCGCGAATTGGAATGTCGAAGACGAGCCAGCCCACTGTCAGGCCGATCGTGAAGTCGATGAGCGCAAGCGCCCAGAACGGCAGGAGTTTGGCGACGATGAACTGACCGCGCGTGATGGGCGTGACGTTGAGCTGCTCGAGCGTCCCCAGCTCTTTCTCGCGCGCGATATTCTGCGCGGTCAACAACGTGCCGATCAGCGTGACGAGCGACACGAGGATGCCTGGCACCATGTAGTCCCGGTAGTCGAGCGTGGGGTTGTACCAGCTCCGCACGCGGACATCGATCCGCGGCGTGCCCCGCGCCGGCAACGGCTCCGGGCCGTCCATGCGAACGCTCTGGGACGACGGACGCAGCGCCGGCGTCAGTTCTGCTGCGTAGGCCGTCAGGATGCGCGCGGCATACGACTGCACGATGCCCGCGGCGGACCCCTTCTCCGCGTTGACGACAATCTGCACGGAGGCCGACCCGGTTCGTACCAGCGAATATTCGAAATCGTCGGGGATCGTGAGCACCATCGTCACGCGCCCGTCGAGGAGCGCTTCGTTCGCCGGCTCCTGCGATGTCGAGTGCCCGACGATACGGAAGTGGCCGGAGGCGGCGAACCGGTTCGCCAGGCCGCGGGACGTGCTCGTTCGGTCGTAGTCGACGAGGTATGCAGGGGTGTCCCGGATGGCAAACGTCGCGGCATTCGATAAGACCAGCAGCTGGACGACCGGCACGACCAGGACCTGCGCCATCGTCGCGTGGTCCCGGACGACGTGGAGAACCTCTGCGCGCGCGAGCGAAAGGATGCGCCGCATGGCTAGGTCAGCCGCTCGGAGAAGGATCGCGTCGCGATCGTCAACAGCACGGCGGCCATCCCGACCAGAACGAGCGTTTCCTGCCAGAGGTAGTCGAGACCGATCCCTTTCAGCATGATGCTGCGCGCGATCTCCACGAACCATCTGGCGGGGACGACATTCGAAACGATCTGCAGCGGGAGCGGCATGCTCTCGAGCGGAAAGATGAAGCCCGAGAGCAGCATCGTGGGCAGCATCGTCCCGATCATGGCGCCCATCATCGCGACACGCTGCGATGAGGTCCGCGC
This sequence comes from Vicinamibacterales bacterium, assembly GCA_036258175.1. GTDB lineage: Bacteria > Acidobacteriota > Vicinamibacteria > Vicinamibacterales > 2-12-FULL-66-21 > DATAEE01. Next base: position 20,714 of record DATAEE010000037.1, read on the forward strand.
GGAAATGAGGATGCCGAGCGCGAGCGACACCAGGATGAACAGTAGGCCCTCGATTAGCAGCAGCACGAGGCTGCCGCGCAGGGGGACGTCGAAGACCAGCCGCGCCTCGGCGATGACCAGAAGGACGCTGACAAACCCGACGACGAGATAAGGAGCCACCTTCCCGACGATGATTTGCCACGGGCGGAGTGGCGAAACGAGTAGAGCCTCGAGCGTCCCGGTTTCCTTTTCGCGGGTCAGCGAAATCGCGGTCATCAACGCCGAGATGACCGTCAGGATGAATGCCATCAGCCCAGGCACGAAGAGGTTCGAGCTCTCGCGCGTCGGGTTGAACCGCATGCGGACGGCGGCGGCGATACGCACGTTCGACAGGCCGGTCGGGCCCGCATTGACTTGCGACATCTGCTGCTGGAGCTCACGCTCGTACCCCTGGATCACCGCGAGTGCGTAATTTTGCGCTGTGCTGCCGGTGTTCGGCTCGGCGGCGTCGGTGATGATCAGCAGTTCGGCCGGCAGACCGCGCGCAAGCCGCTGAGCGAAACGAGGCGAAAAGACGATCGCCAGCTGTGCCCGGCCACGCTCGAAGAGGGGCTCGAGCTCCTCGACGCGCGGTACGACCGCAGTCACCCGGAAATTCTCGGTGGCGCCGAACCTGTTCCGGAGTGCGAGCGTCGACGCATCAGGCAGTGGATCTACGATGGCGAGGCGGATGTCTTTCACGTCGGTCCGGATCGCGGACCCGAACAGCACGACCTGGACGACGGGCATGAAAATGATGACCGCAAGCGTGCGACGGTCGCGGCGGATGTGATACACCTCTTTCCGGAGGAGGCCGGCCAGGGCGCTCATGGTCGCGGTCCGTCCGCCGGCACCGGGCCATCCGCGGTGCCGGGCCGCGCGAGCGTGACGAAAAGCTCGTCGATCGAATCCGTCTGGAAGCGCCGCTTGAGTTCTGCGGGCGTGTCGAGCGCCGCAATGCGCCCGGCCACCATGATCGAAATCCGATCGCAGTACTCGGCTTCGTCCATGTAGTGCGTCGTCACAAGCACGGTGGTACCGGCCGCGGCCGTTTCGTAAATCAGTTCCCAGAACTGCCGCCGTGTAATCGGATCGACGCCGCTCGTAGGCTCGTCGAGGAACACCACCTTCGGCTCGTGCAGGAGCGCGATGGAGAAAGCGAGCTTCTGACGCCAACCTAGCGGAATCGATCGGACGAGCGACTCGGCGGCGTGTTCGAGGCCCAGCCGGCGGAGCATCTGGTCGGTCCGTGCGCGGACATCACGCGCCGCCAAGTCGTAGATGCCCCCATACAGCCGGATGTTTTCCGTGACGGTGAGATCTTCGTACAGAGAGAACCGCTGGCTCATGTACCCGATGTTTCGCTTGATTAGTTCGACCTGAGTCGCCACGTCGTACCCGGCGACCGTCGCGCGGCCGCCGCTCGGCGCCAGCAGGCCGGTCAACATCCGGATCGCGGTGGTCTTCCCGGCGCCGTTCGCGCCGAGAAATCCGAAGACCTCGCCAAGCCGCACGTCGAACGAAATCCGGTCGACGGCGGTGAAGTTGCCGAAGGTCCGCGTGAGATCTTTCGCCTCGATCGCGAGCTCGCCGCTCATGACGCCGCTCTTTCCGGCGCTCCCATTCGCGCCATGAACACATCCTCGACGGTCGCCGGGATTGCTTCGACGGACGCCTCCGGGAATCCTTCAGCACGCAGGTTCGCGGTCAGTTCGCGGGCGATCTGCTCGGCGGCGAGGCCGCGGCGCGAATCGGTATAGTGCAGCGTGTCGCCGAACGGATAAATCGTCGCGGCGTGCGCGTACTTGCGAAGCGCGAGCAGCGCCTGGTAGCGGTCATCGACGCGAATCGCGAGCAACGGCACTTCGAAGGAACGCATGATCGCCGGCGGTGCGTCGATGGCGAGGATGCGTCCGTGCTGGATCAGCGCCACTCGATCGCAGCGGTTCGCTTCGTCCATGTATGGCGTAGAGACCACGATGGTAAGGCCGGTCTGCTTCAGACGCCCGAGCAGGTCCCAGAACTCGCGACGCGACACGGCGTCCACGCCGGTCGTCGGCTCGTCGAGCAGGAGGATGTCCGGCCGATGGACGAGCGCGCAGCATAGCGCGAGCTTCTGCTTCATCCCGCCCGAGAGCGCAGCGGCGGGGCGATCTTTGAAAGGCTCGAGCTGACTGTAGATCGGAGCGATCTGATCGTGTTCGCGCTCGGGTGTGGTGCCGAAGACCGACGCAAAGAACCGGAGGTTTTCCTCGACGCTCAGGTCGGGATACAGCGAGAAGCGGCCTGGCATGTACCCGATGCGCGACCGGAGGGCACGCAGGTTCTTGACGACGTCGAGGTCGAGGACGCGCGCGGCACCCCCATCCGGGACGAGCAGCGTCGCAAGGATCCGGAACAACGTCGTCTTCCCGGCGCCGTCCGGCCCGATGAACCCGAACAGCTCACTCGCGCCGACCGAGAAGGAAATGCCATCGAGCGCGGTCGTCCCCGCGTAGCGCTTGACGAGCCGATTGACCTCGACTGCGTGACTCATTTCGGCGCGGTTCCCGAGGTTCCAGGGGTTCCAGAGGTTCCGGTTGATGAGAAGTTCACATCGACTGGCATGCCGATCTTGAGAACTCCGTCCTGGTTGGCGACGCGGATCTTGATCGCGTACACGAGTTCGGCGCGCTCCTCGCGCGTCTGGATGGGAGTGGGGGTGAACTCCGCCTCGGACGAGACCCACGAGACGGTTCCCGGAAGGGATTTCCGCTCGTCTTTCATGGTGTCAACGGTCACCTGCACGCCCTGGCCAAGCCGGACGGACGCGAGCTGCGTCTCGTCAACGTAGGCGCGCACTTCGACCGCGTCGAGGTCGGCAATTTTGTAGAGCGGCTGTCCCTGCTGGACGAACTCTCCGGCCTTCGCGTAAGTGGCGAGCACGGTTCCGGCAACGGGATTGACGACGGCCGTCTTCCGGATCCGATCGCCGATCTGTTCGATCTGAGCGTCAGCCGCGTCCACCTGACGACGCACCGTGACCTGCTGGGCCCGTGCCGCTTCGATCTGCTGGCTCTGCGCCGCAATCTGTCGATCCTGCGATTTGACCTGTTCGCCGAGCGTCCGAAGGTCTCGTTCGGCCTGATCCAATTGCGGCGCAGTCGCCGCCTGCTGGGCATAGAGGCGTGAGGTTCTCTCGTATGCGCGCTTCGCGATCTCGTGCTGCGCGACCAGCGCGGCCCGCTGCGCGACGGCCGCCTCGCGCTGCGCCACGAGCGCCTCCATCTGCTGCTGGACCTCGGCGACGCGCGCCGCGGTCGCGGATCGCTGCGCGGAGGCTTCCGCCCGCTGCAGCTCGAGCTGCGTCCGATCGATTTCACCAACGGTCGCGTCGGCCGCCAGCTTGTTGCCTTCTTCGACGGTAAAGGAGATCAGCTGCCCGCTCCCTTCAGCGCCGACGACCACTTCGGTCGCCTCGACGTTGCCGTACGCATCTGGCTCGGGCGCGCGCGCACAACCCGCCGCGAGCACCGTCAGCATCAAGATGGCGCGCATCACCTGACCTCCAGTCCAACCGAGGTGAGGAATCGTGCTCGCGCTTCTCCCCGCTCCACGCGATGCCGCGCGCGGTTGAGCCGCGCCTCGAGCAGCTCGTTGCTCCGGTCCAGGTACTCCGCGACCGTCGCAACCCGTTCGTCGAAGCGCAATCGCGTCTCGCGATCGACGCTTTCCCGCAGCGACACGATCCGATCGTCCATCGCCAGCGTCCCGTCCAACCGATCGAGGTCGGCGAGATCGGTCTGCACCACGCGCTCGAGGCCGGCGGTGAACGCCTCCTCGTCCGCCGCCACGATCTGCTGTTGTACCGCGAGCGCCTGGCGCTCGCGATCGGCGGTGCCCCACGTCCAGGGAGTCCACTGCACCTGCAGCCCGGCGAGCCAGTACGAGTCGAACTCGTCGAGGATGAAGTTGAGACCGGGTTTGCCATACCCGAGGCCGCCGAACGCCGACACGCGCGGCCGTTCCCGAGCGTCGGCGGCGCTGCGCTGTTGCTCGAGCCGCTCGCGCGTGCGACTGAATTGCTCGTACTCCGGCCGCGCGCGGAGCGCGGACAGGTTCTGGCGGGCGCGCGCGACCGCGGCATCGAGATCGGGCACCACGAGCGCCTGATCCTCGGGCAACTGACGGCGGATCAGGGTGGACAGCCGCGCCAGCGCGGCGCGGCGTCCTGCGTTCAGCTCCGCCTCGTCCTGCTGCCGCTGCAGCAGGCGTGCCTCGATCGACGCCGCCTCACTCGGCAGCGCGGTGCGCTCGCGCACGCGCGCTTCGGCGTCCTGGAGCAGCGTCCGCAGCGCCGAGATGGTGATCCTGACCGTCTCCAGCCGCTCCTGCAGCAACGACGCGGCGAAGAACGCGTCGTTGACCTCCTGCCGAAGACCGAACAGCGCCGTCTGGACGCGCGCCTGGGCCTCGGCGAGCTGCGCGCGTTCGACCGCCAGCCGCGGTTCGACGGACGGCTCGAAGAGCGGCTGGTCGACCCGCAGGTACGCATCGTAGGTCTGGTTCGGCGGTACGAACAGCGGTTGCCCCCCGGGGATGAACGGTGGAGGCGTCGGCACATCCGACTGATACTGCGCGAGTCCCTGCGCGGTCACGACCGGCAGCCGCTCGGCCGAGATGTTCCGCAGCCGGAGATCCGTCCGCGCCGCTTCGAGCTCCAGCTGTCGCACGCGCGGATCCGCGGCGCGGGCCTCTTCGTGGAGCGCGCCGAGCTGCAGCGGCGGCTGCGCCGTCTGCCCTGCGGCGGCATCCCCCAGGTGGCCTCCCCATACTACGACGACCGCAAGCGGCAGCACGACCGTGGCTCTCATGGACGCAGCGCCTTCAGGAAAAACGGAATGAGCTCGGTCCGCCGGCGGCCGATGAATCGCTCGAACCCTTCCCGGTCTACGCCGAGAAGCGCCATGAGCATCGGCCGGGCGGCGAACGGGAACACGCAGAGGGCCAGCAGATTGACGACGAACTGATCGGGTGTGATTGCGCGCATCGTGCCCGCCTCGACGCGCGCGCCGATTTGCGCACGCAGCTTGACGAACACCTTCGACGAGATGTCGCCCGGCGACAGGCCGGTGATCGCGGAGATCAGCTGGGGCACGCGCTCAGGGTGATGATGCAGTTCGCTGATCAAGTACCCCGGAAGAAACGGCGCGCGCAGCAGGTGATCGAGCTCGAGCTCCACGACGCGCGCGACCTTGTCCTCGATCGCGACGTCCGCGCCGAGGACGTCGATCACGCGCGGCAGGAGCTCGCCCGCCGCGCGGCGGAACACGGCCTCGGCCAGCCGTTCCTTGCTTCGGAAGTAGTAATGAAGGAGCGCCTGATTGACCCCGGCCTCGTGCGCGATCTCCTGCATGCGGGCCCCGGCCGTCCCCCGTCGCACGAAGACGGTGTGCGCCGCCTCGAGGACGCGCGCCTCGGTCCGCTCGTCACGGGCCGGCCGGATCGTGCGCCGCCTCTTGGCCATACAGTTTAACCAGACAGTTAAACCATATACGAAGGCGGCGCGGCACGCAAATACGGGATCACAGAAGAGATTGCAGCCGCGCGTATCCCGCGCGGCTCACCGGCAGTTTCTTCCCGTCGCGCAGGATCGCGATGCGGCTGTCCTTCGCGTACAGCTCCACGCGCGCGATGCGCTCGACGTTGACGATGAACGAACGGTGGACGCGGACGAACCGGGCGGGATCGAGACGGGATTCCAGCTCGGCGAGCGTCTGCTCTTTCAGATAGCTCTTCCCCGCCGCGTGGAACGCGGCGTAGTCGTCCTGGGCTTCCACGAAATCGATCGTCTCGACCGGCAACACGTGGACCTGCGCGCCGTCCCGGATCAGGACCCGCTCGAGCGGTCCTTCGCGTTTCCGCGCCGCCAGCGCTGCGGCCTGGTTCTGCGCCGCCGCGTGGCCGACCCGAGCGGTCGCCCGGGCGACCGCCTCGGCGAGGCGCTCGGCCGCGAACGGCTTGAGCAGGTAATCCACCGCGTGCACTTCGAACGCGCGCAGCGCGTACTCGTCGTATGCCGTGACGAAGATCACCGCGAGTCCACGCGCCGTGTCGGCCAGCAGCTCGAGCACCTCGAAGCCATCCAGCTTCGGCATCTGGATGTCGAGAAACAGGAGGTCGGGCGGCCGGTCGGTGACCGCTTTGACGGCATCGAACCCGTTCGCGCACTCGGCGATCACCTCGATGCCGCCGAGCGTCTGCAGATACTCGCGCAGCACCTGCCGCGCCAGCGCTTCATCGTCCACGATGATGGCGGTCAGCATTTCCTCTTCTTTTTTTGGTTGCCATGGGGCCCCACCCCCATGGCCTGCCACGGCTCGCAACGCTCGCCGCGCTGTTTCCAGCGCCTAGCTTTACGCCGGCAGGCTCAGCTCCACTTTAAATCTGCCGTTCTCTTCGCTCGACTTCATCCACGCGTCTCCGCCGAACGCGGCGTCGAGCCGCCGCCTGACGTTCGCGAGCCCGACACCCGTGCCCCGTCCCGGCCGGCGATCCGGATCGCAGGGATTCTCGACTTCGATCGCCAGCCTCGACCCGTTCCGCAGCGTTCGAATCGCGACCGTGCCTCCGTCGACGAGACCGGCAATGCCGTGCGTGACCGCATTCTCGACGATCGGTTGCAGCAGGAGTGGTGGAATCTCACACACGTTGGCGGCGTCATCGAGCCGCAGCTCGACGGAAAGGCGCTCGCCGAACCGGACGCGTTCGATCGCGAGAAAACGCTCGAGCAGCTTCAGCTCGTCGGCGAGCGGGATGCGGTCGCGCCCGCCGAGACTGATGGTGTCCCGCAGAAAATCGGCCAGCAGGATGGCCATCCGGCGGGCGCCCGCCGGATCGGAGCCGGTGAGCGCGCCGATCGAGTGCAGGCTGTTGAAGAGAAAGTGCGGATCGATCTGCGCGCGGAGCGCGCGCAGCTCCGCCTCCCGGGCGAGCACCCGGAGCTCCAGCGCCTGACGCTCGACGTCGCGCGACCGTTCGGCTGCCAGGAGGACGTAGTGCACCGCGCTCGCAAGGAGGAACAACAGCAGGCCCATCGTCAGGATGAGCGCCTGCTGGCTCGCGATCGCCGCCGAGGCGTCTGCAAACCACGGCGACATCCGCGCGGCAGCTGCGGCGAGCCATCGGGCGCACACGAGCCAGATGCCGCTCGACACCGCCGCGGCCGCGATGTGCACCGTCAGCGTCCGTTCGAGTGCGGTCGTCTCGAGCGGCGCGGTCCGGCAGACGTAAAAAGCCGAGAGACAGATGAAGGCGTAGAGGATCGTGAGCGGCGCGGCGACGATCGCGGCCGGCACGAGGCGCAGAGTACCGCCCCGCACGAGCAGCAGCACCAGCAGCATCTCGACCAGGAGCCACGCCGACAGGTAAATCGCGAGCCGGCGGCGATCTGCGAGGATAGGATGCACCAAATCGCTTATCCGTAGTCGGTAGTCCCTAGTCCCTGATCGGTACCTAGTTCTTGATCTCAATGCCGCCCATGACGGCGAGGCCCCGAACCGTCAGGGCCGGCGCGGTCGAAGGAGCGGCTCCCTTGGTCGAATCCTCCGAGCCCGCCATGAACACGAACACGCGGTTGTCGACGCGCCAGCCCGGCGGGATCTTGATCTCGATGCCTCCCCAGAACGCGAAGACATCGATCGTCGCGCCTTCCGGGTTGAGCATTGCATCGCGCAGATCGATTTCGCAGCCGCCCATGATCGCGGTGGCCTCGCCGCCGCGAAATGCTTGCGACAGCGAGCGGCGGGACACGCCGCCCATGATCGCCATCATGCTGATGGTCGGCTCGGCCTCGCCCGGCTGGCGCGGCCCGCGGCCGCGCCGCATCGCCTGCCAGATCAACGCGAGGCCGGCGAACACGAACAGGATCGGCCAGGCTTCCCAGAAATCGGGAATGTCGTAGCCGAGGTTGTCGGCGAGCAGCCAGGACCCGACGAGCAACCAGAACCCGCCCGCCAGGAGCCCCGGACCACCACGCGCCTGGATCAGCTTCAACAGGCCGAGCCCGATCAGGAACACCGGCCACAGGTGCAGATAGCGTCCGGCATCGGCGATGCCCAGCGTCTCGAGCGCCGTGGCGACGCCGATGAGGATAAAGGCGAGGCCTACGAACACCTGAGGCGTCAGCCCGAATCCGCGACGCGGGCCCGATCCGAGGTGCGTCGGCGGGTCGAAGCGCCCGTTCATGACCGGCTCCTGTTGCAGGCTCTGCCAACCAGCGCGCCCCACACGATCATGATGCCGGCCAGCACGACGAACAGCGGCCATGAGTACTGGATCGAGATGACGCCGAAATTGTGCATGAAGAAGATGGCGGCCATGTAGAGCATCGCGAACGCTCCCCTGAACCCTTCCGCCGTCCAGCTCACGAAGTTCTTGATCGCCATCACGACGAAAAACAACGGCCAGTATCGCCAGACCTGCTTGATCTCGATGTAGCCCAGGCGCTCCGCGGTAAAGATCCCGCCGATGAAGAGGAGGATGAGACCCAGCGGCAGGCGCCCCCCCTCCCACTCTTTCTGTGCGTCCCGGCGGATGCGCTCGGCTTCGCGCGTCCGACGCTCGGCTTCCTCGAGCTCGCGCGCCGCCTTGCCCAACTGATCGCTCGTGCTCACAACCACCTCGCAATGGCGTCGGCGACCTTGATCGGCTCGTGGACGACGAGCCAGATGACCGTGAAGGCCGCTGCCGCTGTGATCAATCCGATTGCTCCGAGAACGCCCGCCGCGGTTGATTGCGTCATAACTGTGCTCCCCGCTTCCATGACGAGAATACGGGTCGCGTCAGGGGGGGGCCCCCCTTTTCCGGCGACCGGCGGCCCTCCCCCGGCGAACGCCCGGAAGCCCCGGTTGACCACAGCGTGGCCCGGCGGCATAATCGCCCGTCCAGTTCCCAGTGTGCACAAGGCAGGAGGGTGCCATGCGACGCGCGTTCATTGGTATCGTGGCGGGGGTAGTTGCGGTGGTCTTCACCGCGCCGGCGGCTCTGGCCCAGGACACGAAGTCGGTGCGGGGCACGGTGACGGCCGTGAGCGGCAACTCGATCACCGTCAAGGCGGCGGGCAAGGACTACACGATCGCGATCGACAAGACGACGGAAGTCGAGGCGCCGGGTGGCGGAACGGCGCAGCGCGCGGCGCAGAAGGCTGGCGAAGCCGGGATCCACGTCGCCGACGTGATCAAGGTCGGCAGCGGCGTCGAAGTGCGGTATCACGACATGGGCGGGACACTGCACGCAGCGCGGATTCGCGGCGGCCTCCCGCCAAGCGAAGGCTCCACGTCAGAGGACAAGCCGGATAAGCCGAAGTCCACCACCGTGAGCGGCACGGTCACAGCCGTCGCCAACGACTCGATCACGGTGTCGACCGGCCCCAGCGCCGCGACTTTCGCGATTGACAAGAACACGAAGATCATCGGCGAAGGCGTCGGCACGTTGAGCCGCAAGCTGAAGGAGGCGGGCAAGGGGATGACCGCCACCGATGCGATCGGCATGGGTGACCACGTGAGCGTCACCTTCGCCGAGGCAGGCGGCGCGAAGACGGCCTCCTCGATCAACATCACCCGCAAGGGCGGAAAGACCGAGTAACCCGTTTTCGGGACCCGGCCGTCCCACGCCCGAACACCGGGAGCCGGCCCGGCGCTCGCGTCGATCGGGCTAACGTCTTGAGTCACGCGCGGTTGGCATGAAGGGTCGGAACGGCATGGGGCTTTCTTCGGGAGGCCCCATGTTCTCCGACCTGCGCTTCGGCGCCCGCATGCTCGCGCGCACGCCTGCGACGACCGTCGCGGCGATCCTCGTCCTCGCCCTCGGCATCGGCGCCAACACAACCATTTTCAGCGTCGTCCACGGCGTGCTCCTGCGGCAGCTTCCCTACAACGATCCGGATCGCATCGTCATGGTGTGGCAGGACCTGCGGAAGCGCGGCGGCCCGAGCGACGAGTGGGCGACGCCGGGCCATTACGTCGACTGGCGGGCGGAAACGTCGGTCTTCGAATCGCTCGGCGTCGCGCTAGGCACCGCGGCCATTCTCACGGACGGCGGCGAAGTCGAGCAGGTGCCGGCGGGCATCGTGTCACCTTCCTACTTCGACGTTCTGGGGGTAAAGGGTGCCCTCGGCCGCGTGTTTACACCCGGCGAAGAGGATCCGAACGCCCCGCGGACGGTCGTGCTGAGCGACGCGCTCTGGAAGCGCCGGTACGGCGGCGCGCGCGATGTGATCGGCCGGACGATCAGAATCAACGATACGGTTCACGAAATCGTCGGCGTGCTACCGCCTGGTTTTCAGCCGCCGATCGTGGCGCCGCGCGCACAGCTGTGGCAGGCCTTCCGCGTCAACCCGGCGTCGGCATCCCGCGGGGCGATCATCCTGCGCGCATTCGGCAAGCTTCGGCCCGGCGTCACGTTGGAGCAGGCAGCCGCGCACATGGACCAGGTGGCGGCGCGCCTCGAACGTCTCCATCAGGACGACCGCGACGCGGGCATCCGGCTCGAGCCGCTGTACGAACGGATCGTCGGCGCCGCGCGGCCCGCGATCCTCGTCCTCGCCGCCGCGGTCGGCCTCGTGCTCCTGATCGCGTGCGCGAACGTGGCGAACCTGCTGCTCGCCCGCGCCTCGGGACGCGGCCGGGAAATGGCCGTGCGGACGGCGCTCGGCGCGCGCCGGTCGCGGCTCATTCGACAACTGCTCGCAGAGAGCCTGCTGCTTGCGGCGATCGGCGGCGCGCTCGGGACACTCCTGGCGATGTGGGGCGTCGGCGCGCTCGTGGCGGCGTCGCCTGCCGGAACGCCGAGGATTGATGCGATCGGTGTGAATGGTGCCGTGCTCGCATTCACGGTCGGCATGACGGTCGTCACCGGAATCCTGTTTGGCCTCGCGCCGGCGCTTCACGCCTCGCGCGCCGATCTGACGTCGGGTCTGCGCGAAGGAGCGCGCGGCCAGGCGGGCGGCGGCGGCCGGAAACTGCGCCGGGTTCTGGTCGTCGCGGAGACGGCGCTCGCGCTCGTTCTGCTTGCGGGCGCAGGGCTGCTACTCCGGAGTTTCGTGCAGCTTCAGGCGGTCGACCGGGGATTTGATTCCGCGAACGTGCTCGTCGGAAACGTGAACGCCCCGCGCGCGCGGTTTGACAACGCGGACAAGATCATCGCGCTCTACGATCGTTTCGTCGAGCGGCTGCGCGCCGTCCCGGGCGCGGAATCGACGGCGCTCGTCTCGGTGCTCCCGCTGAGCGGGGCGGACTCGGACTTCGCGTTCCTGATCGAAGGCCGTCCAAAGCCGACGACGCCCGCCGAGCAGCCCACCGCGTGGTACCGCATCGTGAGCTCCGACTATTTCAGGACGATGCGAATCCGGATCGTGCGCGGGCGAGCGCTGTCGGATCAGGATGGGAATTCAGCGCCAGGAGCGGTCGTGATCAACGAATCGCTCGCGCGGAAGTACTGGCCAAACGAGGAGGCGCTCGGCCGGCGCATCTCGGTGGACGACCGGACGTTCACGATCGCCGGAATCGTGGCCGACATCCGTCATCGCGGACCCGACAGGCCTCCGGACGAAGAGTTGTACGTGCACTATCGACAGTATCCGGAGCGGGGCACGGTGATCGTCGCGCGGTCCGCCTCGGGCAACCCGGCGTCGCTCGCGCCGGCGATACGTGAAGCGGTGCGCGCAGTCGACCCGGCGCTGCCGGTTGCGAACGTCACGACCATGGAACGTCTGGAAGCCGACGCGGTGTCGCAGCCGCGCTTCGTAATGCAGCTGGTTGGACTCTTTGCGGCGGTCGCGCTGGCGCTCGCGCTCGTCGGCGTCTACGGGGTGCTCTCCTACGCGGTCGCCCAGCGCACGAGCGAGATCGGGGTCCGGATGGCGCTCGGCGCCACCCGAGGAGACGTGCTCCGCCTGGTCCTCGTCGACGGGCTGCGGATGGTCGCCGTCGGCGCGGCGATTGGTGTGGCGGGAGCGGCTGCCGCGGGCCGCGCCATGCGGGCGGTGCTCTTCGGCGTCGACGCCGTGGACCTGCCCACGCTTGCGGTCACGGTCGCCGTGCTGCTGGCGGCCGCCGCGCTGGCCTGCGCGGCCCCTGCCCGCCGTGCGATCCGGATTGACCCGGTGGAAGCGTTACGGTACGAATAGAGGGCTGCGAACCATTCGCCAGGTTCGGCCGTCAAAGAACCGCAGATACACGCCGATATACACAAACAGAAACGGACGACATATGGCCCTATTCCGATCGTCGACCCAGCCCGCCGCGGCGCAGCCCACGGAAACTCCGGCGGTTGATGCGCTGATCGCGCTCCGCAATATCGAGAAGTCCTACGCGCACGGCGCGAGCCGGACCTTCGTCCTGCGCCGGATCAACCTCGATATCAAGGAAGGCGAGTTCGTGTCCGTGATGGGACCGTCGGGAGCGGGAAAATCGACGCTGCTCCACATCATCGGCATGCACGACAGCGCGTGGACCGGGGAGTACTACTTCGTCGACCAGCCGGTCCACCGTCTCGGCGCCAAGGAGCGGCAGAAGCTCCACAAGCAGTACGTCGGCTTCGTGTTCCAGAGTTACCACCTGCTCGACCACCTGACGGTCTACGAGAATCTCGAGATCCCGCTCTCGTATCGCGACATCAAGAAATCCGAGCGCGAGAGCCTCGTGTGCGACGTGCTGGATCGGTTCGCGATCGTCGGCAAGAAGGACCTCTACCCCAATCAGCTCTCCGGCGGTCAGCAGCAGCTCGTCGCCGTGGCCCGGGCCGTCATCTCGAGCCCGAAGTTGATCCTCGCCGACGAGCCGACCGGGAATCTCCATTCCAGCCAGGGGCGCGAGATCATGGAGCTCTTCAAGCGGCTGAACGACGCCGGCACGACGATCATCCAGGTCACACACTCTGAGACCAACGCGTCGTACGGCAGCCGCGTCATTCAGCTGCGCGACGGATGGATCGTCGACGAGTAGCTACGCGCACCCTCGCCACGGGAATCCTCATCGTCTCCGCCCTCGCGGCGTGCCGGCCGGCAGAGCGCACGTACCCGCTCCGCGGCCAGGTACTCGCCGTCAACGTCGAACGCGGTGAGATCGCCGTCAAGCACGACGACATCCCCGGCCTGATGCCCGGCATGATCATGACCTTCAAGGTCGCCGATCCGGCCGTCGCAAAAGAGCGCGCGGCGGGAGATCTGATCGAGGCGACGCTCGCGATGACCGATCGCGACGCGGTGCTGCGTGACGTCCGCAAGATCGGCTCTTCTGATCTGACGCCCGCTGTCGCGACGGCCGCTGCCTCCGGCTTCGAGTTGATCAAGGAAGGCGACCCCGTTCCGGACGAGTCGTTCGTCGACGAGACCGGGAGGACGCGGCGTCTCGCCGACTGGCGCGGCCGCGCGGTGGCCATCACGTTCATCTACACGCGGTGTCCGATCCCGACGTTCTGCCCGATGATGGACCGGCACTTCGCAGCCGTCCAGAAAGAGGTGCGCGGCGATCCGGCGCTCGCCAGCCGCGTGAAGCTCGTCTCGGTCAGTTTCGATCCGGCATACGACACGCCCACGGTCCTGCGCGCGCACGCCGCGAAGGTCGGGGCACAGCCGGAGACCTGGAGCTTCCTGACGGGACCGCGCGACAACGTGGACCGGTTCGCGTCGCGGTTCGGCGTCAGCCTCGGGCGGGACACGCCGGAGGAGATCACGCACAACCTGCGGACGGCGGTCGTCAGGCCCGATGGACGCCTGGCCCGCGTGTTCACGGGCAACGACTGGACGCCGGCCCAGCTCCTCGAGGCGCTCAAGGCCGTTGCCAACTGAGCGCCCGCCCCGCTCGGCCTTCACCGCCGCGGAGCGCCGCGTCATCAATCGGCTGCGAACGCCGCATGCGGTCCAGCGCTGGCTGAACCGCCTGCCGTATAACACCGAGCCGCCGCCCGACCCGGCCACGCTCCGCAGCTTTCGCGGCGTGATCGGTCGCCACTCGGCGCATTGTCTCGAAGCGGCGCTCGCCGCCGCGGTCATCCTGGAGCAGCACGGTTATCCGCCCACCGTCCTCAGCTTCGAGTCGATCGACAACCTGGATCACGTCATCTTCGTGTACCGCCGGAGCGCACTGTGGGGTTCCGTCGCGCGATCGCGGGATCCCGGCCTCCACGGGCGAAAGCCGGTTTTTCCCACCGCGCGGGCGCTCGCGCTGAGCTACGTCGATCCGTACGTGGACCTCACCGGGCGGGTCGTCGGGTACGCCGTGGTCGACCTGCGAGTGCTGGGAGATTACGACTGGCGGCTCTCGGAGCAAAACGTCTGGAAAGTCGAGCGCATGCTGCTCGACTGGCCACATCACCGGATTCGCAGCTCGGATCGGCGGATCAACGCTCTGAGGAAGCGTTATCGGGCGTTTCACAAGCGCTTTCCCGGCGCGAAGCCCGTCTTGTACGAGGGCCGCGGGAAATGGACCGAGCTCCCGCGTGAATTCAGGATTCAGACGCCGGAATCCAGAAGGGTTCAGGAGTCGTTCTAGTCCAGATCGAAGTCCCGCGTAGGCTTCGTGACCGGCTCGCCCGAGGCCTGTTTGAGCGCTTCGTCGAAGTGCCTCGACAGCACGTCGCCACGCGACTTCTCGGCGGTCACCGACTGCTGGAACAGCGCTTCGCGCCGCGCTGCCTGCTCGGCCAGGATTCGCTGCGCCTCGCTCAACTCGGGCTTATCCGCCGTCGGCGGCTCCACGTGCCGGACGATGCGCCGCAAGTTGACGTCGACGACGAGCGTCGCGTTGCAGCATGGACAGCTGGTTTCGAATTCCGATCGACCGAGCGTCATCGTCTTCGTCCTTTTCCCCAGATGAGTCGTACGGGCTCGCCGCCGCTGCTCTTCGCGGTGACTTCGACGCCGAACACGTTCGTCGCCGGCGGGAACCGCTGACCGAACCCCGCGACGAAGCTCGTGAGCGGCACGTTCAGGCGTCCGCCTGGCGCGAGCGCCGAGTACGTGACCCGGTAGTGATCGTTCACCCAGATCTCGATGCCGGTCCACTCGGAGGAGGACTGATTCTCGAGTACGACCGACGTTCGCTGCACGACGATCGGCTCGCGCGCTTCACTGCAGGCCGCGAGCGCGACCGCGGCGCCCACGACAACCCGCCAGGTTCGCGCCGGCATCGGCATATCATAGCGCTACGGGTCGTCCTGCCACCGTAGGCTGGACGACCCATAGCGTCAGATGTCCACGCTTCGCATTGCCACCTACAACATCCACCGCTGCCGCGGCCTCGACCGTCGGACGCGGCCGGACCGCATCGCCAGCGTCCTCCAGGACATCGATGCGGACGTCATCGCCCTGCAGGAAGTCATCGGCGCCGGGCCGTCGGGGCCGGGTCACGCCGAGGAGCTGGGCGCGGCGCTCGGCATGGGCTGGGTCATGGCGCCCGCGCGCCACCTGCGCGGACATCTGTTTGGCAACGTCATTCTCAGCCGGCTGCCGATCCGGCAGCATGCGCAGCACGACCTCTCGTGGAGGACGTGCGAGCCTCGCTGCGTCCAGCGCGTCGACATCGCGATGGATTCCCACGTCGTCCACATCTACAACGTCCATCTCGGCACGGCCCTCCTCGAGCGCCGGTTCCAGGCGTCGCGTCTGGCCGCGTTCGTCCACGACCGGCGAGTCGCCGGGCCAAAAGTCGTCGTCGGCGACTTCAACGAGTGGACGCGAGGCCTCGCGACGAGGATGCTGAGCGAGAAGCTGCACAGCGTCGACCTCTTTGCGCATCTGAAGCGTCGGCGGACCTACCCGGGCGTGTTTCCGATCCTTCATCTCGACCACATCTATTACGAAGGACGGGTCGAGGTGACGCGAGTCGAGCTCCCACGTACACGCAAGGCACTCATCGCATCGGATCATCTGCCGCTCGTCGCTGATCTGCGCGTCAGATTCTGATCCAAGAATGTAATTTTTCCGTGCGGCTGAGTTGTCATTCTTAACAGTAGAACTTAGACGCATGCGTCGTATCTCCCTGCGTTTACGCGATCAATAGCATCCCGCGGGTGGCTGCGTCTTTGCCAGCGGGTGTGAGGCTGCCCCCCGGGGACGACCGTTCGCCCGGGTAACCAATTTCTTTTTCTGGTGAGGTTCATGACTGAGTCGACACTCAGAACGCTGGAGATCTGTCTCACGAGAGTCTCGTGGGGCCTGGCTGCGTTGTTGTTGAACGCGACGGTTGCGTGGGCGCAATTGCCTGCGCCGTGGGACAACCAGGATGTCGGTTCAGTCGGCCGAGCGGGTTCGGCGACGCTGTCGTCGGGTGTGTTCACCGTGAGCGGGTCGGGCGCCGACGTGTGGGGATCCGCCGACAGCTTCCACTTCGTCTACCGGCCGCTCACCGGTGACGGCCAGATCGTCGCGCGGCTCGACAGCGTGACGCGCGCGGACGGGTGGTCGAAAGCCGGCGTCATGATGCGCGACGGCCTCGGGCCAAGCGAGCCGCACGCCTTCGCGCTTCTCTCTCCCGATCGAGAGATCAGGCTGCAGCGGCGGCAGTCGCCAGGCGGCTCGACAGCGAGCATCTACAAGAGCACTGGGACTTTTCCGCACTGGGTGAGGCTCGTCCGGGCCGGCCAGACGTTTCGCGCGTACTTCTCGAGCGATGGGATCGCCTGGACGAGTGGCGGGAGCACCACGATCGTCATGGGTTCCACGATCTATGTCGGATTGGCGGTGACGAGCCACAATCAGTCGGCGCTGGCGACGGCGAAGTTTCGCAACGTGTCGGTGACATCGACGGCGGGAAACACGGCGCCGGTCGTCAGCCTGACGGCACCCGCGAACGGCGCCCAGTTCGACGCGCCGGCCACTATCCAGCTCACGGCTTCCGCGAGCGATGCCGGCGGCAGCGTCCAACAGGTTCAATTCTTCAACGGCTCGACGGTGATCGGCACCGACACCACGAGTCCATACACAGTCAGCGTCAGCAACGTGCCGGAAGGGAGCTATACGTTGAAGGCCGTCGCGCTCGACAACGGCGGCGCGACCGCGTCCAGCTCCGTCAGCATCACAGTGGGGCCGGGCAAGTCGGATTGGCTCGATGATGACATCGGCAGCGTTGGCGCCGCCGGAAGCGCCACGTTCGACCTCAATCGCGTGACGGTTCGCGGCGCGGGCGCCGATATCTGGGGGACGTCAGATGCATTCCACTTCGCCTACCAGACGCTGACTGGAGACGGCGAGATCGTGGCGCGCGTCGAGAGCCTCCAGGCGACCGACGTCTGGGCGAAAGCGGGCGTGATGATGCGTGAGGCACTCACCGGTTCATCGGTCCACGCGTTCGCGCTTCAGTCGGCCAGTCACGGCGTGGCTTTCCAGAGGCGCGTCTCCCCCGGCGGAAGTTCCACTCACTCTGCGGGCAGCACGTCCTCCGCGCCGCGGTGGGTGCGGCTCGTGCGCCAGGGGTCCACGTTCACAGCGTCCGAATCTTCGAACGGAACGACCTGGACGGTCGTCGGCTCGCAGACGATCAACATGCCGCAGACGCTCTACGTCGGGCTTGCGGTCACGAGTCACCGCACGGGCGTGCTGACCACGGCGGTGTTCACCAACGTCGCGATCCGCACCACAGCAGGCGCGAATCAGGCACCGTTAGTCTCGCTCACATCGCCCGCCTCGGGCGCCAGCTTCACGGCGCCGGCGACGATCGCCATCGCGGCGAGCGCGAGCGATGCCGGTGGCAGCATTGCTCAGGTGCAGTTCTTCGCGGGCTCGACGCTTCTCGGGACCGATACTACGAGCCCTTACACGTTCTCGTGGACCAACGTCGCCGCCGGGTCGTACTCGCTGAAGGCGGTCGCCCGCGACAACCTGGGCGCCACACGCACGTCGGCAGCCGTCACCGTGACGGTGGCGTCGTCCACCGGTCCGCCGACCAAGGTCGTGTTCACGCCGTCACCGGATCACCCGAACGTGACGTACTATCTGCTGGAGATTTACACGGCGGGTTCGACCCCGGGAACGTCGCGACCCGTCGCGACGAAGAACCTGGGCAAGCCGGCGATCGTCAACGGTCAGATCACGGTCGACGTTGCGACGTTCATTCAGGCGCTCGCGCCAGGGAGTTACATCGCGACGGTGTCCGCGGTGAACGCGGCGGGCGCCGGCCGCAGCACGCCGCCGTCACCGTTTGTCCGTTAGCCGGAGGAGGGCAATCCCCACGCCCTTGACGGCGCGCACCATGTTCTGCGGCTCGCGTTCGGTCGTGTTCTCGGGCGTGTCGCCGCTCGAGTGGTAGTAGGCGGAATAGTCGATCAGCAGCTTGCCGGGCGTGGGCCAGCCTTTCGAGTCCCAGCCCGGCGTCTGCGCAAGCGGCGCCAGGGCGTCCCACGCCGCGGTGTAAACCGTGGTCGCGGGTATCCGCAGCGACGTGTAGTCCTGCCCCTTGTACGCCTTCGGAAGAAACGCGTACGAATCGGTCCCGCCCTGAGACGGGTTCGTCGTGAACTCGGGCCAGAAACCCGGCTTCCCGACGTAGTCCAGTCCCACGCGCTCGAGCGCACGCAGCAGCGTCGCGTTCCAGGGGACGTCGTTCGATTCGAAGTAAATCGCTTCGCGCTCCGCCCCCGTCCCCGTCTCGTCGAAGTTGATGACGCCGAGGCAGTCGGCGAGCTTCGCGCCTTCGCGGTCGATGTACGCCTTTGCGGAGTGGTACTCGGTTCCCCACACCACGAAGCGGATCGAGACGGCAGGACGGAACCGGCCCGCCTTTGCAAGCGAGGTGAGTACGCGCGCGATCTCGATGACCGTCGCCACGCCGGACGCGTTGTCGTCGGCGCCGGGCCCGCCCGCGTCCGAGTCGCCGTGCGCGGAGATGAGGTAGTACCGCTCGGTGTCGGCGCCCTCGAGCGTTGCGATCGTTGTCAACGGCTGCGCGCGGCGGATGGTGCTCTTCAGGCTGAATCGCGCCGAAACGCGCGATGCCGCGGCCGCCGCCACCGTGCGTCCGTCCAGGTACGAGAGCGCGAAGACGGGGATCGGATGCGCATCGCTCGACGGAAGGCTGCCGATTCGGGACCAGTCGACGTACTTTTTGGGATCGTCCGGATGGCTTGTCAGGATCGCGAGCGGCCGGTTCGGCGAATGGGCGACCGCCGCATACCCGCGCATGATGTTTCCGGGCGTGTAAACCACGCGCCCCTTCCACGAGCTGTCGGGCGCGGCGGCTCCAATATCTTTGACGACCAGCAGCTGACCCTCGCCGGACAGTGAGGGAGAGAATCCGTACGGCCACGCCGATTCGAGCGCACCTCCGGCAGGCGCGAGGGCGACCGACCAGCCCTCTTCCCAGTGCGCGAGAAGCACGGGATCGCGCTCGATTCGCGAGCCGAGGCCGATCTCGCGGAACGTACGGTCAATCTGTGCCGCGGCCGCATCACCGGAGGGCGTACCGCCCATGCGCGGCCCCAACGCGACGAGATCGCGCACGTCTTTCCTGAGCCGATCGCTCGAGACCGCATCGGCGAACGCCACCTCGGCGTTGTGCTTTTCGTCTGTTGGTGATTGTGTGCCGGCCGAACCGTGACCGAGCGCAACCAGCGAAACTAGTAAGGCAAGGAGCGTGGAAGGAGTCGAAGCGTTTGCCGCGGCAGGGCGGGAGAAAAGAAGGTGTGCGGGCGTGGGAGCGCCGCTCAGCCTTCTTCCTCGTACTCGCCTTCCTCGACCGGCCGCAGCCGAGTCGATGGGCGGAGCGCTTCGCGGTAGTCGTAGAGCGGCAGCTCCCGAACATGAATCGTGTGCGGGCAGCCCGGCGCCTTTTCCTCGACGACCACGGTCACCGGACTTCCTTCGACGCCTTCCCTGAAGCCGATGCGGCAGCCGCAGGAGAGGCGGCCGTGCGTGAAGCCCTTCAACATGAGGCGATCATAACACCGGAGGGGCGGTTCGCGAACCGCCCCTACGTGACGAGGAGTGCCTTGATTTCCTTCTCGAGCTGTTCCTTCGTCGCGAGGCCTGTCTGTTTTCTGCAGATCGTGCCGTTGCGGCCGATGAAGAACGATACGGGAATCCCCCACATCGGTCCCCAGGCATCGTCGACGAAATCAGTGCGGTCGCGTCCCTGAAGGACTGGATAGTTGATCTTGTACTGGTTCGCAAACGTGCGAAGCTTGTCGGGCGGGTCGTCGGTCGACACGCCAAGAACGACGAATCCCTGATCCCTGTACTTCGTCTGGAGCTCGACGAAGGCAGGAATCTCGTACTTGCAGGGCCCGCACCACGTCGCCCAGAAGTTGAGAAGGATCACCTTTCCTTTGTAGTCGGACAGCCGCACGTCTTTCCCGTGCATGTCCTTCAACGTGAAGCCGAGGTTCGCCGGCTTGTTCTTGCCGTCGCAGAACGCCGGTGGTCCGGCGGCGGTGCTTTCGAGCGCTTCGGCGGGCGGTCCGCCAATGGTCTCCGCGACCGGCGGAA
The DNA here is from genome assembly GCA_036258175.1 of Vicinamibacterales bacterium. GTDB lineage: Bacteria > Acidobacteriota > Vicinamibacteria > Vicinamibacterales > 2-12-FULL-66-21 > DATAEE01. Next base: position 41,190 of record DATAEE010000037.1, read on the forward strand.
TCGTTACGAACGCCAGCGCAACGGCACCGGCCGCGGCGGCGGTCCAGCGCAGGAGGATCGGTCTCATTCAGGTCTCCTTGCAGCGGTGGTCTTCACGTACGCGGCGACACGTTCGAGCTCCTCGCGCGGTTCCTGTCCGATCAGGACGAACAGCCGATCGCCCTCCGACCACAATATCGCTTCGTATCCGATCACCTCAACCGTCCGGAACTGCCGTCCCTCGTCCCTGGCGACAAAGAGTGAAAGCGGCTTCCCGTCGTGGCGATACATGATGTGAGCCGTGCGCCCCTCGGAGCTGATGCAGCGGCGTACGCCGAGCAACTCGAGCGTGCCATTCGGCGGGGGGACGGGCAACTCCCATCCGTGCGTCTTCTGCCAGCCGGCGGAGAGCAGCTTGGGGTCCGTACGGCCATCCGGCTTGAACACGGCGAAGCACTTCACGTGATCGAGCGCGAGCTGCGTCGCGAGCGCGCGCGCCCCGCGATCGAAGCTGCCGTAGAGGAAGATGCCTGCGACGGCGAGACCGAGCGCGGCCGCGGCCGAGAGCGGGATCCATCGCACCAGGCGCCGTGATCGACCCGCGCACGCGGCGGCGCACCGGGTGCGCAGGTCAGACGACGCGGCCTCGCACATGGCTGAGCGCCGTTCGACGACCAGCGCGCGCGCGACGCGTTGCTGCTGCACATGGGCACGGCAGGGAGGACACGCCTCGAGGTGGGCGGCGACGTCAGCGACATCGGACGGCGCCGCCTGGCCATCGACGTAAGGCGTGAAGAGCGGTTCCAGATCGGAGCAGCGTTTCATGCGGATCGTCCTACCACCTTCAGCGAGCGTTCGCTCCCTTGTGCAGTTGCAGGCGCGTCGCCGCGCCGTCCGCCGCCCGTCAATCGTTCATAGAGCAGCCGCCGGCCGCGCGAGATGCGCGACATGACGGTGCCGGCCGGCACGCCGAGAATCTCCGCGATCTCGGCGTACGAAAAATCCTCGACGTCGCGCAGCCAGACCGCCTGTCGGAACGCATCGGGCAGCGAGTCGAGCGCGGCCCGCAGATCCGCGTCGAGCGTCTGACGCGAGAGGCGCGCTTCCGGCGAATCCTCCACACCCGCCGTATCGGCGGCGCGATCGACGGCCTCGCTGTCGACCGCGATCGGATCGCGGGCGCTCGCGCGGCGCGCGTTGCGCCAGGTGTTGTGGAGAATCGTGAACAGCCAGGCTTTCAGATTTGTGCCCCGCTCGAAACGGTCCTGGAATCGCAACGCCTTCACATACGTGTCCTGGACCAGGTCCTCGGCGTCGGCCGTCCGGCCGGTCAGCCGCAGCGCGGCGCCATACAGCGCATCGATATAGGTGAGCGCTTCGTCCGAGAAGCTGCCCGCCGCATGACGCCCGTCCGCGCGGGCGCCCGGGTCTGCCGCCGGCCGTTTCCGAAACAGCATGATTGAGTGCTGACCGGCCGCCCTCAAACCAGAACACCAGGGAGCCGGTTCTTATTCCTGGGACCTATCCATGATACCGCGTTCGTGGTACGTGTATTGCTCAGGCGCGGCGCGACGGCGCTTTCCGAGGACGATTCTGGATCCCGGCCGGTGCCGCTGCCGTCCTACACACGTGGTAACATCGCGAAGTTTCGCGGCCGGGCCGCCTGCCTTCCGGCTGTCGCTCTCTGAGGTGCTCTATGGGTAACCAGACCGGCCCCGCTATGGAACCGGGGCGATCTGAGCCTGTCGGCGATCGTCGGCCGCTTGGACCGCTGAGCGCGGTCGGCCTGACGCTGCTCGTGGCGTGCGTCTCGGCCGGCGACGCCAACGGCCAGACGACATCATCCATGTCGCCCGCGGCGCCGCTCCCCGCCGGCAGGCGCCCGATCATGGTCGAGTGCGCGTTGCGGCGTCCGAGCTCCGGCGTCCGCGCGCAGACCGCATATTTCCCGTACTACGGCAAGAATCGCGTCCGCTACGATAACTTTGCGTGGCACATCTACACGACCGATCACTTCGAGATTTACTACTACCCGGAACTGGAGCAGCACCTGGAGCGCGCCGCGGGGTACGCCGAGAGCGCGTACCAACAGATCAGCGCGGACCTGAAGCACGACCTCGCGTTCAAAGTCCCTCTCGTCCTCTATAAAACCCAGAGTGAGTTCCAGCAGCAGAACGTCATCGGTGAAGAGCTCCCGGAAGGCGTGCTCGCCTTCGCCGAGCCGCAACGGGACCGGATGGTTCTGCCGATCGACGAGCCGCCCGATCAGCTGTACCGCCTCATCACGCACGAGCTCACGCACGTTTTCGAATTCGACATCATCCCGCGTTCGCTCGTCCGGCGGGGTATTCCGCTTTGGGTCGATGAAGGGCTCGCCAACTACATGGCCGGCTACTGGAACCCGCTCGACCTCATGCAGGTTCGCGACGCGGCCATCGCCGACATCGTACCGAAGATGAGCGAGTTCGAGACGCAGCCGTTGTCGGGCCGCCTTCCCTACTCGCTCGGCCACGCGGCGTTCGAGTTCATCGAATCGCGATGGGGGAAGGAAGGCATCCGCCAGTTCCTGTTCTCGCTGCGCAAAGCCGTGATTGGCGGGGGCGAGAGCGCGTACCAGGAAGCGCTCCGGCTCGGCCCCGAAGAGTTCGACGAGCAGTTCGACAAGTACCTGAAAGACCGGTTCAAGCCGTTCCGCGACAAGGAGCGACCGATCGACTACGGCCGCGACCTCGCGCCCAAGCCACAGAAAACGCCGTTCGTGTCGGTCGTGTCGATCGAACCGTCGCCGAGCGGCGACCTGCTGGCCGTGGCCGCCGGGAACCGCAGGGACCAGGAGCTGGACATCATCCTGGTCTCGACAAAAGACGGAAAAGTGATTCGCAACCTGACCGGCGGCTTCAATACGGGTTTCGGCTACGAGTACATCGCGACGCCTGGAGGCTTCCGCGGCAACGCCGTTCCGTGGATGTCCTGGTCACCGGCCGGCGACCGCATCGCTTATTTCGTCCGCAAGGAAAAGCAGAAGACGCTCATCCTGCAGAACGTGCTCACGGGCAACATCGAAAAGCGTCTCGACATGAAGACGGTCGACATGCCGGAGTCTCCCTCGATCAGCCCTGATGGCAATACCGTCGTCTTTGCGGCGCTCCGGAATGCCGTCGCGGACATCTTCACAATCGATCTGAACAGCGGCGAGGTGAAGAACCTGACCAACGATCCGTTCGGCGACTACGGACCGAGCTGGGCGCTCGACGGCAAGTCGATCGTCTACATCGCGCGGGTGAGCGGCAACAACAAGCTGTTCCGCCTCGATCTGGATTCCGGGAAGAAGACGCAGCTGACCTTCGGCACGCACGACGACGGGTCGGCGAAGTTCATCGACGCCGACACCATCGTGTTCCCGTCGACCGCGGTGGATCCGACGGAGCCGATCAGCCCTGACGTCGCGCGCAACGGCAACATCTACAACATCTGGA